>NZ_JBPGNZ010000001.1:0-761954 GCF_051133415.1 Nitratidesulfovibrio sp. D1 | reverse complement strand
ATGCCAGATCTAAAAATATGCGCCTGCTAGGGCGCTGCTGGTAACAGAGCCTTACAGGCGCATATGAAATACCACCGGCTATGCCGGTGGATTTTTATTGCATGCGTGGGGAGAGGGGGCACGGCCTCGGTCCAGACATGGCCGGGGGCGTCGCCATGGCGCACCCCCATGGCGCGCGGCGGGGGGGCAAAGGGGTGAGGTCTCTTTATCGCCGGGGGGGCTGCGAGCTTTTCCAGGCGTGGTACTCGGCAAGGCCGATGCCGTATCTCGCGATGGTTTCCTCGCGCAGCCGGGCCAGATTTTCCCGGATAAACCGAACGAAGTCGGCGACATCGTTTTCGGGGATGTCGCGTCCGGCCAGGGCCAGGATCGTTGCCTCGTCGGTGGAGGTTTTCCGTTGGACTACATCCCTTGTGGCCCTGGTCAACGCGTCGCGGTAGGCGAGCCGTTTGCGGTTCGTCACGCGCAGTTCCTGGCGGCGGGCCACGTAGTGGGCGCAGGATCGCTCGTAGGTCCAGACGAAGACGTCGCGCAGCAGGTCGATGGCGGTCAGTTCGTACACGCCGAGCACACCCCGGATGTAGAGCCGTTCCGGCACGTCTAGAAAGGAAAGCGGCGCGATGCCCGCCTTCATGAGCGGGATATTCGCGGCCAGTCGCGAGGTGCGCTTGTTCACGTCGGTAAACGGTTGCAGATAGGGCAAGTGGACCAGCAGGAAGAAGGACTGCTCGATGGGGTCGTCGATGGCCCTGGCCTTTTCCACGATCTGCCGGAAGACCTCTTCGATAACCTGGGGAAAGGAGGGGGGGACATACACGCTCTGCCCGATCTGGACCAGCTTTCGCCGCATCCTGCCTTCGTCCGCCGGGTCGGGCATGAGGTCGCGCGAGAGGGTGGCGTGCAGGTTCAGCAGGGTGTGGCGGTCAATGGCGAGGCGCGTCCGGTTTTCGATCAGGAACCGGATTGCGTCGCGGTGGTTGAGGATCATCGTGGCCTCGACCGCATCCTTGCCCTCTGCCATTTCGTCGAGTTCCAGAAGCCGTTGCGTGTCGAGGAGGGAGTAGGTGTTCCCTTCAAGGCGCGAAGAAGCCCATGAGAGATCGATCAGCAGCCGCTGGTGGATGTCGGCGAGCACGGTGTTGCCGAAAGTCTCCCCCGACTCGTCGGGTATCGTCCCGATGGCGTTCAGGTGCTTGCGGATTGCTTCCGGCAGGTACGGCGTTTCGTTGGGAACGTAGGCGTCAAGAAAGTCCCGCCGGTACCCGACGGGTGTCCGCTGTTCGCCTGGCAGCCGAAGATGCGCAAGAATGGCGTGCGCGGCGTCGGAGAGGGGAACGACGTCGTCGATCGCGGCGGTCCGGAACTGGTCCGGTGACGCGGAAGACACTTCTGGTACGGGAGCCGAGTAGGCGTACCGCCTGGGTTCACCCGTGCGCATGACAAGCCCCTGGGCAACCAGGTCGCCAAGCCGGCGCTGGACGGTCTTTTCCGTGACCCTGCCGCGCAGCCGTTCCGCGATGTCCGCGAAGCGGACCTCACCTTGGGTGGCCCTGAGGAACCGGAGTATTTCGTTGCGTGCCTGTTCCCCTTTGCTGGCCATGTCCTTCACCTGCCGGGTCGGTTTTTGGGGCGGAGCGTGGTTATGCCTTCATATCCGGGCTGTAGTGGGCGAAAGGGCTTTCGGGCTCGGGGGAAATGTCCTTCAGATGTCTCTCGCCTGTCCGACAAATGTCCTTAATTTGTCCGTCTGTCAACAGGTGGTGTACGGAAAGGCCGCGTATCGGTTTTACCCAGGCCGGCAAAACGCGAAAAAGGGCTGGAACTTTCGTTCCAACCCTTTGTTTTTTACGTGGTGCCGAGGGAGAGAATTGAACTCCCGACACGGGGATTTTCAGTCCCCTGCTCTACCAACTGAGCTACCTCGGCGTCGCGGAGAACCTGAATAGGCAAAATGGGTGGGCTTGGCAAGCACTTTTTGGCGCGGGGGTGATTTTTCCGCCGGGCGGGAGCGGGGGACGTAAAATCCCCTGTTCCGGCGGGACGGGCAGGCGCGAAGGCCTACAGCAGCATGCGCTTGGCCTGGCGCATGGCGTTGCGGCAGTCGCACACGAAGCGGAAGGCCGCTCGGTGCCTGGGTGTCGCGTCGCGGGGCAGCAGGCCCGTCTCGGCCCATTTGAACAGGTCGTCCATGGGCGCGGCCACGCTGAACCAGAAGCCCTGCTCCATGGGCACGGGGCTGTGCGCGTAATGGCCGAACAGGATGCGGTCATCCACGATGACGCACGGCGCGCAGGGCAGGGCGTGGGTTTCGTACACCTCTACCAGCCCTTCGTGGCGGGCGGCCAGCCGCACGATGAAGTCGCGCGAGGCGGCGAACTCGTGCTCCATCTGCGCCGCCGTCAGGTCCGGGCGCAGGGCGTGCAGGAATTCGTCCACCCAGCCCCGGCGCGAGGTGAGCGGCACGGTGATTACCTGCAACCGCCGGAAGGCGGGCTGGGCCAGGGCGGCGTGCAAGGCCTCGGCCAGGGCGGGCATGCGCCCGAATTCCGCGTACAGGGCCATATGCAGCACGATGCGCTGGCGGGCCTCCGCCAGCACCTGCGGCAGGCTTGCGGTATGCAGGCCGACGTACATCCGGCGTCACTCCTCGTAGATCATCCGGCGGGTCATGCCGCCGTCCACCAGCCAGTTCTGCCCGGTGACGAACCCGGCGTCGTCCCCGGCCAGGAAGGCTACCAGCGCGGCCACGTCGCGCACCACGCCCACGCGGCCCACGGGATGCTGGGCGCGGTCGGCATCCGAATGCACCGGCGTTTCGCGTTGCGCCGCCTTGCGCAGGTGGCGCACCTCTATCCAGCCCGGCGAGATGCAGTTCACCCGCACCTCGGGGCCAAGGCTCACGGCCAGGGCGTGCGTCAGGGCCACAAGCCCTCCCTTGGACGCGGCGTAGGCTTCGGTGTGCGGTTCCGACTGCACGGCGCGGGTGGAGGCGATGTTCACCACCACCCCGCGCGCGGCCCGCAGGTGGGGCGCGGCGGCGCGCACCATGCGCATGGGGCCGGTCAGGTTCACGTCCAGCACGCGCTGCCAGCGGTCCATGTCCATGGTGTCCACCTGCCCGGAATGGGGATTGGCGATGCCCGCGTTGTTCACCAGCAGGTGCAGCCCGCCGAAGCGGGCGACCGTGGCGGCCACGCAGCGGTCCGCGTCGGCCTGATCGGCCACGCTGCCGTGCAGGGGCAGCAGGGGATGGGGGGAGGGAGAGGCGTTCCGCCCTGCGGGCAATGGCGCGCCGTTGTCGGCAAGTGACTCGGGGGCCAGTTGGGGGGCCAGTTCGGCGGCCAGTTCCGCCAGCGCTTCGGCGTCGGCGTCCATGGCGGCCACGCGCATGCCGCAGGCCAGCAGGTGTTCCACGATGCCCCGTCCGATGCCCTGCGCGCCGCCGGTGACCAGGGCCACGCGGCCCGCCAGGGGATGGGCGCGGGCGGGGGAATCGGTTTCCGGGAGACGGGCGGGGTGTTCCATGGGATTCCTGCGGCGGCGGGCAGGCACGGTCCATGGGGACAAGGGGGCCGGATGACCGGATTCGGTCAGCCGGAACAGGCAGGCCGCGACGCGCCACCGCGCCGGGTGATTCTAGTCCGTCCGCGCCGCCGTGGCAACCGTGCGGGCCGTCACCACCAGTGCCTGGGGTAGCGCCGCCCGCGCGGGATGTTGTTCACCAGCAGGGCCACCACCAGCAGGGCGGCGGCCCCGGCGGCCACGGGAACCACGGCGTACTTGTACCCCAGCGCCTGGATCTGCGGGCTGCCGGTGACGGCGATGAGCGCCGTGGCCCCGCCCGGCGGGTGCAGGGTGTCGGTGAGGTGCATCAGCGCGATGGCGGCGGCCACGGCCACGGCCGGGGACAGCCAGGCGGTGGACATGGCCTCCGCCCCCGGCGCGCCGGCCACGCCCAGGTTGCGGGCCACGAACACCCCCACCAGCGCGGACAGCACGTGTCCGCCCAGCAGGTTGCGCGGCTGCGAAAAGGGTGCGCCCGGCGCGCCGTAGGCCAGCACGGCCGAGGCCCCGAACGAACCGATGAGCACGAAGCCGTCGCCCGGCGAGGCCACCCGGTCGCACAGCCACGCCACCACGCCGATGCCGCACAGCGCGCCGATGAACGACCACAGGGTTTCGGAAACGTCGGGTTTCGGCAGCAGGCCCAGCATGCCGGGACGGCAGCCGTCGCGGCCGCAGCCGCACATCTTGCGGAAGTAGTCCATGGTATCGTCGCGGGGCAGAAGGGTGTGGTGATGGGATGGGGAAACGGGACTGCCAGAACGGGAACCGGCCGGAACGCCGCGACCGGCAGGAGTGCAGGCTACCCGAGGCCCGCCGCACCCGCCGTGACCGGGGTCACATTCGCGGGGAAGATGCCGGATGGTGCTGCATCATCAACCTGCGATAACCTGCGGCAATGGTGAACTTTTCCTCGCCCCGTGGCGGCCGCCAGATTTTCCACAGTTTCCATCAACATGTGAATTATCATGTATCATGCTGGCATTGAACATCATAAAAAAATATTCTTGCCAACCCATGGTGCGCGGGCTATGGCCCGATTCTGCAAATCCATCGGGCGTCGCGCCCCTGTTCCGGGGGCCCGCGCGCACCGCACGCCACGAGACCAAGGAGTCCACCGCATGACCCGCAAGGACCGTACCGAAGGCATCTACAGCCGCCGCGAGGTGCTCGACGAGAGCGAGCGCAGGCAGTACTACCTCATCCAGCTGAAAGACCTGCTTTCCTACGCCTACCGCTATTCCGAGGACGTGAAGAAACGCTTCGACCGCGCCCAGTTCAATGTGGAGAAGTTCAAGACCCTCACGGACCTCAAGCACATCCCCATCCTCAAGAAGAAGGAACTCATCTTCCTCCAGTCCATGGGGCCGCGCCTTGGCGGGCTTTTGACCAAGGACCTCGGCGAGTTGAAGCGCGTGTTCCTGTCCCCCGGCCCCATCTTCGACCCCGAAGACCGCGCCGACGACTACTGGGGCTACACCGAAGCCTTCTACTCCGTGGGCTTCCGCCCCGGCGACGTGGCCCAGATCACCTTCAACTACCACCTCGCCCCGGCGGGCCTGATGTTCGAGGAACCCCTGCGCAACCTTGGCTGCGCCGTGGTGCCCGCGGGCCCCGGCAACGCGGCCACGCAGCTCGAGATCATGTCCAAGCTGCGCGTGTCCGGCTACGTGGGCACGCCCAGCTACCTGCTGCACCTTGCCCAGAAGGCCGAGGAAAAGGGCATGAACCTGCGCAAGGACCTGTTCCTTGAAGTGGGCTTCGTCACCGGCGAAAAGTTCTCCGAAAAGCTGCGCGCGCAGCTGGAGAAGAAGTTCGACCTGATCATGCGCCAGGGCTACGGCACGGCGGACGTGGGCTGCATCGGCTACGAATGCTTCCACAAGACCGGCCTGCACATCGCCAACCGCTGCTACGTGGAAATCTGCCATCCGGACACCGGCATTCCGCTGAAGGACGGCGAGGTGGGCGAAATCGTGGTCACGGCCTTCAACAAGACCTACCCGCTGATCCGCCTTGCCACCGGCGACCTGTCGTACATCGACCGTTCGCCCTGCCCCTGCGGCCGCACCAGCCCGCGCCTGGGCTCCATCGTGGGCCGCGTGGACACCACGGCGCGCATCAAGGGCATGTTCGTGTACCCGCACCAGGTGGAACAGGTCATGTCGCGCTTCGAGGAAATCAAGCGCTGGCAGATCGAGGTCACCAACCCCGGCGGCATCGACGAGATGACCCTGTTCATCGAGGCCAGCAACTTCAAGCGCGAGGACGAACTGCTCCACCAGTTCCGCGAGAAGATCAAGCTGCGCCCGGAACTGAAGATCCTCGCGCCGGGCACCCTGCCCCCGCAGATCCGTCCCATCGAGGACAAGCGGGTATGGGACTAGCCGGAACCCGGAATACCGGCGGACGCGGGGCGGGAGCCTTCCTGCCCTGCGTGCCGCTGCTCCTGCTCGTGCTTCTGTCCGTGCTGCTTGCGGGCGGCTGCGCCGTGGCGCGGCCGTCCCCAGGCTCGGGGGGCACGGGCGGCACGGGTGGCGCGGCGGGGGCGAACACGCCCCGCCTGCCCGACGGCACGCTGGTGACGGTGTCCAGGGCCGGGGAAATCCGCGCCGTGGACCCGGCCGACGCCGCGCGGCAGGCCCTGCGCCACGATTACATCCTGCTTGGCGAATCGCACACCAGCGCGTGCGACCACCGGGCGCAGGCGGCGTTCGTCACCGCCCTGCTGGCGGAGGGCGCGCGCCCGGCCGTCGGCCTGGAAATGGTGCCCCGCGACGGACAGCCCGCGCTGGACGGATTTTCGCGGGGGGCCACCCCGCTGGCCGACCTGCCCGCCGCCCTCGACTGGCCGAAGACCTGGGGCTACGATTTCGAGCTGTACAAGCCGGTGTTCGCCGTGGCGGACTGGGCGCGCCTGCCCGTGCACGGCCTGAACGTGCCGCAGCGCGTGGTGCGGCAGGTGAGCCGGGGCGGGCTGGAAGCCGTGCCCGAGGCCGACCGGGCCTGGCTGCCGCCGTCCATCATCGACCCCGCGCCGGAACAGCGGGCCACGCTGGCCGCCATCTTTCGCGAACACGCGGCCATGCGTGCCGGGCGCGCGGCCCAGGACAAGGGGCAGCCGGGCCAGACGAGCCCGGCCCCGCCAGCCGGTCCGGCCACATCCGCCGATCCGGCCACATCCGCTGATCCGGCCACGCCCGCCGATCCGGCCGACGCATCCCCCGCCGCGCCATCCCAATCCCCTGATCCGGCTCCAGCCCCGGCTTCCGTCAACGACGCCGAGGCCCTCGAACGGTTCTTGCTGGTGCAGTCGCTGTGGGATTCGGCCATGGCCCACGAGGCCGTGCGGGTGCGCGTGGCCCACGGCGGCCCGGTGGTCATCCTGGCCGGTGGCGGGCATGTGGAATACGGCTGGGGCATCGCCCGGCGCATCCGCCTGCTGGACCCCGACGCCCGCGTGCTGCTGGTCATGCCGTGGCGCATCACGCCGGATGTGGATGCCAAGCCTCCGGCTACCGACGACAAGCGCGCGCCCGCTGGTGTTCCTGCCAATGCTGCCCTCGTCCCCGGTGCGGAATCTGCGGACACCCCGCCCGACGCGGCGCAGGCCGACATCTTCTGGGTGTGCCGGGCCGAGCCGGAACCGCCCCGCCCCGTGCCCGGCATGCCCGCTGCGGGCGGCCCCGCGCGGCCCCGCCTGGGCCTGCTGTTGCAGCAGGAGCCGGACGGCGCGCGCGTGGAGCAGGTGGAGCCCGGCTCCGTGGCCGAGCGCGCCGGGTTCCGGCCGGGCGACCTCATCCTGCGCGTGGGCGACCGCGCGGTGGACAGCCTGCGCGTGCTGCACGAGGCGGGCGCTGCCGCCGTGGCCGCCGGGCAGGACGTGCGCTTCACCGTGCGCGGCCCCGGCGCTGCCGATGGCGAACGGGTGCTGACCGTGCCCGGCCTGAAGCGGTAGTTTTCGCGCCCGCGTCTCCGTCAATTCCGCCCCATCCCGCGCGGGCCTGCTGACAGGCCGCGTCGGCGTGCCTATGGTGTGCCGATGCGGCATTTTTCGTTCATCACACGTCAGTTCCGTGGAGTTGCCCATGCCTGAGTTGCCAGAGGTGGAGACCATTGCCTGCGGTTTGCGGCCCCAGTTGACGGGGCGGCGCATCGTGTCGGTTGCGGTGCGCAACGAGGGCACGGTGCAGGGCGACGCGGCAACGTTCGCCCGGTGCGTTCCGGGGCGCGTCATTGCCGGGGTGCGGCGGCGCGGCAAGCTGTTGCTGATGGAACTGGCCCCGTCGGACGGTTCGGGCGGCACGGGCGGCGACCGCGCACCGCACCTGCTGGGCGTGCACCTGAAGATGACCGGGCGGCTTTTCGTCTACGGGCCGGAGGTCGCGCCCAACGCGCACACCCGCGTGGTGTTCGGGCTGGACGACGGCAACCGGCTGTTCTTCGACGATGCGCGCAAGTTCGGCTACGTGCGCGCCCTGTCCGACGCGGACCTGTCCACGTGGGACTTCTGGCGCTCGCTGGGGCCGGAACCGCTGGAACTCGCCGCGCCCGATTTCGTGGAATTGTTCCGGGGGCGGCGGGGGCGCATCAAGGCGTTGCTGTTGGACCAGACGGTCATCGCGGGCATCGGCAACATCTACGCCGACGAATCGCTGTTCCGGGCAGGCATCAGGCCCGACGCGCAGGCGGGCGGCCTGTCGCCCGACCGGCTGCGCGTACTGCACGGCCATCTGGTGGACGTGCTGCGCGAATCCATCGCCGAGTGCGGCAGTTCCATCCGCGACTACCGCGACGCCCACGGTGACGCCGGGGCCTTCCAGAACCGCTTCCGGGTGTACGGCCGGGGCGGCCAGCCGTGCGTGGCCTGCGGCCGCGCGCTGGCCACGGGCAAGGTGGCCGGGCGCACCACGGTGTACTGCGAGGGTTGCCAGAAGCCGGTGTGACAGGGGGATGACCCGCCGCGCTATTGTCCGCCGTCCGCGTCGTCGCCATCCCCGTCGCGGGCCGTGGTGACGGTGGCGGGGCCGGACCATGCGGTCCCCCCCGCCGTGCCGTTGGCCCTGTCCATGCCGTTCGTCATGGCCGCGTCCCACCGGGCCAGCACCTGGCCCGATTCCGCCGTCACCAGCAGGGGGATGCCCCGCTGCGCCAGCGCGGCGCGGGTGTCCGCCACGGGAAAGCCCCAGCGGTTGCGGTAGCCCGCGCTGGCCAGGGCCACGGCGGGGCGCACCGCGTCCAGCAGGCGCGGCAGCAGCTTGCGCCTGCCGCCGTGGTGGGGCAACACCAGCACTTCCGCCGAAAGGTCGGCTCCGGACGCCAGCAGCGCGCGGATGGCCGGGTCGCCCGCGTCGCCGGGCAGCAGCGCCAGGCCGCGCCGCGCGCCATGCGCATCGTTGTCGTCCCGCGCCGTCAGCCGCAGCACCAGCGAGGCGTCATTGCCGTCGAAGGCGGCCCCGGCGGCCTCGGGCAGGGGCGGGTGCAGCACCTCCAGTTCCAGTCCGTCCGCAAGGGGGATGCGCTGCCCGGCATGCCAGCGTTCCTCGCGGTGCCCGGTGCGGCGCAGGATGGCGGACAGCCGCGCGCCGTCCTCGCCGCGTGCGGGGTCGCCGTTGCCCGCCACCCGGCGCACGGCAAAGGTGTCGATGACGTACAAGAGGCCGCGCAGATGGTCGCGGTCCGGGTGCGACCAGACCACCGCCTCCAGCCGGGGCGGACGGTTGCCGGTCAGCGCCGGGGCCACCACGCGGCGGCCCGTGTCCCACGAGCGGGAAGCCGTGCCCCCGCCGTCCACCAGCATACGGCCAGCGCCCCAGTCCAGCGCCACGGACTGTCCCTGCCCCACGTCCAGCACGGCCAGCCGCACGTCCGGATCGGTGGCGGCGGCGTATCTGGGCCACACCGGACCCAGCACCAGCAGCGCCCCGGCGGCCAGCAGCAGGGCGGCGCGGCGGCGCGTCCCGACAGATGCGGAGTCCGACGCGCGCCCCGACACGTGCAGAACCGCCGCGCCCAGCAGCACCCACAGGCCCAGCATGGCCGCCGGGTGGGGCCGCAGCAGTTGGGGGTTGCCCAGCAGTCCCGCGCCATCCAGCCAGCGCAGCGAAACCAGCAGCAGGTCGAACGGCCAGCGGGCCGCCAGCAGCAGCCACCCGGCCACGTCCGGCGCGGCCGGGGCCAGGGCCATGCCCGCGAGGCCCAGCGGCAGCGCCACCCCGTCGATGAGCGGCAGGAACAGCAGATTCAGCGCGAACCACGGACTGGACGTGCCGAACACCCGCGCGGAAAGGGGCAGCAGGGTCAACTGGATGCACAGGGTCACCCACAGGGTGCGCGCGGCGTACACGGTCAGACGGGCGCGCCACCCGCGCGCGGCGTGCCGGGCGGACCCGCCCCCGTCTTCTTCACGGCTGGCCAGCCCGCCCATCTCGCGCAGCCGCCGGGGCAGCAGGGCGGCCAGCGGCCTGGCCAGGGCGATGCCCGCCACCGCGCAGGCGGAAAGCTGCAACGACAAGTCGTCCGCCGCGCCGGGGTCGAACAGCACGATGACGCACACCGCCCACAGCAGGCCGTCCAGCAGCACCTGCGGCCTGCCGCGCCAGTACAGCCACGCCCAGAACACCAGCATCAGCGCCGCGCGCACCAGCGAGGGCGGCGCGCCGCCCAGCCAGACGTAGGCCAGCGCGGGCGGCAGCGAGCAGGCCAGGGCCAGCTTGCGGCGCGGAATGCGCAGGTACACGCCGGGGGCCATGCGCCCGGCCAGCAGGGCGGCCCCGGCTCCTAGGGCCGCCGCCGCGCACAGGTGCATGCCCGACAGGGCGATGGCGTGGATCAGCGAGGCGCGGGCCACCAGGTCCAGGTCGCGGCTGTCCAGGTGGAAGCGGTCGCCCAGCACCAGCGCGGGCAGGAAGGTTCCCGCCGGAGTGGGCGGTTCGGGATCGGGCGCGGCCACGTCACCGTCCCCCGGCCCGCCGTGCAGGGCGATGGCCCGCAGCATGGCGGTGCGCAGGGTTTCGCGGAACGTCCATCCCGCCGACGGTACGCCCTCCACCTGGGGCGCGCCCTTGGCGTGGGTGGTCCAGGCCCGGAAGCGCACGTCGCGCGAGGCCCAGAAGGCCGCGCTGTCGTCGCCGCCGGGATTGGCCAGCCCGCGCATGGGCGAGACGGCGGCGGTGACGGACAGGCGGACGCCCGGCGCGGGCCGCAGGGGCGGGCTTTGCCACGACAGGGCCAGCAGTCCCGGCAGGGCGGCGGCTTCCTGTCCGGGCGCGTTGCCCGCGGCTTCCGCCAGCGTGTCCTCCGGCTGCATGTCTGGCCGCAGGTCAGGCCGCATGTCTGGCCGCACGTCGCGCAGCAGCAGGCGGATGCGCCCGTCGGTGGTGGGGGTGCACTCGGCCACCGTGCCGCTGAAGCGCACCGGGCGGCCGGTGTCGGCCCAGGCGGGCGTTTGCGGCGGCGGGCCGGGCTGGCGCAGCCACGCCGCGCCCAGCCCCGCGCCGAAGCACAGCGCGTACACCGCCACGCGGGGCAGGCCCCGCGCCCGCGCGCCCATGCCCAGCCACAGCAATACCGCCGCCGTCACGGCCCACACGGGCTCACCTGACGGGGGAAGCGCGGCCAGCCCGGCCAGCGCCGCCAGCAGGCAGGACTGCCGGAACAGCAGCGGGGGCAGCGGCGGAGTGGGCAGGGATTGCGGGGACGGCTGGTGCATGCGGGCCGCCGGTGCCTGCGGCGCGGGGGTTGGGGTGCAAAAAAGGCGGGCCGCGCCGTGTGGCGGGCCCGCCCGGAAGGCGTCCGGCTATTCGGGCATGCGCGTGATGCGCGCGCCCACGGCGTTCAGTTTTTCTTCGATGCGTTCGTAGCCCCGGTCCAGGTGGTAGATGCGCTGGACGTGGGTTTCGCCTTGCGCGGCAAGGCCCGCCAGCACCAGCGAGGCGCTGGCCCGCAGGTCCGACGCCATGACCGGCGCGCCGGTGAGCTTCTGCACGCCGCGCACCACGGCGGTGTGGCCGGACAGCTTGATGTCCGCGCCCATGCGCACCAGTTCCAGCACGTGCATGAAGCGGTTCTCGAAGATGGTCTCCTCCACCACGCCCGCGCCGCTGGCGATGGTCATCAGGGCCATGACCTGGGCCTGCATGTCGGTGGGAAAGCCGGGGTAGGGCCGGGTGGTCACGTCGCGGGAGCGCAGGTGGCCGTTGTGGGTCACGCGCACGTCGCGCGCGCCCTGCCGCTCGATGACCAGCCCCATGTCGCGCAGCTTGGCGATGACCGCCTCCAGTTCTTCAAAGGGGCAGTCGGTCAGCAGCAGGTCGCCGCCGGTGATGCCCGCCGCCACCATGAAGGTGCCCGCCTCGATGCGGTCGGGCATGATGCGGTATTCGCACCCGCCAAGGCGCGGCACGCCCTGCACCTTGATGATGCTGGAGCCGTGCCCCTCGATCTTTGCCCCGCAGGCGATGAGGAAGTTGGCGAGGTCCACCACCTCGGGTTCGCGCGCAGCGTTTTCCAGCACGGTCTCGCCCTCGGCCAGGGTGGCGGCCATGAGCAGGTTTTCCGTGCCGCCCACGGTGGGGAAGTCGAAGTGGATGTGCGCGCCGCGCAGCTTCGCGCAGCGGCCCTGGATGTACCCGGAATCCAGGTCGAAGGTGGCCCCCATCTTTTCCAGCGCGGTAAGGTGCAGGTCCACGGGCCGCGCGCCGATGGCGCAGCCGCCGGGCAGGGCCACGCGGGCCTCGCCAAGGCGCGCCAGCAGCGGGCCCAGGCACAGCACCGAGGCGCGCATGGTCTTCACCAGGTCGTAGGGGGCCTCCGGCTTCAGGTCGCACGGGGTCACGGTGACGGTGTGGCCGTCGAATTCCGCCGGGCAGCCCAGGATGGCCAGCAGCTTGTTGGTGGTGAAGATGTCGCGCAGGCGCGGCACGTTGGTGTAGGTGACGGGTTCCTCGGCCAGGATCGAGGCCATCAGGATGGGCAGGGCGGCGTTCTTGGAGCCGCTGACGGCGATGGCGCCGCGCAGGGGCACGCCGCCGTTGATGACGAGCTTGTCCATGTGGTCGTGGGTGTCCTTTACGGGTAGTCGCGGCGGATGTGTTCCGCGCGGGTGATTGCGATGGTGGCGCGCCTGCCGGGTCCGGGGAAGATCGGGGGCAGGCAGGGGGATGACGGCTGCCGCGCGCGGCCGGAAAACACCGGCTCCTGCGGCGGAATGGGCCGATTGCCTCTTGACCGGTCCCGGCGTCGGGTGTATATGCGCTCTCTCTTACGGCGGATGTAGCTCAGTTGGCAGAGCACCTGGTTGTGGCCCAGGTGGCCGTGGGTTCAAGTCCCATCATTCGCCCCATCGGTTCCGTGCCCCGCGCAAGCGGGGCTTTTCTTTTTCCGGACCCCGGCGGGGCGCGAATTCCCTTCTGCCCATGTCGGGCGGACCATACCCTTCCCGGCCCCGGAACGGAACCCCGTCAGGGGCGGCAACCGTTCGCGGGTGGCGCGATACGCCGTTTTCCTTCAGGAATTTTGTCGCGCTGCGGCGGCCTGGCGTGCGGCCTCCTGGTGGTTCCGGGTGAACGTTCAGGTGACCGTTCAGGTGACCGGCGGGGGGACCATCCGGGTGACCGCCCGGGAAGGCCGCCGGTCCGTCACCCGCCGTGCGTTTCCAGCAGGGTGCGGATGCTGCGGCAGGCGGTGCGCACCGCAGCGTCGAAGCGTTCCGCCATCCCGGTCGCGGCTGCCGCCTGCGCGTGCGGGGCGGCGGCCAGCGTCTCCCGTTCCTCCGGACTGACCTCCCCGTCGGGGATGTCCCCGGCCAGCAGCAGCCCCATGCGTTCCATGGCGCGGGCCGCCGCGTGCACCTCGTCGGCGGAAATGCTGCCCGCCGCGCCCGCCATGGCGTGGGCGCGTTCCGACAGGGCGCGCCATGCGTCCGCGTCCGCAGCGTCCGCCGCCAGCCCGCGCAATTCCTCGCCCGCCCCGGAATAGGCGGCCACGAAGCTGCCCAGCACCCGCAGGTACAGCCATGCCTTGCCGTTCATGCGGCGCACCCCGCCAGCCACGTCCAGCCCCGGCAGGGCGGCGGGCAGGTCTTCCGGCGCGGGGCGGTGGCCCTGCGGGGGCTTGCCGTTGGCGGTTTGCGGCGGGGGAGCCGCCGTGGCTGTCCGGGCTGCGGCGTCGGGAGCGGGGGGCGGGGTGGGGACCGGGCGCGGGGGCAGGTACCGGCGCAGGGTGGCCAGCAGTTCCGCCCGTTCCACGGGCTTGGGCAGCCGGGCGACGATGCCCGCCCGGCGCAGGGCTTCTTCGTCCTCGCCCTCCACCCGCGCGGTGAAGGCGATGACCGGCGCGCCGGGCCGCAGCCGCAGGCCGCCCCCGGCGTTGCGCGCGCGGATGGCCGTGGCGGTCTGGTAGCCGTCCATGCCCGGCATCTGGATGTCCAGCAGCACGGCGTCGAAGAGGGCGGCCCGCGCATCGGGCGTCCGATCGTCGCGGGCCAGCGCGGCCAGCGCCGCTTCGCCCGAGGGGGCCGCCTCCACCGCGATGCCCATCGAGGTCAGCATTTCCACGGCCACGGCGCGGTTGATGGGGTTGTCGTCCACCAGCAGCACCCGCGAGCCGTGCAGGGCCGGATCGTGCGGCACCGTGGCGGCGGCGCGCGCCGTGGGGCGGGCGGAGGAGCCGGGAACCGCCACGGGGGAGACGGCGCGCAGGGCCGCCTCGCGCAGGGCGGCCAGTTTCACCGGCTTGATCAGCACCGCCAGCACGCCGAGGCGGGCGGCGGTTTCCGCGTCCGGTTCGCGGCCCATGGCGGCGGCCACCAGCAGCGGCGGCACGGACACCCCTTCCTCGCGCAGGTGCATGAGAATGGTGGAAGCCGCGCAGGTGCTGGGAATGTCGCCGCGCTCGGAGGCGCATTCCGGCGCTGCGGACGGGGTGGAGGGGCCTTCGTTGGTGGCGCCGACCACCGGCAGGTACAGCCCGCAGAGCACGAAGTCCCAGGCGGCGGGCACGGGGTGGGCGTCCTGCTCTCCGTGCGGGGCGGCCCCGGCGTGGGCCGGGGGCTCCGGCTGCCCCGTGTGCGCGGTCTCCCCGGCAGGGGCAAGCAGGCCGTCGGGGCCGTGGTACAGCGCCCTGCGCAGGGCGGCCACGTCCGGGGCCACCTGGCAGCGCACCCCCAGTTGCGCCAGCAGCCGGGCCAGCACGCGCGCGCAGGTGGGGTTGGCCTCGGCCACCAGCGCCAGTTTTCCGTCCAGCGCCGGATGGTGCGGGACGGGCGCTTCCCGTTCCGGCGGCAGGCCGAACCGGGCCGTGAAGCGGAAGGTGCTGCCCCGGCCGGGTTCGCTGTCCACGCCCACGTCGCCGCCCATGAGCTGCACCAGCGCCCGCACGATGGACAGCCCCAGGCCCGTGCCGCCGAAGCGGCGCGACACCGAGGCGTCGGCCTGGCTGTACGATTCGAACAGCCGTTCGCGCGCCTCCGGCGCGATGCCGATGCCCGTGTCGCGCACCGAGAAGGCCAGTTCCACGCCGTTGCCCCCGGCCTCCCCGTCGTTCCGGGCCACGCGGATGACCACCTCGCCCCGTTCGGTGAACTTGAAGGCGTTGGCGGCCAGGTTCACCAGCACCTGGCGCAGCCGCAGCGGATCGCCCACCAGCATCGGCGGCACGTCGGTGTCGATGTCCACCACCAGTTCGATGTCCTTGACGGCCAGCCGGTCGTGGAACAGGTCGGTGACCTCCTCCAGCAGGTCGCGGGTGCGGAAGGGGATGGATTCCAGGGTCAGGCGCCCGGCCTCCAGCTTGGAAAAGTCCAGCACGCCGTTGACCACGCCCAGCAGCGACCGGGCCGAGGAGCGGACCAGGTTCAGGTATTCCCGTTGCTTGGGCGCGAGATTGGTGCCAAGGGTGATGTCCACCATGCCGATGACGGCGTTCATGGGCGTGCGCAGTTCGTGGGTGACCCCGGCCAGGAATTCGTTCTTGGCATGGCTGGCCCGTTCCACGCGGGCCTGGGCGGTGTCCAGCGCGGCGGTGCGTTCGCGCACCATGCGTTCCAGTTCGCCCTGCTGCACGGTCAACTGGCGCTCGTGGCGTTCCACCTGTTCGAGCATGGAGTTGAAGGCGTCCACCAGACGGCCGATCTCGTCGCGGCCGTGCCGGGCGGCGCGCAGGGCGTAGTTGCGTTCCTCGGCCACCTTGCGGGCCACCAGGGCCAGCCCGGCCACGGGCACCACCACCGTGCGCCGCAGGATGAGGATGATCAGCACCACCAGCGTCAGGCCCACCACCGTGACCCGCACGGCGTTCTCGCGCACCATGGCGGACAGGGCTTCGCTGATGCCGCGCGGCGAGACCATCACCACCACGCTGCCGATCTCCTCGCCATGGTGGGCCAGCACCTCGCGCTCGGTGATGAAGTCGCCCCCGGAGGCACCGTTGATGGCGCCGCTCCACGGCACGGGGCGCCAGTCGCCGTCGCGCTGCATGCCGCCGAGCAGGGTGATGCCGTCGCGCTCGAACAGGGCCACCGCGTACACCCGCTGGTCTTCCATTTCCGCCGCGATGACGGCGGAGATGGACACGGCGTCCAGGTTCCAGGCGGGCACCTGCAACTGGCGCGCCACGCGCACCGCCTGCCGCCGCGCGAACTCCTGGACGTCGCGGTGCATCTTGCGGCTGGCGGCGATGTAGTCCGTGGCCATGAACACCAGCAGCATGACGGTGGTGGCCAGCGTGATCAGCAGGCCGAGTCGGGTCTGGATGCCGGTGAGCAGGTGGCGCGGGGCCTTTTCGGGCATGCGGCGTCCTTTGCGGGTGCCTTGGGGCCGCCGGGGCGCGGCGGCGCTGTTCCCGTGTCTGGAGCGTCTTTCGCCGGGGGCGAAAACGCGAAATTCACGCTTTTGCCAGCCTAGCCTGTTTTACCGCCCCGCACAACGCGCAGCAGGGCAATGGCGTCGCGGCTGCGGCAACATAACGACAGAACCAGGTACAGCAGGGCGGCCAGGGGCACGCCCAGGGCTAGGCGCGCGGCCGGGTGCAGCGCGGGCGCGGCCCAGGCCGTGCCCGCGAATGCCCCCGCAAGCCACCATGCGGGCAGGCAGGCCGCGCAGGCCAGCGCCGCGTGCAGCAGCGCGGCGCGCGGGTGCAGGTCCACCATGGTGCCGCCGCGCCGCAGGGCCAGGACCAGGCAGGCGGTGTTGACCCATGACCCGCAACTGGCCGCCAGCGCGGGACCGGCCACCCCCAGCGGCCCCAGCAGCAGCGCGCCGAGGCCCAGCGTGACCAGCACCGAGGCTAGGCCCGCCGCCACCGGCGCGCCCGCCGCCTGCCGGGCGTTGCAGGCGGCCAGCAGCGGCCGGGCCACGGCAAAGGCGGGGATGCCCGGCGCATAGGCCAGCAGCGCGGCCACCGTGGCGTCCACGGCCTGGCGGTCGAAGGCCCCGTGGCCGAACAGCAGGGCCACCAGCGGCGCGCCCACGGCGGCAAGGCCCAGGGCCGAGGGCAGGCTGACGAACAGGGAAAGGCGCAGCGCGTCGCCCAGCACCCGGCGGAATTCGTCGCGCGGGTGCGGGGGGGCTGCGGCTCCGGCCGGGCTGTCCGGCCTGTCTGGCTTGTCCTGCATGTCCTGCATATCCGGCACGCCCGGCCCCTTCGACAGGGCGGGCAGGGCGGCCACGCCCACGGCCACGCCGAACACCCCCAGCGGGAATTCCATCAGCCGTTCCGCGTAGTAGAGGGCCGTGACGCTGCCTTCGGACAGGAACGAGGCCAGCAGGGTGCAGGCCAGCACGTTGAGCTGTTGGGCGGATGCCCCGAACACCCCGGCGGGCAGGGCGCGGGCCGCGTCGCCGGCCTGCCGGTCGCGGCCGGGCAGCGGGGCGCGCCAGCGCAGTCCCAGGCGGCGCAACGGCGGCAGTTGCATGCCCAGCTGGGCCATGCCGCCCGCCAGCACGCCGCAGGCCAGCAGGGTGGCGGCGTCGCCGAAACCGGCCAGGGCCAGCCCGCCGGTGGCCATGACGGCCAGGTTGAGCGCCGCAGGGGCCAGCGCGGGCGGCAAAAAGCGTCCGTGGGCGTGCAGCATGCCCGCGCACAGCGCGGCGCACGCGGCGAGCACCCCGTAGGGCAGGCAGATGCGCAACAGCCCGGCGGCCCGTTCCGCCACGCCCGGCGGCGCGTCCGGCAGACTGCTGCTGGGCGCGCCGAAGCCGGGGGCCAGCAGCAGGGCCAGCGGCCGGGCTAGGATCATGCCCAGCAGGCACAGCAGGACCAGCGGCGGCAGGGCGCGGAGCAGCACGCCGCGCCCGAAGGCGAAGGCCCGCGCGTCGCCCTCGCGCTCGCGCAGGCGGACGAAGGCGGGGGTGAACGCCAGCGACACCGCGCCCTCTCCGAGCAGGCGGCGCATGAGGTTGGGCAGGCGGAAGGCCACGAAGAAGGCATCGGCCCCGGCCCCCGCGCCCAGGATGTACGCGGTCAGCGCGTCGCGGGCGTAGCCCAGCACCCGTGACGCCAGCGTGGCCCCGGCCACGGTGGCGGCGTTGCGGGCCATGGTGTCGCCGGGCGAGATGTCGCCGGACCGCATGTCACCGGGCGGGATGTCTCCGGACGGCGTGCCGGGCGTTGCGGGGGCGGGGGGTGGCGTCATGCCGGGTCCTCGTGGCGGTGGAAGTGGGGACGCGGTCGCCCCGCGCGCAGTGTAGCGCAGCGCCCCCGGCCTGGGAACCCGGCCCGGTTCTCCCCCCCCGGCGGCAATGGCGTTGCGGATACCGGAAAACTGTCCGGAAATTCCGGATTGCCATCCCTCGGCCCGCCGCGAGGGAACTGTGGCAATCCTCGAACATGCTGTAAAACCTGAATATTGCGTGCGGGTGCGGACGCGCCGCCGTACAGCGGCGGGAGTTGTTATTTCCGGCGGCTTGTATTACGCCCACGTGACGGGTCGTAACGGCCCGGACGAGCACTCATCCTTCGGCCGCCCGCGTGGTGGGCCGCACGCGCGTGGCACGCGCGGCAAGCTGGCAAGGCATAGGGGGTATGCCGCGTGAGCGACCAGAAGGGACAGGACGCCGCAGAGAACGTGTGGCACGATGCAGTCCCCGGGCACGGCCGACAGCCGGGCCCGGAGAACGCGCACGCCCCGCGCTCCGGCGCCACGCCGCACGAACCCCAGGCCGGTCCCCACGCCGGTCCCCACGCCGGTCTCCCGACGGTCACGGGACCCGGCGCGGCGCACGGCCCGCTGCCCGACGTCTCCCCGCCCGCGGCGCACCTTTCCGTCGTGGCCGACGGCCACTCCACGCCTCACGCCGCACCTCGGATTTCCCCGGACCCCGCGCCCTTCGACGATTCCCCCTCCCGCGCCCGCCACGCCGTGCCCTTCACGCATTCCCCGGCCCCCCTGCCGGAGGGCGACGCCGCGCAGAGCTTCCGCGTGCTGGCCGAACACCTGGCCGACTGGGAAGGCTGGGAGGACGCCGACGGCAAGGTGGTGTTCGTCACCCCCGCCTGCCAGCGCATCACCGGCTATTCCATGGAATCCTTCCGCGCCAACGCCCGGTTCATCGAGGGCATCATGCACCCCGAGGACTTGCCCCTGTGGCGCAAGCACCGCGAGATGGTGGCGTCCGGGGCCGAGATGGTCGAGGTGGAGGTGCGCGTGCGCACCCAGGACGGCCGCGAACGCTGGCTGGCCTGCTCCAGCCGCCGCCTGCACGACGCCGACGGCGCGCCCATGGGCGTGCGCTTCAGCGGGCGCGACGTCACCGACCGCAAGATCATGCTCACCCAGATGAAGCACCAGGCTTGGCACGACCCGCTCACCGGGCTGCCCAACCGCGCCTTGTGCCTGGACCGCATCGACCGTTCGCTGCACCGCGCCCGGCGCGGCGCGGACAACGTGTGCGCCGTGGCCTTCCTGGACCTGGACCGCTTCAAGGTGGTCAACGATTCCATGGGCAACGCCGCAGGCGACCAAGTGCTGCGCGAGGTGGCCCGGCGTCTGGCCGAGAACACCCGCACCATCGACACCGTGTCGCGCCTGGGCAGCGACGAATTCATCCTGCTGCTGGACGAGGTGCGGTCCGAAGACGAAGCCCTGATCACGGTGCGGCGCATCTGCGCCTCGCTGGAGCCGCCGCTGGAGGTGTCGGGCCGGCAGATCCGCATTTCCGCCAGCGTGGGCGTGGTGGTGAACCGGGGCGGCGGCAACGCCGACGAGATGTTGCGCAACGCCAACATCGCCATGCACCACGTGAAGGAACACGGCGGCGACGGCATGGCGGTGTTCCAGCCCTCCATGCTGGAGCAGGCCATGAACCTGATGCAGTTGGAAATCGACCTGCACCGGGCGCTGGACAACAACGAATTCTTCCTGGTCTACCAGCCCATCATGTCGCTGCACGACCGCAAGCTGACCGGGTTCGAGGCGTTGGTGCGCTGGAACCACCCGGACCGGGGCATCGTGGGGCCGTCGGAGTTCATCCCGGTTTCCGAGTCCACCGGGCAGATCCACCAGGTGGGGCGCTGGGTGCTGGCCGAGGCGTGCCGCGCCCTGGCCGCCTGGCGCGAGCAGCAGCCGTCCATGCGCGGCGTGGTCATGCACGTGAACCTTTCGGCGCGGCAGCTCTCGCAGCCGGGCCTGGTGGAGCAGGTGGGCGCGGTGCTGCGCGAGACGGGCCTGCCCGCCAGATGCCTGAAGCTGGAAGTGACCGAGACCATGCTGATGGAAAACCCGGACTACGCCAACCTGGTGCTGCGCAGGCTGAAGGAGATCGGCGTGCGGCTGTGCATCGACGACTTCGGCACCGGGTATTCCTCGCTCAGTTACCTGCAACAGTTCCCCATCGACACCCTGAAGGTGGACCAGAGCTTCGTGGCGCGCATGTGCCGCGAGCCGGGGCATTTCAAGATCGTGCAGGCCGTGGTGGCGCTGGCGCACAGCCTTGGCCTGGACGTGGTGGCCGAAGGCGTGGAGGAAGAGGAACAGCGCATCATGCTGTCCGAACTTTCGTGCGAGGGCGGCCAGGGCTACCTGTTCTCGCGCCCGCTGCCGGGCGAGGACGTGCCCGGCATGTTCGCCGAGCGGGGCAAGGGCCACTAGCCCGGACGCGGCCCCGCCTGTACCGCCCGCAGGGGTGTTTTCCCCACGGCCTTTCGGGGCTGCCCCCCTTTCGCAACGGCTCTCGCCGGGTGTATGCTGGACGGACGCGGGAAGGCCCCTGCGCCCCGCGCCATGCATCCCAAGGAGCCGTCATGCGTCACGTGGAGTGGTCGAACCGGTTCAGCGTGGGCGTGCCCGAACTGGACGCCCAGCATGCCCGCATCATCGAACTGCTGAACGACATGGCCGAGGCCGCCGCCTGCCCGGAGGACGGCAGCCGCCTGCGCGCCGTGCTGTCCGGCCTGAAGGCCCACGCCGCCGCCCACTTTTCGGCGGAGGAAGAGGTGGTGCGGAAGGTGGCCCCGGAACTGCTGGCCTTCCACCAGGGCGAACACCTGAAGTTCCTTGCGCGGGTGCGCGAATTCACCCTGGCCCTCGACGCCGACGCCCGCCCGCCCATGCTGCCGCTGGAACTGTTCCACTTCCTGAAGTCGTGGTTCGAGGACCATATCCAGGGCGTGGACATGCAGTACGCCGCGCGCCTGCGCCACGGCGCGGGCGAACAGTCCGGGCAGGGCGGCGCGCCGGGATAGCTCCGCGCCGCATCGTTCATCCGGACACAGGGAGGCCCCGTGCTGCTCAAGCTGTATTCATGGAACGTCAACGGCATCCGCGCCCTGAGCGGCAAGCCGGAATGGGACTGGTTCGCCGGGTGCGACGGCCACATCGTGGGTTTGCAGGAAACCAAGGCCGAATCGGAGCAGGTGGCCGCCGCCCACCGCGATCCGGAGGGCTGGAAGGCGTGGTGGCTGGCCTCGCGGGTGAAGAAGGGCTACTCCGGGGTGGCGGTGTTCAGCCGCATCGAACCGCTGGCCGTGCACCTGGACATGCCCGACCCCGCATGGCAGGGCGAAGGCCGGTGCATCCACCTGGAATTTCCGGCCTTCCACTACTTCAACATCTACTTTCCCAACGGCGGGCAGGGCGAGGAACGCCTGAACTACAAGCTGGGCTTCTACGACGCCTTCCTGAACCACGCCGAAAGCCTGCGCCGCCACAAGCCCATCGTGGTCTGCGGCGACTTCAACACCGCGCACAAGCCCATCGACCTCGCCCGGCCCAGGGACAACGAGGACGTTTCCGGCTTTCTGCCCATCGAGCGGGAATGGATGGACCGCTTCGTGGCGGCGGGCTACGTGGACACCTTCCGGCTGGTGCAGGGCGACACGCCCCACGCCTACTCGTGGTGGTCGTACAAGACCCGCGCCCGCGAACGGAACGTGGGCTGGCGCATCGACTACTTCTTCGTGTCGGAAGAACTGCGCGGCGCGGTGCGCGACGCGTGGATAGACATGCACGTCATGGGGTCCGACCATTGCCCGGTGGGGCTGGCGCTGGACGTGGACATGTAGCGGACCGGTGCGGACCGGTGCGGACCGGTACGGATCGGTACGGACTGGGCGGAAAATCAAAGGGCATGCCCGCCATGACGAAGGCGGGCATGCCCTTTTCGCGCGCGCTATTTGCAGGCGGCCGGAACGGCAGCCCCGCCGAGCCCGGCGAGGATGTGGTTCAGCGCTTCGCACAGGTCGGGCGACAGGTGCGTGTCGCTGCCCAGCAGCTGCACCACCTCGGTCACCGAGGCGTCGGGCGGAACCGGAATGCCCGATTCGCGGGCCAGCCGGATGAGTTCTTCGCGTATCTCACGCATGAGGACCCCCCTCAAGGACGATATGGCCGCCGGGGCACGGCGGGTGCGCCATGGCCGCGGCGGTGCCGGGAAATTTCCCCCCTATCCGCAGCGGCCGCGAAATGCAAGCGCATGGGCCGCCGGACGGGGCGCGCGGGCCGCATGCATTCCGTGCCCGCGCGCCGTGCTGCCATGCCTTCCGCATGATTTGACATGCACGGGCGTGTCGGCCATAGTCCGGCGGACAGGAAAAGGTATGGAATCTGGATGGTTGGGTATTCAACCCGTAGTGTTGCACGGGATTCCCGGCCTGCCGGTGCGCGCCCGCTTCGCCGCTTGTCCGCCTGTCTCGCGCGTCCGGCGTCATCCGTGTTTCCATGCTCCGCCGCCGTCATCCTTCTGACCGTCTCGTGTTCCCAAGGAGGCTCAATGGAAACGGACTGCATCGCCCCGGCCCGGCCGCGCTCCCGTGCCGACGGCTGGCTCGACTGGGTGCAGATGGCCACGGGGGCGGCGCTGGCGCTGTTCGCCTGCATGCACATGCTCTTCCTGTCCAGCGTGCTGTTCGGCGCGGGGGCCCTGAACGGGCTTTCGGCCGTCATGGACACGCTGCACCTGGAAACCGTGGGCGGCGTGCTCATCGCCATCGTGTTCTGCGTCCACGCCACCGTGGCCGCCCGCAAGATTCCCTTCAAGGCCGCGCAGGCCGTCACCGCCTGGCGCCACGCCCGCCTGCTGCGCCACCCGGAAACCTGGGCCTGGATCGCGCAGGTGGTCACCGCGTTCATCGTGGCCGCCCTGGTCACCATCCACATCTGGACGGGCCTTACCGACCTGCCGGTGCAGGCGCAGAAAAGCGCGGTGCGCGTGCAGTTCGGCGGGTGGTTCTGGGCCTACCTGCTGCTGCTGCCCGCGCTGGCGCTGCACCTGGTCATCGGGGCGTGGCGCGCCGGGGCCAAGTGGGGCCTCGTGACCCGCGAAAACCGCGCCGTCCTCACCCGCAACGGCCTGTACCTGCTGGCCGGGTTCCTGTGCCTGTCGCTGCTCACCCTGCTGCGCTTCCGGCTGCTGCCGCTGGATTAGGAGACCCACGCCAATGCAGATCATCCATACCGATCTTCTGACCATCGGCGCGGGCCTTGCCGGCGAGCGCTGCGCCATCGAAGTGGCGGGCGCGGGCTTTTCCGTGGTCTGTCTTTCGCTGGTGCCCGCGCGGCGCTCGCATTCCGTGGCCGCGCAGGGCGGCATGCAGGCGGCGCTCGGCAACGCCGTCATGGGCGACGGCGACAGCCCCGACGTGCATTTTCTGGACACCGTGAAAGGCTCCGACTGGGGCGCGGACCAGGAAGTGGCCCGCATGTTCGTGGAGGCGGCTCCCATCGAAATGCGTCGCCTGGCCCACTGGGGGGTGCCGTGGAACCGCGTCGTCGCGGGCACGCACACCTACTGGAAGGGCGGCAAGCCCTTCGACGCCACGGAAAAGGCCGAGAACCACGGCCTCATCCACTCGCGCGCCTTCGGCGGCACGGCCAAGTGGCGCACCTGCTACGCCTCGGACGGGGCGGGCCACGCGGTGCTGTACACCATGGACAACCGCGCCGCGCAGCTTGGCGTCACCGTGCACGACCGGTCGGAAGCCGTCTTGCTGATCCATGACGGCGAAACCTGCCACGGGGCCATCGTGCGCTGCCTGCGCACGGGCGAACTGCGCGCCTACCTCGCGCGGGCCACGCTGATCGCCTCCGGCGGGTACGGGCGCATCTACCGCGCCTCCACCAACGCCATCATCTGCGAGGGAACCGGCCTGTCGCTGGCGCTGGACACCGGCGTGGCGAAACTCGGCAACATGGAGGCCGTGCAGTTCCACCCCACGGGCACCGTGCCCACCGACATCCTGGTCACCGAAGGCTGCCGGGGCGACGGCGGCACCTTGCTGGACCGCGACGAATACCGCTTCATGCCCGACTACGAGCCGGACAAGGCGGAACTGGCCTCGCGCGACGTGGTCTCGCGCCGCATGATCGAGCACATGCGCACCGGCAAGGGCGTGCAGAGCCCCTACGGCGAACACCTGTGGCTGGACATCCGGCACCTGGGCGAAAAGCACATCCGCACCAAGCTGCGCGAGGTGGACGAGATCTGCCAGAACTTCCTGGGCATCGACCCGCTGCACCAGCTGATTCCCGTGCGGCCCACCCAGCACTATTCCATGGGCGGGGTGCGCACCGACAAGACCGGCGCGGCCTACGGCCTGAAGGGGCTGTTCAGCGCGGGCGAATCGGCCTGCTGGGACCTGCACGGCTTCAACCGGCTGGGCGGCAACTCGCTGGCGGAAACCGTGGTGGCGGGCGGCATCGTGGGCCGCAACATCGCGGAATTCCTGCAAGGGTACGACACCGCGTTCTCCACCGCGCAGGTGCGCGAGGCGGCGGCGCGGGACGAGGCGCGCATCGGGCGCATCGTCTCCGGGGCCGACGGCAAGGAAAGCGTCTACGCCGTGCGCGAGGCCATGTACGACATCCTGGAGCGGGCGGCCTACGTGTTCCGCAACGGCACGGACCTGGCCTGGGGCGTGCAGGCCCTGCAAGAGGTGCACGAGCGGGCGCAACACATCGGCCTTGCCTCCGACGGGATGGGCGCCAACGCGGAACTGGCGCTGGCCATCCGTCTGCCGGGCATGGTGCGGCTGGCGCTGTGCGTGTGCCACGGCGCGCTGATGCGCACCGAAAGCCGGGGCTCGCACACCCGCGAGGATTTCCCGGAGCGCAACGACCGCGACTGGCTGAACCGCACGCTGGCCTCGTGGCGGCCGGGGGCCGACTTGCCGCACCTGGACTACGAACCGGCCACCACCCATGTCGAACTGCCCCCCGGCGACCGCGGGTATGGCGGCGGCAAGATCATCAGCGCGTGACGCACATGGGGCCTGTCGCCCGATTGCGTCGTCAAACGCGCATTGTTTCTCGGTCACGTACGAGGGGAGCACTCGTTGCGGTCGCCATCCGTAAGGCTCGAAGCCTCGCCTAACGGCTGCCGCACTCCCTTCGCAACAATACGGTTTTCCTCGCACTCGGGACGACATTCCCGCATGTGCAAGGTCGATAGGGAGCCCGACATGCAACGCTCGCTGACCTTCAACATCTTCCGCCACAACCCGCAGGACCCGGCGTCCGTGCCGCGCATGGACACCTTCCGCCTGGACGAGACGGACAGCATGACGCTGTTCATTGCCCTGCACCGCCTGCGCGAGGAGCAGGACCCCTCGCTGAAGTTCGACTTCTGCTGCCGCGCCGGGGTGTGCGGCTCGTGCGCCATGGTCATCAACGGGCGGCCCGGCCTTGCCTGCCACACCAAGACGCGCGACCTGCCCGCCGCCATCACCCTGCTGCCCCTGCCGGTGTTCAGGCTGGTGGGCGACCTTGCGGTGGATACGGGCACGTGGTTCCGGGCCATGTACCAGCGCACCGAATCATGGATTCACACCCGCGCTGAGTTCGACCCCGCCGCGCAGGAAGCGCGCATGGAAAACGAGGTGGCCAACGCCATCTACGAACTGGACCGGTGCATCGAATGCGGCTGCTGCGTGGCCGCCTGCGGCACGGCCAACCTGCGGCCCGACTTCCTGGCCCCGGCGGGGTTCATCCGCGTGGCGCGCTTTGCCGCCGACCCGCGCGACCAGCGCACCGACGCGGACTTCTACGAGATCATCGGCTCGGACGAGGGCATCTTCGGCTGCATGGGCCTGCTGGCCTGCGAGGATGTCTGTCCCAAGCACCTGCCGTTGCAGAACCAGCTGGGCTACCTGCGTCGCAAGATGGGGCTGACCGTGCTGAAGCGGTTGCTGCCCTTCGGGGGGTAGCGGGGCAGGGGCGGGGGCAGTTCCGCACCCGTTTCGCCGGGCCGTTCCGCATGCGGGGCGGCCCGGTTTGCCTTCGTGCGCCGGCTGTCCTTGCGAGACGACCGTCTTGGCGAGTTGATCGGCTTGCGCTGTTGTGCGGTTGCGGTGCTGCGTTGCGGATGGCCGGTCCGGACGGGCTCCCGGCTGTTGCCGTAGGCCCGCGCCGCTTGCTAGGGTGGCGTCGCGGTTGCGGAACCGGCCGCCCCGATTTCGTTTGCGTACCCGGACAAAGGAGCCAGACATGCGCCGCATACCGGCGACACGAGTGGTGGAGGAAGTGGCGCGCCTGTGCGTGGAGTGCAACCGCTACCTGCCCAAGGACGTGCGGTGGGCCTTCAGCCGCGCGCAGGCGGAAGAGGACAGCGACGTCGCCAGGGAGATTTTCCGGCAACTGCTGGAAAACGCGGACCTTGCGGCCACCACCGGCCTGCCGCTGTGCCAGGACACGGGGCTGGCCGTCTTTTTCGTGGAACTGGGCGAGGACTGTCGCGTGGACGGCATGACCCTGCGCGAGGCCATCACCGAGGGCGTGCGCGTGGGCTACGCCGAAGGTTACCTGCGCAAGTCCGCCTGCGACCCCATGACCCGCAAGAACACCGGCGACAACACCCCGGCGGTCATCCACATGGACCTGGTGCCCGGCGACAGGCTGCGCATCGCCTTCATGGCCAAGGGCGGCGGCAGCGAGAACATGTCGCGCGTGACCATGCTGGCCCCCGCGCAGGGGTGGCAGGGCATCAAGGACTTCGTGGTGCAGCGCGTGCGCGAGGCGGGGCCCAACCCCTGCCCGCCGACCATCATCGGCGTGGGCGTGGGCGGCACCTTCGACTACGCGCCCATCCTTGCCAAGAAGGCGCTGCTGCGCCCGCTGACGGACATCCATCCCGACCCGGACATGGCCGCCAAGGAAGCGGAACTGCTGGCCGCCATCAACGAACTGGGCATCGGTCCCATGGGACTTGGCGGCAAGACCACCTGTCTTGGCGTGAAGATGGCCTTTGCCCCGTGCCATCTGGCCAGCCTGCCGCTGGCCGTGAACGTGCAGTGCCATTCGGCCCGGCATGGGGAGATCGAACTGTAGGCTGGACGGGGTATCCGCAACCCGGCGGGCGCTTTCCGGCAAGCGGCCGGTAAGCTGCGCAACCGTTGCGGTCCCGTGCAGGGACATGTACGAAGATACAAGGACTCGGATATGGCCACCCACCACCTGACCACCCCCCTGACCGACGAGGCCGTGGCGCAACTGCGCAGCGGCGACGTGGTCTTTCTGTCCGGCACCATCTACACCGCGCGCGACGCGGCCCACCGCCGCCTGGCCGAGGCGCTGGACCGGGGCGAAGCCCTGCCCTTCGACCTGCGCGGGGCGGTGATCTACTACGTGGGCCCCAGCCCGGCCCCGCCCGGACGGCCCATCGGCTCCGCCGGTCCCACCACCAGCTACCGCATGGACAGCTACGCCCCGCGCCTGCACGCGCTGGGGCTGAAGGCCACCATCGGCAAAGGACGCCGCAACACCGAAGTGCGCGACGCCCTGAAACAGCACACCGCCGTCTACCTTGGCGGCACCGGCGGCGCGGGCGCGCTGCTTTCGCAGTGCATCACCGCCGCTGCCGTCATCGCCTACGACGACCTTGGCCCTGAAGCGATACGTGAATTGACCGTGAAGGATTTTCCGTTGTTGGTCATCAATGACTGTTTGGGTGGCGAGTTGTATGTGTAGCTAAGACTATAGCAGGGAAGGTAAAATGTGTCATTTAATTTTGGAAATTTACGTGACAAGGCTCGTCCGGCCCAGCTTATAGATCCTAAAGATATTTTTGCAGTGTTACCCGGCAAAGGGGCAAAATACTCATATCCAAGAGACGTTCAGGCGGATGTTTGGCGGAGTTGGTTTCAGCGAAGATCTGAGCGAGATTTGTTGATTAGGATGAATACTGGGAGCGGGAAAACTCTGGTTGGTCTTATAATTTTAGAAAGTAGCTTAAGAGAAGGAGTAGGCCCTGCGCTCTATGTTGTCCCTGATGAATATCTAGTTCGTCAGGTGATTGAGCAGGCGGAGTCATTGGGGTTGTCTGTTGTTGCCGATCCTGATGACCATAGGTACGCAACGAGTGAAAGTATTTGTGTTGTGAATATATCAAAACTTTTTAATGGGAGATCTGTTTTTAGTCGTCAGGTTCGAAGCGTTCCGCTTCGGATCGGTACCATAATTATTGATGATGCCCATGCATGCGTAGAGAAAGCTAAAAGTAAGGTAACACTGTCGTTTGGTAGAGATGGTGTAGATGGTATTTTTTCGTACGTGATGAAGAAGTTTCGTGGTGATTTGTTGGCGCAATCTGCGTCAAAATATGCAGAAGCAATTGATGGTGTTTCTATATCTCCGATGCTTGTGCCTTATTGGGCTTGGAGGAGGGAATCAAATGCTTTGATGAGGCTTATTTCGTCGAAGATATCAGAAGAAAATAGAGATGATTTGTATTATAATTGGAATCTTGTTAAGGGTGAGTTTTCAGAGTGTCTTTGTTTTGTTACAGGGAAATGTGTTGAAATAACTCTTCCGTATGTGAATATTTCAAGAATAGATTCTTTCTCTAGTGCGAAGAGAAGGATATACATGACTGCAACAATGGCAGATGCGACTACTTTGATTTCTGATTTTGACGCAAATTTAGATAGTATATCTAGACCGATAGAGCCAGGGGAGAGTGGGGATATTGGTGATAGAATTATCATAATGCCAACAGTGGTTGATGAGAATGCTACGCTTAATGATGTGAAGTCGCTTGTTCGTGTGTTTTCACGAGAAGTTAATGTCGCAATAATTGTACCTTCGAGAGCGCGCGCGCAAGCGTGGGCGGATGTCACTGATAAGGTTGTTGATGCAAGAAATATAGAGCGCGTTGTGCAAGAGTTAAAATCCGGGGAACGTGGGACTTTTGTATTTTTAAATAGATACGATGGGATAGATCTTCCTGGAGACGCCTGTCGACTTGTTGTTATTGATGGGTTGCCGGACTCTCGGACTTTGTATGAGAAGTGGGAGGGGTCAGTACTTCAGGATGATGGTTTCTATACAAGGTTAGGGGCAAACAGAATCGAGCAGGGAATGGGGAGGGGCGTTCGGGATGTTTCGGACTATTGTGCAGTGATACTTGTTGGGAAAGATTTAGTGCGTTTTTTATATTCATATGGGGGGATTGACCATATGAGTGAAGCCACAAAAAGGCAGTTCGATTTGTCTCGGGTTGTTATGCGTGATATGGCGAGAGGTGGATTGGAAGATGTTCAAAGTGCGATAGTTGGTTTTTTGTCGAGGGATGAATCTTGGGTTGCAGCTAGTAAGGAATGCTTGATTGGTGTGAAGTACGATGATGTTAAGGTTGATGGTGCTACAGTTTTGTCGCGCAATGCGCATGCTGCTGTGTTGATAAATGATTATGATTCTGCTTCCAAGTTTCTACAGCAAGCAGAGACCTCTGTTGGCGGTTCCTATAAGAGGGGGCTTATTCAGCAGCGCTTGGCATCTGTGTATGATTTGTATGATGGAGCAAGGGCGCAACATATGCAGGGTTCGGCTGTTTCACTGAACTATGCGTTGCTGAAGCCTATTTCAGGTGCTGCTAGGGTGCGGCCAAACCATGGTGTTCTCAATCAGGCTAGAAACGCGACAAGAGTTTTTGCTAAATTTCATAATGATAGGACAAAGTATATTGTGCACTACGACGCATTTGTTGACGACTTGGTATATCCAAATGAGGCAGATAGGTTTGAAAGGGCATTGGAGGAGCTGTTTAGAGCTGTTGGGTATCATGTTGAACGGCCAGATAGGGATGAAAATGCTGGTCCCGATGTTCTTGTGTTCATTGATAGTGGAAAGTGTATGGTTATTGAGTGTAAAAGTGATGCAGATGTGGATACGGATTGTGTTGCGAAAAGGTATTGTGGTCAATTAAATACACACATGCATTGGTTAGCTGCTGAGCATCGTGGGGTTTTAGGTATTCCAATTTTTGCTCATCCTTCACGAAATATATGTGCTCAGGGTAATGTTTCTGAAGATACAAAGATTATCGATAAAGATAAGATATGTCTATTGAGGGATAATTTTGTAAAAGCGATAAGATATATTGCAAATGTGGATCATCAGAATGTAGATGCTGTAGTCGATGCGTTGAAAATGTGTAAATTTTATGGCTCTGCTGTTATTGAGGCATACACTGTGCATGCACGGCAGGAAGGCTGAGATGCTTTGTCTATAGTAGTCAAGCTTATATCAACGATTGCCGACGGCGTTGCCCCCGACAACTACCACGCCACGTCCATCTATCCGGAGTTCGTGCAGGTGGAGCCGGGGCGCTGGGTGCTGCTTGCGGAATCGCGCATGGATTGCGTCATCCGCAAGAACCCGGACGGGACGCTGGAAGTGGTGGAGTTCCGGCGGCTGAAAGAGGGCGATCTGGTGGCGGTGGGCCGTGGCGAAAACGGCGAGGACGGCATCTACGTGCACGCCGGGCCACTGGACCAACTGCCGGACTTTCTGGCCGGATGGACTCCGGCCAACGTGCCCGCAGAGATGACTTCCGTGTCCGGCGCATCCGCATCCGGCGCAACGCCGCGAGCCTCCGTCGGTCCTGCTCCCGAAGCCGCCGCCGCCCCTCATTCCGACAAGTTCGCCTTCCGCACCGGGGTCAGCCGCGAGACGTCCTTTTCGCTCGATTACGACACCCTGTACGACGTGCTGCGCCACGACAAGGAGCACGGCCACATCGTGTGGGTGGCCGGTCCCGCCGTGGTGTTCGACGCGGACGCCCGCCGCGCCTTCGCAGGGCTGATCGACGCGGGCTACGTGCACGCCCTGCTGGCGGGCAACGCCCTTGCCACGCACGACCTGGAGGCGGCCCTGTTCGGCACCGCGCTGGGGCAGGGGCTGTACGACAAGCGGCAGGCCCCGCGCGGGCACTACCACCACCTCGACGCCCTGAACGCCATCCGGGGCTGCGGGTCCATCCGCGCCGCCGTGGACGCGGGGCTGGTGCGCGACGGGGTGATGCACGCGCTGGAAACCCGCGCCGTGCCCTACGTGCTGGCCGGGTCCATCCGCGACGACGGCCCCCTGCCGGAAGTCATCGCCGACGTGTATGCCGCGCAGGACGCCATGCGCGCCCACGTGCGCCGCGCCACCACCGTTGTGGCGCTGGCCACGGCGCTGCACACCATCGCCACCGGCAACATGACCCCCTCGTATCAGGCCGGGCCGGGGGGCGTCCTGCGCCCGGTGCATTTCTTCATCGCGGACATTTCGGAATTCGCGGCGGGCAAGCTGGCCGACCGGGGCTCGCTGACCTCGCGCTCCATCCTCACCAACGTGCAGGACTTCGTGGTCAACGTGCACCGGGCGCTTACCGGTGCGTGCCGCACGGAGTAGCCCGGCGTACCGGCGGGCCTCGGGGGCTCCTCGCGCGCGGCTCCGCAGGCGTATTCCCCGGCGCCCGCGAGAATCCGCCCTGTCCATATGTAATGAAATCCCATGGATATGCACTTTGGTGCAATGAAATGTGAGTGCGTGCCGTAAACTCTTCATGTGCTGCGCCGATAGGTGGACTGAAGGTCGCGCATCCGCGCGGAAGGAGGCCCCATGGTCGAAGCACCGGACGGAACCCAGGTCGGCATCGCCTACACCACCCTGCAAGTGCAGGCGGGCACGGAACGCACGGGCACGCTGCGCACCGCGTCCACCGTGGACGGGGAGAGCGGCGGCGACACCGTGACCATCTCGGACGAAGGGCGGCGGAAGGCGGAGGGGATGAAGTCCAGCGGCGCGGGCGGCACGCAGTCCACCGAGAAATCGGACTCGGACGACAAGCTGGCCTCGCTCAAGGAGCAGATCCAGAAGTTGCAGGAACAGATCAGGGCAAAGCAGCAGGAGCTTTCCGAGATCCAGCAGGATGGCGGCATGGACGCCGAACAGAAGCAGCAGCAGGTGGCGCTGAAGATGTCGGAAATCACCATGCTCCAGAGCCAGTTGATGGAACTGACCAAGCAGAAGGCGGAACTCGAGAACGGCGGTTCCGGCTCGTCCGGCGGCGCCGCCGGGGTGAGCATCAGCGTCTAGCGCGCGGCGGGCACGCGGGGGCGGGGCGCAGGCCGTCCGTCTTCACTCCGCCAGCCGTTAGGCTCCGCGCGCACGCGCAACGCACAAGGGAGGCCCCATGGGGCCTCCCTTGTCGTTTGTCGTTCCGCCGTCGTTTCCGGCGGCACGGAATCCGTCCGCACACCGCCTAGTAGGCGTGCTCGTCTTCCAGGTCTTCGTCGGTGATCTTGTGGGTGAACACGGAGTACACCCAGCCCTGGTACGCCAGCACGAGGGGCACGAAGATCACCACCACGGTGAGCATGATCTTCAGCGTCAGCGGGCTGGACGCGCCATTGGCGATGGTGACGCTGAAGGCCGGGTCCATGCTCGACGGCAACAGCGCCGGGTACATGCCGAACACCCCGAAGAAGGTCACGCAGACGATGAACACCGCGTTGCACACCCAGGCCATGCCCACCGAGTTGGAGGCGATGAAGAACCGGGAGGTCAGCAGCGAGGCCACGGCCAGGATGGGGAACACCAGCAGCGGCGGCACCCGCAGGTAGTTGCCGTACAGGTTGGTGTACACGGCGGTGGCCGCCAGGAAGGCCAGCGCGGCGCACAGCAGCAGCGGCCAGATGCCGCGCGCCAGGGCCACGGCCCGATCGTGCAGTTCGCCGGTGGACTTGATGCCCATCCACAGCGCGCCGTGCAGGGCGAACATCAGCACGAAGAATACGCCGCCCAGCAGGCCGTAGAGGTTCAGCAGCTTCAGCAGGTTGCCGTGGTACACGCCGTCGCCGTCGACGGGAATGCCCATGAACAGGTTGGCGAAGGCCACGCCGAACAGCAGCGCGGGCAGGAAGTTGCCCAGGAACTGGAACGCGTCCCACACCTTGCGCCAGCCGGGGCTGTCGATCTTGTTGCGGAACTCGAAGGACACCGCGCGGAAGATCAGCGCGAAGAGCAGGATCAGCAGCGGCGCGTACAGCGCGCTGAACATCACCGCGTACGCCTTGGGGAACGCGGCGAAGGTCACGCCGCCCGCGGTGATCAGCCACACCTCGTTGCCGTCCCAGAACGGACCGGCGGCGTTGTAGATGGTGCGGCGCTCGGCCTCGGTGCGCGCGGCGAAGGGCAGCAGGGTGCCCATGCCGAAGTCGAAGCCGTCAAGGACGAAGTATATGGCCCACAACAGGCCCCACAGGACGAACCAGATTGTCTCCAACATGTTTCCGATCCTCTCGGTTAGCGGTTCATGCGGCCATGCGGCACGTCGTGCGGGCTAGGCGGCGGGGCCTTTGCGTGCGTACTTGCGAAGCAGGTAGATGTCGAGCACGCCCAGCAGCGTGTACACCGCCCCGAACGCCAGCAGCGAGACGGCGACCGACGAGGCGGGCACCGGCGACACCGCGTCGGTGGTGCGCATCATGCCGTACACGATCCACGGCTGGCGGCCGATTTCGGCCACGGCCCACCCGGCCATGATGGCGATGTACGGCAGGGGGATGGCCCACGGCAGCGCTTTCAGCAGCCACGGCTTGTCCTGCAACCGGTTGCGGAACAGGAAGGCGGCCCCCGCCAGCAGCGGGAACAGCGTGCCAAGGCCCACCATCAGGCGGAAGTTCAGGAAGGTCAGCAGCACGGGCGGGCGGTCTTCCTTGGGGAAGTCCTTCAGGCCCTTCACTTCGGCGGAGGGATCGTTGAAGGCCAGCAGGCTGAGCACGCCGGGAATGCCGAAGATCTGGATGGCGTTGCCTTCCGCGCTTTCGTCGGGCACGGCCAAGAGGTACATGGGCGCGGACTTCTGGGTTTCCCAGTGCGATTCCATGGCCGCCAGCTTGGCCGGTTGCAGCTTCGCCACGGTGTTGCCGTGGTTGTGGCCCTGCACCGCCACCAGGATGGCCAGCACCAGGGTGAACCCGGCCGCCAGCTTGAACGAGCGGTTGAAGAAGTCCTCTTCGTTGCGGCGCAGCAGGTGCCAGGCCGAGATGCCCAGCACGAAGAAGCCCGCCAGCATCCACGCGGCGAACAGGTTGTGGAAGAACTGGCCCCATGCGTAGGGATTGCTGAGCACGGTGAGGAAATTGTCCAGTTCCGCGCGGTTGTTGCGGATCACGTAGCCCACGGGGTTCTGCATCCAGCCGTTGGCCAGGATGATCCACAGGCCGGAAAGGTTGGAGGCGAAGGCCACGGCCCAGATGGCGAACAGGTGCATCTTTTTCGACACCCGCTCCCAGCCGAACACCCACACGGCCAGGAAGGTGGATTCCAGGAAGAAGGCCAGGGTGGCCTCGATGGCCAGCAGCGAACCGAAGATGTCGCCCACGTATTCCGAGTAGCGCGACCAGTTGGTGCCGAACTGGAATTCCAGGGTGATGCCCGTGACCACGCCCAGGGTGAAGTTGATCAGGAACAGCTTGCCCCAGAACTTGGCCATGCGTTTATAGGTTTCGTTGCCAGTGCGGTAGTAGATGGTCTGCATGACCGCGATGAGCACCGAAAGGCCCAGTGTCAGCGGCACGAAGATGAAATGGAAGAAGACGGCCACCGCGAACTGCAGCCGTGACAGCATGACGACATCCATGCTTTCCCCCTTCGCGGGTCCTGCGGTGTGGCCGCCCGGAAGCCCGGCAAGGTTAAACGGTGAAACTGGCGCGCCGCCCGGTCTGCGTCCGCCGAACGCAGGGCAGCGTGAGTGCATCAAGCGATAATGGTTGCTACTACCACTTCTCCGCCAATATGCAAACATGGTGGAAGAATTCTTACATGTGCTGGCGGAGGGAGTGTGCGTAATCTAGCATGGTTGCGAAGAAACTGTCAGCAAAAAATGCATGGCGGCGGCAAGTTGGCGGTGCGGGCCGGTTTGCGGGCGGCGGGGGCATTGGTCGGCGGCCCTGCCCCCTCCGCCGGGCATGATATGGATGGCAACTTGACTGCTCTCCGGTCCCGGTTGGTGTTCCGGAACGGGAATGACAATTTCAGGAAAGTTTGACTCAAAACTTGAATGACAAGAAACTTACGCGTACTGTCCCTCGTGGAGAAGGAGTGCGCATGAACGAAAAGAACATCCTCGGCGTGCAGATTCGCATGCTGCGCAAGGCGCGCGGCATGACCCTGCGCGAACTGGCCGACAAGGCGGGCTGCTCGGAAAGCATGCTTTCCAAGGTGGAGAACGGCAAGGGCAACCCCTCGATCAACGTGCTGCACAACATCTCGCGCGCGCTGGACACCAACATGGGGTCGTTGTTCCTGCCGGAACCCCGGGGCGGCGTGGTGCAGCGCAAGGGCGAGCGGCACCTAGCCCAACTGGTGGGCGGCGAGGGCCGGGGGATAATTCTTGAATATCTTTCCCCGCACCAGCCGGGGCATGTGTTGCAGGCGCACATCCATATCGTGGAGCCCGGCGGCTCCACCAACGGCACCATCAGCCACGAGGGCGAAGAGGTGGGCTACGTGCTGGAAGGCGAACTGGAACTGACCGTGGAGGGCCAGGCGCACCTGCTGAAGGAAGGGGATTCCTTCTTTTTCGATTCCGCCCTGCCGCACGCCTTCCGCAACCCCGGCGCGGCCACGGCCCGCGTCATCTGGGCCAACACGCCCCCTACCTTCTAGCGGCATCCCCCCACGCCATACCTTGCGACAAGCTCCGTCAATTCCGGTGTCTTGCGCCGCGTCAGCCGCGCGTCCCGAACCTGCGGGGTGCGCGGCTGACGCGTTGTGGCATGTCCATTGCCGCACGGCGGGGGGCTGGTTTGCTCCCTTGGACAAGCCATGTAAGACCGTTTTTGTAAAATATGCCATTCAAAAAATATCAAATTCGTAAAAATAAGCACATATCTCGTCGCGTCGTTTTCCCTTCGCGTTTACCCGGCCATGGGTGAACCTCGCGCCAGTCCAAGTTTTATCTCATAATTTTCCTTTCAGGAAATTTTTGGCACGACAAATGCTCCTTCGGTTCAAGTTTCCGCGGGCTGCTTGCCTCGGGACAATCCTCAACCGCAAGGAGCATCGACATGGCACGGCTGTTCACTGGAACCCACTCCGGCCTGAAGCGCGTGGCCCTGCTGGTGGCCCCGCTCGTCCTTCTGCTGCTGTCCGCCACCGGCGCCCGCGCCGATCTGCTGGCCGACATCAAGGCCAGGGGCGAGATCGTCATCGGCACCGAAGCCGCCTTCCCGCCCTTCGAATTCGTGGAGAACGGCAAGATCGTGGGCTATTCGGCCGACCTGCTGGCCCTGGTCATGGCCGACCTGCCCGGCGTGCGCGTGAAGCGACTGGACGTACCGTGGCAGGGCATCCTGCCCGGCCTTGCCGCAGGCAAGTTCGACTACGTGGTCACCTCGGTCACCGCCACCAGGGAGCGCTTCGACCGTTACGCGCTCAGCCTGCCCGTCGCCGACGCCACCGTGGCCATGCTGGTGCGGGCCGATTCCGGCATCACCACGCCGGAGGGCGTGGCGGGCAAGACGGTGGCCTCGCAGGCCGGGTCCGCCCAGTTGCAGGCCCTGAAGGGGCTGACCGACGCCTTGGCCGCCAAGGGCACGCCGGTGAAGCAGGTGCGCGAGTACGTGGCCTTCGACGAAGCCTACGCCGACCTGGCCGCCGGTCGCGTGGACGGCGTGGCCCAGTCCTTCCCCAACCTGGCCGACGCGGTGAAGAAGCGCCCCGACGCCTTCCGCATCATCACCCCGCCCTTCGGCCCCAAGGTGTTCTTCTCGTGGGCGGCCCGCAAGGACGCCGCCTCGGCCTCGCTGGCCGCCTTCTTCGACGCCGGCCTGCGCAAGGCCAACGAGTCCGGCAAGATGCGCGAACTGCAGAACAAGTGGTTCGGCATGGAAATGCCCGTCCCGGCCGACGCCCTGCCCGTGCCCGTACAGTAGCCGCCCGGAGAGCGCACATGAGCCATGTTCCCGATTTCTCCATCGCCGTCGCCCACCTGCCCGCCCTGCTCCAGGGCGCGGCCGTAACCCTGGGGGTCTCGCTGGCCTCCATCGTCGCGGGGCTGGGCGTGGGCATGGCCGTGTGCCTTTGCCGCATCTCGCGCCGCCGCCCCCTGGCGTGGGCCGCCCGGGCGTTCATCAGCGCGCTGCGCGGCATCCCCATCCTGGTGTTGCTGCTCATCGTCTTCTACATGCTGCCGCTGGCGGGCATCGAACTGCCTCCCGTGGCCGCGGCCATCATCGCCCTCAGCCTGAACAGCGGCGCCTTCCAGGCCGAAATCTACCGGGGGGGATTCGCCAGCATCCCCCCCGGGCAGGCCGAGGCGGCGCGGGCGCTGGGCATGGGCGAGGGGCGCATCCTGCGGCGGATACTGATCCCCCAGGTGCTGGTGCGGGTACTGCCCTCGCTGGTCAACGAGCTGATCATGCTGCTGAAGAATTCGTCGCTCACGTCGGCCATCACCGTGGTGGAACTGCTGCGGGCCAGCCAGCAGGTGGTGGCCGCCACCTACCGGCCCACGGAAATCTACCTGACCGCCGCGCTGCTGTACGTGGTCATGAGCACGGGGCTCTCGGCCCTCGGCGGCATGGTCCGCGCCCGGCTGGCGGGCCGGGGGAGGGTGACGGCATGACCGCCGCCGGCCTTGGCCTGCCGGGCCTGGATTTCGCGGTGCTGGACGCCTACTGGCCGGTGATCCTGGCCGGGCTGTGGACCACGGTGCGCCTGTGCGGGGCCAGCATTCTGCTGGGCCTGGCCGTCGGGCTGGGGGTGGAACTGCTGCGCGCCCGCGTGCGCCGGGCCGCGCCGCTGTGCCGCGTCTACGTGGAGTTCTTCCGGGGTTCGCCCATCCTCATCCAGTTGTTCCTGCTGTACTACGCGGGTCCCGGCATCGGCATCACCTTGGACCCCGAGGCGGCGGGTGTGGTGGGCCTTGGCCTGTACGGCGGGGCCTATTTCGCGGAGATCTTCCGCAGCGGGTTCGAGGCCATCCCACGCGGCCAGTTGGAGGCCGCCGCGTGCCTGGGCATGCCGCCGCTGCGGGCGCTGCTGCGCATCGAACTGCCGCAGATGGCCGCGCTGGTGCTGCCCCCGGCGGTGAACCAGTCCATCATCCTGATCAAGGATTCGGCCGTGCTGTCCATCATCACCGTGCCGGAACTGACCAAACAGACCTCCAGGATCATCAACGAAACCTTCACCATCGCCGAACCGCTGCTGGTGCTGGCCGCGCTGTACTGGCTGCTGGTCACCGGGCTCTCCGCCGCCGGGGCGGCGCTGGAGGCGCGGCTGACGCGGCACCTCAACCCGTCGAGGAAAACGTCATGAGCAAGAAGGCCGCGAGCCTGCCCCCCATCATCGAGATACGCAAGTTGCGCAAGCGTTTCGGCGGCACCGAGGTGCTCAGGGGCATCGACCTGCGCGTGTACCCGTCCGAGGTGGTCTGCCTCATCGGGCCGTCCGGATCGGGCAAGAGCACGCTGTTGCGGTGCATCAACGTGCTGGAGACCTACGACGAGGGCGAGGTGCGCGTGAACGGCGAACTCATGGGCTACGAGGAGGTCTTCGGCCGGGACCGCCGCAGGGCGTCGCCCGCGCGGCTGCGCGAATCGCGGCGCGACCTCGGCATGGTTTTCCAGCAGTTCAACCTGTGGCCGCACATGAGTGCGCTGGACAACGTGACCGAGGCGCTCGTCTCCGTGCGCGGCAAGAGCCGCGCCCAGGCAGAGGCCCTGGGCACGGCCATGCTGGAAAAGGTGGGCCTGGCCGACAAGCTGGACAGCTACCCGGCCAATCTTTCCGGCGGCCAGCAGCAGCGTGTGGCCATTGCCCGCGCCCTGGCCATGGAGCCTTCCATCATGCTGTTCGACGAACCCACCTCGGCCCTGGACCCGGAACTGGTGGGCGACGTGCTGGAGGTCATGCGCTCGCTGGCGGCCGAGGGCATGACCATGGTGGTGGTCACCCACGAGATGGGCTTCGCCGCCGAGGTGGCCGATCGCGTCTATTTTCTCGAAGGGGGCCAGGTGGTGGAGGAAGGGCCCCCCGCTGAATTGTTCAACGCCCCGAAAAGCCCCCGGCTGGGAGCCTTCCTGAGCGGCTGGAACAGGCGCAACGCCTAGATGTTCCAAAACCTTCAAACCAAGGAGCCAGTCATGGCCACGTCTTCGGAACTCGTCGCCATTCCCGCGCGCAGCGGCATGGCCGCGCCGCTCAAGGCCGGGCAGCGCATCAGGATCGTGAACACCCACGGCCAGCAGATCGTGGATACCTGGGCGTTCAACGTCCGCGACATGAGCGAATATCTGTCCATGCAGCACACCCGCGCGTATCTGGACAAGGTCATCCCCGCCGCCGGCGACGACCTGGTGTCCAACCGCCGCCGCACCATGCTGCGCTTTCTGGAGGACACTTCGCCGGGCGTGCACGACACCCTCATCGCCGCGTGCGACATCTACCGCTACATCGGCCTCGGAGTCGCGGAATACCACGACAACTGCCAGGACAATATGTACGCCGCCCTGGCCCGGCTGGGCCTTGCCGCGCCCACCTGCCCCAGCCCGCTGAACCTGTGGATGAACACCCCGGCCACGGACAACCACATTGAATGGCTGCCCCCGGTGTCCAAGGCGGGCGATTACGTGGTGCTCGAAGCGGCCTTCGACTGCGTGGTGGTCATGTCCGCCTGTCCGCAGGACATCGTGCCCATCAACGGCGAGGCCCGCGCCCCCACCGAAGCCCACTTCATGGTGTACGGGGGCTAGCATGCACGCGGCGGATCCGGTGCGCCTGGCGGCGGAACTCATCCGGTACGACACCACCAACCCGCCCGGCGGCGAGGAGATGGCCCTGCGTCACCTTGCGGGCATCCTTGCCCCCGCCGGGTTCGTCGTGACCATGGACGCCTTCGCGCCCGCACAGGGCGGGACGGTCACGACGGGGCGCGCCAGCTTGGTGGCGCGCCTGCCCGGCACGCGGCCCGGCCCGGCCCTGTGCTTCGCCGGACACATCGACACCGTGCCCCTGGGCACGGCCCCCTGGAGCGTGCCGCCCCTGGGCGGGGAGGAGCGCGAGGGCAGGCTGTACGGGCGCGGGGCCAGCGACATGAAGTCGGGCATCGCGGCCATGTGCGCGGCGGCCCTGCGCATGGCCGGGGAGGATGCGCGGTCGGACATGGTCCTGTGCGTGTTCGGCGGCGAGGAAACCGGCTGCGAGGGCTCGTTCCACGTGGCGCGCGACCCGGCCCTGCTGGACCTGCTGAGGCGGGTGGGCGCGGTGGTGGTGTGCGAGCCCACCCGCAACCGGCCGCTGCTGGGGCACAAGGGCGCACTGTGGCTGGAGTGCGGGTTCACGGGCCGGACCGCGCACGGCTCCATGCCCGAGCTTGGCGACAACGCCCTGTACAAGGCCGTGGACGCCGTGGCCCGCATCCGCGCGCTGGATTTCGGCGCCCCGCCGCATCCCCACCTGGGCGGCTGGACGTGCAGCGTGAACACCCTGCACGCCGGGCAGAACACCAACTCCGTGCCGGACAGGGCCACCCTGCGCATCGACATCCGGACCATTCCCGGCCAGCGCGGGGCCGTCATGGCCCGGAAGGTGGCGGAGGCGGCGGGGGAGCCGGGGGAGCCGGGGGAGCCGGGGGAGGAGGTCGAGATGGGCGTGCTGCTGGACATCCCCGCCGTGTGGACCGAACCGGACCACCCCTGGGTGCGCCGGGCCTTCGGTCTGCTGGCGGAATACCTGGATGCCCCGCCCGGCATCGAGAGCGTGCAGTTCTTCACCGACGCGGCGGCGCTGCGCACGGCCCTGCCGGACGCCCCCGTGCTAATCCTGGGCCCCGGAGACCCGGCCCTGGCCCACCGCACCGACGAATTCGCGGAGACCGCGCAGATCCGCGCCGCAACGGACATGTACGCGGCCCTTGCCCGCCAGTGGTGCGCGCAGGCCGGGTGACGGCAACACCCGCGCCGGTTGAGGTGCGGCCCCGCCGGGCCGTGTACCGCGAACCGTAGCCTGCGGACCGCCGCATCCCGCCCCGCCCCGTTCCGTCCGAGGGGCCGCAGCGCCATGCCCCGCCGGTTCGAGGCGCTGGGTCTGTCGCAGGAGGCGCACGGGGCGCAACGCACAACGGGCGTCGGCCAGATGGCCGACGCCCGTTCGCGTCGTTGTAGGGGGCAGTCGGGGGGGGGGCGTCTACGGCTTGCCGAAGCCGTACTTGTCGAGCACGGCCATGCCTTCGGGGCCGGTCACGAACTTGATGAACGCGGCCGCGGTGGCCTTGTCCTTGGAGCCGGACAGGACGGCGATGGGGTAGGTGATGGGGGCGTGGCCCTTGACGGTGGCGACCACCTTCACCTTGTCGCCCGCGATCTTGGCGTCGGTCATGTACACGAAGCCCGCTTCGGCCTCGCCGCGCGACACGTAGTCCAGGGCCTGGCGCACGCTTTCGGCCAGCACGGCCTTGCCGGAAATGGCGTCCCACGACCCGGCGGCGGTCAGCGCGGCCTTGGTGTAGCGGCCCACGGGCACGGAGTCGGGGTTGCCCACGGCGATGCGGTGCACGTCGGCCTTCTTCAGGTCGTCCACGGACGCGATGGCCAGCTTGGAGTCGGAGGGCACGATGAGCACCAGGCTGTTGGACACGAAGTCGATGCGGGTGGCCACGTCGATGAGCTTGCTTTCCACGGCCTTGTCCATGGTGACCTGGTCGGCGGAGGCGAACACGTCAACCGGCGCGCCTTCCTGCATCTGTTTCAGCAGCGGGCCGGAGGCGGCGAAGTTGGTCTGCACCTTGCTGCCGGGGTTGGCCTTTTCGAACATGCCCTTGATGTCGGTGAAGGCGTTGGTCAGGCTGGCGGCGGCGGACACGGTGATCTCGCCCGCCTGGGCGGCAAGGGGGGCGCACACCAGCGCCATGAGGGCCAGTGCGGCAAGAACGCTGCGGCCGGTGCGGAACGGACGGAAACCGGAAATCATGAGGCGCCTCCTGTCTGAGGTTGAATGGTGTCTGCGGGGGCGAAACGGTCGTCGGCCCTGCACTGCACGGCGTTGTCCGCCACGGTGGCGAACCAGCCCGTCCTGTCGGCGTCCCAGACGTCGAAGGCGGGGACGTACGGCTTGATGTCCAGCACCGGGGTGCCGTCCAGCATGTCCACGTTTTCCACGTGCAGCCGGTTGCCGGTGACGCCGGTAAGCCGCAGGACGGAAATGCCGATGGGATTGGGCCTGCGCGGCGAGCGGGTGGCGAAGATGCCGTGCTCGTCGTTGTCCAGGAAGGGCTTCACGCGCAGAGTGAAGCCCTTGCATTGGTGCAGGTGGTAGATGACCAGCAGGTGCGAGAAGCCTTCGATGTCGGCGAGGCCGTCGGCGTATTCGGGCAGCACGTCGATGCTGCCCGCCACGCCCTGAGCGCCCACGGGCTGGATGGGCATGCCGCGCACGTTGGTGAACGGGGTGCGCATGTGGGCCACCGGAGCGTAGGAAATGCACGGGGCTTCCGGATTGTCTGCCAGATGCGGGGCGGCGTGGGCGGCGGCGGGGCCGCGCAGCAGGCGCAGCGCTACGGCCGTGGCCAGCAGGGCCACCCCGGCCTCCGGTTCCGGCCACAGCAGGGGCACGCCCAGCCCGGCCAGCATCAGGGCCAGCGGGCCGCCGCACAGTTCGCGCAGGCGCAGGCGCGCGGCCGTGCCCCGTCCCGTTGCCAGGCCCAGTTCGCCGTCGTGGACGTTGCCGCGCGGCGTAAGCCCCGTTTCGAAAGCCAGCAGCAGGGCCAGGGCCGCCAGAGCGGCCAGCGCCACGACGGTGAGCACGGCGGGAAGGGCGGAAGAGAGGAGCATGGGCAGCATGTCCACGGCGCAGGGGAACGGAAGGGGCGGAATCGCCCGGAATGACCACGGGGCCGGAGGGCTGCCGGTTGGGCGTTCCGGGGGGAGAAAGGCGGCACGGGGGTGCCGGCCCGGTGCGCATTCCGGGCCGGACCTCGTCGGGGCACCGGCGCGGCAGGCACGTGCGACCGGAGCTCCTTCCATATTCCGGGTAGCCGCTGCCCGGACGGCGCGCAACACGGTCACCTGGGTTGGTATTTTCGTGACTGTATTTCCTTTCCGGCGAAAACCGACCACAACTTCCGGCAGGGTGGCGGCGGCAACGACACTGCGGAGGCAGATCGACCATGCATGCTCCTTTGGCCGGAATCGTCGGCGCACTGGACGAGACACAACTGGAACTGATGCGGGCCTGCATCGAGCGGGAACTGGAGGCGCGCCTGCAAGGCGGCCCGTCCGGCCCGTCTGGAATGTCTGGCGGCTCTCATGCTGGCGCGGACGGCCTTGGCGCGGAAACGCTCCATTCCATCGTCACCGCATTGTCCGGCGCGCCGGGCATGGGTGGCGGCGCCTGTCCGCGCGGGGCTGCCCGGCGCGGGGGCGAAGCGCCGTATCCCCCGCCCGCCCCGCAGGGGGCAAAGGATGTTCCCTGCCCGGCCCAGAGCTTCGAGGTGCCGGAAGGGGTCAAGCACCTTACCTCCGAACAGCTCGACGAACTGACGGCCACCTTCCACGCCTGGTTCGGCGCGGCCGCCACGCCGGTGCAGCGCCGTTCGCGCGGGCGGCTGTGGGTGGCCTTCCTGATGATGCGCCACGGCGCACTGCGCCTTGGCGAGGCGCTGGCCCTGGACGACACCGCCGACCTCGACCCGGTGCGCCAACTGGCCATCGTGCGCGGCCACGGCGGGCGCGAAATCCAGCTGCCGGGGCCGGTCATGCGCGAGGTGCAGCGGGTGCTGGACGATCCCATGATGTTCGGCCTGCGCGGGCGGGTCTTCCGCATGGACCAGGGCTACGTGCGCCGCAAGTTCTACGAGCGCGCGGCGGAATGCTCCATCCCCAAGGAATACCTGAACCCGCGCGTCATCCGGCATTCGCGGGCCGTGGAACTGCTGCGCGGCGGCGTGCCGCTGAAGATCGTGCAGGGCATCCTGGGCCACCAGAGCATGAACCAGACGGCCAACTACCTGCGCTTTTCAGATGATGACGTACGGCGTATCGTGCATCATTACCTGAACAAGGAGACCAGGATGAAGACCAGCGCGCGCAACGCGTTCACCGGCAGGGTGACGTCCGTCGTCAAGGACGGGCTGCTCGTGGAGGTGGAACTGACCACCAACAGCGGCCTGAAGGTGGTTTCGGTGATCACCGAGGAAAGCGCCCAGAACCTTGGCGTGGGCACCGGCAAGGTGATGACCGCCACGGTGAAGGCCCCGTGGGTGATTCTGGCCCGCGAGGAAAACCGGCTGAAGACCAGCGCCCGCAACCGCTACGCGGGCAAGGTGGCGCGGGTGAACCTTTCCGAAATCGCCGCCGAGGTGGTGGTGGACCTGCCCGAGGGCACCACCGTGTGCGCCCTGCTGACCGTGGAAAGCGTGAAGGCGCTGGACCTGGAGCCGGGCACCGACATCCTGGTGATGTTCAAGGCATTTTCGGTGATCCTGAACGTGGAGTAGCGCGACGCATGCCGTATCCGGGGGCGCAACGCCGCCCGCCTGCGGAAAGCGCCGCCGTCCTTGCGGGGATGGCGGCGCTTTCACATGGAGGGGCGGACGGGCGGACGACGGGTGGTGCCCGAAGGCCCGTGCGAAACCGGACGCGCGAGGCGGCGCGCCGGGGGGGCCCGCCCGGCCATGTTGACGCGCATGGCCGGACGGGAACAGTGGACGGAAACGTGGAGGCCGGACGGGGTGCTACCCCATCAACGTCATCAGCAGCCCTAGCGCCGGCTTTCCTTCCGCGCGCAGTTCGCGGAAGTTCAGGCGGTGGCGGATGCGGCCGTCCTCGTACAGCACCAGGGTATCGGCAAAGGCGTCCACGTCGTCCGGGTCGTGGGTGATGATGATGGCCGGAATGTCGAAGTGCGCGAACAGCCGGGTGAATTCCTTGCGCATGCGCACCCGCAGCAGCGGGTCCAGGGCGGAGAACGGCTCGTCCAGCAGCAACGCGCGCGGGTTCGTCGCCAGGGCGCGGGCCAGCGCGGTGCGCTGGCGCTGCCCGCCGGAAATGTTGCCCGGCAGGTTTTGCGCCACGTGGTCTATCTCGAACAGTTCCAGCAGTTCGTCCACGCGCTGCTTGCCGTTTGCGCCGCCGGTCATGGCCCTGTCTTCATTCCCGGCCACGGAAGCCCGCCGCCCGGCCCCCAGGCCGAACTCCACGTTCTTGCGCACCGAAAGATGCGGGAACAGGGCGTAGTCCTGGAACACGTAGCCGATGCCCCGGTCGCGCGCGGGAATGTCGATGCCCGCCGCCGTGTCCAGCAGGGTGGCCCCGTTGATGACGATGCGCCCCTCGCGGGGGCGCATCAGCCCGGCGATGGCTTGCAGGGTCAGGGTCTTGCCCGAGCCGGAATGGCCGAACAGCACCAGGGTGCGGTCTTCGGTGGCGAAGGACACGTCGATCTTGAAGCCCTTGCCCTTGGCCCCTCGGGCCGGGGGCAGGCGATGGGTGATGGCGACGTCGATCATCACGCTCCCCTGCCGAAGGAAAGACCGCCGGTGGCCAGCTTGTCCGCCAGTATCAGCACGCCCATGCACAACAGCGATGTGACGATGACCAGCGCCAGCGCCTGCGCGTCGTCCCCGGCCTGGAAGGCGGAATAGATGGCCAGCGACAGGGTCTGGGTGCGGCCGGGCAGGTTGCCCGCGATCATCAGCGTGGCCCCGAACTCGCCCATGCCGCGCGCGAAGGCCAGCATGACCCCGGCCAGGATGCCGCGCCACGCGAGAGGCAGCGAGACGCGCAGGAACACCTTCCATTCCGACGCGCCCAGGGTGCGGGCCGCGTTTTCGAGGTTGTGGTCCACGGCTTCCAGCGCGGCGCGGGCGGACTTGTAGATGAGCGGAAAGACCACCACCGTGGCCGCCACCACCGCACCCTCCCACGAGAACATCAGGTTGATGCCGAATTCGGCCAGCCACGGCCCCAGCAGGCCGCGCCGCCCCACCAGCAGGATGAGGTAGTAGCCGATGACCGTGGGCGGCAGCACCAGCGGCAGGGCGCACAGGGCGTCCACCCAGGTGCGGCCGGGAAAGGGGCGGCGGGCGATGCACCACGCCGTCAGGATTCCGAGCACCGAGGACACCACCGTGGCGATGCCCGCCACCTTCAGCGTGAGCAGGATGACGGAAACCCTCAGCGTGTCCGCCGCGAACAGGGGGGACTGTGGGAACAGGGCGGAAAGGAAATCCATGGCCCGACTGTGGCGAAAAGGCCGGGGTGGGGCAACAGAGGCACGAAAAGTTCCGTCTTGGTGACCGTGGCACGGGGTACTGACACGGCACCTTCCCGGTCGGCTTTACGGGGCGTGACCCGCCGGGATGGGTGAACGGAAAAGGGGAAGGGCCTCGCGACCCTTCCCCGTGTGTCATCATGGCGTCAACCCGGCTTCTTCCGGGCAGCGTGACCGGGTCGATACGAACCACGCCGCCGTTCTTTCTCCCCCTAGGGGCTGTTTCCAAATTAGGATTTTCGTTCGTTGGCGAGGAAAACAAGCCTGCCATGAGGGAGTATACTCTTATCGTATTCGACCGACATGGCAGGCGAAGTTTGACGACGCCAACGGGCGAAAAGACAAGTTGGAAACAGTCCCTACCCCCCGCACTTGGCGGTAAGCGCCGCGGCCACGGTCTTGCCCAGCTCGAAGCACTTCTCGTAGGTGTCGTGGGTGGGCACGTGCTTCACCTTCACCGGTGCGGCGGGCAGTTCCATGCCCATGGATTCCAGCCATTCGCCGATGACCTTCACCGATTCGCCGGACCAGCCGAACGAGCCGAACGCCGCACCGATGCGGTTCAGCGGGCGCAGGCCCTTCATGTAGGTGAGCATCTTGGCCACTTCGGGCAGGATGCCGTTGTTGTGGGTGGGCGAACCCACGATCACCGCGCCGCAGTCGGCCACTTCGGTCATCACGGCGCTGTGGTGGTTGGCCTTCAGCCACATGATGCGGGTGGGCACGCCGCCCGCCTCCAGCCCGTCGGCGATGGCGCTGGCCATCTTTTCGGTGGAGTGCCACATGGTGTCGAACACGATGACGGCGCGCTTCTGCGGCTTCTGCTCGGCGTAGCGGCGGTAGGTGTCGAAGGCGAACTGCACTTCGTCGTACCCCCGGAAGATCAGCCCGTGGTCCGGGGCCAGCATGTCGATGTCCAGCTTCAGTTCCGCGATGGCGTCCAGCGTCTTCAGCACGATGGGCGAGAAGGGCAGCACGATGTTGTGGTAGTACTCCTTCATGGCGTGCAGCAGCGCGGAGCGGTCTATTTCGTCGGCGTAGCGTTCTGTGCTGGCGATGTTCTGGCCGAAGGCGTCGTTGCAGATCAGCAGCTTGTCCTGGGGAATGTACGACACCATGCTGTCGGGCCAGTGCAGCATGCGCGTTTCCACGAAGGTCACGGTGCGCTTGCCGAGGCTGATGGAGTCGCCCGTCTTCACCACCTGCACGGGCCAGCCGGTGATGTCGAAGTGGGCCTCCATGGCCTTCAGGCCCATGGGCGAGCAGAAGATCTTCTCGGGCTTGCAGCGGGCCACCATGTCGGCCAGGGCTCCGGCATGGTCGGGCTCCAGGTGGTTGCAGACGATGTAGTCGATCTTCTCCGGCTCCACCACCTGGGACAGGCGGCAGAGCATGGTGGGCAGGAATTCGTGCTTCACCGTGTCGAACAGGGTGACCTTTTCGTCCATCACCACGTAGGCGTTGTACGTGGTGCCCTGCGGCGACAGCGAATAGCCGTGGAAGTCGCGGCTGTTGTGGTCGACGACGCCGACCCAGTGGATGTCCTTCTTTATTTCCAGGGCGTGCATGTTCTACCTCGCGATGCGGGTGCGGTGGGTGTGCGCGGGGGCGCGGCATGCCGGCGAGCATGCGCAAGAGGGTTGTCCAAAGGAGTAAGGAAATTCCGTGGGTGGGGCAAGGGGGCGGCGCATGGCGCGCGGCCCGAACCGCCCAGACCGCCCAGACCGCGCGGGCCGCGCGGACGGAAAGGGGAGGCGCGCCGCCAGCGGCGGCGCGGCCTCCCCCGGTGGCCGTGAGTCGAAATGCCCTAGGGGCTGTTTCTAAATGGTCCTTTCGCCCGTTGGCTGACCGACCCGAAGGGCGCGGAGCGTGCCCGTTACGCGAGCTTGCGAGCTTTACGGGCATCGAGCGCAACGCGGTCAAACTTCGTCTGCCATGGCTTTGCTGTCCTTATCCGTAAGACTCGCGCTGCGCGCTCGCCTAACGGCTAAGGCTCGGTCGAATACGGTAAGAGTATGCGTTGCGGTCCTCATCCGTAAGGCTCGAAGACTCGCCAACGGCTGAGGCACTCCCTCATGGCAGGCTCGTTTTCCTTGCCAACGAACGAAAGTCCTAATTTGGAAACAGCCCCTAGGCGGGTTCGAATTCGGACTTGGGCGCGCCGCAGATGGGGCACACCCAGTCGGCGGGCACGTCTTCGAAGGCGGTGCCGGGCTTCACGCCGTTGTCGGGGTCGCCTTCGGCGGGATCGTACTCGTAGCCGCAGACGGTGCAGACGTACTTCTTCATGATTCGGTCCTCGTTGTCGGGTGGTTGCATGGCGGCCTGACGCCGCCGGTTGGGGCAGGGGCGGTCGCCCGCCTGGGGGGCTCCTGGGGGGACATCCGGGGCGGGGTTACGCCTTCCAGTGCCCGTGCAGGTTGCAGTATTCGCGGGCGGTCACTTCGGTGGCCTGGATGCAGAATTCGGCCTCGGGGGCGTCTCCGGGCTTCAGGAACCTGGTGTAGCTGCGGCCGTCGGCGATGAGTTCGATCCACTCGATCCAGTGGGTTTCCTCCATGGGGTGGGCCACGGAGCCGACCTTCACCTTGTAGCCGGTGGCGGTCTTTTCGATGACCGGCACGTGCTTTTCCTTGGCCCCGTCGCTGGTGCCTTCCTTCATGAACTTCATGGGCTCGCCGCAGCAGACCAGTTCGCTGCCGCCGCCGTGCAGCACTTCGACGATGTTGCCACAGTGAATACATTTGTAGACTTCGAGCATGTTCGGCACGGAATGCCTCCTTGAAGGACCTTTTGGGCCTGTATCGGCCGTGTGATGTTCGTGCGGCGCCGGTCGCCCGCGCCGGTGGCGGGCCAGTGTGTCTCGTTGCTCCCGCGCGTCCTCCGTTCCGGGGAGCCCGCCGGACGGGCCGTTCGACGGGGCGGAGGGAACATGCGGTACTGCCACCTATACATCAGGTCGGTGGACTGTTCAATCATTCTCCGCGAACCGACGGAAAGATTGCGCGAAATTCCGGGGGCACCCTCCCCCCGGTGGCAGGGTCCTACTGGCGGAAGCGCTCCACCAGCTGCCCGAGCCGCTGGGCCATGCCGGACACCTCGTGGATGGACGCCTCGGCCGTGCGGATGCGGTCGGCGATGTCGCGCGAGAGGTCGTTGATGCGCGTGACGTTGCGGTTGATCTCGTCGCTGGTGGCCGACTGCTGTTCCGACGCGGTGGCGATGTTGCGCACCATGTCGGCGATGCTCACGGCGCGCCGCACGATGCGCCCCAGCGCCTCGCCGGTGCCCTCGGCCTTGTCCGCAGTGGTCTCCACCTGGCCGCGCGTGCGGGTCATCTCGTCCACGGCCTGGGCCGTGCCCGCCTGGATGTCCTCGATGGCGCGCTCCACTTCCTTGGTGGCGGTCATGGTCTTTTCGGCCAGCTTGCGCACCTCGTCGGCCACCACGGCAAAGCCGCGCCCGGCGTCACCGGCCCTGGCCGCCTCGATGGCCGCGTTCAGCGCCAGCAGGTTGGTCTGGTCCGCGATTTCGTTGATCACGTCGATGACCCGGCCGATGTTGTCGGCCCGCGCCGCCAGGTCGTTGAGCGACGCGGCAAGCCCGGCGGCCCGTTCGGCCACCTGGCGGGTTTCGGACACGGTGGCCTGCATCTCCGCCCCGCCCTGCTGCGCCTCGTGGTTGGCCAGGTCCGCCGCCTCGGCCGTGGCCGAAGCGTTGCGGGTCACCTCCATGACCGTGGCGTTCATCTCGTCCATGGCCGTGGCCACCTGGGCCGTCTCGTCGGTGGATTCCACCACGTTGCGGGCCAGTTCGCCCATGCGCACGGAAAGCTCTCCGGCCGCGTCGGACAGGGCGCGGGCCACCCCGGTCACCTCTTCGGCCACCTCCAGCAGGTTGCGGCGCTGGGTTTCGATGCGGACCTTGTCCTCCTCCTCCTGGGTCAGGTCGATCATCACGGCGATGGCCCCCACGGCCTTGCCGTCGGTGTCGCGCAGGGGCGACGCCTCGTAATGCAGGGGAAAGGCCACCCCGTCCCGGCGCACGAAGCGCAGCATGCCGCTGGTGCTGGCGCCGGTGGACAGCACCTGGGCCACCGGGTCGCATTGCAGGGAACAGTCTGTCCCGCCCTTTTCCAGCACCTCGCGCAGCGAAAGCCCCATCAGGTCCTTGCACGGTGAACCCAGGATGGCGCACATGGGCTGGTTGGCGAACTCGATGCGCCCCGCCTTGTCCATCACCGCCAGCGGCACGATGATGCCGCCCAATACGGATTTGTTGTATTCCAGCTGGTTGCGGATGGTGGACACCATGGCCGCCAGGTTGGCGGACAGCACGCCCAACTCGTCGCCGGATTCGTCGGTGAAGGACACCGCGTAGTTGCCGCGCTCTATCTCGCTGCTCACCCGCGCGATGGTGCGCACCCGGCCCACCACGGCCCGGCGCATGAACAGCGAGAGCACGGCGGTAAGCGCCAGCATGCCCGCCAGCGAAAGCCCGCCGCCCTGCCACTGGCGCGTGCGCAGCAGGGCCGCGTCGGCCGAGATGTCCTGAAGCATGACCATGGCCCCCAGGATGGGCTGGCTGGCGCCGTGGCAGTGGTGGCATTCCGGCGCGTTGGGGATGGTCTTGAACTCGGTGTAGTAGGGGGTGCCGCCCAGTTCCAGCAACTGGCCGTCGTCCACCTGCGTTTGCAGCGCGGCGTCGAACAGCGCGGCGAAGCGCGGGTCGCGCACCACGTCCTTCATGGGCTTGCGCACGGCCTCGTGCCTGGTGGAGTAGGTGACGGAGCCCCGGAAGTCGGTGAGGTGCACGCTGACCGTGGGATAGCGCGCGGCGATGGCGTTGAACTTTTCCCCGGTGCCTTCGTCGTTGCCCTTGGACATGGGGTCGTTGATGGCCTCGAGCAGGATCTGGGCGGTGCGGGCGGAGGAGTCGTGGATGAGGTGGAGGGTGGTTTCCCGTTGCCAGTAGGAGTTTGCGAGGAACAACGCCGCGAAGACCATGACCGCGGTGCCCACGACGAGCATTTGCACCTTGGCGCCCAGCGAACGGGTGAACAGCATGCGACCCCCCGGTTTGTCCTGTGGGCGGGCGCGCAGGGAGCCCGCGCCACTTCCCGCTTCTGTGGAACTTCACCACCTCCTGCGCGCGGACGCACAGGAAGCCCGCCCCGTGCTTCGGGGCGGTATGCCAATGGGTGGCCGGCGCGCGGCGCCGCCGCGCGCGGATGGCGCCGCGCCGCGGCATGGGGGCAGGCCGTGCCCGACTTCAGGCCATGCCCCGCAGCGTGCCGACAAGACCCGGTATGACGCCGTTCTTGTTTGTTTTCGCTGTACCCAAGGGCAGGGGTTGCGTCAAGCGGGGACGGGGAAAAATGCAGGTTGTGCGCACAGTTGGATTATGCTTGGCGTGACATGACACGTCAGGCGGGGCGTAATCGGACCTGTGACTGGTCTCGCAATTGGGCGCGCAGCCGGGCGTCCAACTGGTCGATTTCGATGGGCTTGGCCAGGTAGTCGTTCATGCCCGCCGCCAGAAACCGTTCGCGGTCGCCCCGCATGGCGTGGGCGGTCAGGGCCACCACCGGCACCCACGGCGGGGTGGCGTCGGGGGTCCCGGCCTCGCGCATGCGGATGTGCCGGGTGGCCTCCATGCCGTCCATGTCGGGCATCTGGATGTCCATGAGCACGGCGTCGTAGCGGGCGCGGTCCAGCATTTCCAGGGCCTGCCTGCCCGACATGGCCCGGTCGGCCGTGTAGCCCAGCCGCGCCAGCAGCCGTTGCGCGGTCATCAGGTTCACTTCGTCGTCGTCCACCACCAGTACGCGCGGGGCGGCTCCGCCGGTCCGGGGTGCGCTGGACGCGCCGTCGCCCGATGGCGTGGGAATTCCGCCGGTCCGGGATGCGTGAGGGGCGGCCTGTGCGGCCGGGGGCCGGGGGGCGGCCCGCCGTGCGTCGGCCCGGCGCGCGGCCTGCGCCTCTTCGGTGCGCAGGGGCAGGGTGATGTGGAATTCGGTGCCCTCGCCGGGGGCGGTGGATACGCAGATGGTGCCGCCCATGAGCAGGGTGAGCCGCCGCACGATGGCCAGGCCCAGGCCCGTCCCGGCGGGGCGCGCCGCAGCCGCGCCGCCCGTGGCGTAGCTGTCGAACAGGGTGCGCAGCAGTTCCGGTTGCAGGCCCGTGCCCGTGTCGATGACCGCCATGTGGATGCTCGTCCGGTCCGCCCGGCCGCAGCGCGGCAGCGGGTATATCTCCACCCGCACCCCGCCCGCCTCGGTGCACTTGACGGCATTGGACACCAGGTTCACCAGCACCTGGCGGATGCGCCCGGCATCGCCCGTGAGCACCTGCGGCAGGTCCGGGTCCGTCTCCGCCTCGAAGGCCAGCCCCTTGGCCCTGGCCTGGTGGGCCAGCATGGCGCGCATGGGTTCGGTGACCTCGGCCATGGAGAACGATTCCTCCACCAGTGGCAGCGCGCCCGCCTCCATGCGCGAGATGTCCAGGATGTCGTCGAGGATGCGCAGCAGGTTGCGGCTGGCGCCCAGGGCCGTGTCCACGCAGTCTTCCTGCTCGCCGGAAAGGTGGGTGCCGCGCAGGAGTTGCAGCATGCCCATGACCCCGTTGATGGGGGTGCGCACCTCGTGGCTCATGACCGCGATGAATTCCGACTTGGAGCGGTTGGCCTTTTCCGCCGCCTCCTTGGCCTGGCGCAGTTCGTCCTCGGCGCGGGTGCGCCGGGTGACGTCGGCGAACATCACCGCGATCTGGCGGCTGCCGGTGCGGAACACCCACAGGTCGGCAAAGGACCATCCGGCGGGCAGCCACCCGGCGCTGGCATGGGCGGACACGCTGAACGCCCCGCCCTTGATGGCGATACCGCCGAAGATGGTGGGCAGGTTGGTGGCGGCGATGCCGGGCAGGGCTTCGGTCAGCCGCCGCCCCAGCATGCCCCGGACGGTGATGCGCAACGCCTCGTCGGCCGTGGGGTTCACCGCCTCGATGCGCAGGTGTTCGGCCTGGTCCAGGGCGAGCAGCAGCACGCCCAGGGGCGCGCCCTCAACGATGGAACGGAAGCGGGCCTCCACCTCGCGCAGTTGCTGTTCCGACTGCCTGCGCTCGGTGATGTCGTGGAACATGCCCACGGCCACGTCGCGGTCGCCCACGCGCAGCACCCGGGCCTTGACCAGCATGTCGCGCTCCTGGCCGTCGCGGGTGCGCATGGGCATTTCCACGGGCAGTTCCAGGGGGTGGCTTTTCAGGGTTTCGAAGCGTCCGCCAAAGCCGCTCCGGTGCATCCGCTCCGGATGCAGTTGGCGCTGGTGCATGCCCACCAGTTCATCGCGGGCATAGCCGAACACCTGCAAGGCCGCCCGGTTGGCGTCCATGATGATGCCGGTGTCCGCGTCGGCCAGCAGGATGGCGTCCATGGCGTTGTCGAACACCGCGCGGTAGCGGGCCTCGTTGTCGCGCAGTTCGGCGGTGAATGCCTCGCGCTCGCGCAGGCGGCTGGTGAGGATGGAGGCCATGGTGTCCACGCTGAAGGCCAGTTGGCCGATCTCGCCCATGTCGTGGCCGACGCCGGTGCGCGCGCCCAACTGGCCTTCGCCTATGCGGGTGGCGGTGGCCGCGATGTGCGAAAGGGGCCGGGCCACCAGCCGTCCGCCCGCCAGCCAGGCCACGGCCAGGGTCACGGCCATGGCCCCGCCCAGCAGCGCCAGCGCGCGGTTGCGCGCGGCGCGCACCGGGGCCAGCATGGCGTCTTCGGGAATGCCCACGATGACGCTTACGTACGGATCGGATTCCGGGTACAGGCGCAGGCGCGAGAACCCGTACAGGCGCATGGTGCCGTCGGCCCCCTCGCGCGTGAACAGCCCCTGGTCGGACATGGCGCGCAGGGCGTCCCACACCCCGGCAAGGATGGGGCGGCCCACGGGGTTGGCGTCGTTTTTGGGGTGGAACGACAGGCGGATGCCGCGATGGTCGGACAGGCTGAGTATGGAGCCCGGCGGCAGGTTCAGCTTGTCGAACAGTTCGTCGTAGTGGTCGAGGCGCACCGGCGCGGCCAGCACGCCGTAGATGCGCCCGGTGGGGTCGGCCAGGGGCAGCGCGAAGTGGAAGGTGGCCTCTTGCAGGGTGCGCGCCACCACGTATTCGCCGCTGGTGAAGCGCTTGTCGCGCACCGCCGTGCGGAAATACATGCGATCCGAAAGGTTGAACGGGGCCTGTCCGGGGCCGGGGACGGGGACGGTCTGGCGGCCGGAGGCCACGAGGTCGCCGTTGGCGTCCAGGGCCAGCAGGTTCAGCAGGGCGGTGTCTTCGGCCAGCACCTTCCGGAACACGGCCTCGCAGGCGGCCGGATCCAGCCGCCGCACGTCGGGCAGGGCGGACAGGATGGTCAGGGTCTGGCGCGCGCCGTCGGCCACGCGGGCCTGCAATGCGGCGATGCTGCTGGCCGCGCGGGTGACCGACGCCTCCGCCTCGGCCTGTAGTTGTGTGGCGAGGCGGTGGGAATCGTACAGGATGACGCCGAACGAGGGCAGGGCCGCCAGCAGGGCGATCCAGACCAGGGTGACGCGGATGGAGAACATGTGCGGCCGCATGGCGACTCCGGGCGCGAACGGCTTTCCGGCCGGGCTGCGGCCGCTGGAACCTGCGGCGATCATGGCATGCTTTTTTGCCATGCGCCACACCAAATCATGCCGGAACCGCCCGGTGATGCCGCGGGAAAAAGGAAACGGGGCGGGCCGTGCGGCCCGCCCCGTGGCGTTATGCATGTGTTTCCGGCTTGTTGTGTCTCAGAGGCGGTCCCCGGCTACCAGTCGAAGGTGGCCTTGAACGAGCGGGCCAAGCCTTCCACGCCCTCGGCCAGCACGGGCGCGCCCTGGGCGGTGACCGTCAGGACGGCGTCCGCCGTCACCTCGCCGATGCAGGCGCAGGCGGACCCGGCGAAGTGCGCCTCGAAGGCGGCGGCGTGCTCCGGCTTCACGGTGACCAGCAGGCGGCTGGCCGATTCGGAGTACAGCACTTCGGCGGCGGTCATGTCGCCCGCGTCTGCCGCGTCTGCCACACCTGGCACGACAGGCACGGCGGCGATGTCGCACCGCGCGCCCAGCCGTCCGCCCACGGCCATTTCGGCCAGGGCCACGGCAAGGCCGCCGTCGGACAGGTCGTGGCAGGCGGTGACCAGCCCCGCGTTGATGGCCCCGTGCAGGGCGCGGTAGCGGGCCATGGCCGACAGGGCGTCCACCTGGGGCACCTGCGCGCCCACGGTGTTCAACTGGTCGGCTATCTCGCTGCCGCCCAGTTCGCGGAAGGTGTCGCCCAGCAGGTACACCTTGTCGCCCGGCTGCTTGAAGTCGGAGGTGACGGCCCGGTTCACGTCGTCCATGACGCCCAGCACCGAGTACAGCACCGTGGGCGGGATGGATATCTTGACCCCGCCGCCGAAGTAGTCGTTCTTCATGGAGTCCTTGCCGGAGACGCAGGGCACCCCGTAGGCAAGGCAGAAGTGGGCCAGGGCCTGGTTGGCGCGCACCAGCTGGGCCAGCTTGTAGTGGCCGTCGGGGGTCTTTTCCGACTGCACCGGGTCGCACCAGCAGAAGTTGTCGGTGCCCGCCATGCGGTCGGGGTCGCCGCCCACGGCCACGGCGTTGCGCACCGCCTCGTCGATGGCGTTGGCCATCATCCAGTAGGTGTCGTAGTCGCTGAACTTGGGGCAGATGCCGTGCGAGAGCACGATGCCCGCCTCGCTGCCCAGCAGGGGGCGCACCACGGCGGCGTCGGCCGGGCCGTCGCGTTTCACGCCGACGAGGGGCTTCACCACGCTGCCGCCCTTCACCTCGTGGTCGTACTGGCGGATCAGGTATTCCTTGCTGCAAATGTTCAGGCGGCCCAGCATGGCGTGCAGCAGCGGCCCCTGCTCGGCGGGGGCCGGGTCCAGACGGCATTCGCAGGCGGGGGCGAAGTCCGGGCGTTCCCACACGGCGGAAAGCCGCATCTGGGGCACGCCGTCATGCAGGAAGTCCATGTCCAGGCAGGCCACCTGCCGGTCGCCGTAGACCACGTGGAAGCGGCCCGACTTGGTGAACTTGCCCAGCGGGGTGATCTCCACGTCCATTTCCTTCGCCAGGGCCAGGAAGGCGTCCAGCCTGTCCGGCGGCACGGCCAGGGTCATGCGCTCCTGCGCCTCGGACAGCAGGATTTCCCACGGGCGCAGACCGTCGTACTTGAGCGGGGCGCGCGAAAGGTCCAGGCGGCAGCCGCCGGTGTCCTGCGCCATCTCGCCCACGGACGAGGACAGGCCGCCCGCGCCGTTGTCGGTGATGGCGTTGTACAGGCCCATGTCGCGGGCGCGCATGATGCAGTCGTACATCTTGCGCTGGGTGATGGGGTCGCCGATCTGCACCGCCGTGGCCGGGGAGCCTTCGTGCAGTTCTTCGGACGAGAAGGTGGCCCCGTGGATGCCGTCCTTGCCGATGCGCCCGCCCGCCATGACGATGACGTCGCCGGGCATGGCCTTCTTGTACCAGCCGGGGCGGCCGTGGATTTCCTTCGGCAGCATGCCCACGGTGCCGCAGTACACCAGCGGCTTGCCGAGGTAGCGTTCGTCGAACACGATGGAGCCGTTGACGGTGGGGATGCCCGACTTGTTGCCGCCGTGCTCCACGCCTTCGCGCACGCCTTCCATGACCCGGCGCGGGTGCAGCAGGCGGGGGGGCAGTTCGCCTTCGCGGAACGGCGAGGCGAAGCAGAACACGTCGGTGTTGCACAGCAGTTCCGCGCCAAGGCCGGTGCCCATGGGGTCGCGGTTCACGCCCACGATGCCGGTCAGCGCGCCGCCGTAGGGGTCCAGCGCCGAAGGGCTGTTGTGGGTCTCCACCTTGATGCACACGTCGTGGGTGTCGTTGAAGGCGATGACCCCGGCGTTGTCCTTGAACACCGAGCGGCAGAAGTCGCGTTCGCCAAGGCGCTGCCGGATGGCCTTGGTGGAACCCTGGATGTACGTCCTGTACAGGCTGTCCACCACTTCGCGGCGGCCGGTTTCGCGGTTCTCGTAGGCGATGCGGGCGGAAAATATCTTGTGCTTGCAGTGCTCGGACCAGGTCTGGGCCAGCACTTCGATTTCCGCGTCGGTGGGGTCGGCGGGCAGGCCCATGGCGGCGCGGTCGGCGCGCACGGCGGGGTCCGCGTAGTAGGCGCGGATGGCGTGGAGTTCTTCCAGGCTCAGGGCCAGGGTGTTCTCGCGGCTGAAGGCCAGCATGGCCGCGTCGTCCATGGTGGACAGCGGGATGACGGCCACCTCGTCGCTGGACGCCCCGGTCACCTGCGCGGCCTGCGGGGCGAAGCCGGGTTCGGCGGCCCATTCGTCACGGCTTTTCAGCATGAAACGCTGGATGAGTTCGTTGGCCAGCAGGTCGCGGGCGATGTGTTCCATGTCCGCGCGGGAAAGGGGCGCGTCCGGCGCGCAGGTCACGTGGTACTGGGCCGAGGTGTACACGGCGATGGACCGGCGGTCGGCGTCCAGCACCAGGGCCAGGGTGTCGCGCGCGGTGCGGCCCTCGTTGTCGGTGACGCCGGGGCGAAAGCCCACTTCCAGCACCCAGTCCGCCGGGGCCGCACCGTGCGGGGCGGGCAGCAGGTCCAGCGCGGCGTCCTGCAACACGGGGTCGTGCAGCACGCCCTGCGCCACCATGCGGGCCAGCGCGTCCCCGGAAAGACCATCCACGGTGAACACCCTGACCAGGCGCACGGATTCCACGTTCAGGCCCAGCGAGGCCCGGATCTTGGCGGCGACGTTGCGGCCCACGGTATCGGTGACCTGCGGCCGAAGCCCGACTTCTATGCGCCGAAGCATGACTGACTCCTGAGGGTGTTGGGGGTGGCGAGCGGTTGGCTCTCCATAAGGGCAAACGGCGCGCTTTGCAAATATGCATAGTGCCGCGCGCAAGGCGGGGGGATGCGCAGGAAGGGGCGGGCGGCCGCGTTCGCGCCTTACAGCAGCGCCTGCATGAGGGCCTCGCGGCCCGCGTCGCCGCCGAGGTCGGCGGGGGTGAATTCCCGCTGCGGCCTGCCGTCCGCGAAGATGACCACCCGGTCGGCCAGGCGCGCCGCCTGCCCCAGGCTGTGCGACACCATGAGCACCGGGCGGGCGTCGGCCAGGCGGCGCACCAGTTGTTCGATATCCTGCGTGGTGGCCGCGTCCAGCGAGGCGGTGGGCTCGTCCAGCAGCAGCACGTCCGGCTCCAGGATCAGCATGCGGGCCAGGCACAGCCGCTGCTGCTGCCCGCCGGAAAGCTGCGCGGCGGGGCGGTCCAGCCGCTGGCGCACGTCATCCCACAGGCCCACGTCCTCCAGCACCGCCTGCATGCGCGCCCCGGCGTCGTCCGGCCGTCCGCGCACCAGTTCCAGCGGCAGCAGCAGGTTGCGGCGGATGCTCATGGGCAGCACGTTGGGCGTCTGGAACACCATGCCCACCCGGCGGCGCAGTTCGGTCAGGGGCGGGGCGTGGGGACCCAGCAGGTCGCACCCGGCGCCGGGCTCGCCGTTCGGGCCGCGCGGGTACAGCACGATGGAGCCCGATGTCTCGCAGCCGGGAAAGCATTCGTTCAGGCGGTTCAGGGCGCGCAGGAAGGTGGTCTTGCCCGAGCCGGAACGGCCCAGCAGCACGGTGACCCCGGTGCGGGGCAGATCCAGCGAGGCGTCTTCCACCGCCGTCCGGCCGTGGAAGGACACGCGCAACCCGGTCACGCGCAGGCTCAGTTCCATGCATCCTCTCCCTTGCGGCGCTTTTCCAGCGCCCGCCGCAACGCCCCGGCCCCCAGCATCATGGAGCCGGAAAGGACCAGCAGCACCAGCGCCGCGCCGAAGCCGCGCGCCAGTTCGTCCTCGGTCTGGTACTGGGCGGCGGTGTAATAGATGGTGAAGGGCAGGGCCTCGAACTTGGCCAGCAGCCCGGCGGGCAGCCCGGCGTTGGCCACCACCCCGGTGAGCAGGATCACCGCCGTGTCCTCGGCCGCGCGGCCCATGGTCAGCATGACCCCGCCCAGGATGCCGCGTCCGGCTTCCGGCAACAACACCCGGAACACGGTCTGCTCGCGGGTCAGCCCCAGGGCCGCCCCGGTCAGGCGCAGCCCGTGGGGCAGCGATTCCAGCGCGGCGCGGGTGGACACCACCAGCGGGGGCAGCACCAGCAGGGCCAGGCACCCCGCCGCCAGCAGCAGGCAGGTGTTGGCCTGCGGCAGGAACATGCGCCGCAGCACGAGAATGAGCGTGAACCCGAACAGCCCCATGACGATGGACGGCACCCCGGCCAGCAGTTCCACGGCCAGCCCCAGGTGGCGGCGGGTGCGCGGCCCGGCGTATTCGGCAAGGTAGATGCCGCAGCCCACGCCCGGCCCCAGCACCAGCAGGGTGGCCAGCCCCACCAGGCACAGGCTGCCCACGCAGGCGGGCCAGATGCCGTCCCACACCGGGCGCAGCCCGGCCATGGCGAGGAGGGGCGGCGTATCGCCGAAGAAGAGCGCGCGGCCCAGGGTGGGCACGCCGCGCCACAGCAGGTAGCCGCTGCCCACGGCGGCCACAGCCGCCACCAGCAGGGCGGCCAGCCAGGCCAGCGCGGTCAGGGCGCGTTCGCGCGGCATGCCGCGTCCGGTCATGACCGCCACTCCGCGCCGGGGTCGGAACCGTCGTCCGCATGGCGCAGGCGGCGCACGGCCAGGCTGACGCCCGCGCTCACCCCCAGCAGCAGGATGCCCGCCGCGAACAGCGAATGGTAGGCGGTGCTGCCCGCGTCGGTGGCCATGACCAGGGCCATGTGCGCGGTGAGGGTGCGCAGCGCGTCGAAGGGCGATGCGGGCACGCCGGGCGCGTTGCCCGCCAGCATCAGCGGGATCAGGGTGTCGCCCACGGCCCGGCCGAAGCCGAACACCCCCGCCGTGACCAGCCAGCGCCGCGCCCCCGGCAGCATGACGTGGGCGAAGACCTGCGCGGGCGAAAGGCCCAGCGCCGCGCCGGTGAGCCGCAGCGCCCGGCCCCGTTCCCGCAGGGCGGCGTCCATGATCACCACCATGGTGGGCAGCACCAGCAGGGCCAGCACCAGCGCGGCGGACAGCCAGCACAGGCCGGACCCCTGCCCCGCCCGCCGCACCAGCGGCACCAGCAGGAACACCGAGACGAAGCCGTAGACCACCGTGGGCACAGCCGCCATGCCGCGCACCAGCTGGCGCAGGGCGCGGGCCGGACGGGCGGGGCCGAGCCCGTGCAGCCAGCCGCACAGGCCGAGGGCCAGCGGCCAGCCCAGCAGCAGGGCCGAGCACGAGAGCAGCACCGAGCCGCAGACCATGGGCAGGATGCCGAACTGCCCGGCCGCGGGCAGCCAGCGCCAGGACAGCACCGCAAGGCCCTGCCCGCTCAGCAGCACGGGCAGGGCGTACACGGTGACGAAGCCGAACACGGAGGCGATGCCCAGCACCGTGACGGCGGCGGCGCAACGCAGCGCCAGGGGCGCGTTTCCGTCACGCACGGGCGTCTCCTGCGGGCACTGCGGGGCCTACCGGGCGAGCGGGATGTAGCCGCTGGCCTTGGTGATCTCCTGCCCTTCCGGGCTGAAGACGTAGTCGATGAACGCCTTGGTCAGGCCCTGCGGCTGGCCCTTGGTGTTCATGTACAGCTTGCGGGTGACGGTGTACGCGCCGCTGGCCGCGTTTTCCTGGGTGGGCACCATGCCGTCGAAGTGCAGCCCCTTGATGGTTTCGCCCAGGTGCCCGATGCCCACGTAGCCGATGGCGTTGGGGTCCTGGGCGATGGCGGTCTTCATGGCCCCGTTGGAGTTGACCACGTTGGCCGTGGGGGCCTGCGGCCCCTTCTTCAGGGCCTTTTCCACGAACACCTCGCGGGTGCCGCTGCCGTCCTCGCGGGTGTACAGGGTGATGGGGGCGTCCTTGCCGCCCACGTCCTTCCAGTTGGTGATGGCGCCCGCGAAGATGTCGGCCACCTGCTTGCCGGTGAGCCCGGCGACCGGGTTGGCGGGGTTGGCCACCAGGGCCACGCCGTCGATGGCGAAGGCGAAGGACACCAGGCCGTACTTCTGGATTTCCGCCTCGGTGAGGGGGCGGCCGGTGTTGCCGATGGCCACCAGCCCTTCGCCCACCTGCTGCACGCCCACGCCGGAACCGCCCCCCGCCACCGAGATGCGCAGGGCCGGGTTCATGGTCATGATGCGTTTGGCGGCTTCCTTCATGACCGGGATGTGGGCGGTGCCCCCGGCGATGTCGAGGGAACCGGCGAGGCCGGACTGAGGCGCGAAGGCGTCCAGCGGCGCGGCTGCGGCGACGGTGGCGAGGCTCAGGGCCAGAAGCAGGACCGGAAGCACGGACAGGATTGCGTGAAGACGGCGCATGTACCCTCCTTGTGGTGACGGGATGAAGTGATGTGTGAACGGATGCTAACAGCCCCGGCAGGTTACGCGAAATGGACTGTTCAAATAAAAAATGGCCTCATGCATAGATGAAAACTATGCATGAGGCCTGAAAACGGTCGCTGGAGGCGTTACTGTCGTCGGTAGCTTAGGGGGTGGATTCTGAATTCGGATTTTCGCCCGTTGGCAAGGAAAACAAGCCTGCCATGAGGGAGTATACTCTTATCGTATTCGACCGATATGGCAGGCGAAGTTTGACGAAGCCAACGGGCGAAAAGACAATTCAGAAACAGCCCCTATTCGGCCCAGCGCACCTTGACCCCATCCAGCTTCTTGGCGGCGTAGCTGGCCCGGTCCGCCCGCTGGACCAGGCTTTCGCCCGTGTCCGAGGGCTCCAGCAGGGCAAGGCCCATGCTCAGATCCACGGCCCCCTTGCAACTGGTCACCACCCCTTCGCGGATGCGCCGGGCAAGGTTCTCCATGACCTCGGTGGACACCTCGGTGACCACCACGGCGAACTCGTCGCCGCCGTAGCGGCAGGGAAAGTCCATGCCCTTGCGCACCACCGCGCTGATGCCCGCGGCCACGCGGCGCAGCACGGTGTCGCCCGCCTGGTGGCCGTAGGTGTCGTTGATGGCCTTGAACCGGTCGAGGTCGAAGAAGATCAGTCCCAGCTGGCGGCCGGTGCGGCGGCTGCGCTCCATCTCGCGCTCCAGGATCATGTGGAACTGCGAATGGTTGAACAGCCCGGTCAGGCCATCGTACATGGCCTGCTGCTTCACCTTTTCCTCCAGGCGGCGGATGCTGGTCAGGTCGCGCCCCACCACCAGGAAGGTCGGGCCTTCGTGCTCGCGCGTGTCCAGCGCGGAAAAGACCAGTTCGAACAGCCCCATGCTGCCGTCGCCCAGTTCCAGCACCGCCTCCACCGGGGCCGCCGGGGACGAGCCGGTCAGGTAGGCCGGGTCCCAGGTGTCGGTGAAGGTGGCCGTGGGCCGCGACGAGGCGAACAGGTTCTTGCCCCGCAGCCCCGCGCAGCGGCGCGAGGCCCACGAGATGTGCCCCGCGCGGTCCACGGTGAGCACGATTTCCTGCATGGAGTCCAGCAGCCGTTCCAGAAAGTCGCGCTGGCGCAGGTTCTGCACGTCCACGTCGGAGATTTCCGTCACGTCCTCGATGAGCAGCAGCACGTCGTCATGCGAGGCGTCGCGCCGCCGGTGCAGCGAAACGTAGGCGCACGGCGCGCCCATGCGCTTGCCTGCCGCGTCGGTGGGGCAGAACAGGCGGCTGATGAGCGGCGGACCGCCCTCGTCGGTGAAGGCCTGCCATTCCGGGCCGAAGTCCAGCCCCAGCGATTCGGACAGCAGGGGGCGCACCGGCGTGCGGGGGGCCAGGCCGTCGCGGCCCACGTAGTCCAGGAAGCGCCGGTTGGCCTCCACCAGCAGCCCTTCGCGGTCCAGCCGGGCCACGCCCAGGGGCAGGGCGTCCAGGGTGTCGGCCTTGGCCTCCAGCACGGCCTGCTGGCGGTAGTAGTTCTCCAGCGCCATGGCCATGAAGTGGCAGTACACCAGCAGGGCCGACTTGCGGGGCGGGGACAGGGCGTCCTTGGCCATGCGCAGCTGGCCCCAGTCGGTGCCCGAGGCGGACAGGGGCACCCGTTCCTGTCCGGTCTGCCATGGCAGCCGCGCGAAGGGGCCGGGCCCGGACTGGCGGGGCACGGGGGTGGTCTCGTCGGCGCTGAACAGCACGTATTCCTCGCTGCCGGGCACGCGCAGGGCCACTTCCCAGCGCTGCACGTTCCAGTACCAGCGCAGCTGCCGCCCCAGGGTGGCCGCCAGCGAGGGCAGGCCCCCCGCCACGTGCGACAGTTCCGCCCCCAGGAAATAGAAGGATTGCAGGGTTTCCAGCGACTGTTCGTACAGCCGGGTGCCCGCCGGGCGGTCCTGGATGGCCAGTTGGGCCAGCATGGACTTGAAGCGCTGGGCGCAGGCCTCGCGCAGGTTTTCCAGTTCCGGCTCGTCCAGCGAAAGGCGGGTGCGCAGCAGCATTTCGAACTGGATGATCAGCGCGGGGTGGGTGGCCTGGCCGTGCAGCAGGTCGGCCCACTGGGTGCCCAGGATCACCGCCTGGGTCAGCGGCGGGTGGTGGGCCACGCCGTCCAGGTCGTGGTGGCTGGCGATGGCCTCGGCGATGCCCTCGGGCAGACCCCAGCGGTGGATGATGTTGCGGGCCAGGGCCGCGTGGTCCACGCCCCAGCAGGTGTTTTCCAGCGACAGCTGGTTGCGCTCCAGGCTGGTGATGCAGGCCTTGCCGCGCAGCACCGGATCGTCGTCGGCCGAGCACAGATGCATGAACAGGGCCAGGTCCTTGAGCAGCGAGGCCAGGTAGGCCAGGTGGGCCGTGTCGGGCTGAACCCGCAGGGCGATCTGTTCCGCCGCGATGGACGACCAGACCACCAGCCGCCAGTCCTGGTACATGGCCTGCTGGGGGCGCTTCAGCTCGTTGCTCACCCGCTTCTGGAACGACAGCGACAGGGCCAGCTTGAGGATTTCCCGCGTGCCCAGCACCGTGGCGGCGCGTTGCAGGTCGGACACCCTGGTGCCCAGCCCGTAGTAGGGCGAGTTGACCAGGTTCAGCACGGCGGCGGCCAGCATGGGGTCCATGGCCAGGATGCGGGCGATGGTGGAGAACTCGGGGAACGGCGCCACCAGCGCCTGCACCAGTTGCACCATGACCGGGGGAAAGGTGAGTTGCAGGCAGCGATTGATGGCTTCTTCGTCGGCCATGTGCCGACCCTGCGGAGCAGTCATGCGCCCCTCCGGTATGGGGTTGCGTGGAGCGTCGCGTTGCGCCGGAGCTACGTGCCCCGATTGAGGACGTAGTCTATGCTTTGCCGCAGGATACGCCGTTCCGGCGTATCGGGCAATGCATCGAGACACGCCGACGCCTTGTCCAGGTACCGCGCGGCCAGGTCGCGGGTTTTCGCGTCGCAGCCGCGCGCCCGCAGGTCCGCCGACACGGCGGCCACCGCCGCGTCGTCGAAGGTTCCCTGCCGGAAGCGCGTCACGAACGCGTCGCGTTCGTGCGGCGTCAGCGTTTCAAGATAGTAGATCAGTGGCGGGGTCAGCTTGCCCTCGCGCAGGTCGCCGCCCACGGGCTTGCCCGTGTCCCTGGACGAGGCGGCGAAGTCCAGCGCGTCGTCCACGATCTGGAAGGCGATGCCGAGGTTCAGGCCGAAGCCTGCGGCGGCGGTCACCAGCTCGGGTGCGGCCTGCGCGGCCAGCGCGCCCAGTTCGCACGAGGCGCGCAGCATCCACGCGGTCTTGCCGGTGATGATCTCGATGTAGGTGTCGTGCCCGTGGTCGGTGGAGCGTTGGTGGGCGATTTCCACGATTTCGCCGGTGGCCGTCTGCACGATGGCCTCGGCGATGGTGTCGGTGAGCCGGGCGTCGCCGTAGCGGGCCACGATGCGGTTGGCCAGGGCCAGCAGCGCATCCCCGGCCAGCACGGTCTCCGTCTGGCCGAACAGGGTGTGCGCGGCGGGCAGGCCGCGCCGCAGGTCTGCGCCGTCCAGAATGTCGTCGTGCAGCAGGGTGGCCGAGTGCAGCAGTTCCACCGAGCAGGCCAGCGGGTACAGGTCGGGGCCGGAGCCCTTGCGGAACAGGCCGCCGCCCTCCGCTCCCCCGGTGCGCAAGGCCCGCGCGGTGAGCAGGGTCAGCAGGGGGCGCAGCCGCTTGCCGCCCGCGCGCAGCACGTGTTCGGCCACGGGGCGCACCAGCGGGTGCAGCACGGCCACCTCGGCGTCGAGCGTCTTGTTGATGCGCGGCAGTTCCGTGGCCAGATAGGCTTTGAGCTTCAGCATGGGAATGTCCGTATGGCGTGCGGCCGGGCGTGTCCAGACATGGCATGTCTGCCGACGTGTTCGGGCCGGCCGGGTTTGGGGCGTCCGCGCGCCGGAAAGGGTTCGTCAGTCGGTCAGGAAAAGTTCGCGGGCCAGGACCCCCAGGGCGTCCAGCGCCCCTTCCAGGGCCCAGTCCTCCGCCGCGCGCGACCCCACGATGTTGGATATGGTGCGCGCCTCGGCAAAGGGCAGGCCGTGGCGCAGGCAGGCCAGCGCCAGGGCAAAGCCCTCCATGTTCTCCATGAGCGGGGCGTGACGGCGGCGCATGGCGTCGGCCCGGCCGGGGGTGCCGGAAACCCCGGCCACGGTCAGCGAAACGCCGCTGCGCGCGCCTGCGGGCAGGGAAAGGTGCCACTGGCCGGAAAGCACCTCGGGCGCGATGTCGATGCGGTCCCACACCGGCCCCGCCGGGCCTTCGGCCTGGGGAAAGGCGATGCCCCTCGGGTCCACGCCGTGGTCGCCCGCCAGGCCGTATTCGGGCCAGACCTCCGCCGAGGCAAGCACGGCGCTGCCCAGCGGGGCGCGCAGCACGTCGAAGGTGCCCGCCACGCCCAGGTTCAGCACGCCGCGCACGCCACGGTGCGCGCCCAGCACCCGGCCCATGGACAGGGCCGCGTTGACCGGCCCCACGCCGGTGACCACCAGCAGACAGTTGCGCCCGTTGACGGGCGACGGGCAGGCCTCGCCCGGCGCGGGCAGGGCGCAGCCCACGCGGCCGCGCCCGTTGAAGCCGGTGAGCACGGCCTTCATTTCACGGGTGGTGGCGGTGGCGATGACAAGGCTCATGCGTGAAGGCTGTCCCTGAACGGCGCGGGGCGCCGGATGTGTCGTTGTTCATTCCCTACCGTTTGCGCAGAAGCAGCCGCAAATGCCCCTCGGCGGTGGCGCAGGGCATGCCCAGCACGTCGGCCTGCCGGATGCGGGCGATGTGCCGGGCGCTGCCCATCTGGTTGGGCGCGATGTCCAGCAGCAGCTGCCCGCCGGAGGGCATGGACCGCAGAAGCGAACTCGCTTCCTGGAGGCCCCGTCAGCAGTCGTCCCAGCACAGCACCACGGGCACGTCGCGCGGGGGCAGTTCGCACAGCAGGGTGCCGCGCGGGATGCCCGGCATGAGCGCGCAGGCTGGCCCGGTGGACCCGGCGGGGCCGGTATCGCCGTCCGGCTCCTCCCTTGCGGCGGTGCGGCGCAGGGCCGCGCGCAGCATGGCCTCGTCGGGGGCGGGGGGCAGGCGCTTGCGTCGTTGGCTGGCGAGCATGGGCGTTCAGTCCTTTGGGGCGGGCGCGGCCCCGTTACAACCGCCAGTAGGCGAAGAATCCGGCCCGGGCGGCGGCCCCGGCGTCGTGCAGGCCCTTCAGGTCCAGCAGCAGGGCGCGGTCGGGCGTGGCGAACCACTCGCGCATGGCGGACAGGGGCAGTTCGCGGTAGGCCCTGTGGCCCACAGCCAGGATCAGCGCGTCGAGCTGCCGGAAATCATCCAGCGAGGCAAGGTCCAGGCCGTACTCGTGGCGCGCCTCGGCGGCTTCGGCCAGCGGGTCGTGCACCAGCGCCGTCACCCCGTATTCGCGCAGTTCGGCCACCACGTCCACCACGCGGGTGTTGCGCAGGTCGGGCACGTCCTCCTTGAAGGTCAGCCCCAGGATGCCCACCCGCGCGCCGTCCACGCGGCAGCCCGCCTTGATCATCTGCTTCACGGCGGTTTCGGCCACGTGCTTGCCCATGCCGTCGTTGATGCGGCGGCCCGCCAGGATCACCTGCGGATGGTAGCCCAACTCCTCTGCCTTGAAGGTGAGGTAGTACGGGTCCACGCCGATGCAGTGGCCGCCCACCAGGCCGGGGCGGAAGGGCAGGAAGTTCCACTTGGTGCCCGCCGCCTCCAGCACCTCCAGGGTGTCGATGCCCAGGCGGTCGAAGATCAGCGAAAGTTCGTTCATCAGCGCGATGTTCAGGTCGCGCTGGGTGTTCTCGATGACCTTGGCAGCCTCGGCCACCTTGATGCTGGCGGCGCGGTGCACCCCGGCGGAGACCACGCTGCCGTACAGGCCGCACAGCAGGTCCAGGGTGGGGGCGTCGCTGCCCGAGACCACCTTCATGATGGTCTCCAGGGTGTGCACCTTGTCGCCGGGGTTGATGCGCTCCGGCGAGTAGCCCACGGTGAAGTCGCGCCCGAAGGTCAGGCCCGATTCGCGCTCCAGGATGGGCACGCAGACATCCTCGGTGACGCCGGGGTATACGGTGGACTCGTACACCACCACGCAGCCGCGCGACATGTGGCGGCCCACGGTGGCGGAGGCCCTTTCCACGGGGGTCAGGTCGGGGTTGCGGTGGCTGTCGATGGGCGTGGGCACGGCCACGATGATCACCCCGGCGGCGGCCAAGGCGGCGCCGTCGCAGGTGAAGCGGGCGGTGGAGGCGGCCAGGTCGGCGTCGGCCACCTCGCCGGTGCGGTCGTGCCCGGCGGTCAGTTCGTCCACGCGGCCCTGCGAGATGTCGAAGCCGATGACGTCGAAGCGGCGCGCCAAGGCCACGGCCAGGGGCAGGCCCACGTAACCCAGGCCCACGACGGCCACGGGCGTTTCGCGGCGGGAGATTGCGTCGAATGTAGTCATGATGGTAATTTTGTTGGATATTCTATGAGACGCCTTGGCGGCGGGGGGTTGCCACGGGCGGCACCCCCATGTGAGAAGGCCCCATGCACATCGACTGGAATACCCTGCTCTGCGCCGTTGGCCTTGCCTTCGTCATCGAAAGCGTTCCCTACGTCCTGTTCGCCGAACGGATGCGCCCCGTGCTGCGGTCGCTGTCCGACCAGCCCCCGGCCATGCTGCGGGCCATGGGGCTCGCGGCCATGTGCATGGGGGTGCTGGTGGTCTGGCTGGCCCGGCGCGTCCTTTACTGACGCATTCCGTCCGTTTCGCCGTCTGATCGAGTCCCGTCCGCGCGTTTAGCGCGGCTTTTTTTCCGCCTTGGCCCCGCCGCTGGCGCGTTTCTTCTTCGGCGTTTCGCGGGTGGCCGCGCCGGGAAGGACGCCCTGCGCCGGGCCTTGCGCGGCGGACGCTGTGCCACCCTTTGCCGTCTTTTTATTCCCGGTGGCGCGTGCGGGTGCGGGTTCGTCCCCTGCCGGGGCCGCCACTGCCGATCCGGTCACCGGTCCAGTCATCGGTCCGGTCACCGGGCCGGCCGCCGCCGCAAGGGGTTTTTCGGCCACGTGCAGCCGCACGATGCCCGAGGTCAGGGGCAGGTGGAACACCCGGCCGAAGCCCGCCTCCGCCATTTCCCCGGCTAGTTCGTCGGCGGTGGGAAAGGCCATGATGGTGTCGGCCAGGTAGCGGTAGGCCCCGGAGTCGCCGGAAACGGCCCTGCCCACCATGGGCAGCACCCGGTTCAGGTAGAAATTGTACAGCCCGCGCCACACCGGGGTCTTGCCGGCGCCGAATTCCAGCACGCACAGCCGCCCGCCGGGCGCCAGCACCCGCAGGATTTCCGCGAAGGCATCGGACCGGGGCAGGATGTTGCGGATGCCGAAGGCGATGGTCACGCAGTCCACGCTGGCGTCGGCCAGGGGCAGGCGGCGGCCGTCGGCCGTGGCGGGCCAGATGGCGCGCGCCGTTTCGCCGGACAGCTTGCCCCGCCCCCGTTGCAGCATGGGGCGGCAGAAATCCAGCGCGGGCACGCGGGTGCCGGGGTGCTGGCGCACGATCTCCAGCGAGACGTCCAGCGTTCCCGCCGCCAGGTCCAGCACGCGGCCGGTGGGGCCGGGCACCACGTGGCGCACCAGGCGGTAGCGCCAGTACCTGTCCAGCCCGCCGCTGAGCACACGGTTCAGCAGGTCGTACCAGTCGGCGATGCGCCCGAACATGCCGGAAACGCTGCGGGCGTGCCCGCACGGGTCGGGTGCGCGGGCAGCGTCGTCAGCATCGCCGGGGCCGCCGGTGGCGGCGTTGGGGCTGGTGGCGTTCGGGCGGGCGGCGGTGCGGTCCATGCGCGGCTACTCCCGCTCCGCGCCCGTGGAGGCCGCCGGGACCACGGGGGGCTGGCCGTCGCGCGCGCCGTCGGTGGCGATGGATTCCAGCACCACGCGGTAGATGGAGGGGAACACCTCGCCCAGGCTCGCCGGGGAAACCCGCTGGGTTTCGATGAACTTGACCACGATTTCCTTGGTCACCTGCAGGGCTTCCTTGCGAATCTTGTCCATGTGCGGTCCTTTTGGTGCGTTCCTCTGGCTGCGGTATTCCGGGCGCCCGGTGTGTCCGGTGCGTCGGGGGCGCGCCGACCCGATTGTCCCGATTGCACAGGTCTGTGCCGGTCTGCACCGATCTGTGCCGGATGACACGGGGATGACACCGGTGGTGTCCGGCCCACGGCCGGGTGCGGCCACGCCGCCGGGAAAAGGGAAAAACCCGCCCGTGGGGGAATGGTCTCGACCACAGCGGACGAAGACCGGACGGGTGAAAGAGGAATAACCGGCGAGCCATCCCTCTTTTTTCAGGCGTCTATAGCATTGCGGCCCGCGCCCGTCGAGGCCCGGCAGGGGGCCTTCTCCGGCGGACGCGGCATCGGGGCGGGGTGGGCATGCGAAAGGGCGGGACCGGATGGCCCGGACCCGCCCTGCTACATGGCGCCATGTCTTGCATCCCGCTCCGGCCGTCCTGCCCGTGCGGGGGCGGGGCGGCGGCTACAACGCCTCGGCCAGCGCGGCGATTTCCTCTCGGATGATCCGCGCGGCGGCGGCAGCGGCGGCCTTGTCCGTCTCGGCCTGCAACGTGGCGCGCAGGTCGGCGGCCAGCATGTCCAGGTCGGCCTGGGTGATCGCTTCCGCCTGCGGGGCGGAATCGGCGCCCGCGTCCATGGCCTCGATGCGCTCGCGCAGGGGGGACAGGCGTTCCTCGATGCGCGTTTCCATATCTTCGGCCAGGGCGGCGCGTACGCGTTCCACCAGCGGGGCGAACGGGCCGTCTTCACTCAGGGGGCGGGCCAGCAGGGGTTCCAGCAGTTCGAGCAGCGCGTCTTCGGAAAGGGCGGGCGAAAGGGCGGGTGCGGCGTCGGCCAGCGATTCCATGGCCGAAAGGCGCGTTTCCAATGCCTCGCGTGCGGCGCGTTCCTCGTCGTTGCGCTCGGCCAGGCTGGCCAGCGATGCTTCCAGGGCCTCGATGCGCACGGCGTACCCGGCAGGGCTGTCCCCTTCCTCGGGTTCGGCGGGCGTTTCCGGAGCTTCGGGCATGCCGGCAGGGGCTTCGGCGGCCACGGGCTTGGGCGCGGGCTTGGCCACGGGCTTGGCCACGGACTTGGGCGGTTCGGACGCGGCAACGGCGGCGGCCGTGGCGGCGGCTGCTAGTGCGGCCTCGAAGGGGTCGCCGTCGGCCGGGGGCTCGTCGGGCGGGGCCACGGAAGGCTGCGCCGCGCTGGCGGCCAGGGCGGCCTCGAAGGGGTCCAGTTCGTCCGGTTTTGCCGGGGCGTCAGGGACAGATTCGGGGACAGGTTCGGGGGCAGTTTCGGGGGCCGGTTCCGGCGCGGGCGCGCCAGCCTTGGACCCCGGACCCAGCATGTCTTCCAGCAGGGCGTCCAGGTCGGCCACGTCCACCAGATCGGGTTTCTGCGGTGCGGCTGGGGCGGCAGGCGCGGTTGGCGCGGTTGGCGCCGCCGCCTGCATGGGCGGAGCCTTGGCGTCCAGCCCGGCGATGAGGTCGTCGATGTCGTCGTCGCCCATGGATGAACCGGAACCGCCCGACGTCAGGTCGGCGGCGGAGGGCGCGCCGAGGTCGCCGAGCAGGGCGTCCACGTCGGTCATGTCGGGCATGCGCAGTTCCTCGTCCGGATCGACGGGGCGTCCGGTGATGGCCGAGGGCGTGGACGAGACGGGCTTGGCGGACATGGAGGGGGCCTCCTCTGCGTCGGTGTGGGCGGCGGGAGCCTTGGGGACGGCAGGCGCCGCCGGAGCGGGCGCGGGGCGTGGGGCGGGCTCCGGGGTGTCCGGCAGGTCGCCGATGCTGTTCAGCAGGGCGTCGATGTCGGCGTCCATGCCGGCGTCGTCCTCGTCGGCGCCCGGTCCGGGGCGTTCGGGAGACGCGGCAGAAGGCGGGGGCGCGATGTCGGCGTCCAGGGCATCGAACCCCTTCAGCGATTCAAGGCCGCCGCCGTCGGAGAACAGGTCTTCGAGTTCCTTCTCGAAGCTCGCGGCATCGGAGTCGGACGAGCCCTTGGGGGCGTTACCCTTCTCGATGATGTCGGTAAGCTCGATGATGTCCTCGTCGGCCGTCAGGTGGGCATCGTCGGTGGGAGACATGACAGACCCTTGGGCAAACCTTCGGTAACGGTTGCGGCGCGGCGCGCGCACCTATCCTGCAAGGGGCCGCGCGTGCGCGGCGAGCGCCCTGCGTGTTTCAACTCATCAATACTACACACAGGTGCGGGCATGGCGCAAGCGCGTGCGGCATGCCACATGGCGGCGGCATCCGGTGGGCGTCCGGGGGGCATTCCGGCCCGCCCGGCGCGGAAACGCAAAGGGCCGTCCCCGAAGGGACGGCCCACGAAGCCGGGAGAATGACGGCAATGCCTAGCTATGGCACTTCGAGCCCTTGCAGCCCGTCAGTTCCTTCTTCTTGGCGGCGTCGGCGCCGGCCGTTTCAAGGTGGCAGCCCACGCAGGTCTTGAACTTGGTGCCCTTGTCATGGATGGCGTGGTAGTAGCCCTTGGCGGACTTGTCCTTCTTGTCCATGCTGTCGTGGCAACCGGCGGTGGCGCACTTCTGGTAGTCTTCCTTGCCGTTGACCGGGTGGTGACATTCACCACACTTCACGGTCTGGTGGGTCGAATGGTTGAAGACCACGGGCTGCTTGGTCTTGTCCATCTTCAGACCGTCGGCGGGGGCCTTCGGAGCGGCGGCAAGGGCGGGCATGGCGATGGCGACGGCCAGCGCGAGCACGCCAGTGAGGAACATCTTCTTCATCGCAGAAATACCTCCTTCACAAGGCATGTTAAGGATTTCCCAAGCGCCATGGTAGTAGGTCGCGCCCGCGGTGTCAAGACAGGCCGGGAAAATGCGGCGAACTCTGGTGGGTTAGGGGAAATCGCCACCTCATTGGAAGGGTGTCGCGCGTGCCGTGCGGCACAAGGTGGAGCGGTTGTCCATTAGAAATTCACGGTGACCGTCCGCGATGCCGGGCGGGCCGGGCCGCCCGCCGCGTTGCCGGTCGCCGTGGCGCCCCGCCGCGCGATTATTCGCCGCCGCCCTGCCTGCGCGTACCGTCGGGGGCGTACTTGTCCATGTACCCGCGCGGGGTGACCATGCGCCCGCCCACCATGGTGGTGGCCCCGTTGCCGATGATCACGATGGACAGCATGTCCACGGCGGCCGGGTCGAAGGCGGCAAGCGGCGTCACCGACACCTGCTGGCCGGGCCGGTAGGCCTGACGCACCAGGCCGATGGGGGTGTCCGGCCCACGGTGGCGGGCGGCCATGGCCAGGGCCTTTTCCAGGTGGTCGGCCCGGCGGCGTGAGCGCGGGTTGTAGATGACCACCACGAAGTCCGCGCCCAAGGCCGCTTCCAGGCGGCGCTCGATGACCGGCCACGGGGTGAGCAGGTCGCTCAGGCTCACCGAGGCGAAGTCGTGCATCAGCGGCGCGCCCAGCAGGGCGGCGGCCCCGCACAGGGCGGGCACGCCGGGCACCACCTCCACCGCGTGGGCGAGGCGGGCCAGGCCGCGCCGGTCCAGCAGTTCGAAGACCAGACCGGCCATGGCGTACACGCCGGGGTCGCCGGAGCAGACCACGCAGGTGGCCCGGCCCGCCAGCGCGGCGTCGATGGCGGCGTTGCAGCGGTCCATCTCGGCCATCATGCCGGTGGCCAGCACCTCGCGGCCGTGGCGCAGCTCTGCGGGCACCAGTTCCACGTACAGGGTGTAGCCGACGATGCAGTCGGAACCGGCAATGGCGGCGCGGGCCTGCGGGGTGAGCAGGGTGGCGTCGCCGGGGCCCAGCCCGACGACGCGCAAGGGGGCGATGGTCATGGTGTGGTCTCGCTTGCCGTGGAGTGCGGGGAAGGAGGCGGGCCGGACGTGTCCGCCGGGGCGGCCATGGCCATGGCCACGGCCACGGTGACGCCCTGCCCTGCCGACTTGGGGACCAGCAGGGCAGCGTCCGCGCGGGCGTGCCGGGCGGACAGCAGGGCGGCGGCCTCGGCCACGCCCACGCGGGCCACGCCCAGCACTTCGGCGGCCTTGGGGGAAGGATGCGGCACGGGAACGGCGGCCAGGCTGGCCGCGTCGAAAAAGTGCAGGTCCGCGCCCAGCGCGGTGGCGGCCCGGCGCAGGCCCGGCTCGTCGGCTTTCAGGTCCGCCGAGGCCAGCGCGGCGATGGAGGCCGGGACAAGGTGGGCGCCGGACAACGCCTCGCGGATGCGGGCTTCGATGACGGTGCCGTCGATTCCCCGTTTGCAGCCCACCCCCACGTGCAGCACGCGCGGGTGCAGGACGAGACGGCGCGGTGCGGCCAGGTGGCCGTGCGGGGTGACCAGCACCGAGGGGGCCTCGGACGGCAGGTCGTCGGGGGCGTCCACGAAGCGGAAGAGGGTCGCGGGACGGGCGGGCGCGCCAGCCCCGCCGGGCGCGGCGATGCCGGGAACCGGGCCGGTGGCGCGCAGCCTCAGCCGGTCTTCGGGGTCGCAGACCCACACCGGTTCCCCGGCCAGCAGCGCGCCGCCCACGTGGCGGACCATGGCGATGTCGGCCATGGCCAGCCCGGCCCGCGCGGCCAGCAGGTCCAGCGACGGCAAGCCCTCGGTGTCCGTGGCGGTGGTGATCACCGGCACTCCGCCGGTGACGGCGGCCACCTGCCGGGCGAGATCGTTGCCGCCGCCCAGATGGCCGGACAGCAGGCTGATGGCGTGCGCCCCGCGCTGGTCGCAGACCACCACGCAGGGGTCGTCCGTCTTGGTGGTGATGTGCGGGGCGATGCAGCGCACCACGATACCCGTGGCCGCTACGAAGACGTGGCCGGGATGCAGGCGGAAGGTGCGCGCCACCAGTTCCGCCAGCGAGGCGAACGGCTGCGCGCCCGCCGCGCACAGCCGGTCCGGCAGGTACACCACGCCGCCCAATGCCTGTGCGATGCACCGCGCCAGCGCCGCCCCGCTGGGGGTCAGCGCGTACACGGCCAGGGGCCGCGCGGGAGCGTGTGGGGGCGTGTGGGGCATGGCGGTCATGACGGGGGCGGGGCCGTGCTGCGGCATCCGCCCCCGTGACTGGTCGATGTGGCGGCGCGTGCGGCGTTAGGCCTTCAGGGTGATGGCCCTGGCGGCGTCCAGCAGCGCGGCGAGGTCCGCGTCGGTATGGGCGAACGAGACCATGGCCGCCTCGAAGGGCGACGGCGCGAGGTAGATGCCCTTGTCGCGCATCTGCTTGTAGTAGCTGGTGTACAGGGCCGCGCTGGCGGTCTTGGCGCTGGCGAAGTCGGTCACCGGCTGGTCGGTGAAGAACACCGTGAACATGGAGGCCAGGGTGTTCACGCGCACGGGCACGCCCTTGGCCGCGAGAATAGTTTGCAATTCCTCCGCCATGGCGGCCACGCGGGCCTCCAGCGCGTCGTAGTCGGACTTCTTCAGTTCGGCCAGGGTGGCGATGCCCGCCGCCATGGCCAGCGGGTTACCGGACAGGGTGCCCGCCTGGTACACCTCGCCGCAGGGGGCGATGCGGCGCATCAGGTCGGCCCGGCCGCCGTAGGCGCCCACGGGCAGGCCGCCGCCGATGATCTTGCCGAGGGTGGTCAGGTCGGGCGTGATGCCGAAACGCTTCTGCGCCCCGCCGTAGTTCACGCGAAAGCCGGTGATCACCTCGTCGAAGATCAGCAGCGCGCCGTGTTCCGTACACAGGTCGCGCAGCCCCTGCAGGAAGCCTTCTGCGGGCGGCACAAGGCCCATGTTGCCCGCCACCGGCTCCACGATGACGGCGGCGACGTCCTTGCCGTGCAGGGTGATCAGGTCGGTGACGGCGGCCAGGTCGTTGTAGGGGGCCAGCAGGGTGTCGCGCACCGTGGCCTCGGGCACGCCGGGGGTGCCGGGAATGGACAGGGTGGCCACGCCGGAGCCAGCGCTGGCCAGAAAGGCGTCGGCATGGCCGTGGTAGCAGCCCACGAACTTGACCACCTTGTTGCGGCCGGTGACGCCGCGCGCAAGGCGCAGGGCGCTCATGGTGGCCTCTGTCCCCGAATTGACCATGCGCACCATTTCCACGCCGGGCAGGGCGTCGATGACGGCCTCGGCGAGGCGCACTTCGTCCTCGCAGGGTGCGCCGTAGCTGGTGCCCCGGTCCACGGCGGCGTGGATGGCGGCGGCCACCGAGGGGTGGGCGTGGCCGAGCAGCATGGGGCCCCAGGACTGCACGTAATCGACGAAGGTGACGCCATCCACGGTGGTCAGGCTGCTGCCCTTGGCATGGGCCACGAACAGGGGGTCGCTGTCCACGCCCAGGCAGGCGCGCACGGGGCTGTTGACCCCGCCGGGGATGAGTTGCTGGGCGCGTTCGAAAAGTTCCTTGGAGCTGTGGGCCATGCTGCGTTCTCCGTGGCGTGCGTGAGGTTCCGGAGGAAACCCGCGCGGGGCGGGCATGTTTCGGTGTTGGCGGGGCAGGGCCGCGCGGCGGTGTCCTGCGGTTATCGCGGGCGCGCTGCCGATGGAATCCGTATTTTGCCGCCGGGCGGCGTTGGCTCGGCATTTTTGATGCTCACGTACAAGGGTACGCTGCGCTCAAAAATGCCTATCCGCCTTGCCCGGCGGGCAAAACCCGTAATTCCTGACATCGCGTCCGCACCAGCCACCCGCGACGGAAGACCGTCGCGGGCATAAGGAAGAAAGGCCGTTTCCGGAGGGAAAAATGGGTGTCAGGGCCGCGCGGCGCAGAGTGCGCGTCTTCCGGCTTCGCGCCTAGTCCGGGAAATAGACCATGGAGGTCTTCTTCAGTTCGCGCAGCGATTCGAGCACGGCGTAGTCGTCGAGCACGGTTTCGCGGCGCAGCTGTTCGATGACGTCCATGTGCTCCGTTTCGTGGCGGCCGTGGATCATGGTGTACAGTTCGTAGGGCCAGTCGGGGGCGGACGAGGGCCGGTAGTACACGTGCGAGATCAGCGGGTGCTCGGCGGCCTGCTTGCCCGCCTCTTCGGCCTGCTGTTCCGTGACGCGCCAGGCCACCATGGCGTTGTGGGTCCATCCGGCGCGCTGGTGCTTGATGCTGGCGCCGAAGCGGCGGATGGCCCCGTCTTCCTTCATGCGGCGCAACAGGGCGAGCACGGCGGCCTCGTCGGCGCCCACGGCGGCGGCGATGTCGGCGTACGGGGTGGCGCTGTCGGGCAGGTTCTTCTGCACGATGGCCAGGATGCGGCGCTCGGTTTCGGTGAACCGGGGAGATGTTGGGGACGCGGTGTCGTCGGGACGGCTCATGGGGAGTCCTCGTTCGGTTGCGGTTCGACACACGCTGATACCCCGTCCCTCCGGACGACGCAACCCGCGGGCGGAGTACCGCCTTGAAGCGGACCGCGCTTTGCCATATCCTTTCGCATCATTGACACACCACGCGCCGCATCCGGCCACGGAGTACACGACATGACCAGTGACGCCATGCGCATCGCCGTCATCGGGGGGGGCAGTTGGGGCACGGCCCTGGCCCACCTGCTGGCGGGCAAGGGCTACGACGCGCGCCTGCTGCTGCGCGACGCCGAGGTGGCGCGGGCCGTCAACACCCGGCACGAGAATCCGCGCTATCTGGCCGGGCTGGCCCTGCACCCCGGCGTGCGTGCGTATGTGACTGCCGGTGACGCGCTGGATGGTGCGGACGTGGTGCTGTCCGTGGTGCCCTGCCAGCAGGTGCGCGGGGTGCTGCGCGGGCTGCGGCCGCTGCTGCCGCGCGAGGTGGTGCTGGTCAGCGCCAGCAAGGGCGTGGAGACGGGGAGCATGCGCACCATCGCCGAAATGGTGGCGGAGGAACTGGAAGGGCTGGACCCGCGCTATGCGGTGCTGTCCGGGCCGTCCTTCGCGGCGGAGGTGGTGCGCAGCCTGCCCACGGCCGTGGTGCTGGGCTGCACGGACGCGGAACTTGGCGCGCGGCTGCGCGAGGTGTTCTCCACCCCCGGCTTCCGTACCTATTCCAGCACCGACGTGCGCGGGGTGGAACTGGGCGGCGCGGTGAAGAACGTCATCGCCATTGCCGCCGGGCTGTCCGACGGGCTCGGCTTCGGCAGCAACGCGCGGGCCGGGCTGATCACGCGCGGGTTGGCGGAAATGTCGCGGCTGGGCGTGGCGCTGGGCGCGCGGGCGTCCACCTTCATGGGGCTTTCCGGCCTTGGCGACCTGGTGCTGACCTGCACCGGCGACCTTTCGCGCAACCGGCAGGTGGGGCTGCGCCTGGCCGAGGGGCGGGCGCTGGCGGACATCGTGGCCGAGATGCGCATGGTGGCCGAAGGGGTGAAGACCACCGAGGCCGTGCACGACCTGGCCGACGCCATGGGCGTGGACATGCCCATCACCGAGGCCATGTACAGCGTGCTGCACGACGGGGCGAACCCGCACGACGCGGTGCGCGAACTGATGACGCGGGAACTCAAGGAAGAGTGAGCTGTCCGGCTGCCTTGGCTACCCGGGCAGCCACTGCACCCACAGCCTGCGCTCGCGCGGGCCGTCGAATTCGCAGAAGTACACCCCCTGCCACGTGCCCAGGCGCAGCCGCCCGCCGTCCACGATGAGCAGCAGCGACGGCCCGAACAGGCTGGTCTTGATGTGCGCGTCGCTGTTGCCTTCGGCGTGGCGGTAGTCGCCGCGCCGTGGAACAAGATTTCCCATGTTCACGGCGATGTCGCGGGCAACGTCGGGGTCGGCGGCCTCGTTCACGGTCACCGCGCCGGTGGTGTGCGGGCAGAACAGCACCAGCGCACCGTGGGTCCAGCCCTTGCGGGCCACCAGTTCCTGAAGTTCCTCGGTCACGTCCAGCAAGTGTTCGCGCGCGGTGGTGCGCAGGGACAGCGTTTCCATGGGTGCTCCTTGGGTGGCGTGCGGGGTGCGCCATGCCGGTTCGGGACGGGCGCATTTTCGTCGTTTCGCCAGTAGGTGCGGCGGGTTGCGGGTGCATCCGCCGCCCGGCCATCTTGAGCCCGTGCTGTTTTTTGCCTACAACCGCATGGCGATGCGAGGCAAGTGGGGGGTGCAGGGGACATCGTCCCCTGCCCGCCGGAGGCGAGCAAGAAGGCTCCCGGCTGATGGCGCAAGGACAGGATTCTCCGCGCAGCATATACCAGACTGGCCGCGCCCGCGCGCGGCCGCAGGAGTACACGCATGCCTGTCGTCATGGGCACCGCAGGACATATCGACCACGGCAAGACCTCGCTGGTCCGCGCGCTGACCGGCATCGACTGCGACCGGCTGGAAGAGGAAAAGCGCCGGGGCATCACCATCGAACTCGGCTTCGCGTTCGTCGACCTGCCGGGAGGCGGGCGGCTGGGCATCGTGGACGTGCCGGGGCACGAGCGTTTCGTCAGGAACATGGTGGCCGGGGCCTCGGGCATCGACTTCGTCATGCTGGTCATCGCGGCGGACGAAGGGGTGATGCCCCAGACCCGCGAACACCTGGAAATCTGCTCGCTGCTGGGTATCCGGCACGGGCTGGTGGCCCTGACCAAGGTGGACATGGTGGACCCGGAATGGCTGGAACTGGCGCGCGAGGACGTGGCCGGGTTCCTGGCCGGGACCTTCCTTGAGGGCGCGCCCATCTTTCCGGTGTCGTCGGCCACGGGCCAAGGGCTGGATGCGCTGCGCGAACACCTGGTGACGCTGGAACGCGAACTGCGCCCGGTGCGCCGCAGCGACCTGTTCCGCCTGCCCGTGGACCGCGTGTTCACCATGAAGGGGCACGGCACGGTGGTCACCGGCACCATGGTGTCCGGCAGCGTGAAGGTGGGCGACGAGGTGTTGTTGTACCCCGGCGGCGCCCTGACCAGGGTGCGCGGCCTGCAAAGCCACGGCGGCCCGGTGGACGTGGCCCCGGCCGGGCGGCGCACCGCCGTCAACGTGCAGGGGCTGGACGTTGAGGACGTGCAGCGCGGCGACGTGCTGGCCCATCCCGGCACGCTGTTTCCGTCCCTGCGCTGGATGACCCGGCTGACCTGCCTGTCGTCCGCGCCCACGCCGCTGAAAAACCGCACCGAGGTGCACTTTCACCACGGCGCGCGCGAGGTGTTGGCGCGGCTGTACTTCCCGGACCGGGACAAACTGGCCCCCGGCGAAACCGCCCTGTGCGAGGTGCGCTTCACCGAGCCCATGGTGGGCGTGGCGGGCGACCGTTGCGTGGTGCGCTCGTTCTCACCGCTGCGCACGGTGGCGGGCGGCCCGGTGCTGCACCCGCTGGGGCTGGACCTGCGCCGCCGCGACCCGGAATTCGCGGACAGGCTGGCCCTGCTGGATGGCCTGCCCGACGTGCCCGGCGCTCCCCAGGACGCGGGCGACGGCGGAACGCCCGAAGCGGCCACCCTGGCCCTGCTGCGGCTGGCCGGTTCGGCCGGGGCGCGGTTCGCCCAGCTTTCGGTGCTGACCAACCTTGAGTCGAAGCGGCTGGACAAGGCCCTGCAAGCGCTGGGGGCCAAGGGGCAGGTGTTCTGCTTCGACCGCGACGAGCGCGCCTACGTGGATGCGGAGACGGTGCGCCGCCTGGGGGCGGGGTGCCTGGCCCGCGCGGCGGAATTCCACGCCCGCGAACCGTTGAAGCCCGGCATGGCGCGGGGCGCGCTGTCCGCCGGGTGGGGCCGGGGGCTGCATCCCAAGCTGGTGCATTTCATCGTGGAGCGGTTGCTGAAGTCGGGCGAACTGGTGGCCGAGGGCGACGTGCTGCGCCTGCCGGGGCACAAGGTGTCGCTGGCCTCGGACCAGGAAGGGCTGCGCGCCAGGATCCGCGCCGCCTACGCGGAAGGGGGCAGCAGCCCGCCCAACGTGAAGGACGTGCTGGACCCGCTGGGGCTGGAGTTCAAGGAGGCGGCGGCGGTGTTCAAGCTGCTCCAGGACGCCGGGGAACTGGTGAAGGTGAAGGACGGGCTGTACTTTCCGGGGCCGGTGATGGCGGACCTGAAGGCCCGCGTTGCCGCGTGGTTCGACACCCACGACGACCTGGACCCAGCGGGCTTCAAGGAACTGTCGGGTGGCCTTTCGCGCAAGTACGTGATTCCGCTGCTGGAATACTTCGACAAGGAGCGCGTGACCATCCGCGTGGGGGACAAGCGGCAACTGAGAGGCCGCTAGGGGCTGTTTCTAAATTGTCCTTTCGCCCGTTGGCTGCGTCAAACTTTGCCTGCCATTTCGGTCAAATACAATAAGAGTATGTTCCCTCATGGCAGGCTCGTTTTCCTTGCCAACGAACGAAAATCCTAATTTAGAAACAGCCCCTAGCCCGCGAAGCGTCCGCATCGTTTTCCAGAGAGCATGAAAGAACGTCACCATCGGGCGGACCCGATGGTGACGTTTCGTTTGCGGCGGCGAAAGCTCAGAACAGCAGCGCGCGCAGGCTGCCCAGAAGGCCGGTGAAGGTGCCCTGCGAAGGCCCGGCCATGCCGGGCGGGGGCGGCAGCACCACGTCCCCGGCGTCGGGGTCGGGCTGGGCGGCAAGGCGCTGGCGCAAGGCCGCATAGGCCTGGTCCAGGCGTTCCTCGTCCAGGCGGCGCTTGCGTTCGGCCTCGTGCATGGCGCGTTCGTGACGCTCCATGGCGGCCTGGTGGTGTTTTAACAAATGTTCGACATCGTCATGCATTACGAACCTCGCTGTGGCCGGTCCTCGCGACATTCGTGGCGCGGTTTGCCATGGCTGTTTCGTGGGCTTTCATTTTGTGCGCAGGTCGTGAATATCTTTATAAAAACTGGAAAGATAACTATAGCGCCGCCACGCATTTTCTGTCAATCGCGTGAGATGCGCGGGCAAGGAAAAACCTGTGGTCCGGCACGCGTGCCGCAGGTTTTCATGTCATGTCGCGGGGATTCGAAAGGCAGGGGGTGGCTGGAAAACGTGAAGGCAGCCTGTGGCCCCGTGCCATTCCGCACGGTGGAGACAGCGGCGTGCGCGTGGGCTGTGCGCCGTCACGCTCCGGCGTCCGCGTCCGCAAGGGCGCGCAGGCTGCGCCAGACCTCGCGGAACAGGACGCCCTCGGCGTGGGGGGCGAACTCCGGCACGGAAAGTCCGGCGAACTGCGCGGCCATGAAGACCGGCGAAAGGGGCAGGCTGCCGAGCAGGGGCAGGGCGTGTTCGCCGCAGAAGGCTTCGATGCGGCGGGCCATGCCGGTGTGGATGTCCGCCTTGTTCAGCAGTACGGCCGCGCGGACGCCGAAATGCCGGGTCAGCGCGTGCACCCGCTCCAGATCGTGCAGGGCCGAGACCGTGGGTTCCGTGACCAGCAGGGCCGTATCCGCACCGGCCAGCGAGGCGATGACCGGGCAGCCCACCCCCGGCGAGCCGTCGATGAGCACGGTGTCCGCCCCCAGCGCCCCGGCGATTTCGCGGGCGCGGGTGCGCACCGTGCTCACCAGTTTGCCGGAGTTTTCCTCGCCCATGTCAAGCGCCGCGTGCACCATGGGGCCGCAGCGGGTGTCGGAGACGTACCATTCGCCGCAAAGCCGCTCGTCCAGCGCCACGGCCCCCTCGGGGCAGACGTGGGCGCAGGCGCCGCAGCCCTCGCACATCTCGCGGGCCACGTACGGCGGCGCATCCAGTGCGCCGTAGCGGCACGCCGCCGTGCAGGCCCCGCAACGGGTGCAGAGACCGGCGTCGATGCGGGCCAGCACGCCGCTGTGAAAGTCGTGCCGTTCGCGCACCACGGGCGCCAGCAGCAGGTGCAGATCCGATGCGTCCACGTCGCAGTCGGCCAGCACCAGCGCGGGCGGTGACGCTCCCTCTTCCCGCGCGGTTCCCGCCGGGGCGGCGCTTTCGCGGGCCACGGCCGCCAGCGCCGCCGTGACGCTGGTCTTGCCCGTGCCCCCCTTGCCGCTGATGACCACTATCTGCCGCATGTCCGCTCCCTTGCGTTCGCGTCTCTGGCCATGGCCTCCATCGTATCCGCCAGTTTGGCGTAGGCCGCGCGCATCTCCGGCGCGGCGTCGTGCACCAGGCTGCCGGTGGCCCCGCATTCCGTCGCCGCCCGGCTGAAGGGGATGGTCACCAGCAGGGGCACGCCTTCGCGCGCGGCCCAGTCGCGCACGGGGTCGTCCGCCGCCGGAGTTGCGCCGGGCTGGCCCATCCCGGCCCCCATCCCGATTCTATTCAGCACCACGGCATGCGGCAGGCGCAGGTGCCGCGCAAGGCCCACGGCCAGACGCAGGTCGTGCAGGCCGAAGGGCGAGGGCTCGGCCACCAGCAAGAGCAGGTCGGCGTCATGCACGGCGTTGATGGCGGCGCACGCGACGCCCGGCGGGCAGTCGCGGATGGTGAAGACGCACGGCTCCGGCGCGTCATCCCCCCGCGCGACGGGCGCCACCGGGGGCGGCACGTCCTTCACCGCCTTGATCAGCGGGGTGGCCATGGCCTCGCCGATGCGCAGCACTCCGTCCCGAAAACGCAGGACGGGCGTTGCGCCGGGGCGTGCGGAGCCCCTTTCCGCCGTGTCCGCGCCATCGCCCATGGCCGGGCGGATGCGGGCGATGCCGCCTCGCACTTCGCCCACCAGGCGCGTGGCGGAGGTCATGGCTCCCGTGGGGCAGACCAGGGCGCACAGCCCGCAGCCGTGGCACAGGTCCGGAAAGTCCAGCACCGCATCGCCCATGAACGCCAGAGCCTTGAAGCGGCAGGCATCCACGCAGCGGCGGCACGCCGCGCCAAGGCACAGGGTTTCGTTCACCTTGGGCACGGGCAGGGTGCACTGTTCGCGTGTCTTCCACTCCACGGGCAGGAACAGGTGCGCGTTGGGTTCCTCCACGTCGCAGTCCGCGAGCGCCACCCGATGGCCCCGCGCGGCAAGCAGCGCGGCAAGGTTCACGGCCACGGTGGTCTTGCCCGTGCCCCCCTTGCCGCTGGCGATGGCCAGTTTCATGCGGCCTCCGTCGCGGCGCCGCGTGCATGCAGGCCGCCGGGGACGGCGATTCCCGGGCGGCCTGCCGGTTTGTCGGCGGGCGTCATCGGCCGCCGCCGGTGGAGGGCGGAACGGCCGGTCCGCGTCCGCGTCCGGCTCCGCGCCCCGGTCCGAGCCCCCTGCCGAGACCCCTGCCGAAGCCCCTGCCGTTGCCCGGCCGCAGGGCGTCGATGGCGTCCCGCGCCATGCCGAGCACGTTGCCGAGGCTGGCGGCAAGTTCGTCAAGGGCGGAAGCCTCCGCCCCCGCGTCATCAACCACGGGCGGGCACGGGCGGCCAGCGGGCTCACGCCGCGCCCGTGCCGCGCCGCAGCGGCCCATGCCGCGTCCGGTGCCGGGGCCCTGCCCCAGGGGACCTGTTCCGTTCATGCTGGGCATAAGCGCCTCCTGATTACAGGTGAAACCGTGACCACGCGGCCACGGTTGCCGGTCAGCATGAACCGTTCCAGCGCGGGACGGTCAATGATGCTGCTCTGTTATGACGGGCATGAAGCGCCTGGAGAAAAAACGGGCGCGAAACGCGCCCGCGTGATACGTGAATGCTTGCATACCAAATAAACGGCAGTGTCGCGCCACGCGGCGCGCCGTATCCGGAAAAAGGAGCACGCCATGGCCCTGCCGCGTGACATATCCTGCGAAACCATCATGGAAAGCGTGGCCGACGGCGTGTTCACCGTGGACCTCGACTGGCGGATCACCTCGTTCAACCGGGCGGCGGCGGAAATCACCGGGGTGCCCCCGCACGAGGCCCTGGGCAGGCGCTGCCGCGACGTGTTCCATTCCAGCATCTGCGACGGGGCCTGCGTGCTTCGGGCGTGCATCGAGCAGGACATGCCGCTGGGCAACCGGTCGGTGTTCATCCTGCGCCCGGACGGCTGCAAGGTGCCCGTGAGCATCAGCGGCGCGCCCCTGCGCGACCGGCGCGGCAGGCTGATGGGCGGGGTGGAGACCTTCCGCGATCTTTCCGCCCTGCACCTGATGCGCAAGCAACTGGACGGCCAGCACACCGTGGAGGACATCGTCACCCGCGGCGCGGCCATGATCCGCCTGCTGGGCATCCTGCCGCAGGTGGCGGCCAGCGACGCGCCCGTGCTGGTGCTGGGAGAATCGGGCACCGGCAAGGAACTGTTCGCCCGCGCCATCCACAACCTGAGCCCGCGGCGGGGCAGGCCCTTCGTGGGGGTGAACTGCGGGGCCCTGCCGGAACACCTGCTGGAATCGGAACTGTTCGGCTACAAGGCCGGGGCGTTCACCGACGCGCGGCGCGACAAGCCGGGCCGCTTCGCCCTGGCGGACGACGGCACCATCTTCCTCGACGAAATCGGCGACATGCCGCTGCCCTTGCAGGTGAAGCTGCTGCGGGTGTTGCAGGAGAAGGCGTACGAACCGCTGGGCGCGGTGCGGCCCCAGGCGGCGCCCGCGCGGGTCATCGCCGCCACCAACCGCGACCTGGAACGCCTGGCGGGCGAGGGGGGATTCCGCAGCGACCTGTACTACCGGCTCAACGTGGTCATGCTGCGCCTGCCCGCCCTGCGCGAGCGGCCGGAGGACATCCCCCTGCTGCTCGACCACTTCGTGTCGCAACGCAACCTGCTGAGCGGCAAGGATATCGAGGGCGTGTCCGAGGACGTGCTGCACCTGTTGCTGCGCTATCCCTTTCCCGGCAACGTGCGCGAGTTGGAGAACATCATCGAGTATGCGTTCATCCTGTGCCCGCGCGGGTTCATCCAGTTGGAACACCTGCCGGAGTATCTGCTGGGCGCTCATGCGCCGCCTGCCGGTCCCGGTCTGGCGGCGGGCGGGACCGTGGCGGCGGTTGCCGCCGGGCCGCGCACCATGGCCGCCGCCAAGCTGGCCGCCGCGCGCGAGGCCCTGCGGCGGCATGGCGGGCGTGTGATGGCGGCCTGCCGCGAACTGGACATATCCAAGGATACCCTGCGGCGCATCCTGAAGGGCGGCGGAGCGGGCTGAGCCGTCCGCCGTGGAGGGAAGGCGGGCCTGGCAGAGCGCAGGGCGGATCACGGGCTGCTGCGGCGCGGTCGCCGGGGGAAGAATGGGCGTATTTTACGCCCATTTTTCGTTTGGGGCGTGTTTCGCGCCCGTATCGGGGGCCTCTCCGGGACGCCGCGAGCGCCACGCACCTGCAACATGCCGTGATGACGGCGCGTTTCCGGATGGCATCATGCATGCTTGGTGGGGGTGCGGCCGCCGCGCCGCGGGGACGCCATGAATGCCCATGTCTGCCTTGCCTGCATCGAGGATCGCCTTGCCACGCTGCTGGAAACGGCCGCCGAACTGCGTTGCGTGCGCATGTCCGGCGGGGTTCCAGCGGAACGGACCGTCCTCCCCGTGCCGGACGGCGGTTCAGCGCCGCTCATCGACGTTCTGTCGCGCCATGGAGTTTCCCTGCTGGTGTGCGGAGGGATCCGTCCATGCTGGCGGAACGCCGTGGAGATGGCCGGGATCGCCGTCCTGCCGTGGCTTTCGGGCAGCGAGGCGGACGTGCTGTCCGCCCTTGCGCGGGGCAGGCCGGATACGCTTGCCATGCCCGGATGCCGTCCTCTCGGTGGCAGGGGCGGCGGGCCACGGCGCGGCGGCCCATGCACCACAACGGACGCAGCCTGCCTTCGGCGGCGGCGTCGCAACGCAGGAGAATGACACCATGCAGGTTCTTATCACCGTGCAGGACAACGTGCCGGACGCCCCGCCCGGCGCGGCGGAGGGCGACGCCCTTCTGGACGCCCGCCTGGACCCGCGTTTCGGGCGCGCGCAAGGCTATCTGCTGTGCGATACGGCCACGGGGGCGGTGCGCAGGCTGGATACGGCCTGCAACATGTCGCTGGCCCAGGGCGCGGGCATCCAGGCCGCGCAGGCCGCCGCCGACGCCGGGGCGGAGGCCGTGATCACCGGCCACGTGGGACCCAAGGCATACACGGCGCTGCGGCGGGGCGGCATCGCCATCTATCTTGCAACGCACGCCACCGCGCGCCAGGCCCTGCGTTCCCTGGCGGAAGGCAGCCTGGCCCCGGCGACGGAGCCCGACCGGGAAGGACACTGGTAGCCATGGGTACGGACACGCACGAACAGGAGCACGGTTGCGGCTGCGGCGGGGCCGGTTGCGGCGGGGAACGGCACGTGGAGGCCACTGGGGGCTGCACCGGATCCGGCTGCGGCAGCCGGGACGAACATGCCGGACAGGGTGATCATGCCGGGCAGGGTGAACATGCCGGGGATGACGCCGTCGGACCGGGCGACGGCGCGGAAACCCCGGTGCGCCTTGCCGGACGGGTGGGCGCCAAACTGGTGGTGCTGAGCGGCAAGGGCGGCGTGGGCAAGAGCACCGTGGCCGTGAACCTGGCCGTGGGCCTTGCCCGCACCGGGCGCAAGGTGGGCCTGCTGGACGTGGACGTGCACGGTCCCAGCGTGCCGCGCATGCTGGGGCTTGGCCGGGCCAGGCCCGTGGCGGGCGAAGGCTGGATGGCCCCGGTGAGCGCGGGGCCGAATCTGCGGGTGATGTCGCTGGGGTTCTTCCTGCCCGACCCGGAAGTGCCGGTAATCTGGCGCGGCCCGGTGAAGATGGGCATGGTGCGGCAGTTTCTGGTGGACGTGCGCTGGGGCGACCTGGACGTGCTGGTGGTGGACTGCCCGCCCGGCACCGGGGACGAGCCGCTTTCGGTGCTGCAACTGCTGGGGCCGGACGCGCATGCGGTGGTGGTCACCACGCCGCAGGGGGTGGCCGTGGACGATGTGCGGCGGTCCGTGGGGTTCTGCCGCCAGGTCGGCAACCCTATTCTGGGCATCGTCGAGAACATGGGCGGTTACGTGTGCCCCAAATGCGGCGAACTGACTCCGCTGTTTCCCGCCGGGGGCGGCGAGCAATTGGCGCGCGAGTCCCGCGTGCCGTTTCTGGGCAGCATTCCCCTGCACCCCGACCTGACCAGCGCCGGTGACGCAGGGCGCAGCCTGCTGGATACGGACCCGGCCGCCGGGCAGGAACCGGCGCACCCGGTGATCCGGGCCTTTGAACCGCTGGTGCGGGCCGCAGGAGCGGTGTGCCCGCCCGCGCCGGGAACCCCGGCAACGGCGGCGGCAACCCCGGCCAGCGACAACGGCGGCCCTGCGCCGCAGGGAGCATCGGACATGAAGATCGCCATTCCGCTGGCGGCAGGCAGGCTGTGCCAGCACTTCGGCCATTGCGAACAGTTCGCCGTGCTGACCGTGGACCCCGGCAACGGCACGGTGAAGGACCGGGAACTGCTGACGCCCCCGCCCCACGAGCCGGGTGTGCTGCCCGCGTGGATAGCGGAGACGGGCGCCCGGCTGGTCATTGCCGGGGGCATGGGCGCACGGGCGCGCCAACTGCTGGAAGAACGGGGCGTGCAGGTGCTGGTGGGCGCGCCCGCCTCCGATCCGGCGGACCTCGTGTCGGCATGGTTCGGCAACCGCCTGGAGCTTGGGGCCAACACCTGCGACCATTAGGCGGCGCGGCAACGAAAAACGGGCGCGGGGATGTCCCCGCGCCCGTCGTCAATGCAAGGCGTTTTGGTGCGCTGTGATGCGGCGTGCGCCTAGCGGCGGTCGCCGCCACGGCCACGGTCGCCGCCACGGCCGCGATCACCGCCGCGGCCGCCCCGGTCCCCACGGTCGCCGCCACGGCGGTCTCCACGGTCACCGCGATCACGCGGCGGGCCGGACGGACGGGCGGTGTCTTCGGGGTTCCATTCGACGCCCTGCTCTTCCAGCAGCACGGCCTTGCGGCTGGCGCGGATGCGGTCGCCGTTGATCTCGATGACCTTGACGGTCATGTCCTCGCCAAGGCGCGCCACGTCGCCCGCCTGTTCCACGCGGTTGGTGTCCAGCTGCGAGATGTGCACCAGGGCTTCGAGGTTGGGCAGGATTTCGACGATGGCGCCGATTTCCAGCACCTTGCGCACCTTGCCCACGTAGTTCTTGCCCAGTTCCGCGCGCTGGTCGTAGTACTGCACCATTTCGCGGGCCATTTCCATGGCCTCGAAGGTGGGCGCGAAGATGGAGACCTTGCCGCTGTCCTCGATGTCGATGGACGCGCCGGTGGCGGCGGTGATGGCCTTGATGTTCTTGCCGCCGGGGCCGATGATGATGCGGATGACGTCGGGGTTGACGAACACCTCGGCATGCTGCGGCGCGTACTTGGAAAGCTCGGTGCGGGGAGCTTCCAGCACCTTGGCCATTTCGCCCAGGATGTGCAGGCGCGCCTCGCGGGCCTGGGCCATGGCGCGGGCCATGACTTCGGTGGGCAGGCCGGTGATCTTGATGTCCATCTGGACCGCGGTGATGCCTTCGGCCGTGCCCGCGATCTTGAAATCCATGTCGCCGAGGGCGTCTTCATCGCCAAGGATGTCGGTGAGCACCAGGTACTCGCCCTCTTCCTTGATCAGGCCCATGGCCACCCCGGCCACCGGGGCGGTGACGGGCACGCCCGCGTCCATCAGCGAAAGGCTGCCGCCGCACACCGCGGCCATGGACGAGGAACCGTTGGATTCCATGGTTTCCGCCACCACGCGCAGGGTGAAGGGGAAGGAATCGTCAACGGGCAGCACCGGCTTCAGGGCCTTTTCGGCAAGGGCGCCGTGGCCGATTTCGCGGCGGGACACGCGCGACATCTTCACTTCGCCCACCGAGTAGGCGGGGAAGTTGTAGTGCAGCATGAATTTCTTGGTCACGTCGCCCACCAGCGAATCCATGCGCTGGCTGTCGGTGGAGCTGCCAAGGGTGGCCACCACCAGCGACTTGGTTTCGCCGCGCGCGAACAGCGCGGAACCGTGGGCGCGGGGCAGCAGGCCAGCCTCGATGAGGATGGGGCGCACGGTCCTGGTGTCGCGGCCGTCGATGCGGGTGCCTTCCTTCAGAATGCGGCGGCGCACCAGCACCTTTTCCAGCGAACCGAGCATGTCGCCCACTTCGCGGCCAAGGTTGGGGTTCTCGGCCAGGGCCGGGTCGGCCAGCAGGGCTTCGAGCACCTTCTCCTTCACGGCCTTGCGGGCGTCCTTGCGGGCCATCTTTTCGGGGATGCGCAGGGCCTTTTCCAGTTCGGCGGTGGCCAGTTCCTCGACGCGGGCCTTCAACTCGGTGTTTTCCACCGGTGGGGTCACGGCCATCTTGGCCTTGCCCGCCAGTTCCATCAGCTTGAGCTGGGCGTCGATGAGCGGCTGGATTTCCTTGTGGGCCCATTCCAGGGCGGCCACGATGACGTCCTCGGGCACGAACTGGGCTTCGCCTTCCACCATCACCACGGAGTCGCGCGAGGCGGCGATGACGATGGCGAGGTCGCTGGCCTCCATTTCCTTCAGGGTGGGGTTCAGCACGAACTCGCCGTTCACGCGGCCGATGCGCGCGCCCGCCACCGGGCCTTCGAAGGGAATGGGCGAGATGCACAACGCGGCGGAAGCGCCGGTAAGGGCCAGCACGTCGCTGTCGTTTTCCTGGTCGGCGGAAATGACGTTGGCGAGAATTTGCACTTCGTCACGGAAGCCCTTGGTGAACAGGGGGCGCACCGGACGGTCGATGAGGCGGGAAACCAGGGTTTCGCGCTCGCTGGGGCGGCCGATTTCGCGGCGGAAGAAGCTGCCGGGAATGCGGCCCGCGGCGTACATCTTTTCGGAGTAGTCCACGGTCAGCGGGAAGAAGCCCATGTCGCGTTCCATGGGCTGGGTGCATGCGGTGACCAGCACCACGGTGCCGCCGCACTGCACCCAGACCGCGCCGTGCGCCTGGTTGGCGAGGCGGCCGGTCTCGAGGATGATCTCTTTTCCGCCAACCGTGGCGGAGACGCGCGTGGCGTCGAAAACGCTTTCCATTGTTGCGTTCCTTCTCGATGCAGCGAAGGGGATTCCGGGGAGAAGGCCATGACGTGGCGGGGTGTGGCCAGGCGGGACCGGGTAAAACCGGAGATGACCGGACGGGGCCAACGCGGCAGGACGGGGCGGGATGCGGCGTCGTGCCGTCATGGTGTGGCCGGGCCGGTGTTCCGGCTCCGGCATGGCGCTCTTCCCGGACCCCCCTTCACGCTGCGTGTTGGGGGCGACTCGGCGCCCATATGCATCGCACGGGGCCCGGCGTCACGTGACGCCGGGCCCCGGCCGATGGCGGATTACTTTCTCAGGCCGAGCTTCTCGATCAGCGCACGGTAGCGCTGAACGTCCTTGTTCTTGAGGTATTTCAGAAGCTTCCGGCGCTGGCCGACCAGCTTGAGCAGGCCGGTGCGCGAGTGGAAGTCCTTCTTGTGCACCTTGAAGTGTCCGGTGAGTTGCTCGATGCGGGCGGTGAGCAGCGCGACCTGCACTTCGGGCGACCCGGTGTCGCCTTCGTGCTTCGCGTGCACGTCAATGATGCCCTTCTTCTGATCGACGTCCATGACCACAGCTGTTTCCTCCATGCGGTTGTTACTGGCTCCACAGTCCCCGAAGCACGGTCCAGACCGGCTGCGCGTTCACGATGCGCGTCTCGGCCAGGGCCACGGGCGTGTCGTCCGGAGCGAGCATGATGGCCTTCAGCCCTTCGGCGAACGGCAGTTGCGCCATGGCCTCGGGCACGTAAGGCAGGGCCGTCCCGTTGCGTACCGCCGCTTCCTGCGCCGCGCCGATGCGCAGCTTGGGCCAGTGGGGCAGGGCACGCGTGACGGGTATGACCCGCTCCGGCAACCGCTCGGGCTCGGCGAGCACGGCATCAAGCTCGTGCGCCTCGTCAAGGCCGAACGGGTGACTGTACTCCCGGGTGAGTTCCGTAAGCATGGCGCCGCACCCTAAACGTATCCCCAAGCTGTGGGCCAGGGACCGTATGTAGGTGCCGGAACTGCACGTCACCCGGAAGGTCGCGAACGGCAGGTCGACCGATACGACCTGCGCCCGCGAAATTTCGACGGTCTTCGTCTTCACCGGCGTCTCGCGCCCGGCCCGGGACAGCTTGTACAAGGGCTGCCCCTGGTGCTTGGCGGCGGAGTAGGGCGGCACCTCCTGTTCGGTGCTGCCCAGCCAGTGTTCCACCTCGCGCCGGATGTCGTCCGGGGTCACGTGGTCGCAGGGGGCGGTGGCCGTCACGCTGCCTTCCGCGTCCCACGTGTCGGTGGTGGCGCCAAGGCGAAAGGTGCCCAGGTACACCTTTTCGCCGTCGGCCATCAGGTGGCCGGAAATCTTTGTCGCATGCCCCAGCAACACAAGGAGCACCCCCCTCGCCATGGGATCGAGGGTGCCCGCGTGTCCGATCTTTTTCTGGCCGAGCCGCTTCACCCTGGCGATGCACTGCGCCGAGGTGGGGCCCTGGGGCTTGTTCAGCACCAGAAGGCCGTGCTGCTGCGCTGGCAGGACAGCCATATACTTTATGCCTCTTTGCCGCAGGGCGCAAGCTGCGCGGGAATGGCCGCCAGCACGGCGCGCGCGGCCACGTGGGGGGCCATGTCCAACTCGGCCCCGGCCGCGTTGCGGTGGCCGCCGCCGCCAAAGGCCGCCGCCACCACGCGCACGTCATCCGTGCCGCTGGAGCGCAAGCTGATCTTGCTGCGGCCCGAGCCGTCGCCGCGCACCATCAGCGAAACGCGCACCCCGCCCAGACGGCGCAACTGCGAGGCGTACCCTTCCAGGTCTTCCTTGTCCGCTCCGTGCAGCGCGAACATGTCGTCGGTGATCACCGACACCGCCACCGCGCCGCCGCAGTGCAGCTCTATGCCCTGCATCAGCGCGCCCCACAGCCGCATGCGGCCGATGGACCAGTTGTTTTCCAGCCGGTCGTGGAACAGGCCGGGTTGCAGCCCCAGCCGCACGATCTCCGCCGCCAGTTCCAGCAGGTCGCCGCTGGTGCTGCCGTAGCAGAAGTTGCCGGTGTCCGTGCACATGCCCAGGTACACCGCCTCGCCCAGCGGGCCGGAAAGCGGCACGCCCAGTTCGCGCGCCAGCATGCCCGCCATCTGGCAGGTGGCCGCCAGGTGCGGCTCCACCCAGTTGCCCACCGTGCCGAACATCGGATTGCCCTGGTGATGGTCGATGTTCACGCTGCGCAACTCCGGCAGCCTCGCCTGCAAGTCGCCGCCCACGCGGTGCGCGTCGCCGCAGTCCAGGATCACCGCCAGGCGCGGCGTGAACCCTTCCAGTTCCGCCCAGGTGCGCGCCACCGGACCGCCCATGTCCACCCAGCCGTACTGGTGCGGCACCCCGCTGGTGTTGTACAGCCGGAACCGCTTGCCCAAGGCCCGCAGCACGTGCGCCACAGCCGCCATGGACCCCACGGCGTCGCCGTCCGGGTTGGCGTGGCTGGCCACAAGGATGTCGTCCTCCGCACGGAGGATGGCGGCTATGCTGGCTGCGGTGTCGGTCATGGCGGGGTTCCTGCGGGGGGTGGGGGGAGTGTGCTGATTGATCAGGAGAGGAACCGGGGAGGGGACCTTTTAAAAAAGGTCTCCCTCCCCGGACCCCTCCCCCCAAAATTTTTTAATTGGGGCGGGAGTCGGTGGCGTGTCTTTCGGGCACGCCGAGGCGCGGAGAACCGGCGTTCGGGCTTCATTCCGCTGAAAAGAATTCAATGTCGCTGTAGGTCATCTCCTCGGGGCACACGGCCTCGATCATGGCCAGGCACTTGTCGAGACGGCTTTGCAGGTGCCGCTCGCTGTTGCTCACCGAAACCACGGCCAGCGACAGCCGGGTCAGGGAATCCTGGTTGCGCACCTCGGCGATGGACACGTTGAAGGTGTTGCGCACCTTCGTCTTCAGGCTGCTGGCGATGCGCCGCTTCCCTTTCAGGGAATCGTTGCCGTGCAACTCGAATTCCACCGTGAGCACGCCGATGATCATGGGAATATCGCGCCATGGGGCGCAGCGGTTGCAAGTCCGTTGACGGCAAACCGGGGGTGCAGGGGGCGAAAGCCCCCTGCCCGCCGGAGGCGTATACAACAGAACCCGTTACAGCGTGGCGGCTTCCTCGACCATCTCGAAGGCTTCGATGACGTCGCCGATCTTGATGTCGTTGAAGTTTTCGAGGCCCACGCCGCATTCGTAGCCCTTCAGGACTTCCTTCATGTCGTCCTTGAAGCGCTTGAGGGACGTGATCTTGCCGGTGTAGACCACCACGCCGTCGCGCAGCAGGCGCACGCCGGCGTTGCGGGTGATCTTGCCGTCGCTGACGTGGCAGCCCGCGATGGTGCCCACCTTGGGCACGCTGAAGGTCTGCCGCACTTCCACCTGGCCCAGGTACACCTCGCGCTGCACCGGGGCGAGCATGCCTTCCATGGCGCTCTTCACTTCATCCACGAGCTTGTAGATGATGTCGTAGAAGCGGATGTCCACGTTCTCCTGCTCGGCGATGTCCTTGACCTTGGCGGTCGGACGGACGTTGAAGCCGATGATGATGGCGTCGGAGGCCGATGCCAGCAGGATGTCGGATTCGGAGATGGCTCCGGCCCCGCCGTGGATGATGTTGATGCGCACCTTGTCGGTGCTGAGCTTGCGCAGCGCCTCGGAGATGGCTTCCAGCGAGCCCTGCACGTCGGCCTTGACGACGAGGTTGAGCACCAGGGCTTCCTGGTCGTCGGCGCGGCGGGACAGGAACGTTTCCAGGGTGACCTTGGATTCGCGGGCCAGTTCCTTTTCGCGCTGCTTCACGGCGCGGGTTTCCGCGATGCGGCGGGCGAGCTTTTCGTCCGTCACGCACACGAATTCCTCGCCCGCTTCGGGCACGCCCTCGAAGCCCTGCACTTCCACCGGCATGGCGGGGCCGGCTTCCTTCACCTTCTTGCCCTGGTCGTTGAACATGGCGCGCACGCGGCCGCTGAACACGCCGCACACGAAGGTGTCGCCCTGGCGCAGGGTGCCTTCCTGGATCAGCACGGTGGCCACGGGGCCACGGCCCTTGTCCAGCTTGGCTTCCACGATGTGGCCGCGCGCGGGCTTGTCGGGGTTGGCCTTCAGTTCCAGGATTTCGGCTTGCAGGGCCAGCAGTTCCAGCAGTTCGTCAAGGCCCTGGCGGGTCTTGGCCGACACGTGGCTGAACACGGTGTCGCCGCCCCAGGCTTCGGAAACCAGGCCCAGTTCGGCCAGTTCGCGCTGCACGCGGTCGGGGTTGGCGCCTTCCTTGTCCATCTTGTTCACGGCGACCATGATGGGCACGCCGGCGGCCTTGGAGTGGTTCACCGCTTCGCGGGTCTGCTCCATGACGCCGTCGTCGGCGGCCACCACCAGCACCACGATGTCGGTCACCTGCGCGCCTCGGGCGCGCATGGCGGTGAACGCCTCGTGGCCGGGCGTGTCGAGGAACACGATCTCGCCCTTCTTGGTGGTCACGTGGTACGCGCCGATGTGCTGGGTGATGCCGCCCGCCTCGCCCATGGTGACGTTGGTCTTGCGGATGGCGTCAAGCAGCGAGGTCTTGCCGTGGTCCACGTGGCCCATGATGGTGACCACGGGCGGCCGGTGCTGCATGGTCTCGGGCGCGTCCTCTTCCTTGGGGATCAGGTAGTCGTCTTCCGAGAAGCCGACCTTTTCCACCTCGTAGCCGAACTCGGAGGCCACCAGGGTGGCGGTTTCGATGTCCAGCGACTGGTTGATGGTCGCCATGACGCCGAGGCCGAACAGCACCTTGATGATCTCGGTGGACTTCAGGCCCATCTGGTGGGCCATGTCGGCCACGCGGATGGCTTCCTCGACCTTGATCTTGCGCTTGGCGGCCTTCAGCGGCTGGGTGGCGGTGGCGGGCTTCATGTCGCGGCCCTTGCGCCCCTTGCCGCGGCGGGCGCCGCCGCGCGGGAAATCGTCGTCCTCGCGGCCGCGCGGGGCACGGTCCGCACCGGCCTGGAAGTCCACCGTGCGGCGGCCCTTCAGGCGCTTCTTCTTGCTCTGGCCTTCGTCGCCGCCCGCCGGGGGCTGGCCCATGCCGGGCCCGCCGGGGCCTGCCGGACGCGGACCGTAGCCGGGACCGCCGGGACCACCGGGACGGGGGCCGCCAGGGCCGCCCGGACGGTAGCCGGGACGGTCGCCACCGGGTCCGCCGGGGCCGCCGGGACGGGGGCCGTAACCGGGGCGATCGCCGCCGGGGCCGCCGGGACCACCGGGACGGGGCGCGTAGCCGGGCCGGTCGCCACCGGGACCGCCGGGGCGGGGGGCGTAGCCGGGCCGGTCGCCGCCGGGGCCGCCGGGGCGGGGCTGGTAGCCCTGCCGGTCGCCGTATGCGGGGCGGTCCCCACGGTCGCCATAGGCGGGCCGGTCGCCCTGCCCGTCGCGCGGGTAGGGGCGCGGAGCCGGGGCGGAAGGATCGGGACGGGAAATGACGCGGACCTGCGGTCCGGGCACGTCGGGCGTGCGCTTCTTTTTCTTGCGGCGGCGGCCGTCGGCGTCTTCCTCGTCGTCGTCCGTGCCATCGCCGCGCGGGGCGGCGTCGGCCGCCACGGGGGGCAGGATGGACGGCTGGGGGGTGGCGTCGGGCACGGCCGAGGCGTCGGGCCGGGCCGGGCGGATGACCCGCGCGGCGGACGCGGCGGGCCTGGACTCCGCGGCCTTTTCGGTCACGGGCGCGGCTGCCGCGGGGGCTTCGGCCACGGGCGCGGCCTGCACGGGCTCTGCCGGGGCTTCGGCGGCGGGAGCGGCCGATGCCGGGGCGGGCTCGTCGGGGCGGCGGATGATGCGCGCGGCGGGCGCGGCAGGCGCAGCCGGGCGTGCCTCGGGCGCCGCGGGGGCTTCGGCGCGGGCGGCACGGGCGGGCCGTTCGTCTGCCACGGAGGGCACGGGCGCTTCGGCCTTGGCGGCCTCGGGAGCTTCGGCGGCGGGAGCGGCCTCGGGGGAGGCTTCGCGCTCTTCGGCACGACGGCGCGCGGAGGCTTCGCCCTCTTCGCCGTCGCGGCGGCGGCGGCGCACGATGACGCCGGGCTGCACCACCTTGCGGTCAACGCCCGCTTCGGCGGCCTGGCCCTGATGGCGTTCGCGCACGCGGGCGACCTCGTCGGCGTTGAGCATGGTCATCACGCTCTTGGCCGGGATGTCGAGATCGCGCAGCGTGTGGAGCAGATCTTTGGTGGACACGCCCAGCTCCGTGGACAGGTCCTTCACCCTGGTCTTGTCGTCGGTCATTCCTGAACCCCCTTGCGCTTCCTCCGCCAGCCGCCGAACTTCCGGAATCGCTCCCGGCATTCGGGGCTTTCGCATACGTAGACCCCCCGTCCAGGCAGTACCTGCCTTTCGTCCGGAACGGGGTCGGCCCCCGCCCCGGCGGCGTCCGTCGGGGGGACGTACCGCAGAAGCTCGCGCTTTGCAAAGCGGCGCCTGCATATGACGCAGGTGCGTAATGGTATGTGCTTCCCGCGGATGGCGTCATCCATCCGCGTACTATTCCTTCGCTTCGGCTTCGGTTCCCTGGTCCGCGTCATGGCCAGGAACAGGGGCCGCATCCGCGTCCTGCGGGGCGGCTTCCTGGTCGGCGTCCGGGATGGCTTCCGCCTCCGGCCCGGCGGCCGCGTCGGCCTCGCCCTGCGCCTGGGGCGCAAGGAAGTTGATGGCCGCGCGCAGGTCGGCGATCTTGCCCGGCGCAAGGCCCAGCGCCGAGGAAAGTTCCTCGTCGTCGGCCTCGCGCAGACGCTCGATGGACTGGAACCCTGCCGCGATGAACTGTTCGATGGAGATTTCGGCGACGCTGGCGATCTGTTCGAGCCCGCGTCCGATGGCGTTGGCCTCGTTGTAGCGGGTTTCGGTGTAGATATCTATCTTCCAGCCCAGCAGCTTGGCGGCCAGCTTCACGTTCTGGCCCTTGCGGCCGATGGCGTTGGTCAGCTGGTCGTCGGGCACGATGACTTCGAGCAGGTTTTCTTCCTCGTCCACCACGATGCGCGAGATCACCGCCGGGGACAGGGCGTTGCGGGCGTAGGTGGCGATGTCCGGGCTCCAGACCACGATGTCGATGCGCTCGCCGCGCATTTCCTGCACGATGTTCTGGATGCGCGAACCGCGAATGCCCACGCACGCGCCCACCGGATCCACGTCGCGGTCGCGTGACATGACGGCCGCCTTGGCGCGGCTTCCGGGGTCGCGGGCCACGCCCATGATCTGCACGGTGCCGTCGTCCACCTCGGGCACCTCGCGGCGGAACAGGGCCGCCATGTAGTCGCGGTGCGCGCGCGAGACGATGACCTGCGGGCCGCGTCCTTCCTTGCGCACGTCGATGAGGATGGCCTGCACCCGGTCGCCGCGCTTGTAGTGTTCGCGCGGGATCTGCTCTTCCTTGGGCAGCAGCGCCTCGGTGCGGCCGAGGTTGATGATCCACCCGGCCTTGTCGCGGCGCTGGATGATGCCGCTGACGATCTCGCCCCGGCGGTCCTTGTATTCCTCGTAGATGATCTCCTGCTCGGCGTCGCGCATGCGCTGGATGATCACCTGCTTGGCCGACTGGGCGGCGATGCGGCCAAGGTCCTCGATCTTCACGCGGAAGCCCATTTCGTCGTCCAGCTGCACGCTGGGGTCGTGGGTGCGCGCGTCATCGAGCGAAATTTCGCTGTTGGGGTTCTCGACCTTCTTCACGACGATCTTGAACTGGTAGACGTCGATCTCGCCGGTCTCGTCGTTGTAGCTGACTTCGGCGTCCATCTCGTCGCCGAACTTGCGGGCCACGGAGGTGCGGACGGCTTCCTCCAGGGTGTCGATCAGCATGTCGCGGTCAAGACCCTTGTCCTTGCTGATCTGGTCGATGGCCTTCTTGAGTTCCAGGCTCATGGGTGTTCCTCCGGATCGGTGCCCTGGTCCGTGGTGTCGTCGTGCGGCGCGCCGCCGCGTGCGGGCTTTTTCGGCTGCGCCTTCTTGCGCTGGCCGGTCTTGCCGCCGGGCTGGGGCCGGGTCGTGTCGGGAAAGATGTGGACGAGGTGCGCCTGCTTCACGTCGTCCCACGCCACGGTGAGGGGGGCGGGGGCTTCGCCGGGTGCGGGCGCGGCGTCGGGCAGGAAGGTGAGGGCGTCGCCTTCCACCCGCACGATGTCCCCCCGGAACTTGCGGCGGCCCGGCCATTCCGGGTGGGGCACCGCAAGGGTCAGTTCGATGGTGCGGCCCGCGTAGGGGGCCATCTGGGCGGCCTCGAAGAAGGGGCGCTCCAGACCGGGAGAGGACACTTCGAGCACGTAGGCGTCGCGGATCACGTCCTCCACGTCCAGGGCAAGGCCCAACTGGCGCGAGAGGCGGGCGCACTGGTCTATGGTGACACTTTCCGGGGTGACGCTTTCCGAAGCGACGTCTTTCGGGGCGTCGCCTTCGGGCGCGGCTTCGGGCTCGGATTCGGTTCCGGACGCGCCGGGCCTGGCGTCCACGTACACGCGCACCACCATGCGTCCCCCGGCAAGGATCTCGATGCCCCACAGGGCGATGCCCAGGGCATCGGCCAGGGGCGAGGCGATGGCGGCGACGGCGTCGCGAAGGGGATGCGTGCTCATGGTGCGGGGTGTCGTTCCGTTGTCGTGGGCGGCGGGGCCGCAGCAAAAAAAAAGGGGGCCGAAAGGCCACCCGGAATGGCCGCGCACGGCCCTCAGGATGTCGAAGCGGCGTTGCCGTGGAGCGGTAAGGCGTGGCGCTCCGTGAAGCGATTCCAGAGGAATATCGGCAGCCGCTTCTGTCAAGACGAGAGTGTATAGTATGGGGGCCGCGTCCTGTCAACAGGGAATGACGCGGATTCCGGCGGGGTACGGGGCGCGGGCGGGCCGCCGCGCAGCCGGTGAGGGGCGGGTCACCGTCGTGGTTCCGTCGGTGCGCCCCCCGCGCGGGCGGCGCGGGGGGCGTGCGCACGCCGCCAGGCACCGGCATGATTCACGTTTTGGGGCATGGTCCATGCCTTGCATTGCCACCGGCGCGGGTACCATGCCCGCAAGGAGGCACGCATGCAGGAAGGCATGTTGTCGAGCCTGTTCGGCGCGCTCACCAGCGAGCACCGCATGAACAACATCTCGAACAATCTCGCGAACGTGAATACCACGGGCTACAAGCGCGACGTCGTATCCTTCAAGGATACCATGCAGCTGTTCGCCCATGACCAGATCATGGAGCCCATCGCCAACGTGCGCTCGAAAAAGCTCTTTCCGGAGCCCATGCACGTGGCCCGGCCGCGCATTGCCGTGGCCCACACCGACTTCGATCAGGGCAGCATGCGCTACACCGGCAACCCGCTGGACGTGGCCATCTCCGGCAACGCCTTTTTCAAGGTGCGCACCCCCGAGGGCGAATTCTACACCCGCAACGGCAACTTCCTGCAAACCGCCGACGGCCAGCTGGTGACGGCCATGGGCCACGCGGTGCAGGGCGACGGCGGCGACCTGGGCCTGCCGCCCGGCGAGCAGGTGCAGATTTCCGACGACGGGCAGATTTTCGCGGACGGCGTGCTGGTGGGGCAGCTGAACCTGGTCACCGTGAACGACCTGACCGCCCTGGAAAAGCTGGGCGGCAACATGTACCGGCTGCGGCCGGGCTCCGAGGCGGGCGAGGTGCCCGCGCAGGGGGCCTACGTGGCGCAGGGCTACCTGGAGGCGTCCAACGTCGAGGTGGTCTCCGAAATGGTGAACATGATCGAGGCCCAGCGGCAGTTCGAAGCCTACCAGAAGGTGATGCAGACCTCGGATGCGATAGACCGGGAGGCGACCCAGAAGGTGGGCAAAAAGGTCTAGGGCGTGTGTGCAAACGGTCCTTTTGCCCGCTGGCTTCCGACCCGAAGGGCGCGAAGCGTGGCCGTTGGGCGAGTCTGCGAGCCCTACGGCCATCGTGCGCAACGCGGTCAAACTTCGCCTGCCATTTCAGTCAAATACCGAAGAGTATATTCCTTCATGGCAGGCTTGTTTTCCTCGCCAGCGAACAAAAAACCTGTTTGCAAACACGCCCTTGCGCTCCTGCCGTCCTCCTCAAGGCTTCTGACGGCCGCCGCATCCGGCATCCGGTTTGCAATCGACTGCCCGGCGGGCAACCACCGACGGACAACTGACGGAATCAACCTCCTCGCAAGGAGACAGCAACCATGATGCGTTCACTCTGGACGGCCGCCACCGGCATGGTGGCCCAGCAGCTCAACATCGACGTGATCTCCAACAACCTCGCCAACGTGAACACCACGAGCTTCAAGAAAAGCCGCGCGGAGTTCGAGGACCTCATGTACCAGAACATGCGCATCGCCGGCGCCGCCACCGAGGGTGACAACCGCATTCCCACCGGCATCCAGGTGGGCATGGGCGTGCGGCCCACCACGGTGCACAAGTTCTTCACCCAGGGCGACTATTCCAACACCGGCAACTCGCTGGACCTCGCCATCGAAGGCGACGGCTTCTTCCTGGTGCAGGTGAACGGCGAGGACGCCTACACCCGCGCGGGCGCGTTCAAGCTGAACCAGGACGGGGTGGTGGTGACCGCCAACGGCTACACCCTGCAACCCGAATTCACCGTGCCCGCCGAGACCAAGAACATCACGGTAACGGAAAACGGGCACATCTCCGCGCTGGACAGCAACGGCGCCGCGCTGGCCGAGGCCGACATCCCCCTCTACACCTTCATCAACCCGGCGGGCCTCGAAGCGCGCGGGCGCAACCTGTACATCCCGTCCGAAGCCTCGGGCGAGGCGGTGGAAGGGGTGCCCGGCGAAGACAACGTGGGCACCATCGCCCAGGGCTTTCTGGAAATGTCCAACGTCGAGGTGGTGGACGAAATGGTGAACATGATCGTGGGCCAGCGCGCCTACGAAATGAACTCCAAGGCCATCCAGACCTCGGACACCATGTTGCAGACCGCCGTGCAGCTGAAGCGCTAAGGGCTGCCTCCAAATGGTCCTTTCGTCCGTTGGCTGCGTCAAACTTCACCTGCCATTCCAGTCGAATACGATAAGAGTATACTCCCGTCATGGCAGGCTCGTTTTCCTTGCCAACGAACGAAAATCCTCATTTGGAGACCGCCCTAGGGGCGTGCGTTATCCCGCAGCGTGAACGTTTCTGGAACTCCAGGGAGATATAGTATGATCCGCCACCACCGTTCCGGGCCCGCCCGCCGTTCCGCCGTCATGGCGTCCGCATTCGCCGGTCCCATGGCCTGGCTGGCCGCGCTGGCCCTTGCCATGGGCCTGCTGGCCTTCGGCCTTGCCCCGGCCCGGGCAGGCACCGCCGACGCGGGCTGGCGTATCCGGCTGCTGGACGCGGCCGTGGTGTCCGGGGCCACGGTGACCCTGGGCGAGATTGCCGAGCCGGTGGGCCCCATTCCCCCGCAGACCTGGCGCGAACTGGCCGCCACGCCCCTGTGGCCCTCGCCCGCCGAGCCGGGCCGCCCCATGAGCGTCAACCGCCCGCGTTTGCAGCAGGCCCTGCGCGAGGCCCTGCGCGACACCGAAGCCCTGTGCCTGTACCCCGGCACGCTGGTGCTCCAGCGCGGCGGCGCGGTGCTGCGCGAGGCCGACCTGCGCGCCCTGGCCGTCAGGACTCTGACGCCCGCCTTGGCCGCCATGCCCGGCGAGGCCTCCATGCAGGACTACCGGCTGCCGCCCTACGTCTTTCTGGCCCACCCGCAGCAGCAGGTGGTGGTGGAGAACACCCTGGCCGCCCCCGGCCGCAACACCCTGCGCTTTGCCGTGCGCGAGGTGGACGGCGGCACGGTGCGCAAGTTCACCGGTTCCGCCTTCGTGGACGTGTGGGCCGACGTGCCCTGCGCCGCGCAGCCCGTGAACAAGGACGACGTGCTGACCCCAGACAAGGTCACCCACGTGCGCAAGAACCTGGCCTACCTGCGCGAGCCCGCCTGGGACGGCCGTGGCGGCCCGTGGCGTTTGACCCGCCCCGTGGGCGCCGACCAGGTCATCTACCAGAGCGATCTTTCTGGCGTGCCCACCGTGCGGCGCGGCAGCGTGGTGACCGTGCTGTACGAATCCGGCTCGGTGCGCATGCAGGTGCAGGGCGAGGCCATGGCCGACGGCGGCCTTGGCGAGACCATTCCCGTGCGCAACATGCAAAGCAAGCGGCAGATCTATGCCGCCGTGAAGGACGGGGCGACGGTCAGCGTGCGGTAGACCCGCAAGGTCCGGACCGGCCGCATGACGGCGGCGCGCCCGCCGTGCCGCATCCCGCATCCGCAATCCAAGGAGAATCGCCATGAAACGCAGACTGCTCGCCGCCGGGTGCGCCATGCTGCTGCTTTCCGGGTGCAACGCCGCCCGCCAGCAGCCCTCGCCGGTGCCGCCGGTCACGCAGCCGCAAGCCTATTCCGAGCCCGAGGATGCGGCCGCCAACCCCGGGTCGCTGTACAGCGAATCGGAGTCGGAGTTCCTGTTCTCCGACAACCGCGCCCGCCGGGTGGGCGACATCGTGCTGGTCAAGGTCGTGGAAACCGACAAGGCCAAGAACAAGGCCGACACCACGGCGGACAAGACCTCCACCAACGAACTGGGTGTCAGCGCCTTCTTCGGGCAGTCCAGCGCGTCCATCAACCCCATGAACCCCACGGGGCCGTTCAGTGGGGTAGTGGGCACCAACCCCGTACTGGGCACCAGTTCCACCTCCAAGCATTCGGCCACCGGCGAAACCAAGCGCGAAAGCACCGTCACCACCACCATCGCCGCCCGCGTGCTGCGCGTGCTGCCCGGCGGCCTGATGGAAGTGGAAGGCGCGCGCGAAACCCGCGTCAACGACGAAACGCAGTACATCGTGGTCAGCGGCCTGGTGCGCGCCCGCGACGTGGCCTCCGACAACTCCGTGACCTCGTCGCAGATGGCCAACGCCCGCATCGAGTACTACGGAAAGGGCACCTTGGCGGACAAGCAGAAGCCGGGGTGGTTTACCCGCCTTATGGACAACGTCTGGCCCTTCTAGTGCGAACGCGGCGATTCCGCCCGCATGCGTCGTCAAACGGGATTTTCGCTCCGGTCACGTACGTCCTTGTACGCTCCCGTCGCGAAAATCCCGTTTTCCTTGCCTGCGAACGGACTTGCCGCGTTCGCGTTGCACGGTGTGGGTAAAGAGGGGGAAACGCAGCCCGGCGGAAAAGCGGCAGGCGTTAGGTGAGCGCAGCGCGCGAACCTTACGGATGGCGACCGCAGAGCGCACGGATTTCGCCAGCGACGTGCCCGCGCTGAACCTCAAGCCTGTCTGCCGCTCCCCCACCCATTCTCCTCCCATCCCCGCGTCTTCTCGCTCCTTCCGGTCGCCGCGTTCGCGCTGGCACGGTGTTGGCATTACCACCCGGCAGCGCCGGAATACCGTCGGTTCCCCGGCGCACCCCGCGCCCTGCGGAATGCCTATCTTGTAGATTGTCAGCAATCCGCGCGCCCCATCCCTGCGCAACCATCCGGGAGGGGCCGCGTAACGGGCTGCCCAGCGCAGCCGGATTTCCGGAGATACGCCATGTCGCCCAGCCTTCGCTCCCTCACCGCTCCCCTCCTCGTGATCCCGCTGCTTGCGGCCCTGTGGCTGCTGGCCCTGCCGGGCGGCGCGGAAGCCGTGCGCATCAAGGACATCGCGAGCTTCGGCGGCGTGCGCGACAACCAGCTGGTGGGCTACGGCCTGGTGGTGGGCCTGGGCGGTACGGGCGACAAGAAGGATTCCACCTTCACCATGAGTTCCATGGTCAACATGCTGGAGCGCATGGGCGTGGCCGTGGACCAGACCAAGATGAAGCCCAAGAACGTGGCCGCCGTCATGGTCACCACGCGCATGCCCGTGTCGGCCAAGCCCGGCACCCGGCTGGACGTCACCGTGTCGTCCATGGGCGACGCCACCAGCCTTCAGGGCGGGGTGCTGCTGCTCACGCCGCTGAAGGGCGTGGACGGCAAGGTGTACAGCCTGGCGCAGGGGCCGCTGGCCCTCGGCGGTTTTTCCGTGGAAGGGCAGGCCGCCCGCGCCCAGAAGAACGTGACCACCGTGGGCACCATCCCCGGCGGGGCCATCGTGGAGCGGGGCATCCCCTTCCAGTTCAACAGCCAGGACACGCTGACCCTGCACATGACCAGCGCCGACTTTTCCACCACCATGCAGGTGGTGGAGCGGCTGAACCGGGTCATGGGCGGCAGCTACGCCAAGGCCCAGGACGCCTCCACCGTGGCCCTGGACGTGCCGCCCGCCTACCGGGGCAACCTGGTTCCGCTGATGGCCTCCATCGAAAACATCGAGGTCACCCCCGACTCCCCGGCCCGGGTGGTGGTGGACGAGAAGACCGGCACCGTGGTGCTGGGCCGCGACGTGCGCATATCGCGCGTGGCCGTGGCCCACGGCAGCCTCCAGGTCACGGTGCAGGAAGGCATGGACGTTTCGCAGCCCGGCCCGTTCAGCCAGGGCCAGACCGTGGCCACCCCGCGCACCGACATCAACGTGCGCGAGGAGAACCGCCGCCTGATGCTCATGGAAGGGGCCACGTTGCAGGAACTGGTGGACGGCCTGAACGCCGTGGGCGCCACCCCGCGCGACCTGATCTCCATCCTGCGGGCCATGAAGACGGCGGGGGCTTTGCACGCGGATTTAGAGGTTATCTAATTTCAGGGTGATAGCGCCCGCAGGCAGCCTGTCGATGCAGCACGCGAGGCGAATCTCCAATCGGGGGTGCAGGGGGCGAAGTCCCCTGCCCGCCGGAGGCGTTCAAAAAAGCGCCGCACCCCGACCCTGGCCGGAAGGACAGCAACCATGACCGCTCCCGTCGATCCCAAACTCGCCACCGCCGCCTCGGCCCAGCACGAGCTTACCCAGCGCAAGCTCGAGATGGATGCCCTGCGCAAGCGCCTGCGCAACGATCCATCCAAGGAACAGAAGCTGCGCGAGGCGTGCGAGGGGTTCGAATCCATCTTCGTGCAGAAGATGTGGGAGCAGATGCGCGCCACCCTGCCCAAGGAAGGCTACCTGCACAGCAAGGAGGAGGAATTCTGGCAGTCCATGTTCGACCAGGAGCTTGCCAAGAAGATGACCTCCGCAGGCGGCATCGGCTTGGCCGACATGATCTACGAACAGCTTTCCACCCGCCTCACCGACGCCAGCCGCACCACCGCGCCCGGTTCGGTGCGCGAGCCGGTGCCGGTGAAGCCGGTGTCGTTGGTGCCGCGCATGATCACCCCCGTGGCCGAGTCCAAGGCCGGTGCGTCCCCGTCCATGTACGAGCCCGCCAGTCCCGAGGCCCCGGCGGCGCCGGAGGCGCCACCGGAGGCGGACGGACAGGCCAAGGCGTTGCCGCAGGCCGGGCACGACCTGGTGCAACAGCACCTTGCCGAACTGGAACGCCAGGTGGCCTCCGCGCCCCCGGCCGGAGATACCGGCCCGGCTGCGGCAACGGTGGAGGCTGCATCAGCGGTGACTGCCGCCGCTGGCGCAACCGCCGTAACGGGCGCTGCTGACGCCGTCGCGGCCCAGTCCGGCTTGGCACCGGCAGCCGCTGCTGCCGAAGCCGGACAGGCCGCAGCCTCCACGGCCCAGCGCCGTACCGCGCGCGGCCAGGACGGCCCCACGCGCGGCCTGCCCGCCGCCTCGGTGGCGGGCGAGAGCACGCGCAAGGTGCGCAGCCCCATGCGCGACGCCCAGCTGGGTCCGCCCATCGTGCACCGCACCGGCGCCATGAAGCGGGTGGCCTCGCCCGCGTCCACACGTGCGCTCACCGTGCCTTCGGGTGCGCCTTCGGCTGCCGAATTGCAGGCCGGGCAGGCGGTGCAGGGCGTGCAGGCCGCCGTATCCGGCGATGCCGCCATCGGTACGGCTCCGTCGTCCGGCGCAACCCCGTCGTCCGGCGCAACCCCGTCGTCCGGCGCAAACTCTTCGGCCTCCACCATTCCGGCCTCCGCGTCCCAGGCCGCACCGGCCTCCACCATTCCGGTCCCCACCCCGGCTCCCAAGGCGTCGCCCACGGGCGGCCCGGCGGTGGCCCTGGGCGCGCCCGGCCCCATGGCCTGGCCGCATGAGGGGCGCATCGCCTCCGGCTTCGGCTGGCGCAACGACCCCATCACCGGCGAGCGGGCCTGGCATCCGGGCGTGGACATCGCCGTCACCGAGGGCGACCCGGTGCGCGCCGCCTGGGACGGCAAGGTGGTCTTTGCCGGAGAGCGGGCCGACTACGGCCGGCTGGTGGTGCTGGAGCACCCCGGCGGCTGGCGCAGTTTCTACGGCCACAACGGCAGCCTGGACGTGCGCGAGGGCGACGTGGTCCGGGCGGGCACGGAAATTGCCAAGGCAGGGGGGACGGGCCGCGTTGCCGGGCCGCATCTTCACTTCGAGGTGCGGCAGGGCGAACTGGCGGTAAACCCGGAATACGCGGCGCGCAGCCTCGCTTCCGGGGGGCCTGCGGCACAACGGACCCGCCCCGGAGGATAACCAGATGTACGACCAGATACGCGGCAATCTTGTCCGGCAGACCAAGGGCCTTGAAGTGCTGGCGCTGCTTCTTGAGGAAGAGTTTGCCCACCTGCGCGGCCGCGACCCCGACGCCGTGAGCGCGGTGGAATTCTCCATCCACGAACTGATGCGCCAGCTGGCCTGCGAGCGCGTGGACCTGAAGGCGGCCATGCAGCGCACCCGGCTTTCGGAATACGCCGACATGCTGCCCGAGGAGCAGGCGGAGGAAGTGCGCGCCATCATCGTGCGCATCGACGCCCAGGAACAGCACTGCGCCCGGCAGGCCTCGCTGAACGCGGACCTGGCCCTGGCCCTGCTGGACCAGAGCCAGGAACTGCTGGACTTCCTGCACCGCCGTCTGGTGCCGCCCAGGCAGGAGACCTACGGCCGCAAGGGCGGCATGACCACCGCGCGCGCCGAGGCGGCGCTGATCCGCGGGAGGCTGTAAATGGCCAGTGTCACCTCGCTGCTCAACATGGGGCAGCTTTCGCTGCTGGCGAACCAGACCGCCATCCAGACCACGGGCAACAACATCGCCAACGTGAATACCGTGGGGTATTCGCGCCAGGCGGTGCGCTTCGAGGAGTACCCCGCCCTCGACGGCTTTCCGGGTCAGATCGGCAATGGCGCCTACGCGGCCGAGGTGTACCGCTATTTCAACGGCTTCGTGGAAAAGTCGTACCTGGACAAGGCCTCGCAGCAGTCCCGCTGGGACGCGCAGTACGCAATGCTGCAAAGCGTGGAAAGCCTGTTCAACGAATCGTCCACCCCCGGCATCAACGCGGCCATGTCGCAGTTCTTCGCCGACTGGCAGGCCCTTTCGCAGCGGCCCGACGACAAGGCCAGCCGCGACGCCCTGCTTTCGCATTCCGACAACCTCGTCAAGCTGTTGCAGAATGCCGAGTCCAACCTGCGCATCATGCAGCAGCAGATGGACCAGTACCTGAAGCAGGAAGTGGGCGAGGCCAACAACCTGATCAAGCAGATCGCGGAGCTGAACCGGCAGATCGAGATGCACGACGAGCCGGGCAAGAACAACGCCAACACGCTCATCGACAACCGCAACCTGCTGGTGCGCCAGTTGTCGCAAAAGCTCGACGTGGACGTCATCGACAACGGCAGCGGCAAGTTCACGGTGGTCACCAAGGCCGGGCACACCCTGGTGGACGGGGTGAACGCCTTCTCGCTGGCCTACCAGGGGCCGCAGTCGCAGGCGTCGCTGACGCCCGGCTCGAACTTCGACGGCGAAATCCATTTCGACGGTTCGGACGAGTACGAATACACCCTCGACGTGGTGCAGTCCGGCGCGGTGACCAGCGGCGCGGGCTCGGCCATGTTCCGCGTCTCGCTGGACGGCGGCAAGACCTGGCTCAAGGACGAGAACGGCAACGACCGGCTGTTCGCCGCCCGCCCTGAAGACCAGAAGGTCAAGGTGCAGGGGCTGGACATCTACTTCAGCGGGGCCACCCAGGATCTCACGGCGGGCGACCGCTTCACCGTCACGCCCAAGAGCGGCGTGTACTGGATAACGCCCACCACCTCGCCCCTGAACATTTCGCCCCAGACCATGGCCGACGGCACCGACAACCCCCGGCGCATCACCGGCGGGACCATCGGCGGGTACATGATCTTCCGCGACACCCAGGTGGGCCGCTACGTGGACCGCGTCAACGCCCTGTCGGAATCGCTGATCTGGGAAGTGAACCGCCTGCACAGCCAGGGGGCCGGGCTTTCGCACATGTCGGTCATGAGCGGCACCTACGGCGTGTCCGACCCGTCCATCGCCCTGGGGTCCGACAGTTCGGGCCTGGCCTGGCTGGACCGGCTGGAATCGGGCAACTTCAGCATGTACGTCTACGATGCCGCCAGCGGGGCCTATCTTTCCAACGCCTCGGGCCCGCTGGACTTCGATTCGGTCACGCCGGGCATCCAGAATTTCGACCCCGCCGTGCATTCGCTGAACGACGTGCGCGACGCGCTGAACAACACCTTCGGCACCTACATCACCGCCGACATCGTGGACAACAAGCTGGTGGTGCGCAGCAACGACGGCTACAAGTTCGGCGTGGGGGGGGATTCGTCCGGCCTGCTGGCGGGCCTTGGGCTGAACACCTACTTCCAGGGTTCGGACGCGTCCACCATCGCCGTGCGGCCCGACGTGCGCAGCGACACCAATTTCATCAATGCCGGCAAGATCAACGGCGGCAGCGAGGCCAACGCGGGCGACAACGACACCGCCACGGCCATCGCCGGGCTGGCCACCAAGGAAGTGACCATCGCCACCACCTTCGAGCGGGCCAGCTCGCAGACCCTGTCGGAATACTACAGCGCCATCGTGGCCACCGTGGGCGCGGACACCGCGTCCACCAAGTTCAACGCGGCCTACACCGCCACGCTGGCCAGGGACCTTGACGAGCGCCAGAGCCAGTCGGCCGGGGTCAACCTGGACGAGGAGATGGCGAACCTCGTCAAGTTCCAGCACGCCTACAAGGCGGCGGCCAAGCTGGTGACCACGGCGGACCAGATGATGCAGACGCTGCTGGGCCTCAAGCAGTAGCGACGGAAGGAGTCTCCCATGGCAGGACGCGTCTCGCAGCGGACCATGTTCGACAACTACGTCTCGAACATGAACTACGCGCTGTCCAATCTCATGGAATCGAACATGCAGGCGTCCAGCCAGAAGCAGGTCAACCGCCCCTCGGACGACCCCGTGGGCATGGCCCGCATCCTGAACTACCGCGCCTCGCTGGCCACCAACGAGCAGTACCAGAAGAACGTCAGCCAGGCCGAAAGCTGGCTGAGCCTCGCGGACAAGACGCTGACCCAGGTGAGCACCGTGCTCACCCGCATCAAGGCGCTGGCCGAGCAGGCGGCCACCGGCACGGTGAGCCCCGAGAACCGCAAGGAAATCAGCTACGAAATGCGCGAGTTGTACGAGCAGCTCATCAACCTGGCCAACACCGAGAACGAGGGGCGGCACATCTTCGCCGGGCACAAGATCGAGGACGCCGCCTACGTCGCGGGGCTGGCCGTCACCGCCAACGACCCGGCCATGGCGAGCACCTCGTTCACCGTGGAGGGCGGGGCCAGCAACACCATCGTGTTCCAGTTCCTGGAAAGCGGCACCATCGGCGCCGACGCGCTGGACTACCGCTATTCCGAGGACGGCGGCGCCACCTGGAAGACCGGCACCCTGGCCTCCAACGCCGCGCCGGTGATGCTGGGCGGAGCGCGCCTGACCATGACGCCGGGGGCCACGGTGACCGCCGTGGACACCGCCAACGACCACGAGACGGACAACGGCACCTGGCTGTACATCCGGCCCACGGCCATCTACAAGGGCGACGACTTCAACTCCACGGGCCTCACGGCCGACCGGTACGGCGCCGCCAACATCGCGGCCACGGCCGACGGGTCGTTCCCGCGCGACGTCATGGTGCGCATCGACCAGTCGGGCACGCTCAACGGGGCCATCAGCTATTCGTACAGCATGGACGGCGGCTCCAGCTGGGTGCCCGCCACCGCCTCGGGCACGGGCGGCCCCGTGTCGCTGCTGGTGCCCGGCGGCTTCCTGACCCTGGCCTCCAACGGGGGCAACGCGCTGACGGCGGGCGACCAGTTCGTCATCCGGCCGCACCGCGCCTCGCTGGAGTACGAGATTTCGCCCGGCGAATACATGTCGGTGAACAACGTGGGCAAGGACATCTTCGGCGGGCTGTACCAGGCGCCGGGGCAGTCCAGAGCCACGGCGGTGTACGGCGGCGACGGGCGCAACATGTTCGAGGTGTTGGGCAGGCTGATAGCCTTCACCGAAACCAACAGCCAGACCGGCATCCAGCAGGCGCTGGACGAACTGGGCACCGCCTCCAAGGTCATCCTGACGGCGGCGGCGCGGGTGGGCGGCAAGGAAAACCGGCTCGACGTGGTGCAGGGCATCCTGGAGTCGCAGGAAGACGACCAGACCATGCGCATGAGCAGCATAGAGGACGTGGACGTGGCCAAGCTGATGACGCAGCTCGCGCAGCAGCAGCTGACCTACAACAGCGTGCTCAAGTCGTCCTCCATGATCATGCAGATGAATCTCACGAACTTCCTGTAAGGGCCGGCGGCACCCATGCTCATACTTACGCGCAGGCCGGGCGAAAGCCTGTACCTCGGCGACAACATCCGCATCACCATCCTTGGCATGCAGGGAAAGCAGGTCAAGATCGGGCTCGACGTGCCCGGCGACATGGTCGTGTACCGAGAGGAAGTCTACCGGCGCGTCATGGAGGAAAACCGCATGGCGCTCGAAACCAGCAACGCTGACCTGCTTGCGGCGACACAGATATGGCACGACAGAACGAAAGAGTGATCCAGACCCGGCTCGGCCGCCAGAGGGTGGCGCTGGACAAGGTGCTGTACTTCCCCCGGGGCCTCATGGGCTTCGAGGACAGGCACGAGTTCACGCTGCTGCAACTGCGCGAGGGCGCGCCCTTCCTCATCCTGCAAAGCATGGACGACCCGCGTCTGGGCCTGCTGGTGGGCGACCCGTACAGCTTCCTCGACGACTATCCCATCCGCGTCGGCGACGCGGAGCAGAAGCTGTTGCGGCTGCGCACCATCCGGCAGGTGGCCGTGCTGGTCACCGTGTCCATTCCGCCGGGACGGCCCGAAAAGACGGCCCTGAACCTTACCGGCCCCATCCTGATCAACCACGAGGCCCGGCTGGGCCTCCAGGTGCCCCAGACCGACGGGCGCTTTCCCACGCAGTTCTACCTGCACGAGCAGGCCGGCTGCCCGGCGGAGCGCGCGCCGGGTGGTGAGGACGGCCAGGACGGCCAGGACGGGGAGGCCAGCGAGGCGTAAACCCGGCTGATCCGGACCGCCGGATGAACGGCAATGCACGCGAAGGGCGGCCCCCATGGGGGCCGCCCTTTCGCATGGCGACAACAAGACACGGCGGACACGGCAGGCTCCCGAATTTCCCGCGTGGCCGGTGGAGGATGGTGCGCGCGTCAGTCGCCCCGGCGGGCGCGTTCCCCGGCCACCAGGCCGGAAAGCCCCATCTTGCGGATGCGGTAGCCCATCTGGCGCGGGGTGATGCCCAGCGCGGCGGCGGCGCGGTGCTGCACCCAGCCGTTGCGGCGCAGGGCGGCGATGATCTCGTTGCGCTCGATGTCGCGCAGGGTGGTGGGGTGGGACTCCGCGTGCGGGGCATTCCCGCCGCCGTGCCCGGCGTGCTCGGTGTGGGTGTCGTGGAGGGGCGGCCCCATGCCCGCCATACCTCCCGTTCCCCCCGTTCCCCCCATGTCCGCCGTCGCGGCCGGATACGGCCAGTCGGGCTGGGCGTTCTCTGTGGCGGAATGCTCCAGCAGGGGTTCCAGGAAGCGCCGGTCGATCTGGCCCGACTCGGACAGGATGGCCAGGCGTTCGATGAGGTTTTCCATCTCGCGCACGTTGCCGGGCCATTCGTGGCGGCGCAGCAGGCCCAGCGCGTCCGGGGCCAGGGTGATCACCCGGCGGTAGTCGCGCGCGGCCTTGGCCAGAAAGTGGTTGAGCAGGCGTTCCACGTCGTCGGGGCGTTCGCGCAGGGGCGGCACCCGGATGGGGAACACGCACAGCCGGTAGTACAGGTCCTGGCGAAAGCGCCCCTGCTCGGAAAGCTGGGCCAGGTCGCGGTTGGTGGCGGCCACGATGCGCACGTCCACGCGGTGGGTCAGGTTGCTGCCCAGCCGTTCGAATTCGCGGTCCTGGATCACCCGCAGCAGTTTGGCCTGGACGCTTGGCGGCAGTTCGCCGATCTCGTCGAGGAAGATGGTGCCCCGGTGGGCCTCCTCGAAGCGCCCGGCCCGGCCGGTGGCCGCGCCGGTGAACGCGCCCTTCTCGTGGCCGAACAGTTCCGCCTCCAGCAGCGTTTCCGGGATGGAGGCACAGTTCACCTTCACGAAGGGGTGCACCATGCGGTCGGAAAGGTTGTGCAGCAGCCGCGCGATGAGCGTCTTGCCCACGCCCGATTCGCCCAGCAGCAGCACCGTGGCCCTGGTGGGGGCCACGCGCTCTATCTGGCGCTGCACGTCGAGCATGGCAGCGCTGCGGCCCACGATGTAGTCGCCCCGCTCGTCCAGCACGCGGGTGCGCAGCTTGACGTTTTCGCGGCGCAGGGTGTCCACCCGCTCGTTGACCTGTTCGTTCAGGCTCAGGAACTGGGCCACCAGGGTAGCCACGATGCCCAGGAATTCCACGTCCTCGGAGGTGGAGACCTCGTCGCTGAACAGGCGGTCCACGTTCAGCACGCCGATGGGCGCGCCCTGCTTCAGGATGGGCACCCCGAGGAAGGATATCTTGCCCTTCTCCACCTTGCGCGCGCCGGTGCGGTCGAGAAACAGCGGGTCGGTGCGCACGTCGCGCACGATGTACGGGCGGGCGGTCTGGAAGATGGCGCCCGTCACCCCCTCGTCCAGCCGGTACACGCCGCGCCCGCGTTCCTCGGGGGTGAGCCCGTGCGAGGCGGCGATGACCAGTTGCCCGGTCTCGCGGTCGGGCAGGGTGATGGTGGCGCGCTTCATGGAAAGGGTTTCCGACAGCACGCGCAGCACGTCCTCCAGCGACTGTTCGAGGTCCAGGGCCCGGTCGAAGACCTGGCTGATGGCGTAGAGGGCCTTGAGTTTCAGGCTTTGCAACGTGCACGGCATGCCCGCTGCGTTGCAAGGATGGTTCCGTGGCGTCGGGGCGGGGCGGCGAGGGAAATCAGGAAACGATTCAAGGATGTTGCGGTGTGGTCGGGGCGGGCGGCGGGGCGATTCTGGGCAAGGTCGTTTTAACAATTAGCGGAAAAAACAAGCTCCAGAAATGCCATTTTTGAAAAAACGGCATTTCTGGCACCCTGTTATATCGGCGGCGCGGGATGGGGCCGTCAGACCTTGTCGCGGGAGGCGTCGCCGTCCCCGCCGGGGCCGCCCTGGCTTTCCGCCGCGGGCGGGGTGGGGCCGGGCAGCCCTTCGACGCCGCGCACGTGCACGTCCAGTTGCGGAAAGGCCATCTCGATGGAGTTCTCGCGGAACAGCCGCTCGATGTTCCGGCGCAGATCGGACGCGGTGGAGCCGCCGTAGTTCAGGTCATCCACCCATACCTGCAACACGAAGTCCAGGCTGCTGGGGCCGAAGTCCTGGAACTGCACGCCGGGGGCGGGGTCGCGCAGCACGCGAGGGTGGTCGGCCGCCGCTTGGCGCAGCAGTTCGGTCACCTTGTCCACGTCCGAGCCGTAGGCCACGCCCACGTTGATGGCGCGGCGGATGCGCAGGCTGTTGCGGCTCCAGTTGGTGAGCCGGTTGGACACGAATTCCGAGTTGGGCACGAAGATCACGGCGTTGTCGAAGGTTTCCACCGTGGTCGAGCGGATGCTGATCTTGCGCACCGTGCCCCACGTCTCGCCGATCTGGATGATGTCGCCTTCCAGCAGCGAGCGGCCGAAGATGAGGATCAGCCCGCTGAAGAAGTTGTTGAAGATGTTCTGCAACCCGAAGCCCAGGCCCACGCTGAGGCCCCCGGCGATGACCGTGATGCTGGTCAGGCTGACGCCCAGCGCGTTCAGCACCACTAGGCCGAACAGCGCCCACAGGGCATAGGTCAGCCCGGTCTGCAACGGCGGAATCACGCCGCGCTCCACGCGGGGCAGGCGGGCGGGCAGGTTTTCCAGGAACGAGGTGCCCACGGCGATGGCCGAGCGGGTGAGGTAGAACAGCAGCACCAGCCCCAGCACCCGCAGCGAGTTGAACGACACCGAGCCCACGTTGACGTTCAGTTCCAGCGCCTGGCGCATCATGTACGGCCCGCCGGGGAAGGCGGACATCCACGGCAGCAGGGTGGCGGCGGCCACCACCCACATGGCGGGCGCGCCAAGGCCCAGCACTAGGCCGCGCAGCAGGGCGCGCATGCCCTTTTCCGGCAGGCGTTCCGCCAGCAGGGTTACGAGGGCCACCAGCACCGCGCCCAGTTGCAGGGCCACGGCCAGGGCCAGCCCCACCAGGAAGAACGGGATGGCCAGCCGCGCCCAGCCGAACACCGCCGCCAGCAGCGAGACGACGCACAGCGCGGGTTCGCAGGCCAGCAGCACCCGTTCCAGCAGGGGCAGCACGCGGGGCTTGCCGCGCCGGGCGCGCAGGGCCAGCACCGCCACCATGCACAGCGCCCACACCGGGGCCAGCAGCACGGCGGGCGGGTTCAGGAACAGCAGCAGCACCCCGATGGCCGCCGGGGCGAACAGCAGCGACAGGGGCGAGCGTTGCGGCACCCCGGTCAGGCCGGTGGCGCGCAGGCTCCAGACCAGGGTCAGTTCGCCCCACAGCAGCAGAAGGTGCGCGGGCACCACCACGGCCCGGTACACCTCGCCGCCGCGCGTCCACGAGGCGAAGTGCAGGGCGATGCCGATGGCGATCCACGGCCAGCTGCGGGCGGCCACGTTGCGGCAGCTCTGGGCCCAGCCGCCGGGCAGCTCGCAGCCGCTCCGCAGGGCCAGCCTGCCCAGCAGGAACAGGGGCACGGCCAGGAAGGCGAAACGCAGCAGCAGCGCGCCCCAGTCGCGGGCGTTCTGCGGGAATTCCGTGGCCAGGCGCACCTCCACCGTGTCGGACCATGCGGCCAGGTTGGCGGGCAGCGACTGCCACACCAGAAGGTCCATCAGCGAACTGGAGGCCACCAGATAGTAGGTGCGCCACAGCGCGGGCAGTTGCGCGTCGATCTGCTCCAGGGCCTGGGCCAGCTTGGCGGCCACCGCATGGCCGGGGTCCAGCGCGCGGGTGAGGCGGGTGCTCAGGGCCGTCAGGTTCCTGCGGCCCTCGGTGAGCTTGGCGAGGTATTCGGAGAGATCCTTGGAAAGGTCGCTGGACCGTTCGGCGGCCAGGTGCCCGGAAAGTTCCTTGTCCAGCGCGTTGAAGTCGTCCAGGCGCTGGCGCACGGCGGCGTCCATGGATTCCATGGGGGCCAGGCGGCCCAGCAGGGTGCGCTGGACCGAGGCCATCTGGCGGCGGATGGCGGCCATTTCGCTGGGGTGGTTGCGGCTCAGCTGGTACAGCGCGAACAGGCGCTGGTAGTCGCGCTGCACGGCGGCCACCTGGGCGTCCAGGGTCTTGACCATGTCCGGCAGCGACTTGCGCAGCCGGTCGGTTTCCTCCACCAGCGTGGTCAGTTCCTGCCCGCGCGTCTGCCAGATGACGTCCATGGACTGCTGGCCGTCCGGTGCGTCTCTGGGCGCGTCGCCCGGCAGGGACGATGCCGCGTCGGCAGCCGGGGGCGCGGCCTGGGCCGCCAGCGCGGGCCGGGGGGCAAGCAGGCCGGAGCGCTGGGGCGCGAAGCAGGCAAGCAGGGCCAGGCCCAGCAGGGCAAGCAGCACGGCCGGGCGGCGCGGGGCGGGGGCGGGGCGGCGCGGCGACGCGCCGAGCGGGCGATGTATGGGGGCATGAAGCATGAAGGTCTGCATCCTGTGTTTTTTGGGGGGGCGGTCTCGCGGCGGTCTCCGGTGGCTGGCGCGGGCCGGACTTCACCATATACGCCGACGCCGCGCGTTCTTCAACGTCGGCGGATGCGCGGCCGCTGGACGCGCGGCCTGATTTTTCATTGGAACCGCTTGCCCGGTTAGGCAAATTGGGGAACAATGCAAGTATTCACGTCAGCCTTGATCGGCGTTGGGCACGGATTTCGCGCAACGCGTGTGGCGCATCCGCCCGCATCGCCAAAGACGACGCCGGCCCGCGTGACCTCGGCGGCTGGCGAACCCAGGAGGAAACCGGCATGACCCCGGCCTTGCCGCCCGCCGCGCTGGTGCCCGTGCCCGACCCCATACCGGGGCCGTGGGGCTGGTTCCAGGCGCTCTTGCTGCTCACCTTCGTGGTGCACCTGCTGTTCATGAACGTGGTGCTGGGCACGGCGGTGATCACCCTGTTCCGGTCGCTGCGCACGCCGTTCGCGCCCAATGACCAGATCAACACGGACATCCGCGAGACGGCGGCCTGGGTGCCGCGCGCCATGGCGCTGGCCGTGAACTTCGGCGTGCCGCCGCTGCTGTTCCTGCAGGTGCTGTACGGGCAGTTCATCTACCCCAGTTCCATCCTGATGGCCGTGTGGTGGCTGGGCATCGTGGGCTTCGTGATGATGGCCTACTACGGCTTCTACCTGTACGGCCTGGGGCACGCCGTGCTCGGCCCGCGCCGCACGCTGGTGGCGGGCATCAGCGTGGCGCTGCTGCTGGTCAACGCCTTCGTGCTCACCAACAACGCCACCCTGATGCTGGACCCGGCCCGCTGGACCGGCTACGCGGCCTCGCCCGGCGGCACCCTGCTGAACTGGGGCGAACCTTCGCTGCTGCCGCGCTACCTGCACATGGTGACGGGCGCGGTGGCCGTGGGCGGGCTGTTCGTGGCCGGGCGCGCCCAACTGCTGCTGAAGGCGGGCGGCCCCGTGGCCGCCGGTCCGCAGGGGCCGCAGGACTGGAGCCTGCGCATCACCGAGGGCCTCAAGTGGTTCACCCACGCCACCTACGCCCAGTTCGTGCTGGGCGCGTGGTTCCTGTTCAGCCTGCCGGGACCCATGGCGCGCCTGTTCATGGGCGGGCACTGGCTGGCCACCGGAGCCTTCGCGCTGGGCCTCGCGGGCACGGCGCTGGCCCTGCTGGCCGCCCGGCAACGCCGGGTGTGGCTGGCCTCCGGAGCCACCGTGGGCATCATCTTCCTGATGGCGGCCATGCGCGCCGTGCTGCGCGACGCGTGGCTGGCCCCTCACCTGAAGGCATCCATGGCAAAGGCGGCCGCCGTGCCCGTTCACCCCCCCCAGCTTCCAATGGCGGGGCAGGACGGCGCGGCCGCGCTGTTCGTGGTGTCGCTGGCGGCGGGGGCCGCCGCCGTGTGGTGGCTGGTGGTCATCGCCCGCCGCAGCGGGAAGGAGGCGTAGGCCATGCAGTACCCGGTCTGGCAACTGCCGGTGAACGGCGGCCTGCTCATCGCGCTCATTTCGGTCATCCACGTGTTCGTGGCCCAGTTCGCCGTGGGGGGCGGGTTCTTCCTGGTCATGGCCGAGCGCAAGGGCCACGCCGAAGGCAGCAACGAGATATTGCAGTGGGTCAAGCGGCACAGCCGGTTCTTCGTGCTGCTGACCATGGTCTTCGGCGGGGTGACCGGGGTGGGCATCTGGCTGATCATCTCGCTGGTCAGCCCGGCGGCCACCTCGCAACTGGTGCACCTGTTCCTGTACGGCTGGGCCACGGAGTGGGTGTTCTTCCTGGGCGAGATAGCGGCGCTGCTGGTGTACTACTACACCTTCCAGCGCTGCATCTCGGGCCGCATGAGCAAAAGGGACCACATGACGGCGGGCTGGCTGTACGCGCTGTTCGCCTTCCTGTCGCTGTTCATGATCAACGGCATCATCGGGTTCATGCTCACCCCCGGCGAATGGCTGCGCACCGGCGACTTCTGGGACGGGTTCTTCAACCCCACCTTCTGGCCCGCGCTGGTGTTCCGCTTTTCACTGTGCCTGCTGCTGTCCGGCCTGTTCGCCATGATCACGGCCCTGCGCATTCCCGGCCCGGAAACGCGGGAGACCATGGTGCGCTGGTCGGCCAAGTGGGTCTGCCTGCCCTTCGTCGGGCTGCTGCTGGGCGCGGCGTGGTACTTCGCCGCGCTGCCCCCGGACCAGCAGGCCATGATCCTGCGCCGGACGGAGGACATCCGCCCCTTCGTCCTGGCCTGGCCGGTGGTCACGCCGCTGCTGTTCCTGGGCGGGCTGGCCTTTTTCGTGAAGGCCGGCGGCAGGGCGCGGGCCGTGCTGGCGGGCGTGGTGCTGCTGCTGGGGCTTGCGCAGGTGGGGGCCTTCGAGTGGGTGCGCGAAACGGGCCGCCGTCCGTGGGTCATCCACGGCTACATGTATTCCAACGGCATCCGCGCGGCGGACGTGGAACGCATGCGGCGCGACGGCGCGCTGTCGCTCACCGCGTGGGCGGGCGCGCATGAGGTGACCGACGCCAACCGCCTGGAGGTGGGCCGGTTCCTGTGGGCGCAGCAGTGTTCCAGCTGCCACGGCATGGGCAACCCCATGCTGGACATGGTGCCGCGCGCGGCCAGACGCGGCGTGGCCGGGCTGGAGGCGCAACTGGCCGGGCAGGGCAAACTGCTGCCCTACATGCCGCCCTTCTGCGGCACCCCGGCCGAGCGCAACGCGCTGGCCGTGTACATCGCCCATGAGGTTGAACGCCGCACGCAGCGGTAACCCCCGCCCGAAACACCCGGCGGACGCCTTTGTGATCCTTCGGCAGCAACGACGCAGGGAGATGCGACGATGAGCAAGAACGATACCCGCATGACCGAGAACCTGTTCCGCGTGTGGCTGATCGTGGTGGCCGTGTTCGCGGTGGGCTTTCTGGGCGCGCAGCTGTTCGCGCCGTCCATGCGGCCCGCCCCCCCGGAAAAGGCCCCGGTCCCGGCTCCGGCCCAAAACGCCACGGCCGGGCAGCCCGGCGGCGCGGCAGGTTCCGGCTACGGGCAACTGGTCACCGACGTGCCCCCGTTCGACCCGGACAAGGACGGGCACGTACTGGTGGCGTGGAGCAGGCAGGGCATGCAGCACGTCACCGACGCGGAACCCGCGTGGACCCTGCTGCCCCCCGGTTCCACCCTGCGGGCGCAACTGGTGCATCGCGGTCCCGGTCCCCAGGCGGTGACCGAGGGCGCGACCCTGACCTGGCTGCTGGACGGCGAGGCCAGGCCCCCGGCCGCGCGGCTTTCCGGCGAACTGAAGCTGGTGGAAGGCACCACCCTGTACGAGGCTACGGACATTCCCGTGCTGCCGTATGTGGACAAGGACGGGTTCAACCCGTACCCCACGGTGACCGTGGAGGCGCGCGACGCCTCGGGCGCGCTGCTGGCCATCACCCGTTGCGTGCTGCCGGCTTCCACCGAGATGGGCTGCCGCAACTGTCACGGCGGCCCGTGGAAGGTGGGCGGCGTGGCGGGCATTTCCCCGGCCACGGCCGCCGACGTGCTGGAGGTGCACGACCGCATCAACGGCACGGACCTCGCGCAGCGCGCCAAGTCCGGCGCCACCGTGGTCTGCCGGAGCTGTCACGAGCCGGAGGGCAAGGCCGACGCAGGCAAGCCCGTGCCCCCCGCCATGTCCGCCGCCATCCACGGCTGGCACGCCGCCTACATGGGCGGCCGCGGCGCGGATGCCTGCAATTCCTGCCATCCCTCCGCGCCCGACGGGGCCACCCGTTTCTGGCGCGACTATCACGTGACCAAGGGCCTCGACTGCACCCGCTGCCACGGGGCCATGGAAGACCATGCCCTGTCCCTGCTGCGCAAGGAACAGGAGGCGGGCAACCCCGCCGCCGACCGGCTGATGGCGGCCATCACCCCCGTGGCGGTGCAGGACGTGAAGGACATCGCCCCGCGCACCCCGTGGGTGAACCTGCCCGACTGCGCGGGCTGCCACGACTTCGCGGAAAAGCCCAGGTCCGCCACCGCCAGCGCCTTCAACAAGTGGACCGCCGACGCCGCCGGGCTGTACGCCGAACGCACCGACGACACCACCATGCTGCGCTGCCCGGCCTGCCACGGCGCGCCGCACGCGGTGTACCCGGCCCGCAACCCCCTTGGGCGCGACCGCGACAACATCCCCCCCATGCAGTACCAGCAGCACGCGCGGTCCATGGGCGCTTCCGGCAACTGCTTCGTCTGCCATGGCGAGACGCCAGAATTCTCGGTGCATCACCCGCTGGTGGAGCGCAAGACGGTCACCGTCACCGTGCCGCAGGGGGCGAAGCTGGCCAAGCCGCGCGTGCCCTTCCCGCACGAGGCGCACACCCCCACCGTGGACTGCGGCACCTGCCACCACAAGGGCTACGTGGACGGCGGCCCCATGAAGTGCGCCAGCGCCGGTTGCCACGACGTGGTGGTGGACGCGGAAACCGGCACCCCGCAGCAACGCGCCGACCCGCGCTACTTCCGCAACGCCTTCCACGGCGAAGGCCCCAGCTGCAACGCCTGCCACGCCCGGTTGCTGGCGGCGGGCAAGGCGGCGGGGCCCCTGGACTGCCGGGACTGCCACAAGGTCAAATCGTAGGGCACTGCGGTCCTTTTGTCCCCTGCCTTCGTCAGAGCGCTTTTTTATTCCGGTCGAGTACCATAAGAGTACACTCCCTCCATAAAAAAGCGCTCTTCCTTGGCAGGGAACAAAAATCCTCGCAGTGCTGACGAGGCCCACAGCCTGACCCCATCACACCCACCGGGGCGCGCGGAGCACACCGCGCGCCCCGTCCGTTTCGGGCTGCCGTCCGCGTGTCCATTCTGCCAAGATAGACATATATCACTGATAACGTGGGAAAAAATTCCTTCCCATATCCCCGTGGTGTGGTATGCAGGAAATGTCGGGCATCAGCTTCGGCAGGGGGCCGCGCCTGTTCCGGTACCGGCGGCCCACGCCCGACGCGCAGTTCCGCGCGCAACCTGCATCCTCGCAAGGAGGCACGCCATGAGGATGAACAGGCGAGGCTTCATCAAGCTCGCGGCCACGGGCGCCGTGGCCACCGCGTTCGGGGGGCTGGGCATCAGCCTTGCCCCGGTCGCGGTCCATGCCGAAGGGCTGGCCATCGACAAGGCCACCCTGACCACTTCCGTATGCTGTTACTGTGCCGTGGGCTGCGGCCTGCTGGTCTGGACCGACCCCGTTACGGGACGCACCATCAACATCGAAGGCAACCCGGATCACCCCACCAACGAAGGCACCCTGTGCCCCAAGGGCGCGTCCATCTGGCAGACCGCCGAGCAGAGCCAGCGGGTGACCAAGGTGCTGTACCGCGCCCCCGGCAGCGACAAGTGGGAGGAAAAGTCATGGGACTGGGCGCTGCCGCGCATCGCCCGCAAGATCAAGGACACCCGCGACGCCTCGTTCGAGACGGTCAACGACAAGGGCCAGCCGGTCAACCGCACCCGGGCCATCGCGTCCGTGGGGTCGGCCGCCATCGACAACGAGGAGGGCTGGCTGTTGCAGGCCATGCACCGCTCGCTGGGCCTCGTCTATCTGGAGAGCCACGCCCGCATCTGACACAGTTCCACTGTGGGGGCTCTGGCAGAGTCCTACGGACGCGGCGCGATGACCAATCACTGGATCGACCTCAAGAACAGCGACGTGTTGCTGATCATGGGCAGCAACGCGGCGGAGAACCACCCCATCTCGTTCAAGTGGGTGACCCGCGCCCAGCAGCGCGGGGCAACGCTGATCCACGTGGACCCGCGCTTCACGCGCACCTCGGCCAAGGCCGACCTGTACGCGCCCATCCGCTCGGGCACGGACATCGTGTTCTTCGGCGGGCTGATCCGGCACATTCTGGAGAACGAGCTGTATTTCAGGCAGTACGTGGTGGACTACACCAACGCCTCGTACCTGGTGGGGCCGGACTACGGCTTCAAGGACGGCCTGTTCTCCGGCTTCAACCCCGCCGCGGCAAGCTATGACCGGAAGACCTGGGCCTTCGTCACCGACGACAAGGGCGTCAGCCTGAAGGACCCCACCCTGAAGGACCCGCGCTGCGTGCTTCAGGTGATGCGCCGCCACTACGCCCGCTACGACCTGAAGACCGTGGTGGACGTCACCGGCATGCCGGAAGACAAGGTGCTGGCGGTGTGGAACGCCTTCGCGTCCACGGGCAGGCCGGACCGGGCGGGCACCATCCTCTACGCCATGGGCCAGTGCCAGCACACCGTGGGCGTGCAGAACATCCGCGCCCTGTCCATGATCCAGATGCTGCTGGGCAACATCGGTATCGCGGGCGGCGGGGTCAACGCGTTGCGCGGCGAATCCAACGTGCAGGGCACCACGGACATCGCCCTCCTGTGCGACAACCTGCCCGGCTACCTGCCCATTCCCCGCGCCGTCTGGGCCGACTACGACGCCTACGTGAAGGCGGGCACCCCGGTCACCAGCGACCCGCAAAGCGCCAACTGGTGGTCCAACCTCGACAAGTACGCGGCGTCGTTGCTGAAGGCCATGTACCCGGAGGCGGACCACCGCACCGCCTACACCTGGCTGCCCAAGATCGACGACACCAAGGTGGTGGAATACTCCTGGCTGTCGCTGTTCGAGCGCATGTACAACGGCGGCTTCAAGGGCGCGTTCGTGTGGGGGCAGAACCCCTGCGCGGGCGGGGCCAACGCGGGCAAGAACCGCAAGGCCATGGCCAACCTGGACTGGACGGTGGTGGTCAACCTGTTCGAGAACGAGACCTCGCTGTTCTGGAAGGGCCCCGGCGTGAACCCCAAGGACGTGAAGACCGAGGTGTTCTTTCTGCCCGCGTGCATGAGCGTGGAAAAGGACGGCTCCATCGCCAACTCCGGCCGCTGGCTGCAATGGCGCGAGAAGAGCGCGCAGTTCATGGGCGATTCGCTGAGCGACGGCGACATCGTCATCCGGCTGTTCGAGGAAGTGCGCAAGCTCTACAAGGCGGAGGGCGGCAAGTTCCCCGAGCCCATCCTGAACCTGGACACCGCCTACCTCAAGGACGGCTTCTACGACGCGGGCGCGCTGGCCAAACGCCTCAACGGCACGTTCCTGAAGGACGTGACCATCGCGGACAAGCAGTGGAAGGCGGGCCAGCAGGTGCCCGGTTTCGCCGCGTTGCAGGCCGACGGCTCCACCGCGTGCGGCTGCTGGATATTCTCCGGCTGCTACACCGAGCAGGGCAACATGATGGCCCGGCACGACCGCACCCAGACCCCGGAACAGGCGGCCATCGGTCTGTTCCCCAACTGGTCGTACGCCTGGCCCGCCAACCGGCGCATCCTGTACAACCGCGCCGGGGTGGACCAGACGGGCAAGCCCTTCGACCCCAAGCGCGCGGTCATCGCCTGGGACGGGACGAAATGGACGGGCGACGTGCCCGACGGCGGGTGGAAGCCCGGCGAAAAGCTGCCGTTCATCATGGTGCGCGAAGGGCGCGGCCAGTTGTTCGGCCCCGGCCGGGTGGACGGCCCCCTGCCGGAACACTACGAGCCCTTCGAAAGCCCGCTGGCGGCCAACCCCCTGTCGCCGCAACGGGTGAATCCCACGGCCCTGCACTTCGCCCACGAGGAAAAGGCCGTGCGCGACCCGCGCTTCCCCTACGTATGCACCACCTACCGGGTGACCGAGCAGTGGCAGTCCGGCGCCATGACCCGCAAGACCGCGTGGCTGAAGGAAATGCAGCCCGACGGCTTCTGCGAGATGAGCCGCGAGTTGGCGGCGCAGCTGGGCGTGGCCAACGGCGACCAGGTGGTGCTGGAATCGGTGCGCGGCAAGGTGCAGGTGGTGGCCATCGTCACCCCGCGCCTGAAGCCGTTCACCGTCATGGGCGAAACAGTGCACCAGGTGGGCATTCCCTGGCAGTTCGGGTGGGGCCAGAAGAAGAACGCCACGTTCGATTCGGCCAACCTGCTGTCGCCTTCGGTGGGCGACCCGAACACCGGGATTCCCGAGACGAAAGTCTTCATGGTCAACGTGCGGAAAGCCCAGCCCGGAAAGCAAGGGTAGGTGAGTCATGAGCGAGAACAAGGGCAAGACCTTCTTCATCGACCAGACCCGCTGCACCGCCTGCCGGGGCTGTCAGGCCGCCTGCAAGCAGTGGAAGAAGCTGGCCGCCGACGAGACCGTGAACACCGGCAGCTACCAGAACCCGCCGGACCTCAACGGGCACACCTTCAAGCTGGTGCGCTTCAACGAGGTGGAGGTGGACGGAAAGCTGAAGTGGGTGTTCTTTCCCGAGCAGTGCCGCCACTGTCTGGAGCCGCCGTGCAAGATGATGGCGGACGCCTTCATCCCCGGCGCCATCATCCAGGACGAGGCCACCGGCGCGGTGCTCTACACCGAAAAGACGAAGGATCTGGATTACCAGACGATTCGTGAAGCCTGCCCCTACGACATCCCCCGCAAGGAGGAGTCCACCGGGCTGCTGACCAAGTGCAACATGTGCATCGACAGGGTGCGCGCGGGCATGCTGCCCGCCTGCGTCAAGACCTGCCCCACGTACACCATGCACTTCGGCGACCGGGACGACATGCTGGCCCTGGCCCACGCGCGGCTGGCCGAAGTGCAGAAGACATCCCCGGCGGCCCTGCTGGCCGATTCCGACCTTGTCCGGGTGCTGTACCTGTGCGAGGTGCACCCCAGCCACTACCACCACCGCATGGTGGCCGACGCCTCGGACCGCATCGGGCCGTTCAGCCGCCGGGCGCTGCTGGCCATGCGCCCGCTGCGCACGGGGTAGCCGCCGCATGGCGGGTACCGCCAGACCGGAAAACACATCGGGCCGTCCGCATCGCGCGGACGGCCCGTTTCATGTGCGGCGGCTGGAGGCTTCCCCCCTGCGCATGCAGCAGGAAAGCCTGCCGATTGCATCAGTCGGCGCGGCACGACGCCTTGTCGTTCCTGTATGCCTTCAGGAAGACATTGACGGCGTTCCTTATGGCGATATCTGCTTCGGCATCCGTTATCTCATGCCTGATGCAAAGCATGAGCGGCATGTGGAAGGGAGATTCGCAAAGCGCGAAAAAGTGGTCTGCTGCGGTTGATGTGCATGGAATGTCAAGCAACCCATCGGAATGTGCGGTTGCAAGATACGCTTCGAACTGTCCCTTGAACTTCAGGATGCAGGTTTCGTAAAAAATGCGGCCGATTTCCGGGAGGCGGGGGGCTTCATGATAGAACAGGCGAAGCAGTGCGATGGAGGTTTCATCCACGATAAGTCCGAGAAACCGTTTCCCGAGTATGGTCAGCACGCTTTCCGGATATTTCGCATGGTCCGGCAGCTTGAAGACCCACGCATCCGCCTGCATCCTGTCTTGCAGGTAGGCTTCGAAGAGGGCCTCCTTGCTGTTGAAGTAGGCGTACAGCGTGCCCTTCGAGCCCCCCACGGCGGCCGCAATCTGCGACATCGAGGTGCCCTGGTAGCCGTGTTCGAGAAACAGCCCTCCGGCGATTTCGAGAATCCTGGACCTTCGGTCCCGTGGCGGACGGCCCTGCGTCATGACGTGTCCCCTTCCTTGGCGATGAGTACCGGCAGCATACCCGACATGGGCGGGTGTTGACAACGCAGCGTTTGAACCGTACCGTACGGTCATAAACAGGAAGGCGCAAGGCGTTGGCCGGAGGACGCGTATGTGCACCCCGCAGGACGAAAAGACGAGGACGCGGCTGCTGCACGCGGCGAAGGTGGTCTTTGCGTCGGACGGCCTGGAGAAGGCCACCGTCCGGAAGATCATCACGCTGGCGAAAACCAACATCGCCGCGGTGAACTATCATTTCGGCAGCAAGGAAAACCTCTATGTCGCGGTGCTGCGGGACTATCTGGAGCAACGCCTGCGCCGCAACCCGAGGGACGGCGGCGTGCACGCCCTGTCCACGCCACGGGAACGCCTGCGCGTGTACGTGCGCAGCGTGCTGGCGCAGTTCACCTGCGATGACGACCCCGTTTCGACCCGTTTGGGCAAGCTGCTGGCGCAGGAGTTCATCCAGTCGTCGTCACGATATTTCCATGTCATCATCGATGACTATTGCGGCCCGTCGTACCTGATGCTGGTCGACATCCTGAAGCCGCTGCTGCCCGGCGCGGACAAGGTGGTCGTATCGCGCTGCGCCGCGAGCATCCTGGGACAATGCGTCCTGTACGGGCAGGCGAAGGAAGTCATCAACGCAATGTCGCCCGCCATGGCGCTGAACCCCGGCAACGTGGACGCCGTGGCGGACTTCATCGTGGAATTCACCCTTGGCGGCATAGAGCGGCTGAATGTGGGCCGCGCCATGCCCGCCTTTTCCTGAAAGACGGAACAACCTCAAGGATATTCACGGAAGGCTCAGGAAATCATATGGATACAAAACGTCTTATTCCGGTTGTCATCATCTGCGCCGCGCTTGTCGCGGCGCTTTCCGGTTGCGGCCAGGACCAGCAGGCCGCCGGCCCCGCCCCGAATTCGGAGGTCACGGAGGCCACGGTGGTGACCGTCCGGCCCCGTCCGGTGACGCTTTCCACCATCCTGCCGGGGCGCACCTCCGCGTTCCTCGTTTCCGGCGTGCGCCCGCAAGTGGGCGGCATCATCCAGAAGCGCCTGTTCAAGGAAGGGGCGGACGTGAAGGAAGGCGAGGTGCTCTACCAGATCGACCCCGCCACCTGGCAGGCCGCCCACGACAGCGCCAAGGCTGCGCTGGCCAAGGCCGAGGCCGCCGTGGAACCCGCCCGGCTCAAGGCCGAACGCTACGCGGACCTGGTGAAGACCAACGGCGTGAGCAGGCAGGACAACGACGACGCGCAGGCCGCCCACAAGCAGTACGTGGCCGAGGTGGCGGCGGCCAAAGCCGCGCTGGAAACGGCGCGCATCAACCTTGGCTACACCCGCATCACCGCCCCCATCTCGGGGCGCATCGGCCGTTCGGCCGTGACGCCCGGCGCGCTGGTCACCGCCAACCAGGCCGACGCGCTGGCCACGGTGCAGCAGACCGACCCGGTCTACGTGGACGTCACCCAGTCCACCGGCGAGTTGCTGCGGCTCAGGCGCGCCCTGGCCGACGGCAGGCTGCGCAGGGCCGGGGCCGACGGCGCAAGGGTGACGCTGCTGTTCGAGGACGGCAGCGCGTATCCGCTGGAAGGCGCGTTGCAGTTTTCCGACATCTCCGTGGACCAGAACACCAGCGTCGTGACCCTGCGCGCCCTGTTCCCCAACCCGAAGCGCGACCTGCTGCCCGGCCTGTACGTGCGCGCCGTGCTGGAAGAGGGCGTGAACGAGAACGCCATCCTCGTGCCGCAGGCCGCCGTGACCCGCGACTCCAAGGGCAACCCCACGGTGCTGCTGGTCGGGGCCGACGGCACGGTGGAGCGCCGTTCCATCGGCGTGGACCGCGTGGTGGGCGGCGACTGGCTGGTGAGCGAAGGGCTGGCGGAAGGCGAACGGGTGATCGTGGAGGGATTGCAGAAGGTGACGCCCGGCGGCAAGGCGCGGGCCGTGGAAATGGACGCCGCCAATCCCGCGTCCGGCCCGACCGGCATATCCGGCGCATCCGGCGCGACCGGCGGCGCACAGCCCGCCGCAACCCCGGCCGCGCACCGGTAGGCGCGGGGAGCACGCATCATGGCAAGATTCTTCATCGACCGCCCGGTCTTCGCCTGGGTCATCGCCATCATCATCATGCTGGCGGGGGCCCTGTCGATCCTGAGCCTGCCCATTTCGCAATATCCCAAGATCGCCCCCACGGCGGTCACCATCAGCGCGTCGTACCCCGGCGCTTCCGCCAAGACCATGGAGGACACCGTCACCCAGGTCATCGAGCAGAAGATGAAGGGCATCGACAACCTGCGCTACATGTCGTCCACCAGCGACGCCACGGGGCAGGCCTCCATCACCCTGACCTTCGACGCGGACACCGACCCGGACATCGCCCAGGTGCAGGTGCAGAACAAGCTCTCGCTGGCCACGCCGCTGCTGCCGCAGGCCGTGCAGCGCCAGGGCATCGCGGTGAACAAGAGTTCCACGAACTTCCTCATGGTCATCGCGCTGGCCTCGGACGACCCGTCCATGACCGGCCGCGACCTCAGCGACTATGCCGCCACCTACCTGCTGGACCCCATCAGCCGCGTGGACGGCGTGGGCGAAACCGAACTCTTCGGCGCCCAGTACGCCATGCGGGTGTGGCTCGACCCGCACAAGCTGCTGAACTACAAAATGACCCCGGCGGACGTCAGCGGGGCCATCACCGCCCAGAACGCCCAGATATCCGCCGGGCAGATCGGCGGCACCCCCGCCGTGCCGGGGCAGGCGATGAGCTTCACCATCCTCTCCCAGTCGCTGCTGCAAACCGCCGGGGAGTTCGAGAATATCGTGCTGCGGGTGAACCAGGACGGCTCCACGGTGCGCCTCTCGGACGTGGGGCGCGTGGAGCTTGGCAGCGAAAGCTACGACGCCGTTTCCCACTTCAACGGCAAGCCCTCCACCGGCATCGCCATCAAGCTGGCCACCGGGGCCAACGCCCTGGACACGGTGCAGCGCGTGCGCGCCACCATGGAGGAATTGTCCAAGACCCTGCCTGAAGGCATCCACACCGTCTTTCCCTACGACACCACGCCCTTCGTGCGGGTGAGCATCGAAGAGGTGGTCAAGACGCTGGCCGAGGCCATCGTGCTGGTGTTCCTGGTCATGTACCTGTTCCTGCAGAACATGCGGGCCACCATCATTCCCACCATCGCCGTGCCGGTGGTGCTGCTGGGCACCTTCGGCGCGCTGGCGGCCTTCGGCTTCTCCATCAACATGCTGACCATGTTCGGGGTGGTGCTGGCCATCGGCCTGCTGGTGGACGACGCCATCGTGGTGGTCGAGAACGTGGAACGCATCATGGCCGAGGAGGGCCTGTCCCCACGGGAGGCCACCCGCAAGTCCATGGGCGAGATCACCGGGGCGCTGGTGGGCATCGCGCTGGTGCTGTCGGCGGTGTTCATTCCCATGGCGTTCATCAAGGGATCGTCGGGGGTCATCTACCGCCAGTTCTCGCTGACCATCGTTTCGGCCATGACCCTTTCGGTCATCGTGGCCATCGTGCTCACCCCGGCCCTGTGCGCCACCTTCCTCAAGCCCATGCACCGGCAGGAGCACAAGCCCCAGCACGGGTTCTTCGGCTGGTTCAACCGCCTGTTCGACAAGGCCAGCAGGGGGTACCGGGGGCATGTCGCGGGGGTGACCCGCCGCATCGGCCGGATGATGCTGATCTACCTGCTGTTCCTGGTGGCGACGGGGTTCCTGTTCCTGCGCCTGCCTTCCTCGTTCCTGCCGGAGGAAGACCAGGGGGTCATCTTCAGCCTGGTCCAGTTGCCCACCGGGGCGCCCCAGGAACGCACCCTCGAAGTGCTGGAGCAGGTCGAACACCATTTCCTCGTCAATGAGAAGGAATCGGTCAGTTCGCTGTTCACCGTGGCGGGGTTCAGCTTCGCGGGCAGCGGGCAGAATACGGGCCTTGCCTTCGTGCAGCTGAAGCCGTGGGGCGAGCGCAAGGGCGAGGGCATGGCCGCCGCGGCCATAGCCGGACGCGCCATGGGGGCGTTCTCGGAAATCAGGAACGCCCTGGTGTATGCCTTCACGCCCCCGGCGGTGATGGAGCTGGGCAACGCGTCGGGCTTCAACCTGTTCCTGCAGGACCGCGCGGGCCTGGGGCACGAGGCGCTCATGCAGGCCCGCAACCAGTTGCTGGGCATGGCCGCGCAAAGCCCCGTGGTCGTCGGCCTGCGTCCCAACGGGATGGAGGACACGCCGCAGTTCCAGATCGACATCGACAAGACCAGGGCCGGGGCGCACGGCCTGTCCATGGCCGACGTGAACGATACGCTGAGCACGGCGCTCGGCGGCGCCTACGTCAACGACTTCATCGACAGGGGCCGCGTGAAGAAGGTCTACGTGCAGGCCGATGCGGCCTACAGGATGATGCCCGAGGACATCAACGACTGGCACGTACGCAACGCCCAGGGCAACATGGTGCCGTTCTCCGCGTTTTCCTCCGGGCGCTGGACCTACGGTTCGCCGCGCCTGGAACGCTACAACGGGATGCCCGCGGTCGAACTGATAGGCAACGCCGCACCCGGCAAGAGCACCGGCGAGGCCATGGCAGCCATGGAGGAAATGGCGGCCAGGCTGCCTGCGGGCATCGGCGTCGAATGGACGGGGCTTTCGTACCAGGAACGCATGAGCGGCTCGCAGGCCCCGGCGCTGTACGCCATCTCCATTCTGGTGGTGTTCCTGTGCCTGGCCGCGCTGTACGAGTCGTGGTCCGTGCCCACGGCGGTCATCCTGGTGGTGCCGCTGGGCGTCATCGGGGCGCTTGCGGCCACCTACGGCCGGGGGCTGAACAACGACGTGTTCTTCCAGGTGGGGCTGCTGACCACCATCGGCCTTGCGGCCAAGAACGCCATCCTCATCGTGGAGTTCGCCATGCATCTGGTGAAGGCGGGCAAGCCGCTGCTGGAGGCCACGGTGGAGGCGTCGCGGCTGCGGCTGCGGCCCATCCTGATGACCTCGCTGGCCTTCGTGCTGGGGGTGCTGCCCATGGCCATCAGCACCGGGGCCGGGTCCGGCAGCCAGCGGGCCATCGGCACCGGGGTCATCGGCGGCATGCTCTCGGGCACGGTGCTGGCGGTGTACTTCGTGCCGGTGTTCTTCGTGTTGGTGTACCGGTTCGCCACGCGCGGGCGAAAGGCGGCGAAGCCGGAGAAGCCGGATTCCGGAACGCCCGTCGCCGCCCTGCCTTCCAACGACAACCCAGCCGGAACCCCCGGCGAGGTGACGCGATGATGTCCACCACACTCATACGCGGGGCCGCCCGGCTGGTGGCAGCGGTGGCGCTGGCCGCCCTGACCCTTGTACCATTGACCGGCTGCTCGCTGATACCCGAATACCACAGGCCCGCGCCGGACCTGCCCGCCGCCTGGAATGCGGGCGCGGCGGGGCACGCCGCCCAGCCCGCCGGACAGGCCCCAGCCGTGCCCCAGGACTGGCGGCAGGTGGTGGCCGACGCGCCCATGGCCCGGCTGATCGACCTGGCGCTTTCCAACAACCGCGACCTGCGCGTGGCCGTGTTGCAGATCGAGAAGGCCCGCGCCCAACACGCCATCGCCCGTGCCGACCTGTTTCCGCACATCGACGCCAGCGGCGGGGCGGACATGGGCCGCACCTCGGCGCCGCTGTCCACCACGGGCGATGCGTACACCTCGCACGCCTATTCGGTGGGCGTGGGCTTCAGTTCGTTCGAACTGGACCTGTTCGGGCGCATCCGCAGCCTGAAGGAGCAGGCCCTGGAGCAGTTCCTGTCCACCGACGCCGCCGCGCGCAGCGTGCAACTGACCCTGGTGGCCGAGGTGGGGCAGGCCTACCTGACCCTGGCCGCCGATCGCGAACAGCTGGACCTGGCGCGGGAGATACTGGAGACGGAACGGGCCTCGTTCGCGGTGGTGCAAAGCCGGTACGACAACGGCATCGCCGGGGAACTGGACGTGGTCCGGGCCCGGACCACGGTGGACACCGCCCGCGTGAACGTGGCGGCCGCCGAGGCTCGGGTGACGGCGGACGAGAACACCTTGGCCCTGTTGCTGGGCATGCCCCTTTCGCCGGACCTGGCCCCGGCCCGCAGGCTGGCCGACGTGGCCCCGCTGGCCGACCCGCCCGCCGGGTTGCCTTCGGAAGTGCTGGCCCGCAGGCCCGACGTGGCGGCGGCGGAACATACCCTGAAGGCGGCCAACGCCAACATCGGCGCGGCGCGGGCCGCGTACTTCCCGCGCATCGGGCTTACCGCCAGCTACGGCAACGCCAGCACGGAAATGAACGACCTGTTCCGCGCGGGCTCGCGCACCTGGAGCTTCGTGCCGCAGGCCACCCTGCCCATCTTCCATGCCGGGGCCATCCGCGCCGGTGTGGAATCGGCCGAGGCGGAGCGGGACATTCAGGTGGCCCAGTACGAGAAGACCGTGCAGACGGCGTTCAAGGAGGTGTCCGACGCGCTGGCGCGGGGCACGTCGCTGGCCACCCAGGCCGAGGCCCAGACCTCGCTGGTGCAGGCCACGGGCACGGCCTACGACCTGTCCACCCGGCGCTACGAGCGCGGCGTGGACGGCTATCTGTCAAAGCTCGACGCGCAGCGGTCCCACGCGGCCGCCCGGCAGGATCTGGTATCCGTCCTGCTTTCGCGCCAGAGCAACCGCCTGACCCTGTTCAAGGCGCTGGGCGGCGGCTGGAACGGCGAACCCATGCCCGGCACGGGGCATGCGCAGGCTAACGAAATCGGCTCCCCCGCACCCGCCGCGGCCAACTGAGGGAGGTGTCCGGCAGCCCCCAGCCTGGTCACCCCCCTTCCGTCTCCTCCTCCGGATGGTGCCCGGCGGTGCGTCACACGAAAGCCCCCGCGTATTCGCGGGGGCTTTCACGTTTGCGCAGGAATTTCGTGTGGATAATCTGGAGAAACAGCCCCTAGCGCAGCTTGCGCAACAACCGGTAGAACTGCGCGCGCGAAAGGCCGGAAAGCTGCTGGGCCTTGCCCATGTCGCCGCCCGCGTAAGCCAGCAGGTTCTGGAAATAGTCCACGGCGGCGCGTTCCAGCGCCACGTCGCGGTAGGTCATCCAGGTGGGAATGGACAGCCCGGCCAGGGGCAGGCCCGGTGAATCGGCCTCGGCCTGCTCCGCCCGGATGTTCCCGGCCGTGGCGCGCATGTGGCGCACCCGGATATGCTCCGGCAGGTGCACCGGGTACAGGGTGCGCACGTCGCCCGCGAAGGCGATCATGGTTTCCAGGGTGTTGCGCAACTCGCGCACGTTGCCCGGCCAGTGGTGCGCGCCAAGGGCCCGCAGCAGTTCGGGCGTCAGGATGCGCGAGGGCAGGTTGTTGCGCTCGCAGTACTGGTGCACGAAATGCTCGGCCAGCGGGCGCAGGTCGTCCTCTCGCTGGCGCAGCGGGGGCAGGGGGATGTGCATGGCCCGCACCCGGTACAGCAGGTCTTCGCGAAATTCACCCCGCTTGGCCATCACCGAAAGATCGCGGTTGGTGGCGGCCAGCAGCCGGAAGTCGCACTCCACCTCCTGCCGCCCGCCCACGGGGCGGAAGCGCCGCTCCTGCAATACCCGCAGGAAGGTCTTCTGCAGGACGGGGGGCAGTTCGCCGATTTCGTCCAGGAACAGGGTGCCGCCCGACGCCTGGCGGACCAGCCCTTCGGCGTCGCGGTCGGCCCCGGTGAAGGCCCCGCGCACGTGGCCGAAGAGCACGCTTTCGGCCAGGTTTTCGGGCATGGCGGCACAGTCCACCACCACGAAGGGGTGCCCCGCCCGGTCGCTGTTCTCGTGGATGGCCCGCGCGGCCAGTTCCTTGCCGGTGCCCGTTTCTCCGGTGATCAGCACCGGCACGTCGCTCTGCGCCGCCTTGGCCACCAGGTCCAGACATTCCGTGAAGGCCGGGCTGGTGCCCACGAGGCCGGTGGGGTTGAACTGCCGCCCCTGCTGGGCCGTGCGGGCCAGCTTTTCGCCCCGGAATTCCAGTGCCCGCAGGATGGCAAGGCGGACGGCGCTGACCGGCGCGCCTTTGGTGATGTAGTCCCAGGCGCCGTTGCGCACGGCCATCTCGGCCGACTGCCCGGCGTCGGTGCCGGTGATGATGACCACCTCGGGCCGCGCGGGGGACGCCACGAAGCGCGGCAGCGCTTCCAGCCCGTTGCCGTCGGGCATCATCACGTCCAGCAGCACCACGTCGCCGAAGCCCGCGTCCGCATGGGCCAGCCCGTCGGCCAGCGATGCCGCGCGCAACGGGACGTGGCCCATGTCCTCGGCAAGGTCGGCCAGGGTTTCCGCCACCAGCGGATCGTCGTCAATGATGAGGATTTCAGGCATCCTCTAGCCTTTACGCCTTTTTCAACGATACATGCAAGTGTTTCGATAATTCTTCGCCCGTGAACGGTTTGCCGATCAGGGTCAGGCCGGCCTGCTCCAGTTCTTCCGGGGTGATGTCGCACTGGTTGCCGGTGCACAGCACCAGCGGCAGGGTGAACCCCCGCGCGCGGATGGCCCGCGCCAGTTCCGGGCCGGACCGGCCGGGCATGCGCAGGTCCAGCAGGGCCACGTCGTAGCGCCCCGCCGCCAGCAGGCGCAGGGCGTCCTCCGCATCGCCGGTGCCGGTGGAGCGGTGCCCGTGGGCGTGCAGCATTTCCGCCACGGACTGGCGGAAGTCGTGCTCGTCGTCCACCACCAGCACGTGCAGCGGCTGTCGGCCGGGCGTGCCCGGCACGTCGGCGAAATCCGGGCCATGGGCGCAGCCGGGGCCGGGCGGAGCGCCGCCCGCCGGGTCCAGCAGGGGCAGCAGCACGTCGAAGCGCGCCCCCTGGCCGGACTGCGAATGGGCGCGCACCGTGCCGCCGTGCTTGCGGACGATGCCGTGCACCATGCTGAGCCCCAGGCCCGACCCGGTGCCCTGCGGCTTGGTGGTGAAGAACGGCTCGAACACCCGTTCCAACTGGGCGGCGGTCATGCCCAGGCCGGAATCGGCCACCGAAAGACGCACGTACCGGCCCGGCGACAGTTCCGGGTAGCTGCGCAGCACTTCGTCGCCGCCGAGGACCAGCGTTTCCAGGGTCACGTCCAGCAGTCCGCCCTCGGGCATGGCGTGCACGGCGTTGGTGCTCAGGTTCAGCAGCACCTGATGGATCTGGGTGGCGTCGCCGTATACGGGCAGGGCGTCCGGGGGCAGCAGGGTGCGCAGGGTGACGTTGGGCGGGATGGACGGTTTGACCAGTTGCAGGGCGTCGTCCACGGTGCGGCACAGGTCAAGGGGCACGTAGGGTTCGTCGGCCGGGCGGCCGAAGGCCAGCAACTGGCGCACCACCTCGCGCGCCCGCAGCGCGGCGCGCAGGATGCGGTCGGCGCGGGCGGCGGCCCTGCCGGTCAGGCCCGTGTCGCGCAACATCTCGATGTTGCTCATGACCACGCCGAGGATGTTGTTGAAGTCGTGCGCGATGCCGCCGGCCAGGGTGCCCACGGCCTCCATCTTCTGGGCCTGGCGCAGTTGCCGCTCCAGGGCCACCTCGTGGGCCACGTCCTCGGCCAGCCAGGCCACCCGGTGCACCCGGCCCGACTCGTCGGCGATGGGGTACAGGGAGTGGTCGAAGATGTAGATGTCCCGCGTGTCCCGGAACGCGGCCGGGGTTGCCGTGGCCACCACGCTGGCCAGGACGGCGAACCTCTTTTGCATGATTTCCGGCGCATTGCATTCAAGCAGGGAGTGGCCTTCCAACTGGTCCGGGGTCATGCCCAGGCGTCCGGCCCCGGTGGCGTTGCATGCCAGCACGCGGCCCGTGGCGTCGAGCAGGAAGGCGCTGAGGCGCGGCGCGTTGAGCAGGGCGCGCAGGTTGGCCTCGCTTTCGCGCAGCGACTGCTGCTGCATGATCCGGGCAAAGGCGCTGCCGCCCTGGGCGGCCACGGCCTCCGCGTGGTGGCGGGCGGCCTTGTGGATGGGGTCGGGGCCGCGCGTGCCCACCAGCAGGCAGGCCACGGCCCGGCCTTCGTGCACCACGGGCAGCAGGTGCGCGCAGCAGATGGACGAGGCGGCCGCCAGCGCATCCAGTTCCGCGTCGCCGGTAAGGACGCAGTGGGATTCCTGCTCCGGCGGCGTCTCCGGCACGGGGCGTCCGGCCTCCATCAGGCGCGCGGCGGGCGTGCCCGAGGGCAGGCGGCGCACCCTGGCCAGTTCCGCCGGGTCGAACCCCTGCGCCGCCACCAGCCGCCATTCGTGCGGTTCCGGGGCGTCCCCGGCCAGCGGGGGGGAGCCCGGCGCACGAGGCAGGGACACGCGCAGCCATGCCGCGCCCGCGTCCACGCTTTCGGCGCGCAGGGCGGTGCGCAGGCACAGCCCCAGGCAGTCCTCCACCGAGGTGGTGATGCCGAGGGCCAGCAGCAGGTCGCGTTGCAGGCGCAGCAGTTCGTCGCGCTGGCGCTGGTCGTTGATGTCCTGGACCATGCCGTGCATCACCACCGGGGCCTTGTGCCCGGTGCGGGCCGTGGTGTCGAAGGTCACCTGCTGCCGGGCGTGCCGGTATTGGCCGGATGGCCCCCGGTAGCGGTATTCCACCAGGGTGTCGGTCTTCCGGTCCATGGCAAGGTACAGCTGCCCGGCCACCCTGACCCGGTCGTCGGGGTGGATGCGCTCGAAGAACCGCGCGAACGAGGGGGCCTCCGCCGCCAGGGGGAATCCGAACATGCGGAACAGGTTGTCCGACCACTGGCCGCGCCCGGTGTCCACGTCGCGCCAGTAGCTGCCCAGGTGGCCGATGCGCTCGCCGTGCTCCAGCAGGTCGCGGCTGCGGCGCAGGGCGGATTCCGCCCGCCGCCGCTCGGCCACCTCGCGCCGCAGCAGCTGGTTGGCGCGCCGCAACTGGGCGGTGCGCTTGCGGATGCGGTTGTCCAGCCCGCGCAGCGCCCGGCGCGTGGCGTCAGCGGTGCGGGCCGTCTGCAAGAGGTGCGCGGCGGTGTGGGCCAGCCCTTCGAGCTGCATATCGGTGATGGGGTCCAGCGTGGGCAGGGTCACCCCCAGCACGCCGCCGGAAATGCCCTGGCCGATGCGGATGGCGTACGCGGCGAACACGCCGCAGTCGCAGGTCAGGGGGGCGTCGGCCTCTGGCGTTGCGTGCAGCACCGGCCGCCGGGTGCTGGCCGAGGCGGCGCGCCCCACCGGGCCGTGCCGGAAGGGAATGCGCGCGATGCGCGGGTCGGGCCGGAGATGGCCCGGCAGGGCCGCTTCCTCCACAGCCAGGTGCAGGCAGACCGGCGCGCTGCGGGCGGTCACGGCGCACCGCGCCCCCGCATGGGGGCACTGGCCGCAGCGGTCGCCCGGACGCGCCAGCCAGATGCGGCAGGCCCCGGCGTCGAAGATGGACAGGATGTCCCGCGCCATCAGGCGCAGCTTTTCCTCGGGCGGGCCGCCATGGATCAGGGCGGCCCGCAGGTCGTTGAGCCGCTGCACCCGGTCCACGCGCCGCATGGAGTCGTGCAGGGTCGACACGTCGTGCACCACCGAATGCAGCAGGGCCCGGCCGTTCAGCCACACCGGGCCGCTGTGCACCTCCACCTCGCGTTCCAGCCCCGACGCGGCGCGATGGCGGAACCGGAAGGCCGAACGGTCGCAGCGGAAGGCCTCGTCCATGCGCTCGGCCAGTTCGTGCTCGTCCAGGGTGTTGATGGCGGAGATGGGCATGCCCGCCATGCGTTCACGGGGGTGCCCGTAGAAGCGGCAGGCGGCGGGGTTAGCGTCCACTATGGCGCCGCTGGCCGGGTCCACCAGCAGCATGGGGGCCACGCTGTGCTCGAACAGCGGGATGGGCCCGGCCAATGGCCCGGACGGCTGCCCGGACTGCTGACCGGACGGCGCGCGGTCCGTGGGGCCGGGAGCGTGTCCGGGCGGAGGCTGCTGGCGCGGCATGGGAAACCTCGCGGGTGGCGGGGGTGTCCGTCGGGCGTCCTTACGACAGGAATCTGCCGTGACCTGCCGTGATCGGGCGCGGCCCGGCGCATCCGGTGACGCGGCGGGGAATAGGGCATGTCTCGTTTGGCGAGACGCGGTCTCATTTCATGAGACGGGATTCTCACCTTCGGATACAGCATGAGAGATAGCGCTCCCCGCTGAAAAGAGCAACCCCAGCAGATACAAGGTGTTGCAGGCGCAGGGTGAGGCGGCGTGCCCGCTTGCCCCGGCCCACGGCGCGGCATGCTTCTTGATATTCCCCCCGGCAGGCCGGCCGACGGCGGCCGCAGGAGGGAACATGTCGGAGAAGTGGATCACCCGGATGGTGCAGGGGGCGGTGCTCAGCAGCAGAAGCCAGGCGCGCGAGGTGGCGCGCAGCATCGGCAAGCCCTATCCCACCCTGATGCGCGAACTGAATCCGTTCGACCTCGGGGCCAAGCTGGGCGTGGAGACGTTTTTCCAGATACTGCGCACCACCCGCGACGTGACGCCGCTGGAGCAGATCGCGCAGGAACTGGGCTATCGGCTGGCCCCGGTGGATGGCGGCGAGGAGGACCACGGCCACGGCGCGCACCCCGGACGGTAGGCATGCCGTCCCTGGGGAACAACACGGCGGCGGGGCTGCTGGCGCGGTGCGTGCCGGCAGCCGTGGCGGCGCTGCTGCTTCTGCTGCTGCCGCATGGGCCGGGCGGCCCCGCCCTGATGGTTCCGGCGGAAGCCTGGGCCATGCAGGACGGCTGGCTGCGCACCGGCCCGGAACCGCCGCAGCCCCGCGACGGGCTGCCCCCCGGCGCGCCGGAACTGCGCATCGGCCTGCTGACCACCTATCCGCCGCTCAGCTACATGGTCGAGGGCGTGCCCGCGGGCTTCGCGCGCGACCTGGCCGAGGCCGTGGCCCGTGCGGCGGGACGGCACGCGGTATTCCACGACTACGACAGCGGGGCGGCCCTGCTTGACGACCTGCGCGACGGCGGGCTGGACATGCTGTCGCTGGTGGCGGAAACGCCGGACCGCCTGCTGCGGATGGAATTCAGCGAACCGGCCCTGGAAATGTCCGAACGCATCTACGTGCGGCGCGACAGCGCCGCGCATCCGCGTGGCGTGGCCGACCTTTCAGGCATGCTGGTGGCCGTGGTGGAAGGCCATGCCAGCCACCAGTTCCTGCGGGGCATGCCGGGGCAGCGCCTGCTGGCGGTGCCCACCCCGCTGGACGGCGTGATGGCCGTGGCCTGGGGCCGGGCCGACGCCCTGGTGGGGCCGGAACCCGTGCTGGAGCACATCATCCGCCGCCTGCCCACCGAGGCTCCGCTGGAAGTGTCGGGCACGCAGCTGCGTATGCTGCGGTATTCGTTCGGGGTGCCCAAGGGTGAGACACACCGCGTCGCGGACATCAACGAGGCCATGAACCGGGTGCGCGCCTCGGGCGAGTACGACGTGCTGTACCGCCGCTGGTTCGGCGGCAACGTGCTGTCGCGCTACACCGACCGCGAACTGCTGCTGGCCGGGGCCGCCGTCATGCTGCTGATGGTGTTCCTGGGGGCGTCGGTGGTGCTGCTGGGGCGCACCACGCGCCTGCGCCGCGACGTGGAGGCGGGCACGGTGGCCACGCGCGAGGCGCGGGCATCCATGCTGCGCGAGGCCATCAGCAGGCAGCGGGCCGAGCAGGAGGCGGAACGCTTCTTCGCCCTGTCGCTGGACCCGGTGGCCATCATCACCCAGCAGGGGGCGCTGCACAGGGTGAACCCGGCCTGGGAGCGGTTGTCCGGCTACCAGGCGGAAGAGGTGGCGGGCCACCCGTTCCTGGATTTCGTGCACCCGGACGACGCGGCGGCCAGCCGTCCGGTGCTGGCGGGGAGCCTGGGCGGCGCGGTGGTGGAAAACCGCTTCCGCTGCAAGAAGGGGGCGTACCGCTGGCTGGCCTGGACCTCGGTGGCCCTGCCCGAGGAAGGGCTGGTCTACGTGTCCGGGCGCGACGTGACCCAGCGTAAGGAGGCGGATCTGCACCTGGAGCGCCAGGCCGAGGAATTGCGCCGCTCCAACGCGGAACTGGAGCAGTTCGCCTACATCGCCTCGCACGACCTGCAGGAGCCGTTGCGCAAGATCGCCAGCTTTCTGGACCTGCTGGCCAGGCGCTACGTGGGGCGGCTGGACAGCGACGCCGACGAGTTCATCGGCTTTGCCGTGGATGCCGCCCGCCGCATGAAGGACATGATCGAGGACCTGCTGGCCTATTCGCGGGTCAGCACGCAGGGGCGGGAGTTCGAGGACACGGACATGGAGAAGGTGGTGGACACCGTGCTCTCGGACCTTGGCCTGCTGTTCGAGGAGACCGGGGCCACCGTGGAGCGGGGGCCGCTGCCCATGATCCACGCCGACCGGGTGCAGATGGAACAACTGCTGCGCAATCTGGTGGGCAATGCCGTGAAATACCGGTCGGAAGCGCCGCCGGTCATCTCCATAGGGGCGGAGCGGGGCACGGCGGCGGAAGGCGGCGGGGGGGCGTGGAGCTTTTACGTGCGCGACAACGGCATCGGCATGAAGCCGGAGTATTTCGAGCGCATCTTCCGGGTGTTCCAGCGGCTGCACGGGCCCGGCCGCTATCCGGGCACCGGCATCGGCCTTGCGGTGTGCAAGAAGATCGTGGAGCGGCACGGCGGCTCCATCGGCGTGGAATCGGCTCCGGGCCGGGGCAGCACGTTCCGGTTTGTCATTCCGGATGGGCCGGACAGGCCCGACAGGCCCGACAGGCCAGACAGGCCGGACAGGCCCGCCATTTCAGACAGGCCCGGAAAGCCGGAGAGGAAGAACAGGAAGGAGGGGACATGAGCGGCATGCATCAGGCAACACTCATCGACATCCTGCTGGTGGAGGACGACCCCGGCGACGTGCGCCTGACGCGCGAAGCGCTGAAGGGCAACCGCGTGTCCAACCGGCTGTTCGTGGTGGAGGACGGCGAGGAGGCCATGTCCTTCCTGCGGCGCGAGGGGCAGTACGCCGACGCGCCCCGCCCCGACCTCGTGCTGCTGGACCTGAACCTGCCGCGCAAGAACGGGCGCGAGGTGTTGGAGGAGATCAAGAGGACGCCGGAGTTGCGCACCATCCCGGTGGTGGTGCTGACCACCTCGCGGCAGGAGCGCGACATCCTGAACGCCTACGACCTCAACGCCAACTGCTACATCACCAAGCCCGTGGGCTGGGAACAGTTTCTGGAGGTGGTGGGGCAGATCGAGCACTTCTGGATGGGCATCGTGACCCTGCCCCATAAGGGAGATTGAGGGGAGATTGATGGGGATCGGCCGCCACGCCCGCCGGGGCGCGGCATGACGGAACGGGACGCGGCGCGCCCGCCGCGCGCCGCATGAAGTCCGGAACAACCCCGGAGCACGCATGAACCAGGGGCTGGTGCGCATTCTGCTGTTCGAGGACGACTCCGGCGACGCCAGGCTGTTCAGCCTGCTGCTGGCCGGGTCGGGCCTGCCCCATGCCATCGAGCGGGCGGAAACGCTGGCCGACGGCCTGGCCCTGCTGGATGGCGGGGAATTCGACGTGGCCCTGCTGGACCTCAGCCTGCCCGACAGCCAGGGCTGGGACACCCTCGGCAGTCTGGTCTCCCACGCCCCGGAACTGCCGGTCATCGTGCTGACCGGGCTTTCCAGCCCTTCCTTCGCCGAAGAGGCCGTGGCGCGCGGCGCCCAGGACTACCTGCGCAAGGGCGAGGTGGCCGAGGGGCTCATCGGCCGCACCATCCGCTACGCCATCGACCGCAAACGCGCGGAGGCCACGCTGCGCCAGCACCGCCAGCGGCTGGAGACCATCATCAGCGCCAACCCGGACGGCATGCTGGTGGTGGACGCGGAAGCCCTGGTGCGCTTCGCCAACCCGGCGGCGCTGGCCATGCTGGGGCGCGACCGGCCCGATTCGCCCGATCTGCCTGATCTGCCTGATCTGCCCGATCTGCCCGATCTGTCTGACATGCTGGGCCAGCCGTCGCCCGTGCCGGTGCGTGACGACGAACTGGACCTGTGCGGCGGCAGCGGCGACCCCTGCCTGGTGGAGGTGCGCACCGCCCCGGTGACCTGGGACGACGGCCCGGCCACTCTGGTGGCCCTGCGCGACATCACCGCCCAGCGCCTGGCGGAACGCGCCCTGCGCGAGGCGGAACTGCGCTACCGCACCATCTTCGAGCATTCGCTGGACGGCATTTCGGTCTACGAGCACTACGAGGACGGCCGCCCGCCCCGGCTGGTGGACTGCAACCGGGGCTACGCGCGCATGGCCGGGCGCACCCGCGACGAACTGCGCGAGGTGGACGACGTGCGCGAGCTCCAGACATACCTGGGCGGGCGCAGGGCTCCCGACCCCTTCCGCCCGCTTCGCGAGGAAGGCGGCCTGCGCGGGCCGCAGAGCGCCGTGTATTCATGGCTGCGACCCGACGGGCGCGAGAACTGGATAGAGTCGGTCTCCGTGCCCGTGCGCGATGGCGACAAGGTGCTGGTCTTCGGCATCGGGCGCGACGTCAGCCGCCGCCGCAAGCAGGAAGAGGCGTTGCAGCAGAGCGAGGCGCGCTTCCGCGCCGTGTTCGAGCACGCCCCGCTGGGGGTGTTCATCAGCGATCAGGACGGCAGCCTCGTCAAGACCAACCGGCTGTTCAACGTGCTGCACGGCTTTGCCGCGGCGGAACTGCCCCTGGGGCACTTTTCGGAACTGGTGCACGGCCACGAGGCGGGCGACGTGCGCGCCCTGTTCGCGGAACTGCACCGGGGAGAGCGCAACGGCTTCTTTCTGGAAACGCAGCACCTGCGGCGCGACGGCGCGGTGTTTCCCGTGCGCCTGGCCGTGGCGGCCATCCGGGGGCGCAAGGGCGACCTGCAATACGCCGTGGGCATGCTGGAGGACATCAGCGAGCGCCGCGCCGCCGAGGCGGAGTTGCAGGGCTACCGCGCCCGGCTGGAGAACATGGTGCTGGAGCGCACCCGCGACCTGGAACAGGCCCTGCGCACGGCGGAATCGCACCGCGAGAAAATCGACCTCATCCTGCGCTCCGTGTCCGAAGGGCTGCTGGTCACCGACCCCGGCCACCGGGTGGTGCTGACCAACCCGGCGGCCGAGGACATCCTGGGCCTTGCCGCCCCCGGAGACCTGGAGGGCGAGGCGGTGGCCGACCTCATCGAGGACGAGCCCTTGCGCAGACGGCTGGCGCACTGCCTGGACGACACCATGGGCGGGGCCCCCTGCCAGTTCGGCTTTTCGCGCCCCACGGAGGCGGGCGGCGTGCACCACTACACGGCCAGCACTTCGGAGGTGCGCGACGCGCGCGGCGGGCGCACCGAACGGACCGAACGCGCCGGCGTGGTCACCGTGCTGCACGACGTGACCAACGAACGCGAACTGGACCGCATGAAGAACGAATTCCTGACCACCGCCGCGCACGAGCTGCGCACCCCGCTCACCACCATCCTGGGGTTCTCGGAACTGCTGGTCATGGGAAACGACATTGCCCCGGCCGAGCAGCGCCAATACCTCGGCTACATCAACGAGCAGGCCGCGCTGGTCACCGGCATCGTGGCGGACCTGCTGGACATTTCCCGCATCGAGATGGGCCAGGGCTTCAGCCTCAAGCGCAGGCCGTGCGACCTGGTGGCGCTGATCCGCCGCAAGGTCGCCGCGCACATCGTGGGCACGCGCCGGCATTCGTTCCGGCTGCTGCTGCCGGAAACGCCGGTGACCGCCGTGGTGGACGCGGACAAGGTGGCCCAGGTGCTCGACAACGTGCTCAGCAACGCCGTCAAGTATTCCCCCGGCGGCGGCGTGGTCGAGGTCCGCCTGCGGCCCGGCCAGGGCGCGCACGAGGTCAGCGTGCGCGACAACGGCATGGGCATGAGCCCGGAACAGCTTTCGCGGGTGTTCGAGAAATTCTATCGGGGCGACGCCTCGAATACCGGCATACCCGGCACGGGCCTTGGCATGAGCATCGTGAAGTACCTCATCGAGGCCCACGGCGGCGAGGTGGCGGTGGAAAGCGCCAAGGACGTGGGCACCACGGTGCGCTTCACCCTGCCCGCCGGGGCATGACCCCGGCATGGGAACCGGTGACCCGATGCCCTGATGCCTTGATGCCCTGATGAGTGGATGGGTTGACGAGTTGGTGAGCCGGGCCGCGCGGCCCGAAGGAGACGCCATGACCGGCGAGCGTGGAAAACGTGGAACATTCGGGATCAAGGCCAAGATCATGGCCATCGCCGTCCTGGGGCCGGTGTGCATCGCGGGCGTCATGGCCGCGCAGCGCATCGGCGACATCCGCGAGGGCGCGCACGAGGCCATCCTGCAACAGAGCCGCGCCGTGGTGCTCATGGCCGAGGCCGCGCGCGACGAGATGTCGCGCAAGCTCGAAGCGGGGCTGATCCGCCCCTTCGCGGAACTGCCGCCCGACAAGGTGGTGGACGCGGTGCCGGTGATCACCGCCATCAAGATGGCCAGGGTCAACGCGGAAAAGCTGGGCTACGAGTTCCGCGTGCCCAAGCGGCAGCCGCGCAACCCGGTCAACGAGCCCACGGACCTGGAACGCGGGGTGCTGGACCAGCTTTCGTCCTCGGGCCAGCAGGAACTGATCCTGCGCGAGGCGGACCGCATCCGTTACTTCCGGGCCATCCGGCTGACCCGCGAATGCCTGTTCTGCCACGGCGACCCCAAGGGCGAGCATGATGTGGTCGGCGGCATCAAGGAAGGCTGGCGCGAGGGCGAGGTGCACGGCGCGTTCGAAATCATCTCTTCGCTGGACGCGGTGAACGCGCAGGTGCGCCTGGCCGCCCTGACGGTGACCGGCTGGGCGCTGGGCATCGTGGCCGTCGTGGTGGCCTGCGCGTGGCTGCTGGCCAGCCGGTCCATCGCCCGGCCGCTCCAGCGCATCCGCGACGTGGCCGGGCAGGTGGCCTCGGGCGACCTGACGGCCGACGTCGAGGTCACCGGCCGGGACGAGGTGGGCAGCGTGGCCGAGGCCATCCGCGTCATGACCGTCAACCTGCGCCGGGTCATCGGCGAGGTGATGGAAACCACCCATGGCGTCACCTCCGGCAGCCGCGAACTGTCGGAGACGGCGGTGAGCATGGCCCAGGGCGCCACGGAGCAGGCCAGCGCGGTGGAAGAGGTGTCCGCCTCGGTGGAGCAGATGACCTCGAACATCCAGCAGAACGCCGAGAACGCGGCCGAGACCGACCGCATCGCCCTGCGCTCGGCAGAGGACGCCCGCGAGGGCGGAACGGCCGTGGCCCAGACCGTGCGGGCCATGAAGACCATCGCGGAAAAGATATCCATCGTGCAGGAAATCGCGCGGCAGACCAACCTGCTGGCGCTGAACGCCGCCATCGAGGCGGCCCGCGCGGGCGAGCACGGCAAGGGCTTCGCGGTGGTGGCGTCCGAGGTGCGCAAGCTGGCCGAGCGCAGCGGCACGGCGGCCGCCGAAATCGGCGAGCTGTCTTCGTCCAGCGTGGCCCTGGCCGAGCGCGCGGGCAACATGCTGGGCACGCTGGTGCCCAGCATCCAGAAGACGGCGGAACTGGTGCAGGAAATCGCGGCGGGCAGCAAGGAGCAGAGCGTGGGCGCGGAGCAGATCAACAAGGCCGTGCAGCAGCTTGATTCGGTGATCCAGCAGAACGCCTCGGCCTCGGAAATGATGGCCGCCACGTCGGAACAACTGGCCGGGCAGGCCATGCAACTGGCCCGGACCGTGGCGTTCTTCCGGCTGTCCCCGGGCGGCGGCCTGCCGCCCGGGTCGGTGACCCCGGCGGCCCCGCTGGGCGGTCCGGACGGGCCGGAAACACGCCGCCAGCCGCGCGGGCGTCCGTCCGCCGCCGTTTCCGACGGCGCGCTCCATGGCGGCCGGGCCGCCGGGGCCGGAAAGCCCGGCGTGACCCTTGACCTGGACGACGCGGCCCCGTCCGACGCCGACTTCGAACGATACTGACGCACGCCGGACCGGAACCGGACGCGCCCCGCCGGACGGGTCCCGATTCCGCCGCATGCAAGGGGGAGACGCCATGAAACGGATACTCATCGCCGAAGACCAGTACGAGGTGCGCGAACTGGTGCAGGCCACGTTGCGCATTGGCAACTATCAGATATTGCAGGCCGAAAACGGCATGCAGGCGGTGGAGATGGCCCGCCTGCACCGCCCGGACCTGATCCTGATGGACGTGATGATGCCCGGCGAGATCGACGGCCTGGAGGCTACCCGGCGCATCCGGGACGACCCGGCCACGGCGGGCTGCCGGATCATCATGCTGACCGCCAAGGGCCAGGCCCTGGACCGCGAGGAGGGCTTGCGCGCCGGGGCCGACGACTACTTCCCCAAGCCGTTCAGCCCGCTGGCGCTGATCCGCAAGATCGAGGAGTTTCTGGGATGACCCGTCCGCCGGATGACATGCGCCCGGATGTGGGGCCGGACGCGGGGCCGGACCCGCCGGACCAACTGGAACTGGCCGAGTGCGGCGAGGTATCCATGCAGACGGTGCGCTACGCCGAGGATCTGGCGGCGCTGTACACCGTGGAGCGGGCCCAGCGCGCGGAGTTGCAGGCCGTCAACCAGCGGTTGCGCGCGGTCATCGATTCCATGGCCGACGGCATGCTCACGGTGGACGCGGCGGGCATGGCCGTCAGCGTGAACACGGCGGCCTGCGCCATGCTGGACCGCCCCCCGCCGGACGTGCAGGGCCGCCCCCTGCACGAACTGCTGGGCGAGGCGGGGGCGGCGGCCGTACTGCCCGGCGTGTCCGGTGACTCCGCACCGGGTGCGGGCCCGGCGTCGGGACAATTTCCGGACATGGACGGCGCGCGGGTGGTGGAACTGGAACTGCCCTCGCCCGAAGGGATGCCCCGGCGGATGGTGCGGGTGGCCACCTCGCCCCTGAGCGACGGCGGCCGGGTGCTGGTGCTGCACGACATCAGCATGCAGCGCCGGGTGCAGCACCTGAAGCAGGATTTTCTGGCCATCATTTCGCACGAGATGCGCACCCCGCTCAACGGCATCCTGGGACTGGGCGACGTTCTGCTGGACGAGGCGCGCCGCCGGGGCGATTCCGACGCCGAGGAATTGCTGGGCCACCTGTTGCAGGCCGCGCGGCGCATGCATGCCATGGTGCGCGAGGTGGTGCGCTTCGCGGAGGTGCAGGGCGGCCGGGTGGAGTCCTCCGACGCGCCGGTGGACGTGTACCGGGTGCTGGCCGGGGTGCTGGAGGAGTTGTCCGCTTTTTCCGCCGCGCACGGGGTGGTGCTGGGGCCGGTGCCCGCAGGGGCCGCGCCGGTGACGGTGCGCGGCAACGCCGGGCTGCTGCGCGAAATGTTCCTGCACGTGGTGCACAACGCCATCCGTTTCAACAGGCAGGGGGGCATGGTGACCCTGCGTTGCCGCCCGCCGCGCGGCGCGGCCGGGGCGGGATCGGATGCAGGCTTGGCAGACGCGGCGGAGGGCGCGGCGGACGACGCGTGCTGCATGGCCTGCGAGGTGGTGGTGGAGGTGGCGGACACCGGCATCGGCATCGGCGCGCAGGAGCGGGAGCGGGTGTTCGAAAGTTTCTACCAGGCGCAGGGGTACATGACGCGCAACCGCGAAGGGCTGGGCATCGGGCTTACCCTGGCACGGGCCATCGCCCGGCTGCACGGCGGCGAGGTGACCCTGGCCAGCGAGGTGGGCCGGGGCACGACGGTGGCGGTGCGCCTGCCCGCCTGCGTGGGAGCGCCGGGCGCGGGCGCGCGGGAACTGGTGGCAGGCTGACGTTTCGGGCGCGGCACGCGGCGTATGGGTGCCCCCCCATGCGCACGGGCCGTTCGCCCGCTCCGGGGCAGGACGGCGGACGGGGGTTCCGCCGTGCGGCCCACCCGCTTCGGAGCTGCGCACACCCCCGCCCCAGGCCGCGCCGGGTCCCGCACGGGCGCAAGCCCGAAACCCGGCGCGGCCGCAGGGGAGAGCGGCGAGTGTGGGGCTTGGACCGGCGCGGCCGTCATGGTTGGTCACGCCGGGTCCCGCACGGGCAACAGCCTGAAACCCGGCGCGGCCGCAGGGGAAACGATGGGTGTGGCGGCATGGACCGGCGCGGCCGTCATGGTTGGTCACGCCGGGTCCCGCACGGGCAACAGCCCGAAACCCGGCGCGGCCGCAGGGGAGAGCGGCGAGTGTGGGGCTTGGACCGGCGCGGACGGCAGGGCGCGCAGCACGGGAGGACACACAGCACGGGAGGACAGCATGGCGCGAGACACCACGCGCGATCCACGGCATCCCGGCCGGGATCACGTTGAAGAGATTGCGGAAAACACCTGTTCGGCCATGGAGGAGACGCGCGAGCAACTCCGCATGGCCCATGGCCAGTTGCGCGCCTTCGCCGACGACCTGGGGCGCACGGTGCTCGACCTGCGCGCCTCGCGCGCGGAACTGGAGCGCTCGTACCTCGACACCCTGAACCGGCTCACCCTGGCGGCCGCCTACAAGGACGACGACACCGGGGACCACATCCTGCGCATGGCCTTCTACAGCGAAGGCATCGCCGCCGCGCTGGGCATGCCCGCCGACGGCCTGCGCGACCTGCGCGTGGCCGCGCCCATGCACGACGTGGGCAAGATCGGCACGCCGGACGCCATCCTGCTGAAGCCGGGCAAGCTCACGCCGGAGGAGTTCTCGGTGATGAAGCAGCACGCCACCATCGGCGAGAAGATCCTGGCGGCCTCGTCGTCGCGGGTGGTGCGCGTCGCCGCCACCATCGCGGGCACCCACCACGAACGCTGGGACGGCACCGGCTACCCGCGCGGCCTTTCGGGCGAGGGCATCCCGCTGGAGGGCCGCATCGTGGCCGTGGCCGACGTGTTCGACGCCCTGACCAGCAAGCGGCCCTACAAGCCCGCCTTCGAGTTCGACAAGGCCATCGCCATCATGCGCGAGGGACGGGGCGCCCATTTCGACCCCCGGCCGCTGGACGCCTTTCTGGAAATAGCGGGCGACCTGTGGGCCGCGCGGGACCAGGTGAGTTCCAGCCTGCGCACCGGCGAAACCATCCGGTGACCGCCAGCCGCCGCAGGGCGGCGCGCCCGGACTGTTTCATGAAGTCTCACTGGTGGAACGTTGTTCCGGATTGAAAACATCCTGGATGAAAGTAGTCCGATACAAGAGTTCTCCGGTGTGTGCGCCGCAGTGCCGGGGTGTGCCAATCCTGACTAATGGTGTTGAATGCCGTGCACGCATGGTGTAGGTGTACCGCAGTGGACGGGGCGCAACGTCGCGCGCCGCCGCAACGGGAGACCCTGAAACGGCATGAAGCTCACCGCCAGAACGCGCTATGCGGCACGGGTGCTGGTGGCCCTTGCGGTGCACGGCACCGAGGGGCCGCTGACCACCACCGCGCTGTCGCGGTACACGGACATCAGCGTCCAGTTCCTGGAGCAGATACTCAAGGACCTGCGCCGCGCCGGGCTTACGGCCAGCGCGCGGGGGGCCATGGGCGGCCACCGTCTGGCCCTGCCGCCCGCCAGGATAACCCTGGGCACGGTGGTGCGGCTCATGGAGGGCGGCATCCGCATCGCGGAACACTGCGCCCCGGTCGGCACCCCCGGCGACAGGCTGACCTGCCTCGGCTGGACCCGCGCCGCCGACGCCGTGGAATCGGCGCTGGACGCCATCACCGTGGAAGATCTGGCCAAGGGCCTGCCCGACGTGCCCGAGCACGACCTGTCCCCCGACGGAAACATCCTGTCCGACAGGCCGGATGCCTGACGTCCCGTTTCCCCGCCTTTCACGCGCACTCCACCTTCCCCCCTTTCCGCCCCGCCTTTCCTCAATGACACTGGCGTCCGGCCCATGCAGGGCAGGACGCCTTCATGTTTCATGCTGCATCGTGCGCATGTTGCGTCATGTTCCATTGCAGCGTCGTTTCGTGCGCTAAAAGTGGATTTGCAGCGTGGCAATCTGTTCAATCCGGATTATCCCGATGTGGAGTGAATGCGTTAGCAGCGTGGCGTTGTTGAATATACCATTGCGGTATGGTATGTCGGCAGGGCGTGCATGGAGCGTTGGTTTCTGTTCGGCATGCATGCGCGCTGCGTGGCATTGAGCGGGGGTGTGGGTTCCCGTTCATGGTGCGGCGCGACCGTCAACCGAGGGGGCAGGCATGCGTTTGTTGACCAACAGCCGCTACGGCACGCGGATGATGCTGGACATCGCCCAGCACAGCCGCCTTGGTCCGGTGCTGATGCGCGACGTGGCGCGCCGGCTGGACGTATCGCAGAAGTACCTGGAAAAGATCAGCCGTTCGCTGAAGGAGGCGGGCCTGCTGGTGAGCCAGCGCGGGCCCAACGGCGGCCATCGCCTGGGCCGTCCGCCGGACGGGATTTCCGTGGGCGACGTGGTGCGCGTGCTGGAAGGCGGGGCGGAGATGGTGGGATGCGGCCGCGACGAGGAGCACTGTTCCCACGCCCCCGGCTGCCTCACGCGCATGGTCTGGAAGGAGTGCAGCCGGGCCATGTTCGACCGGCTGGACGCCATCACCTTCGGCGAGTTGTTGCGCTACGTGGACCAGGGAGTGAAGTTCGGCGACTGGTGCCCCGGCACCATGGCCGAACGCCGCCACGAGGCGGAGCGGGAATTGCGCGCGTTGGCCGGGCTTGCGGAGCCGGGCGGCTTCGCGGCGCCGGGAAAACCCGCGCGTCCGGGGGATCTGGAGAATCCGGATGATGCGGCCAGATCGGGCGACGCGGCCAGAGCGGACGATGCGGACGGACCGGGCATCCCGCGCAACCGCCCGGCCACCGTGTCCTGACCGTGGCTGACCGGCGCGCGGCGCGGCAACACAGGAGGTCGCCATGACCGCCATGACCGGAATGACCGCCGGAACAGGCGGCGCATCCGCTGGCCCGGGCAGCGGTCCAAGAGCCGGTCAGGGCCGCCGTGCGCGCTGGCTGCGGGGCGGCAGCCTGGCCGCCAAGGTGGTGGCGGGCAGCGGCGCGGCGCTGTTCCTGGGGGTGCTGGTGCTGTCGCTGGGCAGCATCCGCTACCAGCGCGAACACCTGCACGACGAACTGGCCGCCGGGGGCGACCGCCTGGGCACCACCATCCGCCTTGGCGCGCGCTTCGCCATGATGCTGAACGCCCGCGACGAGATCAACCAGATCATCAGCGACGTGGCCCGCCAGAAGGACATCGTCTCCATCCGCATCTACAACAAGGAAGGCGTCATCAAGTTCTCGGGCGACCCGGACGAGGTGGAACGCCGCACCAATATCCGCGACGAGGCCTGCGCCGCATGCCACCGCACGGCCGAGCCGCGCCAGTGGCTGGCCCTGCGCGAGCGCACCCGCGTGTTCACCGATGGGGAAGGCCGCCGCCTGCTGGGCAGCCTTACCCCCATCATGAACGAGCCCGGCTGCTCGGGCGAGCCCTGCCACTTCCACCCGGCGGACAAACTGGTGCTGGGCGCGCTGGAGGTGGTGCTTTCGTTGCAGGACGCGGAAACCGAAGTGCTGTCCTTCCAGACCCGGGTGGTGACGCTGGCGGCGGCGGTGTTCCTGCTGGGGGCCACGGCGGTGCACCTGTTTCTGCGGCGCTTCCTGACGCGCCCGGTGGCCCGGCTCATCGCGGGCACCCGCGCCGTGGCACGCGGCGAACCGGTGGACCTTTCCGGCGTGCGCCAGCAGGACGAGATCGGCGAACTGGCCGGGGCCATCACCCGCATGGACCGCGACATCGCCCAGAAGCAGGCGGAACTGAACCGCCAGCGCGACGAGTACCAGCGGCTGTTCGACCAGGTGCCCTGCGCCATCACCGTGCAGGACCGCAACCTGCGGCTGCTGCGCTACAACCGCATGTTCCGCGAGAACTTCACGCCCAAGCCCGGGGACTTCTGCTTCCAGGCCTACAAGGGCCGCACCGGCAAGTGCCCCAACTGCGCGGTGGAAATGACCATGCAGACCGGCCTTGCCCATTGCAGCGAGGAAAGCGGCTTCCACACCGACGGCAGCCGGGCGCACTGGATCGTGCACACCTCGCCCGTGTTCGACGCGGAAGGCCGGGTGACCGCGGCCATGGAAATGACCCTGGACATCACCGACCGCAGGGAACTGGAGGAAAAGCTGCGCCGCTCCGAGCTGAAGTACCACGCCATCTTCAACCACATTCCCAGCGCCGTGTTCGTGCTGGACCAGCAGACCCTGGAGGTGGTGGACTGCAACTCCACGGCGGAAAAGGTGTACGGCTGGCCGCGCGAGGACATGAAGGGCCGCTCGTTCCTGGACCTGTTTCCGCCCGACGAGCGCGAGCGCTACGCCTCGCAGTTGCGGGCCTTCACGGTGCTGAACCGCGCCCGCAACGTGGCCCGCGACGGCAGGCCCTTTCACGTGGACATCATGCTCTCCCCGGCGGAATACCTGGCCCGGCAGGTGCTGCTGGTGACCACCACCGACATCACCGAACGGCTCGAAGCCGAGCAGAAGGTGATCCAGGCGGGCAAGATGGCCACCCTGGGCGAGATGGCCACCGGGGTGGCCCATGAACTGAACCAGCCGCTGACGGTCATCAAGACCGCTGGGGGCTTCCTGCTGCGCAAGGTGACGCGCGGCGAGCCCATCGACCCCGATATTCTCGCCACCATGGCCCGTGAGATCGACGGCCACGTGGACCGGGCCAGCCGCATCATCGGGCACATGCGCGACTTCGGCCGCCGGTCGGACCTGGCGCTGGAACGGGTGGACGTGAACGCGGTGCTGCGAAGCGCCACGGAATTCTTCAGCCGCCAGTTGTCGCTGCGCGGCATAGACATCGACTGGCGGCTGACCGAGCCGTTGCCCCCGGTCATGGCCGTGCCCAACCGGCTGGAGCAGGTGTTCATCAACCTGCTGCTCAACGCCCGTGACGCCATAGAGGAGCGCAGCGAACGGGAACCGGGCGCGCCGCGCCGCATCACCGTGGAAACGGTGGCCGACGACCGCCGGGTGACGGCGCGGGTGTGCGACACCGGCGGCGGCATCCCCCCGGCGCTGCTGCCGCGCATCTTCGAGCCGTTCTTCACCACCAAGAAGGTGGGCAAGGGCACGGGGCTGGGGTTGTCCATCAGCTACGGGCTGGTCAAGGAGTTCGGCGGGTCCATCCAGGCGTCCAGCCCGGCGGAGGGCGGGGCGTGCTTCACCCTGCATTTTCCGGTGACCTCGGGAACTGTGGGAACTGTGGGAACGGGGGGCGGCGGAGCGGCGGAGGAACCGGTTGCCCCCCGTGAAGGGGACGCGGCATGAGCGCACAGCCGCCGCTGCCCCCCCTGTTGCCCCTTCTTCTGCCACTTCTCTTGGTTGACGACGAGGAGGGCATCCGCACCGTGCTCGCGCTGCTGCTCGCGGACATGGGCTGCGCGGTGCGCACGGCGGCGTCCGGGGCCGAGGCGTTGTCCATGGTCCGCGCGGACCCGCCCGCCGTGGTGCTGACCGACGTGCGCATGCCCGGCATGGACGGCATCGACCTCTTGCGCGCGGTGAAGGCGGAATTTCCCGGCGTGGAAGTGCTGGTGCTGACCGGGCACGGCGACATGGAGCTTGCCGTGTCCAGCCTGCGCTTCGGCGCGGGCGACTTCCTGACCAAGCCGGTGGCCCCGGAGGCGCTGGAGGTGGCGCTGGACCGCGCCCGCCAGCGCATGGCCCTGCGCGAGGCCCTTCGCCGCCATACCGAAGAACTGGAACTGCTGGTGGCCCAACGCACCCGCCAACTGCTGCACGCCGAACGGCTGGCCGCCGTGGGCGAGACGGCGGCGGGCCTGGCCCACGCCATCAAGAACATGGCGGGCGGGCTGGAAGGGGCCATGTTCGTGCTGGAAAAGGGGCTGGAACTGGACCGGCGCGACTACCTGGAACAGGGCTGGCGCATGGTGCGCGACGACGTGGCGCGGGTGCGCGACCTGGCCGTGCGTCTGCTGGACATGGGACGGGCGGCGGCGCTTTCCCCGCGCCCGTGCGACCCGGACGGTCCCCTGCGCGACGTGGCCCGCCTGCTGGCCCCGCGCGCGGCAACGGCCGGGGTGGCGTTGGAGGTGCAGGCCAGGGCCGGGCCGGAGCCGGTGCTGCTGGACCCGGACGCGGTGCACCGCTGCCTGATGGACCTGGCGGTGAACGCCATCGAGGCGTTCGGGGGGCAGGGAGAGGAACGGCGCGCGGATGGCCCGTCCCGGCGGGTGGTCCTGCACAGCCGCCGGACGGCGTCGTCCGAATCAGCCGAATCAGTCGGCGCGCCCGGCGTCGAATACGTGGTGGAGGACAACGGCCCCGGCCTGCCGCCACGAAACAGCAAAGACGCGGACGGCTTCGCCGCCTTCGTCTCCGCCAAGCCGGGCGGCAGCGGCGTGGGCCTCATGGCCACGCGCAAGCTGGCCCGCGAGATGGGCGGCGAACTGGAACTTTCCCCCGCGTCGCCGGAGGGCGGCGTGCGGGCCGTGCTGCGGGTGCGGACCGGCTAGCTTCCGGGAAGCCGCCCGCCGTTCTCCTCGCGGGCTTCCTCCTCCGCCTCGCCCCGGCGCACCGCGTCGGGCAGGCGGCGCGGCAGGGACACGGTGAAGGTGCTGCCCTCGCCCGGCTCGGAGGCCACGGCGATGTGCCCGCCGTGCTGCTGCACCACCCGGCTGGCCACGAACAGGCCGATGCCCGTCCCGGCGGTGCCCTTGGACGAGAAGAACAGGGTGAACAGCTTTTCGCGGGTCTCGCGGTCCATGCCGGTGCCGTTGTCGATGATGGTGAAGGTCACCTCGTCCGGCGCGCCGCGCACCCGGAAGGTAACCTCGTGGTCCTGTTTGCGGGTGTCGGCCGCGCAGGCTTCCACCGCGTTTTCCAGCAGGTTCACCAGCGCGGACGACAGCGCCCCGGCGTCGGCCTCGAAGGTGCCGAGGTCGGCCGGGCCGCCGCCCGTCCCCCCGTCCCCATCCCCCTCCGCGAAATCCCGCACGAAGCGCACCCCGCGCTCCGCGGCCTTGGACTCCACCAGCGCCGCCGTGTCCTCGGCAACGGCGCGGGTGACCACCACTTCCCAGTTCAGTTCGCGGTTCTTGGCGTAGTACAGCAGGTCCAGCACCATCTTGCGCAGCCGGTCCACCAGATGGCGGATGTCCTGGTGGCTGTCCTGCACCCGCGCCGCGTCCCCGCGCGCGATGCCGCTGCCAAGGCGGTACACCCCGCCGTCCAGCGCGGTGAGCAGCCCCTTGATGCCGTGCGCCGTGGACCCCAGCAGCAGGCCCAGTTGCGACAGCCGGTCCTGCAAGCGGCGCAGTTCGGTGATGTCCGTGGACATCTCCATGACCTCGGTGATGCGTCCGTCCGCGTCGCGCAGGGGGGCCGTCCACACCAGCACGTTCACCTGCCGCCCGTCGCGCGCGGTGACCACGGTTTCCGCCTGGTGGGGCCGCCCGTCGTCGAAGGTGCGGCCCGCCGGGCAGCCCGAGCAGGGGGCCAGGCGGTGGGCGAAGGCGTCGTGGCAGCGGCGGCCGGTGGGGTCTCCGAAATCCTCGCGGTATCTCCGGTTGGCCTCCACCACGCCGAAATCGCGGTCCATGACCGCCACGTAGCAGGGCGATTCGTCGAACAGCTGGCGGAACCGTTCGCGGGTCAGGCGCAACTCTTCACGCAGGCGGCGCACCTCGGAGACGTCCACCGAAAGCTCCAGCACCAGTTCCACGTCGCCGTCGTTGCCGTAGATGGGCGCGGTGTGCACGATGACCGGGATTTCCTGGCCGTTTTTGTCCAGCAGCACTTCGTTGGAGCGGAACCCCTCGCCCGTTTCCAGCACGCGCATCACCGGGCACAGCCGGTCGCCGGGGCCGCGCCCGGCATACGCCTCCCAACTGCGGCTGCCGATGCGGTGGCCCAGGCGTTCCTTGTACAACTGGTTGGTGGAGACGATTTCCAGATCGGCGTTGTGCACGGCCACGAAGCAGGGCAGCTCGTTGAACAGCCCGCCGTCGTCCAGGGCGCTGCACAGCGAGCGGATGCCGCTGGCGATGCCGTCCATGACCTGCAACGCGGCCAGTTGGCGCTCCGCCTCCACCAGCCGGGCGGACTGGTCGCGCACCATCTGTTCCAGGTTTTCGGTGTACCCGCGCAGGCGGCTGCGCATGGACATGCGCTCCCCGGCGCGGCGCAGGGCCACTTCGAGCATGTCGTCGTTGACGGGCTTGGTGAGAAAGTCGGTGGCGTCGCGTTTCAGGCTCTGGATGGCGAGGTCCATGTCGCCGTGGCCGGTGAGCATGATCACTTCCACGTCCGGGTCGGCGGCCTTGATGCGCTCCAGCAGGTCCAGCCCGGACAGGCCGGGCATCTTGATGTCGGTGAGCACGATGTCGGGCCTGCGCTCGGCGAACCGGGCAAGGGCCTCTTCGCCGCTGGCGGCGGTGGTCACGTGGTAGCCCGCGTCGGCAAGGGATATGCCGAGCACGGTGCGGATGCCTTCCTCGTCGTCCACCAGCAGGATCGATGCGCCCATGCGCGGCTCCTCGTGGTCCGGCGCGTTCCGGGTGGGGATGTTGCGGGGCGGTGGGCCTCGTCCCGCGTCCCGGTGCGGCCATCGGGGGATGGGCGCGGCGGGCGGCGCGACGCGGCGGATGCGCTGTCGGAGGCCGCCCGGATGGCCCCGGACGGCACCCGGACGGCGCCCGGATGCCTCGTTATCCCACGCGGAGCCGCGCGCGGCAAGGGCGGGCCGCCGGAGAGGGTATTGCCCGCCCCGGTGCGGACGCCTTCTCCGGCGTCACGCCCGCCGCCGTTCCATAAGGCCGGCGGGCGTGCAGCCGCGCTACTGCCGCACTTCGGGCGCTTCCGCCGCCAGTTCCCCGCGCTTTTCCAGCGTGTCGCGGATGATCTCCAGCAGGCGGTTGGGGTCGAAGGGCTTCTTCAGCGAGGCCACGGCGTTGCGGATGGCCAGGTGAATGCCCGACAGCCCGCTGATGACGATGACCGGGATGTCGCGGAAGGCTTCTTCCTTGGTCATCTTGCGGTAGAAGCGCGGCCCCCACTCGTTGGGCATTTCCAGGTCCAGCGTGACGAGGTCGGGGCGTTCGCGTTGCAGCACCTCCAACGCCTCGCTGCCGTCCGAGGCGGAGCAGGTGGCGTACCCGTTGTCGGAAAGGATATCCACCATGTACTTCACGATGTAGGGGTCGTCGTCCACGACCAGTATCTTGTACGGCATGCGCTCATTCTCCTTGACGTCGTGCGTGGCGGCGCGCGGTGCCGCCGCTGCCTGCCCCGTCCTCTGTGATATTCCGTCCGGGTCCGCCCCGGTGCTGTCTTGTGCCGCCCGTCCCGCTTGTCCCGCCGTTCCGTTTTTCGAGCCATTCCGGGGCGCGTCGAGCGCCCCGTCGAGCGCCCCATTGAGCGCCAGATGCGCCAGCTCCAGCAGCCTGTCCGGCCGGGGGGGCTTTTCCACGTAGGCGAACGGCGCGTCCACGTCCTTGCCCCCATTCCCGTCCGCGGCCCCGCACATGGACAGCCCGTGGGCGAAGGTGGCCCCGCCCACGCCGGACAGCATGATCACCGGCACGGCGCGCAGGGCGGGGTCGGCCTGCATGGCGCGGTACATGGGCAGGCCCCCCCCGCCCGGCATCATCACGTCCAGCACCACCAGGTCGGGCCGCCTGCGCCGGGCCGCCTCCAGCCCTTCGGCGCCGTTGCGGGCGGCCACGGCCTCGTGCCCGTCCGTTTCGAACAGGGCCTTCAGGAAGAACCGGAACGACAGGTCGTCGTCCACCACCAGCACCAGCGCCATGGGCCTACCCGCACAGTTGTTTTGTCTTCAAGGGGCTGGCGTCAGGCCACCCGCTCCGCGTGGGTCACGCTGGCCACCGGACAGGCCGAGCGCAGCACCACCTGCTCCACGGTGGAGCCGATTTCCGCGTCCTCGGCGGGAACGTCCCTGGCGTGGTGGGCCATGACGATGAGGTCCGCCTTGCGATCGCGGGCGTACTTCAGGATTTCCACGTAGGGCGTGCCTTCCCAGATTTCCACCTGATAGTTGTCGTAGTCGGTCATCTTGCTCACGTACTTGTCCTGCATCTGCTTGCGCGCCCGTTCCAGCTGCCGTTCTATCTCGGCCTGGCTGGGGTACAGCCCCGCGCCGCCAAGGTCGCAGGCGTGGAACAGGTACAGCTTGGCGCCCACCTCGCGCGCGGTCTTGTAGGCGAACTGGAAGGCCGCGTCGGCGGGCTTGGAGAAGTCGGTGCTGAAGATGATGTTGGAGAACATGTGCCAGCAGGTGTTGCACGGCCGGTTCACGATCAGCACCGGACAGCGGGCGGACTTGGCCACCTTCTGCATGGTGTTGCCGATGATGGAGCGCACCCGCGACGAGGCGGCGTCCTCTTCGCGCCCGTGCGCGCCCATGACGATCAGGTCCACCCCTTCCTGCCGGGCAAAGCGCAGGATTTCGGTGTGCGGCACGCCCACGGCCAGTTGCAGCGCGGCGTTGGGCGGGCCGAATTCCTTGAACTGGGCCTCGTAGACGTGCTTCAGCTCTTCGGTGACCCATTCGCGGTAGTCCGCGTCGGCCACTTCCTCCTCGCCGGACTTCAGGTCGCGCACGTAGTGGCCGAAGCCGCGCGTGGGCACCCCCAGCACATGGAAGACGTACAGGCGCGCCTCGCTGCGCCGGGCCAGTTCGAAGGCCACCTTGGCCGCATTGTCGCATGCCGGCGAGGCCGACGTCGCAAAGAGGATCTTACCGAACATGGCGTTTACCTCCGTAGGCTGCAGTGTCTGGCGCCGCCCTGGAAGCCGAGCTCCCATGCGAGGCCCTCGATGACTTCGAACAGGCTGAAGGTGGTCTCGCAGTCGAGCACCCGCGTCCTGTCCCCGAATACCACGTGTCGCAGGCCGCCCAGCGAGAGCGGCAGATCCAGAAGGGCGTCGAGAGGGATGAACCTGATTTCGTGTTCCGTTTCGCCGTCGCGGCCGCAGGGGCTGCCCGCCCCCGGAGCCAGCGCCCGCAGCGAAAGGTAGATTTCCGCGCGTGGGCCGCCGGGGTAGCCGATGAGGTCCACCGTCTTGCGCAGGGCAAGGCCGCTGAGTCCATCGGCGCGGCAGCCTTCGGCCGGGCAACGGGCCGCGTCCGCCACGGCGGCGGGCAAAAACGGGCCAAGGCGTTGCAGTTCCGCGTACCGGGTCAGCAGGGCGAAGAACGAGCGCAGCGTGCAGCCCGCGTCCAGCACCGCCGCCAGCCGCAGGCAGGGCAGCGGGTCGGTGTGGACCGTTCCGTCCGAACCGCCGGATCCGCCAGATCCGCCAGATCCGGCAGACCCGGCTGGCGTGCGGAGCGTTCCATCGGGGGCGAGGTGCACGGTGTCCATGTGTTCTCCGTCAGGTGTGACGTGGGGTGCCGCAGGGGGCCGGTTGCCGTTTCCGCCGTTCCGCCGCCGCGCCTCAGACCTTGGTGTGGCAGCCGCCGCAGGCCGTGGGGCCCTTGCCCTGCTCTCTGTGGCAGCCCATGCACTGGCGGTGGTAGGCGCGCTCCAGCGGGGTGCCCTTGCCGGTCTTGCCGACCCCGCCTCCCCCACCTTCGTGGACGGCGTGACAGTCCGCGCAGGGCGTGCCCTCGGACGTGGGGGCAGCCGGGTCGCGCCGCCCGTCCTCTGTGGTGCCGTGGTGGCACGTGCCGCACTCGTCGATCTTGGCCTTTTCGTTGTGCGTGTCGTGCACGAACCGGGCGGCGGGCCGGGAATGCGGGGCCAGCGCGTCCGGCGCGAGATGGGTCATGTCGTCCTGCGCCGGGGCCGTGGGCACGGGCGGCAGCAGCAGGAACAGCAGCGCGGCCGCCAGAATCGCCGCCACCGGCAGGGAACGTGGTGCCTTCATGGGGGTGCTCCTTGCCGTGCCTACGCGGCGCCGGGCTTTTCCATGCAGTCGTAGATCAGGTCGCCCAGGAACTTGGTGTGCATGCCGAGCTTGTAATGGTGGATGATGTCCTCGAGCCCGCCGTGGCAGTTGTGGCAGGGGGCCACCACCGTGTGCACGCCCGTGGCGGCCAGTTGGTCGGCCTTGGCCTTGTTGCCCGCCAGCCGCACGCCCTTGAAGGGCGGGCCGCAGTTGATCACCCCGCCGCCCGCGCAGCAGCACAGGTTGTGTTCTCGCGTGGGGGACATTTCCACCACGTTGGAACACAGAGCGTGGGTGACCTCGCGCAGCTTGTCCATCAGGCCGCGCCCCCGGATGATGTTGCACGGGTCGTGGATGGTCACCGGCTCGTCGAATTTCTTCGCCAGTTTGATCTTGCCCTCGGTCAGCAGTTCCCAGAAAAACTCCACGGAATGCACGATGGGCACGGGGTGGTTCTTCCAGCCCAGCCAGCGGTTGCCCACGTCGTACACGGACCGGAAGGCGTGCCCGCACTCGCCCATGACGATGCGCCGCACCTTCAGCTTCTGGGCCATCTCGAAGTGGCAGCGCTTGAGGCGCCCCATCATTTCGTAGTCGCCGGTGAACATGCACATGTCGCTGTTGTCCCAGCCGGGGGCCGAGGGCATGGTCCAGTCCACCCCGGCCTGGTCGAAGATCACCGCCGCCTGGTAGATGAGCTGGGTGCGGAACTTGGGTTCCGGCGCGATGACCGAGTACAGGAAGTCGGCCCCTTCCTTGTCGAAGGGGATGCGCAGGGCGGGAATTTCGCCGCGCGCCTCGTCCTCTTGCCAGACAAGGCTGTCCAGCCATTCGTCGTCCTTGACCCACATCTGGTTCATGGTGCCGGAATGGCTGTGCGCCGTATCCTGGATGTACAGCGGCACCACGCCCAGGCGGTGGCAGATGCGCCGCACCAGCCCCATGACGTAGCCGGTGTCGATGCCCACGGGACAGTAGTGCACGCAGCGGCGGCACAGGTTGCATTCGGTGTAGGCGATCTGGGCCATGCCGTAGATGTCGTCCGGGTCCACCTTGCCGCCGGTGCGCAGCAGCTTCCACATGGTCTGTTCCATCTTGCCCACGGGCGAATAGGTGGGGTCGCCGTCGTGCGAGATGCAGTAGTGGCAGGCGTCGGCGCACATGCCGCAGCGCATGCAGGTTTCGTGGTACACGGCCAGGCGCGCGCCCGCCTCGCCCTTGGTCACGGCCTTGACCACGCGTTCGATGCGTTCGCGCGTGAGGGCGGACACGCCCCGCACGAGGTTGGCGTCCTCTATGCGGCGTTCCGCGATGCCCGAGAATTCCGTTGCGCTCATGTGGTTGTCTCCCGTGGGATGGCGCGGTGCGCCCTTCCGATGAATCCGGCCCGTTCGTGTGGCCCGGTCGATCTGGCATGCCGCCCGGTCCGGCATGCCGCCGTCTGCCCTGCCCGCCGAACCGGCGTCACCAGTCGGGGCAGTGGCGCACCCCGCCGAATTCCGAGCCCATGTAGGCCCGCGTGAAGGGCGAGAAGATGGCGTGCGACAGCCGGGTGAAGGGCAGGGCCATCAGCATGGCCTCGCCCGACAGCACGTGCAGGGTGGACAGCAGCAGGTTGTCGCCGATCTGCTGCTTGGCCAGGAACGCGGTGACGCATGGCACGGCCACCAGCGCCAGCACCAGCCAGTCCATGGGCCGGGTGACGAAGCGGACCGTAGGCAACTGGAGCCTGCGCCACGCGAAGAACCCGCACAGCAGGATGACCAGCACGGTCAGGACGTCGGCCACGCCTTCCGGCAGCGACCAGACATTGACGCCGAAGGCGTAGTCCCACAGCACCGCGTGCCCCGGCGCGAAGAGCAGCAACAGGCCGAGCGAGATGTGGAAGGCGAAGGTGGCCACGGTGACGGCGGGGTTGGCCCGCCAGCCCAGCGTGGCGAAGGGGGTTGCCCAGCGGGCCATGGACCGCGCGGCGAAGCGCACGTCCATGTAGGCCACGGCGTTCATGTCCTTCTTGCGGGCCAGCGCCCACATGGAGCCCAGGCGCCATGCCGCTCCGCCCAGGAATACGGCCCACGCGACCCAGGCCAGGGGACCCACGGCGAAATTGTAGAGTTGTTGCATTGCTGTCGCCTCCGCTGGCCGGTCAGGCCCTGAAGTCGTCGGGGGTGGCCACCCACCGTTCGCACGCGCCGTCGCGGATGCCCCGCAGCAGCACGGCCATGCCCGCGCCGTTGGCCGTGGCGGGGCCGAACACCGGGTCCCACGCCGTGGTGAACGCTTCGCGCCACGGGCGGCCGTCCAGCAGCACCGTTTCGCGGCCCCGGTCCTTCACCCGCACAGCCACGTGCCGCCCGCACGGGCTGAACACGGGCCGCCAGGCCATGTCCCACCGGCCGGGCCAGACCACGCCGTCCACCACCACCTGCCAGGCCGCGTTGTCGTGGCTGGCCAGGGCAGCGGCGCGGGCGCCGTCGGGTGACAGGACCAGGTCGGTGACCACCGGGGCGGCGAATGGCCAGGGCGACGCGTCGCGGGCCACGGTGAAGCTGCCGTAGCGGGGGGCCACGATGGCCCACAGGTGCCGCCCGTCGGGGCTCCAGGCGGGCGTCCAGCACTGGAAGAAGCGCGCCTCCCACAGCAGGGTGCCGTCCAGGGCCATGCCCCAGCGGCCGTCCTTGCGCACCGGGGCGGCCACCGCGCCGGTGGCTGGGTCGAAGCAGGGCTCCCACACGCAGGGGAACGTGGCGGGCCACGGCGCGCCGTTGACGGCCACGGTGTATTCGGAATGGGAAAGGCGCACCTGCGCGGCCACCCGGTCGTTGCGGTTGTCGAACACGGGCGTCCACACGTTCATGAAGTTGCGGCCCCATGCCTCGCCGTCCACGGCCACGCTGTATACGCCCCTGGTGAAGGTCTCGATGTCGGCCTGGCCCAGCGGCACGGTCTGCACCACGGCGGCGGTGCGGCGGCCGTCGGGGCTGAGGGCGAAGTTGTTGGCGTTTTCGTACAACGTCTCCCAGGGCTCGCCGTCCACGATCATGCCGTAGCGCATGTCCTGCTGTACGGCGGCGATCACCTTTCCGGCGGGGCCGTGCAGCAGCGACCAGATGAATCCGTAGGTGTCCGGCCACGTCTCGCCGTCCACGGCCACGGTCCATTCCCCGTCCTGCTGCACGATGGCGACCAGCCGTCCGTCGGGCAGGAAGCGCGGCGACCAGACCTTGTCGAACCCCGCATCCCAAACCTCGTCGTCCACGCGCATGGTGAAGCTGTCGTCCTCCTGCCGGACCACGGCGGCCACGTGCATGCCGTCGTGCGACATGAGCGGCTCTTCCTGCCACTGATGGCCGGGCAGCGGCGCGAAGGACGGCGCGATGACCCGCCTGCCCGGCTCCCAGTCGCCGGGATCGGGGTGCGGAAGCCCCGCGGCGGCGTGCGCGGCGGGCGGCGCTTCCGGCTGGCCGTGGGCCGTTTGCGGGGTTGCGGTGGATGTGGACATGCGGACCTCCTGTTCTGATCCGGCATCTTGTATGCCAGGCGCAGAAGAATGATCGTTGCACTGTAATGTGACGTCGCAAATGCGGATGTATTTGAAGATGGTGTAACACAGGAAAGACTACCGGGGAAGTGGTGTTGTAAAAAATAGTAGTCTACTTGCGTGGTAGATTTGATTGTCTACTGCAATGGTAGAATATCAATGCTACTGCTCAGGTAGAAAATACGTATCCGGCTGCGTGTGCCGCATTGCGACATGGCGTGGCGTTCCGTGATGCATTTTCCGGGTGATGTATCATCGTGAAACGATACGTTTCGGTGATGTTTCGAAAGAGGAATGGAGGCTGGCCGTGCCCCGGCGCAGGGGGAGGGAAGGCAGCGGGCGAGAAACCGGGATATCTCAGATATGAGATTGACTGTGAGAATCGTTTTCAGTATTCGACACGGAAACGCCCGCCGCACCCCTGCGCGGCGCGGCGTTGCACGGGGCCGCGCGACGCCAATGCCGCCGGTCCGAAGAATATTCCTGCAAGGAAGGAGGAAACATGAAACGTTTGATCACGCTGCTGCTGGGCATGGCGCTGCTGTGCGGCGCCGTATCCCCGGCCGGTGCGGCGACCATCGAGGCCAAGGGCGAATGGGCCTTCGACTTCTCGTGGACCGACGGCATGAACTACCGCGCCGCCGATGACGGCGGGGACAGCGAAGATGACTTCGCCGCCCACCAGCGGCTGCGCACCCAGATCGACATCATCGCCAGCGAATCGCTGCGCGGCGTGGTGTTTCTGGAAATGGGCACCACCACCTGGGGCCAGGAAGACGGCGCCCTGGGTTCCGACGGCAAGTCGGTGAAGGTGCGCCGGTCGTACATCGACTGGATCGTGCCCGAAACCGAACTGAAGGTGCGCATGGGCCTGCAGGGCATGGACCTGCCCGGCGCCACCTTCGGCGCCAGCCCCATCCTGAGCGACGAGGACGTGGCCGCCCTGGTGCTGAGCTACGCCGTCAATGAAAACCTGGGCCTCACCGCTTTCTGGGCGCGCCCCTACGACACCTCGTCCGGAGAAAGCGCGGGCAGCAACCACTTCGACGAAGTGGACGTGTTCGGCCTGACCGCGCCGGTGACCCTGGACGGCGTCAGCGTGACCCCGTATGTCCTGTACGCCTCGGTGGGCAAGGACGTGGACGGCACCGACACCGAATCGTGGGAAACCTTCCTGGACGGCATGCAGAGCCTTGGCCAGAGCACCGGCCTGCTGACCGGCGACGACACCACCACCCACAATGCGTGGTGGGGCGGCGTGGCCTTTGAACTGACCATGTTCGATCCCTTTGCCGTGAAGATGGACTTCACCTACGGCAACAAGGACGCCGACGACGACTACGCCACCCGCGAAGGCTGGCTGGTTTCGGCCATGGTCGAGTACAAGATGGACATGATGACCCCCGGCGTGTTCGCCTGGTACGGCAGCGGCGAAGACGACGACCTCGACAACGGCTCCGAGCGCATGCCCTCCATCTCGCCCAACGCCTGGGCGCCCACCAGCTTCGGCTTCCCCGGCTCCGCGTTCAACCAGGACAGCCAGTTCGCCCTGAACGGCGCGGGCCTGTGGGGCGTCGGCGTGCAACTGGCCGACATCTCGTTCGTCGAAAACCTGTCGCACGTCCTGCGCGTGGCCTACATGCGCGGCACCAACGACGCCGACCTGGTGAAGAAGGACGCCACGGGCATTCTCGCCGACGCGCTGGCTCCGGCCCAGGGCGGCGTGTTCCTGACCGACGAGGACAGCGCCTGGGAAGTGAACTTCGATCACACCTACCAGATCTACGAAAACCTCACCTTCATCCTGGAAATGGGCTACATCCGCCTGGACCTGGACGAGGACACCTGGGGTGCCGTGGGCGAAGACCTGAACTCCGCCAAGAAGCTGACCTTCAACCTGGTGTACGAGTTCTAGTCACGGCGTCCCGCGGCCGCGCGGCGTGACCGGCGCAGGGTGCCGGCCGAAGGGACGACGCGCGCACCGGCAGAACCGGGCGCGGAATGCAACGGGGGCATGGCCTTTGGGCCATGCCCCTTCGCTTTTTGCGCGCCGGGCGGGCAGCGGGGCGGGTAGCGTGACGCCTTGCCGTGGTGTTGCGGCACGTCATGCGGCGAATGTGCGGGGACGATGGGAAGAGAGTGGCAAGGTGCACCACTCGTGCGGCGATGCATCAAGATCGTGGTGTACAATACGCGAAACGGCATGCTACGCGACAGGACAGCAATCTTCGGTGGAAGGCGTCGTGCGCTGCGGCGAGCAGCGGGCGACGCCCCGCCGTCGTGCCGTCCGATGCGTGCGGATGCAGGGCGGATGGCGCGTCTTCGCCGTTTCCTCTTCGTTTCCCTCTCGGCTGTCCATTTACCCCGCAATCCGCAAAGGTGCACCGCCCATGCCCATCGACCGCTGGCTCGACGCCTTGCCGGGCCCGGAGACCGGCGGCGTGGACCACGACGTGACCCTGTTCGCCGGGCGGGGCTACCCGTTGCTGTCACAGCGCACGGTGCGCCGCCAGGTCACCCGGCTCAGCGCGCATCTGGGAGCCATGGACGACGGCCTGCGCCGCGCGCTCATCGGCTATTCCCTGTACACCCGCCAACTGGACGTGGTGCAGGGCCACGCCACCAAGCACATCTGCCGCGACGGCTGCGAACGGCCCCCGCTGGGCTGCTGCAACCGCAGCCACAACGTGGTGTTCAGCCTGTCGGACATCATGATGCAGCAGCCCAGCGGGCTTGCCCTGCGCATGGCCGACGCGCTGGCGCGCCTTCAGGCCGTGGAGGGCGCGCACCACGCCGGGGGCGCGGTCATGGGCGAACGGGGCTGCCCGTACCTGACGGCCACCGGTTGCCCGCTGCGCCTCTTCAAGTCGCCGCTGTGCGTGCACTACCTGTGCGGCACCGTGGCCGACGCCCTGGATGCCACACATGGCGGCGGAGCCGCGCCCTTCGTGGCGGGCATGCGCCGCGCGGCCACCCGCCAGATAGAGCGCAGCACGGACTTCATGGAACCCGGCCTCATCGAGGCGGCGGTGGAGATGTTCGGCGCGGAGGGCGGGATGGATGGGGGGCACGGCAACGCCTGAGCCCGGCGCGGGCAGACGAAAAGGGCGTACGCGGTTGCGTACGCCCTTGCCATTCAGGGGAGGGCGCCAGGCGCACGGGGGAAATGGCCGGGCGGATTCCCGCGTCTCTTGCCGCCGGTGTCAGGGAAAGCGGGCGGATCAGGGGGAAAGCGGGAGGACAAAGGAGAACCGGACGGCGGGTGGAAGCGGGCGACGGCAGGAGACAAGGGGGATGCCCCTCGCACGCGGAACGCCGCCAACGGTTTATTTCAAGCGATCCACGATGTCCTCCGCGCCCTTTTCGATGCCTGTCTTCGCCGCTTCCAGCGCTCCGATGCTGGCCCCTATGTTCATGGGGTTCGGATATTGCCTGGAAATGTACGCCATGAGCAGGCGGGAGGTCTGGGCGTCATAGACTTCCACGGCATAGATCACCGAACCGGTGAAGGTTCCTTCCCTGTCCCGGAAACTCTGCACACCGTTGTACACGCCCCCCAACAGGTCGAACCGCGACACCGTGCCCAGCACCGGCGTGGTCTTTTCCGCTCCCGTCAGCGTCAGGGCCACGCGCAGCGTGTCGGGGGCGGGGCTGTCGGTGATCTGGAACCGCGTGCCCAGCTTTTCGGCGAACCGGGCCTGCATGTAGGTGGCAAGTTCCGTCTTTTCCCCTTCGGAAATGTCGGCGAACTGATGGTCCGCCCCCTTGTAGATGCTGACGTTGTCGAGCACCAGTTTCCTGTATCCGTTCCAGTTCACCCGTGCCGCATACCTGTAGGGGGTGCGGTCCGACGCGTCGTCGGGATCGGGGGTCAGGTACGGAGACGAGGCGATGCCGTTGTACGCGGCGGGTTTTGTGCCCGCGCACCCCGCCAGGAGTGCGCAGGCGATGAGCGGCACCAGGTGCCGGGTCATGAGGCGTGTAATCATGGAATCCTCCGGTGTTGATCGTGAGTCGCTTCGGGGAGAGCGGCCGCGTCCCTCATGCGCCCTTGCGGCGATGCGGCGGCGTTGTCTCCGGCTCGTGCGCGGCCGGGGTGGCGGCGTTGTGCCGGATGCGAAGCCAATCTATCCGCAAAAAAACAAACCGTCCAGTCTGTTTTTATATTGGTAAAAAAGAGAGCGGCACGCCAGTCGCAGGCGGGCCGCCGGGCGGGCGCGAGGCGGGGAGGGAGCCGTGCGGTTCAACGGCGGCGGCCCCGTGCCGGTCGCGGGTAGTGCAACCGGCACGGGGCCGTGGGGAATTGCGGGGCGGGGCTAGACGCCGGGCTTCGGCGGGTCTGCCCGATGCTGCCAGTACTGGTCGTCGAGCAGCAGGTCGAACAGGCGCTCGCGATCTTCCCGGGAAAGTGGGCAGATCCTGAACAGGGTGGTCAGGGCCAGACCCCTGGCGGCGGCCCAGCGCAGCAGGGCCAGGTCCGGGTCGGCGGCTTCGGCCTTGATCTGCTCGATGGCTTCGGTGTCGCGCTCGATGATGATGGACAGCAGGTCGGGAGCGTCGGTCAAGGCGCCGAGGATGGCGAACGCCACGGAATGCTGCTGCCTGGTGATGGCGATCTCCCGCAATGTCGCTATCTGCGACACCAGGCGGGGCTCGGGCTGCGCGGGGTCGATCTCCTGCAAATAGTCGCGGGAGAATTTCGCGAAATATTCTATCTGGTATTCGAGCAGGGCCTGCAACACGGCGCCCTTGGTGCGGAACTGGTGCGTCAACCCGCCCTTGCTGAGCCCGCTTTCGCGGGCGATGGCGTCCAGGGTCAGCCGCCCCGGCCCGTCGCGGCCTATGATGGTGAGTGCGGCCTGGATGACGGCGTTGCGGGAACGCTCTGAACGGAGTGCATTCTCCATGATACCTCTCGGGGGTGGTGCTGGGATGCGCGCCCGATGCGCCAGGTACGCCGGGTATGGCGATACGGCCGCGCCGCCGGTGCGGGCCGTGCAGGTGGCAGGATAGCCATGCGCCGTGCCTCCTGCAAGTACCGGCGAAGCCGGGGCCAAATCCGCTCGGCCAGCCAAACAAAAAAGGAGGCGAAAGCCTCCTTGATTTGTTGTGGCGTCCCCAAGGGGATTTGAACCCCTGTCGACGGCGTGAAAGGCCGTTGTCCTGGGCCAGCTAGACGATGGGGACACCCTGTGCGCCATGCGGCGCGGAAGAGACGGATACTCCGAAGGCGCGGGGTGCGTCAAGCGAAAAAGATGGCGGCGCGGCAGGAGAATACGGGAGCGGGGGCGAGGGGGCTCACTTCCTCCCGTTGGGCCCGTCACGCCCGTCACGCCTGTCGCGCCCGTCCCGTCCGGCATCGCCCGGCTTCACGGCGGCATCCCCGATCTCGCGGAACATGCGCACGTAGCTGGCGTAGGCGCGGGCCACGGGCGATTCCGGGTCGAAGGCGCCCAGCAGCCCGCCCAGGTTGTCCGGCCGGGGCGGCACGCGGGGCGGCGGCGCGCCGCGCGTCACGCGCACCTCGTCCAGCGGAGTGCGGCGTTGCAGCAGGTGCACCTCCACCCGTTCGAAGTACGGCCCGTCGGACACGTCGTCCATGAAGGCGTTGACCCGCTCCAGGATTTCCGGCGTCAGGAAGGTCAGGTCCTGCATGGCCATGTTGTCCTCCGCCCCCACCAGCAGGATGCGCTTGCGGTGCCCCAGCGGGTAGGCCAGCACGGCGATGTCCACCCCCATGACCATGTCCCAGTTCTCCCACAGGCGGACAAGGCGCATCCGTTCGGGTGCGCCGCGCCGTTCCAGGAACCCGCGCAGGGCTTCGCCGATGGCCTTCATCGGGGCCTCCGGCGGGCGGGCGCGGCGGGGAGGATGCGGACGTGGATGATCGTCATGCGCGCCGTGTAGCACGTCCGGCCCGGAAACGCACCGGCCGCGCGGCGGGCATTCCCGGCCGGGGGCGGGAGGTGGCCGCCGCCGTCATTGCCCGCCGTAACGCCAACGCCACATGCGCCAACACGTGGAAAGCGCGGGCAACCGCCATGCGTTACGGAAACGTGACCCCGCCGTCACCTGATCTTCGCCCGCGTGGCCCATGAATACGCCAGCCGCCGGGGAGGGTGGCGCGCCCCTGCCGCCGGGGCGCGCGTTTCGCGCGTTCTGCTTTCATCCGCTTCCCGCCCCGGCCCGCATCCCGCGCCGCACCGGCGCATTCCCCGGGCATTTTTTCCGGGCATCTTCCCGGACATATTCCAAGGACGGGCGCATGTTCACCACCGTATCGTTCCGCACCAAGCTCATTGCGGGCTCGCTGGTCATGGTGCTGGCCGCCATGTCCGGCATGCTGGTCACCAGCCTGGTGGACACCCGGCGCGGCTACCTGGCGCAGGGACGCGCATCGTTGCGCAACGTCTCGCAACTGCTCATGGAATCCGCGAAATTCCAGGACACGCTGAACCGCAACAAGATCGGCTCGGACCTCAGGCTGATGCAGTTGCAGTTCGGCCTGGCCGGGTTCCCCATTCCGGAAATATTCATGGAGGTGGAGGCCACCCTGCGCGACGCCGACACCGGCCAGCAGGTGAAGGCCACCCTGCCCGGCTTCAAGCTGGGGTCTGCCTACCTGCACGAAAGCACCGACCTCGTGGACCGCATCCGCGACCTGGCCGGGGTGGGGGCCTCCGTGCTGCAACTGCACGACGGACGGCTGGTGCGCGTCAGCACCAGCGTGGCCGACCCGTCCGGCAGCGCCCGCTGGACCGTCCTCGGTAAGGATGGCCCGGTGACGGCGGCGCTGCTGTCCGGCAACGGCTTCACCGGCATCCTCAAGGTGGGCGGCCAATGGAATCTGGCCGCCTACGCCCCGGTAAAGGGCATGGACGGCAGCGAGATACTGGGCGCGGTGGAGGTGGCCCGCCCCCTGCTGGCCCCGGAATTCGCCGCCGCCGTGGTGCGCCACAACGTGGGCGGCAAGGGGCATTCCTTTGCCTTCGACGGCGGGGGCACCATCCTCATCCATCATGACCCTTCCATGGTGGGGCGCAACATCGCTGACTTGCCGTGGGGCGCGGCCTTGTCGCCCGGTGCCGGTTCCGGCGGCCCGGACACCGCCGCCTACGGGGGTGACTCCCGCGCCGTCATCTATACGGACGGCGGCGAGGAGTACGAAGCCTTCGTGGCCCGCTACGCCCCGTGGGACGTCACCTTCGTCACCACCGTCAGCCGCGCCGACCTGATGGAAGGCGTCAGCGCCCGGCTGTGGCGCGGCGCGGGCATCGCCGCCGCCGTGGCCCTGCCCGTGGCCGCGCTGGTCATCTGGCTGATGGTGCGCCAACTGATGGTGCCCATGCAGCGGCTGGCCACCCTGGCCCAGCAGGTGGCGCGCGGCAACTTCGACTACACCTTCCACTACGCGGCCGACGACACCATCGGGGCCACGGTGCGCGCTGTGCAGGCCATGGTGGGCGAACTGCGCATGCGCCTGGGATTCAGCCAGGGGGTGCTGGACGGGGTGGTGGTGCCCTGCGTGGTGGTGGACCTTGCCAACAACATCACCCACGTCAATGCCGAGGCCCTGGCCGTGCTGCGGCGCGTGGGCGAACCTTCCGCGTGGCTGGGCAGGCAACTGGGCGAACTGGTGTACGGCGGCGCGGCCGACGCCGCCCGCCCGGTGCTGACCCGGCGCAGCATGGAGCGGCGCGGCCGGGTGGCCGAAGACCTCATCCTCGACCCGCAGGCCGACGGGCGCGAGGTGGTGCTGCACATGGTGGCCACGCCCATCTACGACCTGGAGGGCGAACTGATGGGGGCCATCTCGCTGTGGGTGGACCTGACCCACGAGCGCGCCCAGCACGCCCGGCTGGACGCCCAGAACGCGGTCATCGCCGCCACCGCGCGCGAGGCGGAGGACATCGCCCGCCGGGTGAGCTCGTCCGCCCACGAGCTGGCCGAGCAGGTGGCCCACTCCAGCGACGGCGCCGCCCGCCAGCTGGCCCGCGTGGACGAGGTGACCGCCGCCATGGACCGCATGAACCAGACCGTGGCCGAGGTGGGCCGCCGCGCCGCGCTGGCCGTGGACATGGCCGGTTCCACCATGCGGGTGGCCGAGGATGGCCGCGACGTGGTGCGCGCCTCCATGGAGGTGATGCACCGGGTGCTCGGCCAGGTGGAACGGTTGCAGGAAAACGTGACGGAACTGGGGCGCGAGGCGGAATCCATCGGCCAGATCATGGGCGTCATCAGCGACATCGCCGACCAGACCAACCTGCTGGCCCTCAACGCCGCCATCGAGGCGGCCCGCGCCGGGGAGGCCGGGCGGGGCTTCGCCGTGGTGGCTGACGAGGTGCGCAAGCTGGCGGAAAAGACCATGAGCGCCACCGGCCAGGTGGGCGAGCGCATCCGGGCCATCCAGCGGGCCACGCGCGGCTTCGTGGACAGCACCGCCAGCGTGGCCGGGGCCGTGCGCGAAAGCGACGCGCTGGCCACCCGCTCCGGCGGGGCGCTGGACGACATCCTGGCCCGCATCGGCGATTCCGGCGGCGAAGTGCGGGCCATCGCGGCTATGGCCGAGGCCCAGACGCGCGGCGGTGAGGAAGTGGTGCGCGCCGTGGCGGAAGTGGACGCCATCGCCCGCGAGACCGCGCAGGGCATGGCCGAATCGGCCGAAGCCGTGGCCGGGCTTTCGCGCCTGGCCGGGGAACTGCAACATGTCATGGACGGCATGACGTGCGATGGCGATGGTGCAACCCACTGCGATGAAAAGGAATGATGGCAGACATGCGTGCCCTGCGCCGTTGCCGGCCACGCAACGGGCCGCATGACACAGGATTGTAACGGTTGTCACAACAGGCCGTAACGTGCGCTGGATAATTCTTGTGGCGCGTTGACGCTGAATCGCACACAACTACCCCCATACAGGGAACCGTCAGGGAGGCTTGCAATGAAATCGTTCAAGAAAGTGGCGCTGGCCGCCGCGCTCGTGCTGTCGCTGGCCGGTGTGGCCGAAGCCCGCGACCAGATCCGCATCGTGGGTTCCAGCACCGTGTATCCCTTCTCCAGCGCCGTGGCCGAAGAATTCGGCGCCACCAACAAGCGGTTCAAGTCGCCCGTGGTCGAATCCACCGGTTCGGGCGGCGGCCACAAGCTGTTCTACGCGGGCGTCGGCCCCGACACCCCGGACATCACCAACTCCTCCCGCCGCATGAAGGTCGAGGAGTTCGAGACCAACGCCAAGAACGGCGTCACCGATATCACCGAGGCCAAGATCGGCTTCGACGGCATCGTCATCGCCCAGAACATCGGCAACGCCGACATGAACCTTTCCCTGAAGGACCTGGCCCTGGCCGTGCTGGAGGAAGTGCCCGTGGACGGCAAGCTGGCTCCCAACCCCTACAAGACCTGGAAGCAGCTGAACCCGGCCCTGCCCGACCGCAAGATCGTCATCTACGGCCCGCCCGCCACCTCCGGCACCCGCGACGCCTTCATCGAAATGGTGGTGGAAAAGTTCACCGGCAAGGACGAGACCTTCAAGGCCGTGCTGGGCAAGGACGCCGCCCAGTACAAGAAGATCCGCCAGGACGGCCCCTACGTGCCCGCCGGTGAAAACGACAACCTCATCGTGCAGAAGCTGACCAAGGACACCGAGGCCGTGGGCATCTTCGGCTACAGCTTCCTGGCCGAGAACAAGGACCGCATCAAGGGCTGCACCGTGGAAGGCAACGCCCCCACCTTCGAAGCCATCTCCTCGGCCAAGTACCCCATTTCCCGCGCGCTGTTCTTCTACGTGAAGGACGCGCACATCGGGAAGATTCCCGGCCTCAAGGAATACGTGGAACTGTTCATGTCCGAAAAGATGATCGGCGATTCCGGCTACCTGAAGACCATCGGCCTCATCCCGCTGCCCGCCGCCGAACGCGAGCAGGTGCGCAAGGACGTGACCGGCTTCAGGAAGCTGACCGCCGCCGACCTGAAGTAGCAACGGGCCGCACGCGCCGGGGAAGGAAGCCGCCTTCCCCGGCCTTCACCATTTCCGGGGGGTGCGCGCCCCCCGGCCAACGGGATCGCACATGACCATGGGAAGCGCGTTGCAGATGGCCCTGATGGCCATATTGCCGCTTTCGGTGCTGGCGTACATGATCGCCCGGCGCAGGGCCGGCGCGGACAATGCGCGCGGCACGGAATTCCATTCGCCGCTCGTGTACTACGGGTGGTATTCGTGTCTGTGGGTGGCGCTGCCGTCCATGGGCCTGTTCGTGCTGGCGGGGCTGCTGCACCTGCTGCACATCGTCACCGTGCCCGGTCCGGTGCTGGCGGGCGGGGGCGTGGCCCTGGCCGCGTTGGGCCTGGTCTGGTCGCAGCGGGCCATCGGGCGCGACTTCCGCGCCATCCACCGGGTGGAGGGCGCGGTGCGCTGGGCGCTCATCGGGGCCTCGTGCATTTCCATCCTCATCACCATCGGCATCGTGGTCTCGGTGGTGTTCGAGGCCATGCAGTTCTTCCGGCTGGTGAACCTGTGGGACTTTTTGACCGGCACCAAGTGGAGCCCGGAGACGGCCTTTCTCATTTCCACCGGCCGGGCCGACGGCAACGTGGCCACGCCGGAATTCGGATCGCTGCCGCTGTTCGCGGGCACCTTCTACATCACCGCCGTGGCCATGCTGGTGGCCGTGCCCATGGGGCTGTTCGCGGCGGTGTACATGGCCGAATACGCCAGCAAGCGGGTGCGGCGCATCGCCAAGCCCGCGCTGGAAATCCTGGCGGGCATCCCCACCGTGGTCTACGGGTTCTTCGCGGCCATCACGGTCAGCCCGCTCATCGTGCACCTGGCCGAGGCCGTGGGGCTGGAGGCGGAATACACCAACGCCCTGGCGCCGGGCCTGGTCATGGGGGTGATGATCATCCCGCTGGTCTCCTCGCTGTCGGACGACGTGATCAACGCCGTGCCCCAGGCCATGCGCGAAGGGTCGTACGCGCTGGGGGCCACCACGTCGGAAACCATCCGCAAGGTGGTGCTGCCCGCGGCCCTGCCGGGCGTGGTGTCCGCCGTGCTGCTGGCCGTGTCGCGCGCGGTGGGCGAGACCATGATCGTGGTCATGGCCGCCGGGCTCATGCCCAACCTGACGTGGAACCCGCTGAAGAGCATGACCACCGTCACCGTGAGCATCGTGGATTCGCTCACCGGCGACCAGGCCTTCGACAGCCCGCAGACCCTTTCGGCCTTCGGGCTGGGCCTCGTGCTGCTGGTGCTCACGCTGGTGCTCAACGTGGTCTCGCTGGTGGTCATCCGCAAGTTTCGCGAACAGTACGAGTAGGGGGGCGGCATGGCATCACTGTTCGGCATCGACGAAAAGGCCCTGCTGCGCAAGCGGCGCGCGGCCGAAAAACGCTTCCGCCTGTGCGCCATTTCCGCGCTGTTCCTGGCCGGGGCGTTCCTGGTGTTCTTTCTGTTCGACATCACCATGAAGGGCTACCCGGCCTTCCAGCAGGCGGAACTGCTGGTGACCGTGACCTACACGGCCGAGGCGCACGACAATCCCTACGCCGCCATGGACCCGGACACGGTGCAGGTGGTCTCGCGCAGCTTCACCCGGCTCATCCCGTCCATGATGGCCGAGAACAGCCGGCTCATCGGCACCTCGCAGGAACTGTGGGTGCTGGCCAGCGCGGACACTGACCAGTACATGAAGGGCAATCCCAACCGGCTGCGGCCCAGGCACCAGGCGCTGGTGGACACCATGCGCCAGGAAGGCAAGGCGCGCCTGGCCTTCAACTGGGGGTTCTTCGAATCGGGCGACTCCAAGCTGCCGGAACTGGCGGGCATCCGCGCGGCGGCCATCGGCTCACTGTACGTGCTGCTGATCACCCTGGCCATCAGCTTCCCCGTGGGGGTGATGTGCGCGGTGTACCTGGAGGAATTCGCGCCGGACAACCGGCTGACCCAGATCATCGAGGTGAACATCAACAACCTGGCGGCCATCCCGTCCATCCTGTACGGGCTGCTGGGGCTGGCCATCTTCATCAACTTCATGGGGGTGGCCCGCTCGTCGGCCCTGGTGGGCGGCCTCACCCTGTCGCTGATGACCCTACCCGCCATCATCATCAGCACGCGGGCGGCCATCCGGTCCATTCCCCCGTCCATCCGCGAGGCGGCGCTGGCCCTTGGGGCCACGCCGTTGCAGGTGGTCTGGCACCACGTCCTGCCGTTGTCGCTGCCGGGCATCCTGACCGGCACCATCATCGGCCTGGCCCGCGCCATGGGCGAAACCGCGCCCCTGCTCATCGTGGGCATGATGGCCTACATCCCCGAGGCCCCGGAAAACTTCAACAGCGCGGCCACGGTGCTGCCCGCCCAGATATTCACCTGGGCGTCGGATTCGCAGCGGGCCTTTTCCGAGCGCACCGCCGCGGGCATCATGGTGCTGCTGGTGCTGCTGCTGGGCATGAACGCCACGGCCATCTGGCTGCGCAACAAGTACGAGCGCAAATGGTAGGGGGCGGCGCGGGCCGCGCCCGATGCGTGTCGGACGGACAGAGATGCACGAACGGCGGCCCCGCAAGGGGCCGCCGTTTTCGCGCGCGGGGGGAGGGGGACGGCTACAGCGCGGGGCCGCCCACCACGGCGTCGGGGAACAGGGGGGGGAAGAGATCGGAAAGGGCAAAGGTGGGCAGGGCCACCCGCACGGGAGCCACGTGGGTGGCTGCCTGAAGCAGGCCCGTCCGCAGCAGCAGGCTGAGCACGCGGCGGCCCGTGCGCTGGCTTTTGCCGAGCACCATGGTGGCCATGCCGCGTTCCAGTTCGCCGGTTTCAAAGACCAGGGCCAGCAGGCGGGCCACCAGCGCCGCGTCCTCCGGCCGGAGGACGCCCGCCGCCTCGGGAATGCCCACAAGATGCCGATGCACCACGGTCTGGTAGCGCAGGGCGATGTTCCGGACGTCGAGGCTGGCGGCCATGAAGCTGATCTGGTCCAGGCAGGTTTCAAGGACGAACGCGCAGAAGTCCGCCAGGTCGACCGGGCCGAAGCGGCCGTCGCGTTGCGGGTCGGCGGCGTTCAGGTGGATGAAGTACCCTGCCCGGTCGCGGGAGATGCCGCGCGAGAAGGACCATGCGCCACTCTCGTTGACTCCGGCCGCGCGCAGGTAGAGTTCGGTCAGCAGGCGCACCACGCGGCCGTTGCCGTCACGGAAGGGGTGAAGCCACGTCAGCCTGTGGTGGCTGGCGGCCGCCGCGATGAGCCTGTCCAGTCCGTGGTGGCGGTCTGGCGCGTATGCTTCGGCAAACTGGCGCATCAACCCGGGTAGGTCGCGGGCCAGCGGGCCGTGGATGCTGGCCCCGCCGTCCACGGAGACCTCGCGGTCGCGCAGTTGGCCGGGCGCCACGGAAATGTCGGTGAACCGGCCCCCGGAATGCACATACTGGTGCGCCTCGGGCAGGTGGCTGAAAAATTCGCGGTGCATGTCCAGCAGGAAGTTTGTGGAGCAGATGTCGCGGGGCGTTTCCGCCAGTTGCCGCAGCAGGGCCGACTCCGTTTCCACGTGGGCGAGGCCCAGTTCCTGCGCGTAACGGCGTTGGTCGTCGGGTGAAAAGCGCTGCTGGTACGCAGCCTCGATGGCGAAGATGGACGTCCTGCTGCCTTCGATCAGGTTGCTGTGGTAGCTGTTCAACAACCGGATGCGTGTCCTCAGGGTGGCGGCCGTCAGTGGATGCAGGCTGCCGTCCAGTTGGGCGGAGGCGCGCACCACCGCCAGCGCCTGATCGCGCAGTTCGTCGAGGTGTCGCCCCTCGGGCAGGGCTGGGGCCAGCGTGGCCGGTATGTTGTCCGGTTTCATATGTCGGATATATAGGGGGATACGAACAAGAATGCAACACACTTTGGCCGGTTCATTGGCCGGTTCGGGGCGTGGTTGTGGGGAGGAGGATTCGCCCGCCCACGGCAGCGGGAAGAAGACGGTTGCGACTTTTGTTGACTTCGATTTTCAATTTCAATACACAGGTGGGGCCGCCGACGTGGCCCACCCCGGACCAATGACGCTCACCCCCCTGCGCCATGACCGCGAGGCGACCTGATGGCAATCGGGTCGCAGCCTGATCGCAGGTGGGCCGCAACCCCCGTCGGCGTCGCGTCCATCCCGTGGCCGTCCCGCGTCCGCCAGCATCTGGCCGGATGCGGAGCCGGTCCGGCAGGGCGGCGTGCCCGGCAAGTGCCTTCCCCCACATGGTGTCCGTCCAATACGCCTCGCTGCGGGGTTTGCCGGGTGCGCCGCGCCTCTCGGCGGGCCAGTCTGGCCCAGCCGCCCGCCATTCCTTCATCCCATGGAGCCTTCATGATTCCTTCCCAGATCGCCCGCGCCCTTGCCACGCTGGTGACCATCCCCCGTCCCGTGTTCCTGTGGGGCGCGCCGGGCGTGGGCAAGAGCCGGGTGGTGGCGCAGGTCGCCCACGGCCTCGGCATGGACCTGCGCGACATCCGCGCCGTGCTGCTGGACCCGGTGGACCTGCGCGGCCTGCCTTCCATCGACGCCGCCGGGCGCGCCCGGTGGTGTCCGCCCTCGTTCCTGCCCGACGGAGGACGGGGCATCCTGTTCCTGGACGAACTGAACGCCGCGCCGCCGCTGGTGCAGGCCGCCTGCTACCAGTTGATCCTAGACCGCCAGCTTGGCGAATACCGCCTGCCCGACGGCTGGGCCGTGGTGGCGGCGGGCAACCGCGAGCAGGACCGGGCCGTGACCCACCGCATGCCCACCGCCCTGGCCAACCGCATGGTGCATCTGGACTTCGAGACCGACCTGGACGACTGGCTGGGCTGGGCGCAAGGCGCGAACATCCGCCCGGAAGTGACGGCCTTCCTGCGCTTTCGCCCGCGCCTGCTGCACGACTTCGACCCCGCCGTGGCCGACCGGGCCTTCCCCTCGCCGCGCACCTGGGAATACGTGTCCGACATGCTGGCCGCCGGGCCGGACGAGGCCGTGGAATACGACCTGGTGCGCGGGGCCGTGGGCGAAGGGGCCGCCGCCGAATTCGCGGGATTCCTGCGGGTGTGGCGCGACCTGCCCGAGCCGGACGCCGTGCTGGCCGCCCCGCACGACGCCCCGGTGCCCGACGAGCCCGCCGCGGCCTACGCCATCTGCGAGGCCCTGGCCCGCCACGCCGCGCCCGACACCATGGAAGCGCTGGTGTGCTATGCCGACCGCCTGCCCGTGGAATTTGGCGTGCTGCTGATGCGCGATTCCGTGCGCGCGGACACCACGGTGGTGGAAACCCCGTCCTTCGCGCGGTGGGCCCAGGCCAACGCCCACGTGCTGCTGTGAGCGGGGACGTGCATCCGGAATCCTCCCTTCCCCCGGCTGACGTCCCCCCCTCGCCGGAAACGCAGGCCCACGCCCGCATGCTGCGTGCCCGCGCCGCGCTGGTGCTGGACCATCCCTTCTTCGGCTCGCTGGCCCTGCGGCTGCACCTGAAGGCGGACCCGGCCTGCGACGGCCTGTGGACCGACGGCGTGACCCTGGGCTTCAACCCGCAACGGGTGGCCGCCCTGCCCGACGCCATGGTCGTGTCCATGCAGGCGCACGAGGTGTTGCACGTGGTCTGCGGCCACCACGTGCGCCGCCACGGACGCGACGAGGGCCTCTGGAACCGCGCCTGCGACTACGCGGTGAACGGCATCCTGCTGGACGCGGGATTCACCCTGCCCGCCGGGTTTCTGGACGCGCCGGAACACCGGGGCCGCACGGCGGAAGACATCTACGCCGTGCTCGCGCGCCTGCAAGAAGAAGAGAAGGGCGGCGGCACCGGCGACAAGGCCCAGGGCGAGGCCGAGGCCAGCGGGGCGCGCTCCGGCGCGTCCGGCGATCAGCCGGACACAGCACCGGCCACGCAGCGCCGCAGCGACCCGGAACAGGCCCCGCCGGAGTTGCCGGAAGGCGACGACGCCGACGGGCGCGGCGGCGACCGCACGGGAGAGGGCGAAGGCCGCGACAACGTGGAAACGTCCTTTTCCGGCGAGGTGCGCGACCATCCCTTGTTGCAGGGGGACGCTTCCGACGCGGCCCGCCGCCGGGCCGAGCGCGACCTGCGCATCGACCTCGGGCAGGCGGTGCAGGGGGCGCGCTTCATGGGCGACCTGCCCGCCGGGCTGGAACGGCTGGCCGGGCAGGCCCTGCACCCGCCGCTGGACTGGCGGACCCTGCTGCGCCGGTTCATCCGCCAGTGCACGGCCAACGACTATTCGTGGACGCCGCCCAACCGGCGCTACGTGCACATGGGGCTGCACCTGCCGTCCCTGCGCTCGCAGGACCTGCCGGAACTGGTGCTGGTCATCGACAGTTCCGGCTCGGTGGACGACGCCGCGCTGGGCCGCTTCTGCGGCGAGGTGTCCGCCATATTGCAGGATTTCGACACCCGGCTCACGGTCATCTACTGCGACTGCGCCGTGCAGGAAGTGCTGCACCTGACCCGCTGGGACCTGCCCCTGCGCCTGACCCCGCGCGGCGGGGGCGGCACCGACTACCGCCCGGCCTTCGCCCGCGTGGATGCCGACGGCCTGCGCCCGGCCTGCCTGATCTACCTCACCGACCTTGAATGCAACCGCTTTCCCGCGCCGCCGCCGTACCCGGTGCTGTGGGCGTCCACCCGGCCCGTGAGGGCGGACGGTGGCGATGACGCCCCGCCGTTCGGCGAGGTGCTGACCCTGCACCAAGGAGCCTGACCATGCGCATCGAATGGCGCATCGACAAGCAGCGGGGCAACCTGCGCCCCGTGCTGCGCTACACCGTGTCCCTGGAACCGCACGAAAAGGCACTGGCCGTGCCCTCGGTGCGGGTGCAGTCCATCATCCCGGAGCCGCCCGATTCGTGGCGGCCGCACTGCTACCCCGGCGAAAGCGAACGCGCGGGCGAGGCCCCCAAGGGCATGTACGTGCTGGATGCGCCCTCGCACGCGGGCCGCGAGACGGAAACCACACTGCGCCTGCCGTGGCGCGAGGACAACGAGTACCCCGAGGTGGAGGCGTCGTTCGCCCTGCTGCGCGACGCCTGCGAGGCGCAACTGACCCGCGCCCACGCCAGCGAGCCCATGAACCTGCGGGGCGAACTGCGCGCCACCGAATCCATGCGCCGCCACGTGGCCCCGGCCGTGGTGGCGGAGCGGCTATTGCGTCTGGCCCGGTAGATGGTGTCGTCACGAGTGTCTTTCTGCCCTCTGCCCATGTCAGAACAGCTTTGCATTCCGGTCGAATACCATAAAAGCACACCCCCTTCATGAAACGTTGTCCTTCCTTGGCAGAGAACAAAAATCCTGCTCGTGACGACACCACCTAGGGGCTGTTTCTGACGCCTATCCCTTATCCCTGCGGCCTTCACAGTGCGGGCTGTTCCCGCCTGCGCCGCCCCATGCGCCCAAAGGACGCATGGGGCGGCGTTGCGCTGTATGCGCCGGAGCGGATGCTTGCAAATCAACTTTTCTTGATGTATGAATATCAAGGCATCCGGAAACGGTTGCCCGGCGCGTGGCGAACCGCGCGTCATCCCTTGAAAAACCTTGCGCGGGAATCCCCATGTCGGCAGCACTCGATTACTTCAAGGCCCTTTCCGACGACACCCGAATGCGGCTCATGCACGTGCTGAACAAGCACGAGCTGAACGTGAACGAACTGGTCTCCATCCTCGAGATGGGCCAGTCGCGGGTGTCGCGCCATCTCAAGATCCTGACCGGGGCGGGGCTGCTGGTCTCGCGCCGCGACGGGCTGTGGGTGTTCTACGCCGCCCCGGCAGAGGGCGAGGGCCGCGACTTTCTGGACGCGGTGGCCCCGTTCATCGCCGAGGACATGACCCTGCAGGGCGACATGGCCATGGCCGAGAAGATCATCGAGGAACGGGCGCTGAAGACGCGCCAGTTCTTCAACGCCATTGCCGAGGACTGGGACGAACTGAACCGCGAGGTGCTGGGCGGGTTCGACCTGGCGGGCGCCGTGGCGGATGCCATGCCCGCTGCCGCGCCGGGCTGCCGCGTGGCCGTGGACCTGGGCTGCGGCACGGGCACCGTGCTGGAGCGCATGCTGCCCCGCGCGCAGGAGGTCATCGGCGTGGACGGTTCGCCGCGCATGCTGGAAATGGCCCGCCGCCGTCTGGCCGATGCCGGGGGGCGCGTTTCGCTGCGCATCGGCGAACTGGACCACCTGCCCCTGCGCGACGGCGAGGCCGACTTCGCGTCCATCAACATGGTGCTGCACCACCTGTCGGAGCCGGTGGCGGCCCTGCGCGAGATCGGCCGTACCCTGCGCACCGGCGGCCTGCTGTTCATCAGCGACTTCGACCGGCACGACAACGAACGCATGCGCACCGACTATGGCGACCGCTGGCTCGGCTTCGACCGGGCCGCGCTGACGGCCCGCCTTTCCGAGGCGGGTTTTGTCGTGCGCCGGGCGGACCTGCGCGAGGTGAGCAAGGGGTTGTCGCTGCACCTGATTCTTGCCGAGAAGACATAGCCGGGCGCGCCTTGCGGCAGGACCGGCCATTGATCGGGAACCATACTCCCGCCGCTGTGCCGCAAACCAGCGCCTGACAATACGGAACAACAACAGAATCCTTCCCCACGGAGGCACAGATGACCGATGCCAAGCGGGCGCAAGCCCTGGACCTTTCCCTTGCCAACAAGGTGGCCGACATGGCCTTGGCCGACTTCGGCCACAAGGAAATGCAGCTTTCCGAGCGTGAAGTGCCGGGGCTGATGGAACTCATCCGCATGTACGGTACCAGCAAGCCGCTGAAGGGCCTGCGCGTCACCGGCTCGCTGCACATGACCATCCAGACGGCCATGCTCATCAAGACGCTGTACGAACTGGGCGCGGACATCCGCTGGGCCTCGTGCAACATCTTTTCCACCCAGGACCACGCGGCGGCGGCCATTGCCGATTCCGGCATGGCCAAGGTGTTCGCCTGGAAGGGCGAAACGCTGGAAGACTACTGGTGGTGCACCGAAATGGCGCTGACCTGGCCCGACGGCGGCGGCCCCGACCTGCTGGTTGACGACGGCGGCGACGCCACCCTGATGATCCACAAGGGCGTCGAGGTGGAAAACAACCCCGAACTGCTCAAGCAGGGCTACGACAACAAGGAATTCCAGATCATCATGGACCGCCTTGCCCTGTCGTACCAGAAGGATTCCGGCCGCTGGCAGCGCGTGGCCGCCCGCGTGCGCGGCGTTTCGGAAGAAACCACCACCGGGGTGCACCGCCTGTACCAGCTGGAGCAGGAAGGCAAGCTGCTGTTCCCGGCCATCAATGTGAATGACTCGGTGACCAAGTCCAAGTTCGACAACCTGTACGGCTGCCGCGAGTCGCTGGCCGACGGCATCAAGCGCGCCACCGACGTGATGGTGGCGGGCAAGGTGGTGGTGGTGGCGGGCTACGGCGACGTGGGCAAGGGCTGCGCCCAGTCCATGCGCGGCTTCGGCGCGCGGGTGCTGGTGACCGAAATCGACCCCATCTGCGCCCTGCAGGCGGCCATGGAAGGCTACGAGGTGACCACCATGGAAAAGGCCGTGGAGGAAGGCGACATCTTCGTCACCGCCACCGGCAACTACAAGGTCATCACCGGCGCGCACATGGAGGCCATGAAGGACGAGGCCATCGTCTGCAACATCGGCCACTTCGATAACGAAATCGACATGCACTACCTGGAGAACACCCCAGGCTGCACCTGCCTGAACATCAAGCCGCAGGTGGACAAGTGGACCCTGAAGTCGGGCCGCTCCATCATCGTGCTGGCCGAAGGGCGGCTGGTGAATCTGGGCTGCGCCACCGGCCACCCCAGCTTCGTCATGTCCAACAGCTTCACCAACCAGACCCTGGCCCAGATCGAACTGGCCACCAATCCCGACCTTGAACGCAAGGTGTACATCCTGCCCAAGAAGCTGGACGAACAGGTGGCCCGCCTGCACCTGGCCCGCCTGGGCGTGACCCTGACCACCCTGACCAGGGAGCAGGCCGAGTACATCGGCGTGCCCATGGACGGGCCGTACAAGCCGGGCCATTACCGGTACTAGGAGAAGAGGGGTAGAGCGCGAATGAAGCCGCCTCCGGGAGGGAACTCCCGGAGGCGGTTTTTATAATCCTTTGAATACGTGACTTAAAATGTATGCTTCGAATTTGCTGAGTACTACGGGAAGGTTAGATGTTTTCCCCACGCGCTTTAGTTTTGACGTTGCAGTGTCAATGTTGTCAGTATCGCTAAAAATATTGAGTTTCCTTGTAATACTAGTTGGAAGTCCGTATTCGTCAAGTGCAGAAAATATTGGTGGTAGAAATTTTGCTTCTACGACAGAAGCATAGTGTGTGTAGTCACCACAGGGCATGCGATTTTTCAGAAAGATTTCCTTTTGAATGTTTGATATTGTTGTCAACCATTGTGGAAACAGGTGTTCACACCAGTGTTTTTCAAAGGTAAAAACTCTATCAATTGCATCATCAATATTTCTTGCTTTATATTTAGGGTTTTCATTGTTCATTTCTAATTTAATTAATTCTTTTATTTTGTCGCGATGTTCATATTTTTGAATTAATTTAAATGAAAGCTGGTTTCCACTGGATATTCCATACACGTTTCCACCCTCGTGTGAGGCAAAAAAATCCCAAATAACATTGCAGATAAAATTCAACTGGCGAGAGTTCGGAAATCTATTCCAATTCATATTTGTATTATAGTGGTCTTTACGTTCTTTTATTGCTTTTGCAATCTCTATTTGAAGCTCTGGTGGGACTCCTGCATTTTTCTTAATGGTATCAAGGGATATGTAATTTTGTGATTTGATGTGCGAAAGTTTTTCAATAGAGGACTGTTCTAAATCAGCTTCATCAATTTGAATGAGCAAAGAGTTCGGTGTTTCTATGTTTTGTGAAAGTGCGGGTATGTCGATAATAGGTAATTTTTCTTGTGGCTGGTCTTGGAATATGTATGCTTTGCCAACGTAGTGTTTGAACATTCTTCCCGAACGTCCTTTTATATTGCTAAATGTGAAATAGTCAATTGGTTTTCTTTTTATGTTGTGGTCGTATATGACGACAACCTTTGCGGATGTATTTACACCTTCGATCAGTGAAGACGTACATATTAATATTTTTGTGATGTTCGAATTGAATAGTTTTACAGACAACTGTGCTATTGATCTTGGTAGCTTACCATGGTGAAGAGATATGAGCTTTTTTGCCGCAAGCGATGCAGTCCAGTCATTGTGATAGTTTTCTGAAAACCACGACGCGATAACTTCGCCTTGTCGTTTTATGGTTAGAAAATCTTGTTCACAGAGCTTCTTTGCTAAATTCGTTGCAGAGTTTGGAGATTTGCAAAAAATAAGAATTTGATCATCTTTTGCGACGTGCTTTTTGCATATCTCAAGTAGTTGCTGTTCTTTGTCGTTTTCGTTGCGCGGGTGCTTTCTTATGATGTCTGTGGCAACTGTAGAAAAATCTGTTTTGTAGAATAGTATTCGTTTCATTTTCCCAATGTCGAGTCCCTGGATGTTTGGTCCAAGGAGATACGCCTGTGCGCCAGATTTGATCAATTTATAGAATGCATGGTTGAGTGTTGAAAAACGCTTGTCTTTGTCTTTGCTGTTATTTTGTGATAATTTGTAAAACTCATCTATTACGAAGAAATCAATCTTTGGGAGTTTGTCGAATATTACTATGCGTTCTGCGGTGAGGATGAATATATTGTTTATGTCTGGTGCTTGTGACGTTTGAGTTATGATTTTATAACGTGTGGAAAATTGTTGTGATAGCCTTCTGCGTGTTTCATCAAGCAGAGCAATTGTTGGAACAACTATTGCAATGTTCTTAAAGTTTTTATGTGCAATGATGGCGTCGATTATTTTGCTTTTTCCAAAGCTTGTTGGAGCGCTTATTGCAACACTGTTTCCCATTAGAAGGTTTTGAAATACTGCGGATTGTTCCCTGTGGAACGTTATTCCTTCAAGTTTTGATGGTGAGTGCATGAGTCTGCACACGTTTTCTTTCGTGCTGATATCGCTAGGGAGTATGTATTGATATAATCCAGATGTGTGTAAGATGCTGTTTATTATGCTTTCATATCCTATTAGAACGCTTCTTTTTTCAAGAAGTCTGAGGATTATATCGTTTTTCTTTGTTATGTCGTCTTCAGAGTTTATATAACTGATCACCTTTTGGAGTGATTTGAATGTGGCATCAGTTTCATGCCCTAATTTTTCAACGACGGCCTTGATAGTGGTAACCATTTATATTCCCTGGAGTGATTTGAGTTTGTTGTGCAGTGTTTTTATGAGTTCACTTTTGTTTTTTAGGGGGAATATGTATAGGTGTATAATTATGTCAATTCCAGTGGCAGAGTTGAAAAAATCCACAGCAACACTCTTAAGTTCTTCTTGCAATGACGTAATGTATGCTTCAATTTCTTTTGTGTAGGTATCGAAAAGTTTTGACTCGTATGTTATGAATACAGGGATGCGTATTTTTGAAAAAATACTATCCAGTGAAGTGCGGTGGTCAATTAGTTGCTTTATGTTATCATAGTTTGGAGTTTCTTTGTCGAGCTTATTGGTAATTACAATAAATTCATTTCTAAGGTATTTGTGCGCAATATGTTCTTTTATTTCGTGTATTACAGATTTTATTGCATTTTTGATATTTCTATAAAATTTGACTTCGCCAAGCCATAATTCAATAGAGTTGTTATCTTCTACGATATGTACAGCATCAAATCCTTTTACGGTATCGTTCAGTGCGGATTTAAAGTATATTTTTGAGATTGCTGGTATTGTTTTATGTATCGTGCGCATCGCCATATGTAGGAATATTTCTCCAAATTCACCGCGGCGGATATATTTTTCAGAGTCATATATTAGTTTTGAGGATTTAATTATAGAGTCAACTGAGTTCGCTCCGCATATATCTTTGTATTCAGTATATGGCAATGCAAATTCAGGAAGCCATTCAATAACGTTTCTAGCAAAGGTCTCACTTCTCCAAGTGTTTGATTCAAAACCAATACATAGTCCTGTTCCAGTTTGGTTGGGCATCAAAGAGATTGAATAGTGTTTCCATATCACATGTGGGTGGACGCTGTATGGCATAGTGTTTTATTTGTTATGGGTTGCTATAAATTTATTTTAGTATAAGTCGTCTTTGATTGAATTTCTATGACTTTATTAGGTGTTGTGGTTGGCTGTACAGCCAGCCTTAAGTTCGTAAAAGCTAATGCCCCCCGCCCCGTTCCCACCGCTTCGGAAATGGCGTATTGTCCGGGGTGACTGTCCCTAACGAACAAACCCCACGAGGCATGACCATGAAGAAATTGATCAATGCAGTGGAAAACGTGGTTCGAGAGCAGTTGCAGGGCATGGCGGCGGCGCATCCGGAACTGCGGGTGAACATCGACCCGCACTTCGTCTGCCGCAAGGAAATACCGCAGGGCAAGGTGGCCATCGTCTCGGGCGGCGGCAGCGGGCACGAACCCATGCATGGCGGCTTCGTCGGCCACGGCATGCTGGACGGCGCCTGCCCCGGCGAGGTGTTCACCTCGCCCACCCCCGATCAGATGTACGAGTGCGCAAAGGCCGTGGACCGCGGCGCGGGCGTGCTGTTCATCGTCAAGAACTACACCGGCGACGTGATGAACTTCGAAACCGCCGCGGAACTGTGCCACGCCGATGGGCTGAAGGTGCAGAACATCCTCATCGACGACGACGTGGCCGTGAAGGACAGCCTGTACACGGCCGGGCGGCGCGGCGTGGGCACCACCGTGCTGGCGGAAAAGATCGTGGGCGCGGCGGCGGAAGCGGGCTACGACCTCGACAAGTGCGCGGACCTGTGCCGCAAGGTGAACCAGTACGGCCGCTCCATGGGCATGGCGCTCACCCCGTGCACCGTGCCCGCCGCGGGCAAGCCCACCTTCGAACTGGCCGAGAACGAGATCGAGATCGGCATCGGCATCCACGGCGAACCGGGCACCCAGCGCGCCCCCATGAAGCCGGTGGATGAACTGGTGCAGATCATGGCCACCGCCATCATCGACGACCCGGCCTACACCCGCACCGTGCGCGAACTGGACCGCGCCAGCGGCCAGTGGGTGGACAAGACCCTGACCGACGCGCCCTTCGCCAAGGGTGACAAGGTCATCGCCTTCGTGAACAGCATGGGCGGCACCCCGGTCAGCGAACTGTACGCCGTGTACCGCAAGCTGGCCGAAGTGTGCGCGGCGCGCGGCATCTCCATCGTGCGCAACCTGATCGGCCCGTACATCACCTCTCTGGAAATGCAGGGTTTTTCCATCACCCTGTTGAAGGCGGACGACGAAATCCTGAAGTTCTGGGATGCCAAATGCGCCACTCCCGGCCTCCGCATGGGCTAGGGGTGCGCTGCGGTCTTTTTGCCCTCTGCCTTCGTCGAAGTGCCTTTTCATTCCGGTCACGTACGATAAGAGTACGCTCCCTTCATGAAAAGGCGCTTCTCCTCGGCAGAGAACAAAAATCCGCGCAGCGCACGCCGATTGCCATTGGCGTAGCGCATTTTGCAGAATGCTGACTGATGGCTTACGCGCGTTGCATGCTGACGTACCGCACCCGCACCAGAGCAGCTTCCCTTTCCGACCATGAATCCCGGTCCGGCCGGTGGCTGCGCGCCGCCCGCCGGACCGGAATCCGTCCACTCCATCCCACTGATTCACCACAGCCTTCGTCCACCATATTTCCCATAAGGACGCCCCCATGCAGATCACCCGCGACCACATCCTCACATGGCTCGCCAGGCTGGGCGAGATCATGCGCGACAACCGCACCTGGCTCACCGATCTCGACGCCGCCATCGGCGACGCCGACCACGGCATCAACATGGACCGGGGCTTCACCAAGGTGCAGGAAAAGCTGCCCGCCTTCGCGGACAAGGACATCGGCGCCATCCTCAAGGATACCGGCATGGTGCTGCTGTCCACCGTGGGCGGGGCCAGCGGCCCCCTGTACGGCACCTTCTTTATGAAGGCGGGCCTTGCCGTGGCGGGCAAGGACGCCCTGGACGCCCCCGACGTGCAGGCCCTGCTGGACGCCGGGGTGGAGGGCGTGGTCTCGCGCGGACGGCCTGTGCTGCACGACAAGACCATGTTCGACGCCTGGAAGCCCGCCATCGACGCCTATCGCGATGCGGTGGCGGGCGGCGGCGACCTGCTCGCCGCGCTGGACGCGGCCGTTGCGGCGGCGGAAGAAGGCATGCGCGCCACCATTCCGTTGCAGGCCCGCAAGGGCCGCGCCAGCTACCTTGGCGAGCGCAGCATCGGCCACCAGGACCCCGGCGCCACCTCCACGGTGCTGCTGCTGGCCGCCCTGCGCGACGTGGTGCGGGGGTAGCCCATGGTCGGCATCGTCGTCGTCACGCACAGCGCCATGCTGGGGCAGGGCGTGAAGGAACTGGCGGAACAGATGACGCAGGGCCGCGTGCCGCTGGCCGTGGCGGGCGGCATCGAAGACCCGGACCACCCTATCGGCACCGACCCCGTGCGGGTCATGGCCGCCATAGAGGAAGTGCAGCAGGGCGACGGCGTGCTGGTGCTGATGGACCTCGGCAGCGCGCTGATGAGCGCGGAAACCGCGCTGGACCTGCTGCCGCCCGAGGTGGCGGCGCAGGTGCGACTGTGCCCGGCCCCGCTGGTGGAAGGGGTGATGGCCGCCGCCGTGCAGGCGGCCATCGGGGCCGACCTCGACACCGTGCTGCGCGAGGCGCAGGCCGCTCTGGCCGTGAAGGCGGAACTGCTGGGCATGCCCCTGCCCCGAGAGGGCGCGCCCGGCGGGGCGGACGAGATGGCATCCCCGGCGGCGGCAGCCGCCCCGGAAGCCAGCCATGAACTGACCCTGATGGTGCCCAACCGCCTGGGGCTGCACGCCCGGCCCGCCGCGCGCATCGTCACCGCCCTTGGCCCGTTCGTGGCCGACGTGCAGTTGGCGCGCGGCGAGCGGATGGTGTCCGCCCGCTCGGTGAACCGCATCGCCACGCTGGCCGTGCGGGGCGGCGAAACCATAACCTTCCGGGCCACCGGGGCGGACGCCGTGCAGGCCCTGAAGGCGCTGGCCGATCTGGCGGCGGAGAACTTCGGCGACGCGCCCGACGCGTCCGGCTCGTCCGCTGCAACGGGCACGGCGGCGCACGGGAAGGACGGAGCCGCGGCCGCCCCCGCCGCAAAAGGCGGCGTGCCCGCCTCGCCGGGCGTCGCCGTGGGGCCTGTCGCGTGGCATCATCCGGCCTTCGACGCGCCTCCGCCGGACCTCGCGGCGGGCACTCCCGCAGAGGAGACCGCCCGGCTGGAGGCCGCACTGGACGCGGCCCGCCGCGAACTGGCGGCGCTGGAACGGCGCACCGCCGCCGTGGCGGGCAAGCAGGAGGCGGAAATCTTCGTCATGCACCGTCTGCTGCTGGACGACGCCACCATCGCCGGGGACGCTCGCCAGCGCATCGCAGAGCGGCGCGAGCCCGCCGAGGCGGCCTGGTACGCAGTGATCGACGAGGCGGCGGAAAGCTTCCGGCAACTGCCGGAAGGCTACATGCGCGAACGCGCCGCCGACCTGGTGGACGTGGGCGCGCGCGTGCTGCGCCTGCTCACCGGCGCGCCACCCTCCGGCCCGCGCCTGGACCGGCCCTCGGTGCTGCTGGCCACGGACCTTGGCCCCTCGGACATGGCCCATCTGGACCCCGCGCTGGTGCTGGGCATCGTGACCATGCAGGGCGGGGCCACCTCGCACGCGGCCATCCTGGCCCGGTCCATGGGCATCCCGGCCGTGGTGGGCGCGGGCGCGCTGGCCGCCAACGTGGCCGACGGGATCACCGTGGGCCTCGACGGGGCCACCGGCGAGATCTGGATATCCCCCGCCCCCGGCGTGCTGGCATCCATCGAATCCCGCCGGGCCGCGTGGCAGGCCGCCCGGCAGGCCGCACTGGCCGGTGCCGACCGGCCCGCCGTGACCACCGACGGCCGCCAGGTGCACGTGCACGCCAACATCGGCGCCCCGGCCGACGCGCCCGCCGCCCTGCAAAGCGGCGCGGAGGGCGTGGGCCTGTTCCGCACCGAGTTCCTGTTCCTGGACCGGGCCGCCGCCCCGGACGAGGAGGAGCAGCGCGCCGCCTACGCCGCCGCTGCCGCCGCCATGCCCGGCCTGCCGGTGGTGGTGCGCACCCTGGACATCGGCGGCGACAAGCCGGTGCCGTACCTGGGCGACTTCGCGGCGGGAGAGGACAACCCCTTCCTGGGCGTGCGCGGCATCCGTTTCTGCCTGGCCCGGCGCGACCTGTTCCTGACTCAGTTGCGCGCCCTGCTGCGCGCCGCCGCCGAGCATCCCCTGCGGGTCATGTTCCCCATGGTGGCCCACCCCGGCGAACTGGCCGCCGCAAAGACCCTGCTGGACGAGGCGCGCGCCGCGCTGAACGCCGAAGGGCTGCCCCACGGCCCGGTGGAGGTGGGCATCATGGTCGAGGTGCCCGCCGCCGTGGCCCTGGCCGATCAACTGGCGCGCGAGGCGGCCTTCTTCAGCATCGGCACCAACGACCTGGCCCAGTACGTCATGGCCGCCGACCGGGGCAACGCCGCCGTGGCCGACCTGTCGGACGCGCTGCACCCGGCCGTGCTGCGCATGGTGCGCGACACCGTTGCGGCGGGCAATGCGGCGGGCATACCCGTGGCCATGTGCGGCGAACTGGCGGGCAGCGCCGAGGCCATCCCGCTGCTGGTGGGGCTGGGACTGGATGAACTGAGCATGAACGGCCCGGCCATTCCGCGCGCCAAGGACGTGGTGCGCGGCTGCGACATGGCGGCGTGCGCCAGGCTTGCGGAACGGGCGCTGGACCTGCCCGATGCCGCCGCCGTGCGGCGTCTGTTGGCGGAAGGCGGGTAGCGCCGGGCCGACGGACATTGCGGCGCATGAAACAGGGCCTGCGCGGCGCAACACCGCGCAGGCCCTTTACGGGCGCACGACGCGGCAAGGCGGAACCCTCCGAAGACGGTTCCGCCTTGCCGTTGCATGCAAAGGCCGTGCAGTATCGCACGGCCGAAAGGCCGGACCTGCCACGGGCGCATGCATCCCTGCCCCGCAATTTGCAGCAACCGGCCAGCGCCGACTGCGCCCCGCGAAATGCGGGGCAGAAACGGGGGCAGGGGCGCCCGAAAACCCTAGCCGAACAGGTCCTGCTCTTCCTTGAGCAGCTTTTCGGCCACGGCGCGCGAGTCCACCTGGTATTCGCCGGATTCCACCTTGCTCTTCAGCGCGTCCACCTTTTCCTGCCGCACGTCGGGTGCGGCAAGGGCGGCGGAATACGCTTCGGTGCGCAGCTTGGCCTCGTTGGAAAGGCTCACCCGGTCTCCCTGGGGGGAAGACGCGGCGTCGCTTTCCTTGCGCGCGGAGGTGCGCTTGGTCTGAAGCTCGGACTGTTCCAGCTTGGTCCTGTACGGATCCAGGTTCTTGAGATAATTCTTGATTTCCATGGTTACCTCCCCGGGGGAGCATACCGTTTACCGGAACTCGAACCGCCTAGAGCATGGTTTCGTCCACCGTTTCGAGAGCGATGTGCCATAGCCGGTCCAGGATTCTCGCCTTCTCCGCTGGCGCTACCTCGACGGGGCCGTCCGGTCCGGTGCGAAACACCTGGATGTCCAGCTGCGTCGGAGGATACGTGAAGGTGAGCGTTTCTCCCAGTTCCTGTTCCAGCTTCTGCCGAATCTCTCGTACGACGGGGTTGTCGCTTCCCGCAAGCAGAAGATTCTCCATGATCTCGCGAGCCACGCGTTCCACCATGAACCTGCGCTTCACCTCTGGAGGAATGGCGCTTTCCTCCTCGCCCGACGCGAGTCGCATGGCCTGCCGGTAGCGGGCCAGCCTGCGCGCGGTCACAAGCTGCTTGTCGTAGTGCAGCAGCATGTTGCGAAGGTAAAACGAGTTCGTGGTCACGGTAGTCTCCCCTCGTATCGCCTATCGGCTGCCCTAGGGGGAAACTTTAGGGGGCGGACGCATTTTTTCCGAAAAAAACTTTCGGCCAATGCGGCGAGGGAAGACCCGCCCATGCACTCACCCCTCCTATCGGCGGCTGGCGCGGGAACATTAGGTGATTTTGGGGTGCGGCTGCATTCTTTTGGAGCAGGTAGGGATATCCCCCGGTGTGTATTGGGTGTTTTGCATCCACATGGGGGGACATGGATGCACCGCCGCATGGCGGCGCGGTCACATGCATGGGATACGGCTGTGGGGATGGCGCGCTTGCGCCCGGACTCGCCATGGGGCATGACACGCGAGACGCGTCGCGTCGTATTTTTTCCCGGAGCCATGACCGCATGACCGATGCTTTCACGATGCCGCAAGGCTGCCCGGCGGATTCCGCCGCCCCTGTCTCCCCCGTGGGCCCCTTCCGGGCGCTGCTGCCCGTGCTGCTGGCCTCCGGCTCGCCCCGCCGCCGCGAATTCCTGCACTCCCTCGGGCTGTCGTTCGAGGTGCATGGCAACGGCGCGGCCGAGCCCGATCCCCGCCCCGGCGAGCCCCCGGCGGACTACGCCCGCCGCGCAGCGGCGGCCAAGGCCGCCTCGGTGGCCGTGTCACGCGCCGGGTGGGTGGTCATCGCGGCGGACACGGTGGTGGCCCTGCACGGCGAAATCATGGGCAAGCCGCAGGACCGCGCCGATGCGCTGCGCATGCTCGCCCGTCTGGCCGGGCACACCCACGAGGTGGTCAGCGCCTGCTGCGTGGCCCTGCCGGGCGGCGCCCGCGAAACCTTTCACGCCGCCACCCGCGTGACCATGTGGGATGCGCCCCCCGCCGCGCTGGCCGCCTATGCCGCCACGGGCGAGCCCGACGACAAGGCCGGAGCCTACGGCATTCAGGGCGTGGGCGCGTTTCTGGTGGAATCCATCGACGGCTCGTGGAGCAACGTGGTGGGGCTGCCGGTGGCGGAACTGGTCCGGCTGTTGCTGCGTCACGGGGTTATCGAACCGGTGGTCCGGCAACCGGCAGACGGACAGGCAGGATACGGAGCACAGGCATGAACACGATGCACGACAATGGGCCGGAGCGCTGCGCCCCGCCGCAAGCCCCGCGAGGTCTGGACAGGCTGGCGCTGGAAGTGGCCCGGGTGTGGTACGCCGGGCGCAGCCCCGTGGCCCCCGGCACCATGGGGTCCGCCGTGGCGGCGCTGCTGGCGCCGTGGCTGTTCCTGCCCCTGCCGTTGGGCTGGCGCGTGGCGCTGCTGCTGGCGGTGTTCTGCGGCGGGGCCTGGGCGGCCGGGCGCGCGGCGCGGGTGCTGGGCCGGTGCGACCCCGGCAGCGTGGTCATCGACGAGGTGGCCGGGCAGTGGACGGCCATGCTGCCCTTCGCCACGTTGTCGCCGTTGGGCGTGCTGGCCGCCTTCGTGCTGTTCCGGGTGTTCGACATCCTGAAGCCCGGCCCGGTGGGCGCCTCGGAATCGTGGCTGGACGGCGGTCCGGGCATCATGATCGACGACGTGGTGGCCGGGGTGTGCGCGGCGGTGGTGCTGGCCGTGCTGTCGTGGCTGGGCCTGCCGGTCTGACGGCAAGAGGGAGCGTCACGGAGGCCCGGCGGGATTGCCCGCCGGATCGTGAAGGATTTTGACGGGCATTGCCCGGCGGCACGACGGCCCGCGCACCCGGTGGTTCCGGGTACGCGGGCCGTCGTGCGTTGTCCGCTTTTTCGCGTGGCGGGGGCAATGGGCGTCCGATCCGGTGGCGTTGCGTCAGCCCCGTTCGGCCAACGCCAGCCGGATGCCCAGGAACAGGAACAGCGCGCCAAGGCAGCGGTCGCCCCAGCGCGCGAACCGTCCCGCATGCGCTCCGGCCTGGAAGAGGCTGCCCAGCCGGGCCGCGCCCCAGGCCACCAGCAGGTTCACCAGCGTGCCGTTGACGGTGAAGATGCACCCCAGCAGCAGGAAGGCCCCGGCCATGGAAGCGGATGGCATTGCGCCAGCATCGGCCCCTCCGTCCACGAACTGGGGCAGGAAGGCCAGGAAGAACAGCGCCACCTTGGGGTTCAGGGCGTTGGTCAGGAATCCCTGCGCGAACACCGCCCGCAGGCTGGCCTGCGGCGCGGGGCCGCTGCCGTATGCGCTCCGGCCGGATGCCCCGGCCGCGTCCGCCGGTTTCCTGCGGGCCAGCAGCAGGGTGGTTCCCATGTACAGCAGGTAGGCCGCGCCCAGCAGCTTCACCACGGTGAAGGCCGTGGCCGAGGTGGCCAGCACGGCGGACAGGCCGAAGGCCGCCGCCGCGATGTGCACCGAGCAGCCCGCGCCGATGCCCAGGGCCGCCGCCACCCCCGCGCGCGGCCCGCGCGTGGTGGACCGGGCGATGATGTACAGCATGTCCGGGCCGGGAGTGACGTTCAGCAGCAGGCCCGAGGCCACGAACAGCCAGATGTCGTGCACGCCGTGCATGGGAATCCTCCGATGTTTTCGCCCTCATGCGCCCCGGCCCGCCGGGCGTCAACCCGGAGCATGCCCGGCGCATGCCGGGCGGGTGCTGACGAGGTGCGCCGCGCCCCTGTGGAAAATGTGTGTTTCTTTTTTACCATCCTTGAATGAAACGACATTTTTTACACGTGACATGTGCGCCCGGCACAGGTCATGACCTTTGGCAAGGCGGATGGGAGACGCGCGCGGCCGCGTTGTGCACGCAGTGTGCGCAATGGTGTGCATATCTTCGATATTATGTTGAGATCAAAAGAAATCCAACGCATTCGGATGAAAGGAGAAGTCAAGGCGGCGAGAGGCCGTGGGGCGTGGGGGGCCGCGTCCGGTGCACCGGCGGGAGGTCCGGGAGGTGCGGGAGGCGCGTGACGCGTTCCGGCCCGGACACGGGTACGGAATTTGCTCTTTTCCTAAGGTGAGCCATCCTTGGGGCCGGGGGGCCGGGGGGCCGGTGGCCCGGCAGGGTTCCGCGCCCCCGGCGTTGCCCCGGCGTTGCCCTGTCGATGGCGTTTGCCGCCCTGCCGGACATTGTCGTCAAGCGAGGTGAAGTATGCTGCCCCCTGAAGTTCTGGAAAAGCGCATAGCCTATGAAAAGATGCTGGCCGAGATATCGGAGGACGCCGTACTGGTGCACGATATCAAGGACTTTCTCACGAACTCCATCCGCAAGATGGGGGAGATTCTGAACGTAAGCCGGGTGTTTGTCTTTCAGTACAACGCCCCTGACGACGTGTTCCGCTGCCTGTGCGGATGGGATGAGCCGGATGCGGTGGGGGAAAGGAAGAAAGACGGTTTCGTCCTTTCCATCCCGTGGGCCACGCGGCAGCTTGAAACCGGCAACATCATCAACTACCGCGATATTCGTGACATGCCCGGCCCCTGCTACAGAAAGCATCTTTTGCAGGAAGGCATAAAGTCCACGCTCAACGTGCCCTTGTTCATCAAGGGGGAACTGTACGGCTTTGTGGGCTTTGACGAGCATCGCTATCACCGCGCCTGGCAAAACGAGGATTTGTACATCCTGACCACCGCCGCCCAGATTATCGTCCGCACCATCGAAAACAAGAAATACGAAGAGAAACTTGAAGAGCACCGCAATATCCTTGCGTCCATTTTTTCAAGCGTGCAGGACGCCATCATAACCGTTGACCCCTCCCTGCGCATCCTGGAGTCCAACAAGGCTGCGGGACGCATTTGCGGCATTGCCGATGCGCAGGGCAGACTCTTTGCCGAGTGCATCGGTTCCTGTTCCGGAAGATGCATCGAAGCCCTGCAAAAAACGCTGGAAGAACGATGCCTGATACACGACCGGCAAATACTCTGCTGCCCGGACGCCACCGAGGGCAAAATCGCCACGGTAAACTGCTCGCCCCTTGTCAGCGGCAACAGCAACTTTGTCGGGGCGGTGCTTGTCATCCGGGACATCACCCGCCTGACGCGCCTTGAGACGGTGCTCCGGGACCGGCAGTACTATCAGGGCATCGTGGGAAAAAGCGAAAAAATGCAGGAGCTTTACCGGCTGCTCCGGTCCCTGGTGGACGTCAACGCCACGGTGCTCGTCTCCGGCGAATCCGGCACGGGCAAGGAAAAGATCGCCCACGCCCTGCATTACGGGGGGCAGCGCGCGGACAAGCCGTTCATCAAGGTCAACTGCGGCGCCCTGGCGGAAACGCTGCTGGAAAGCGAGCTTTTCGGCCACGCCAAAGGCGCGTTCACCGGCGCGGAAAAAGAAAGCAAGGGCCGGTTTGAAGCGGCGGACGGCGGCACCATCCTGCTTGATGAAATCGGCGATATTTCCGCGAAGATCCAGCTCAAGCTGCTCAGGGTGCTGCAAGAGAGGGAATTCGAACGGGTGGGCGAGCACAAGCCGCGCAAGGTCGACGTGCGGGTCATCGCCTCCACCAACAAGGACCTGAAAAAGGCCATTGCCGCGGGGCAGTTCCGCGAGGATCTGTTTTACAGGCTCAACGTGGTCAATGTGGACGTGCCGCCCTTGAGGCACAGGAAGGAAGATATCCCCGCCCTGGTGGACCACTTCTGCATGCTGTTTTCCGCAAGCTACCGGAAAGCCATCGACGGCGTGTCTCCGGAGGTCTTACGGGTCCTGCACGAGTACGACTGGCCCGGCAACGTGCGCGAACTGGAACACGCCATCGAACATGCGTTCGTGGTGTGCCAGGACAAGGTGATCGGCCTTGCGCACATCCCGGCCGAAATCAGGGAACAGGCCCAGCGCAGGCGGCCCGGCCCGTCGGCGGGCCGGGCTGCCGAAGACCGGGCGAGCATCGTCAACGCCCTTGTCAAATGTGGCTGGAACGTGTCCAAAGCCGCCCGCCTTCTCGGCACCAGCCGCTGGACCCTGTACCGCAGGATGCAGGAGTTCGCTGTCGAGCGCCCCGTCGAGCACCTGTAGCATGCTACGCCTCTGTGGCAGGCAAAGGTGTAGCATGCTACAGGGCGTGGCGCGCAACAGGTTTGCCAATGCGGTTTTCCGCCGTGACAACAACCCGTAAATTCAAGGAAAAAAGCTCGCTCCAGTCCTTTGCCTCCTTGGCATACGCCTTGCTCTCCCTCCGGTAACGCATCGGAAAGGTTTGGCACGTCATTTTGCAACAACCTTCACAGGAGAGCAGTATGCACAGGATAATCTATAACTGGATGTACCCGCGTTCCCTGACCACGGTGTTTATGCGAGCGCTCACCAACAGGGGAGACTTCAACACCATCTTCGAGCCCACGCTTCCTCTTTACTGGAGAGAGCGCAACGAAAAGGGCGTCCAGTCCCACCAGGACTACGCGGGCTGGCCCGTGGACTACGAGGGCATCAAGGCGAAGGTCTACCAGATCGCGGAAACCAAGCCGACGTTCGTGAAAGAGTGCACCTACCACGCCATCGATCATTACATCAACGACGACGAGTTCATGCACCGCGTCACGCACACGTTCCAGATCCGCAACCCCAAGTACGTGATCCTGTCCTTCTGGAAGGTCATCGGCTCCCAGCGGGCGCTGCGCATCGAGGACATCGGCCCGGTGGCCTCGTCCAGGATGTTCCACCGCCTGACCGAGCTCGGCCTGCACGCCCTTGACGGCGGCAAGACCCCCCTGGTCATCGACGGCGACGACTTCCAGAACGATCCCGAAGGCATCATGGCCGCCTGGTGCGACGCCATCGGCGTGGACTACAAGCCCGAAAGCATGAAGTGGGCGCCGGAATGGCGGCCCGAGTACAACCACTGCGAAGGCTTCTACGGCGACGTAAGCCAGAGCACGGGCGTGCAGAAGAATGTCGAGGCGTTCATGTACGACGAAAAGGTGGTGAACGCCCTCTTCGAAGACCTGCCCATGCTCAAGATGCTCTACGAGCACTGCCTGCCCTACTACGAAGAACTGTATCCCTACCGGCTCAAGCCGAAGAAGCTCAAGTAGGGAACGGGTTCAAGGCCGACCCAGGCAGTCATTCAGAAGAATACGGGCTCCCCGCGCGCTCTGCCGCGCCACACGGCGGACGCGCGGGGAATTGAAGGGGAACATCGCATGCAAACCCAGGAAGGCCATCTCCAGGTCGTCAACGCCGTAAAGATCTACGATCCCGGCGGGGCCAACGTCTGCGCGGTGGACGATTGCAGCTTCGAGATCAAGGCCGGCGAGTTCGTGGCCATTGTCGGCCCTTCGGGCTGCGGCAAGACCACCCTCCTGAACATGACCGCCGGTTTCGAAGACACCACGGCGGGAGAAATCCTGATGGACGGCAAGGTCATCGCCGCTCCCGGCAAGGTGCCCGTGCCGGGGCCGGACAGGGTGGTGGTGTTTCAGGCCGGCGCGCTCTTCGACTGGATGACGGTGCTGGAAAACATCGTCTTCGGCCCCGTGAGCACCGGAGCCATGACGGCGCGGGACGCCAGGGCCAAGGCGCTGGACCTCATCCGGGGCGCGGGGCTTGCCGGGTACGAGAACGAATATCCCATCCGCATTTCTTCCGGCATGAAGCGGCGGGTGGAAATTCTCCGGGCCCTGATCAACGAGCCCAAGACCCTGCTTCTGGACGAGCCGTACCGGGCCATGGACGCCATCACCAAGGCCGTCATGCACAAGTTCCTTCTCGACGTCTTCGACCGGGTGCACAAGACGGTCATGTTCATCACCCACGACCTGGACGAGGCCATCTACCTGTCGGACCGGGTGGGCATCATGACCACGCGGCCGGGCAAGTTCAAGACCTGGATCAATGTGGACCTGCCCCGGCCGCGCGACTTCACCATCAAGAAGACGCCTGAATTCCTGGAATACAAACGGGCGACCCTGGAAGCCGTGCACGAAGAGGCGAAGAAATCCTTTGAACGCGGTGAGCGCGAAGGCGCGTAGCCGGTCACGCAACACACCGGAGACAGACCATGGCTGACGCAATGCGGATGGAAAACGTCTGCGTCTCCTTCGGGAACAAGCAGATTCTCGACAACATCTCGCTCACCATAGAAGAAGGATCCTTTTCGTGCATCTGCGGCCCTTCCGGATGCGGCAAGACCACCATCATGTCCATCCTCGCGGGCTACATCATGCCGGACAGCGGCAGTTGCACCTTCATGGGCAGGCCCGTCACCGGCCCCAGCCCCGACCGGCTTGCCGTGTTCCAGGAAAACACGCTCTTCCAGTGGATGACCCTTTGGGAGAACACCCTCTTCGGGCCGAAAATCCAGGGCAAGGACATGAAGGCCGCGGCGGAAAAGGCGCGGGAACTCATTGCCCTGACCGGGCTGGAAGGCTTCGAGGGCAAGTATCCGGGGCAGCTCTCGGGCGGCATGCAGCGCAGGGCGGAGCTTATCCGCGCCCTGATCAACGACCCGCGGATACTGCTCATGGACGAACCGTTTCGCGGCCTCGACGCCATGACCAGGGCGATGATGCAGGAGTATTTCCTGCGCGTGTTCGAAAGCACGGGCATCACCATGCTGCTCATCACCTCGGAATTGGACGAGGCCGTGTTCATGAGCGACACCGTGTACCTGCTCTCCACCATGCCCGCGACCATCAAGAAGCGGATGCCGGTCGCCATCGAGCGTCCGCGCCTTCTGGAGCATCAGGCTTCGCAGGAGTTCGCGAACATCCAGACCGAGGCGTTCGCCATCATGGAAAGTGAGGCGCTCAAGGCGTTCGAGCACATACCGTCAACCAGAACGTAAGCCCCGGCAGAGCGGCCCTGTACCGCCGCGTCCTGACCGGCTGCGACAACGAGGTGGCCCATGACCCAGACCACAGCACAACCGGCTCACGCCCCGGGCACGGCCCCCTCCGGTTCCGCCGGAAAGCCCAAGGCGTTTTTCTCCAGATACCGGCCCAAGGTTGAAAGTCTGATCACCTGCACCACCCTGGCCATCATATTCCTGGTCTGGTTCGAGGTGACGCGCAGACAGGTCGTGCCCAAGATATTCATCCCCTCGCCCCATGACGTCCTGATGGGCTTCAACGAAACCATTTTCACCGGCTATCACGGCAAGGGGCTCGCGTACCACTGCCTGGTGAGCCTGGGCCGCGTGCTGCTGGGCTGGGTGGTGGCCTGCTTCCTCGCCGTCCCCCTGGGCCTGGCCATGGGCCTGAGTTCCAAGGTGCGGGCCGTGTTCGACTATCTGATCGAATTCTACCGGCCTCTCCCGCCGCTGGCCTACTACACGCTGCTGGTCCTGTGGTTCGGCATCGGCGAACTTTCCAAGGTCCTGCTGCTGTTCCTCGCGGCCATTCCCCCGCTGACCATCGGCGCCGTGGAAGGCGTCCGGGAGATCAGCCCGTCGGTCATCCAGGCGGCGCGCTCCCTTGGGGCCAATTCGCGCCAGGTTTTCTACAGGATCATTCTTCCGGCCACCACTCCGGCCATCATCACCTCCATGCGCATCAGCCTCGGCTTCACCTACACCGTGCTGGTGGCGGCCGAGATCGTGGCGGCCACCGAGGGCATAGGCTGGATGGTCTGGGACGCCAGCAAGTTCATGCGCTCGGACATCATCTTCGTCGGCATCATCACCATGGGAGCCACCGGCATCGGCCTTGACGCCTGCCTCAGGATCGCCGCCAGGCGGCTGCTGAAGTGGAAGTACAATTGACGCGGCACATGGAGTGACATCGCAACGTCCCGCCTGAACCGGATTTGCGGAAAGGAGAATACCATGCGCAAGATCAGTCTCATATGTGCGTTGCTGGCAGTTGCCCTGAGCATCGGCCCCGCGTACGCCCTTGCGGCGGAAAAACCCAGGAAGGTGCGCATCGGCTATCTTTCCCTGGTGAACGCCCAGCTCATAGCCAAGAATCTCAAGCTGCACGAAAAGGAAATGGGCGTCGAAATCGAGTGGTACCGCTTCAATTCCGGCCGCGACGTCAACACGGCCATGGCGTCGGGCAGCCTGGACTTCGGCAACGTGGGCCTGCCGCCGGTGGCCATCGGCATTTCCGGCAACCTTACCTACTGGGGCATCCTGAACGCCAACGTGCTCGGGGCCGTGGAGGCCCTGGTGGTGCGCGGCAACATCAACAGCCTCAAGGACCTGGAAGGCAAGACCGTCGTGGCTCCCTTCGGGTCCACCACCCATTACCTCATCATGCAGGCCATGATCGACGCGGGCGTGGACATCGGCAAGGTCAAGCTCATGGACATGGCCCCGGGCGAAGCCCTGGCCCCCTTCATCCGGGGCGACATCGACGCCGCCTACATCTGGGAGCCCTCCCTGGGCCACGTGGTGGCCAACGGCGGCAAGGTTCTGCTTACCAGCGCGGACATGGCCCGGCAGGGCTACCTGACCTGGGACCTCATCTCCGTACAGCCGGAATTTGCCAAGAAGTACCCGGAACTGGTCAAGAAGTTCATCAAGAGCGAACTGGCGGCCATGGAGTACTGGGAAGCCAATCCCGAAAAGTCGGCGGAGATCATTACCGAGGAACTGGGCGGCATTTCGGTGGACGACGCCAAGCGTATGATGCGCGGCACCGTGCTCGTCAAGCTCGACGAACAGTTGAGCGACGCCTACCTGGGCACCTCGGCGAAAAAGGGCAGAACGGCCAGGGACATCGTGGCCGTCGCCAAGTTCCTGCAGGATCAGGGCCGCATCAAGAACCCGGTGACGCTGGAAATGGCCGAGAAGTTCCTGCATCCCGAATTCCTGGAAGCCGTCAAGGCCGAGGCACCATAACACAAAAAGCGGGCGGGGCCGTCTGAAGCGGCCCCGCATGACGGGCGCGCGCGAATCCGGTCGGCACCCGGCCTCCCACGTCGAAACGCGGGCCGGTTGGCGCGCGCCCTCTTTGCGCCAAAAAACGGGCGATCCCGCCGACAATCTCACGGACAGGGGCGGGACAGGGACGACGGCAATGACCTACACCATCTACGATTTCATCGGCAACATCGGGCTGTTTCTGCTGCTGGGCACCTATTTCCTGCTGCTCCTGAACAAGATCGAAAGCCGGTCGGTGCTCTATTCCCTTTCCAACGCCGCCGCTTCCACGCTCATCGGCATCTCCCTGCTTGTGGATTTCAACCTTTCGGCGTTTCTGGTGGAAGTGTTCTGGCTGGCCATCAGCCTGTTCGGCATCGGCAAATGGTGTTACCTGCGGCGCAAGGCGACGCCCCCCGCCCGCTGACGCAAAAAGGCGCACCCGGTGCGGCGTGTCTGCGCCGCACCGGGTGCGCCCGGAGCATTCATGCCGCTTCCGCCGCCGGAAGCCGCATTATTCTTTTGACTGGGGGATGGCCCCTACCCGGCGGCGATCAGCCCCAGGGTGCGCAATTCGGCCAGCAGGCGGTCGAAGTCCAGCGGCTTCACCAGGTAGGCGGAAATGTGCCCCTGTTCGAAGGCGCGCAGGGCGATGTTGATGTCGGTGACGGCGGTGGTGACCAGCACGGGCACGCGGGGCAGGCCGCGTTCCGCTTCCACGGCGCGGATGCGCTCCAGCACGGTCAGGCCGCTCTCGCCGGGCAGCATCAGGTCCAGCAGCACCACGTCGAAGGTGTTGCCGTCCTCCAGCGCCCGCAGGTAGGCCGCGAACGCGCGTTCCGCGTCGTCGGCGACGACGGCTTCGAAATACTGGCCCAGCGTCAGGTTCAGGACGCGGGCGCTGAGGGTGTCGTCTTCGACAATGAGGGCTCGCATGTGGCCTCCGGGCGCGCGCTGTCGTCGTTCCGTTCCCGCGCCGTGCGCGGAAACGTTGCGGATAGCCCGCGTAATGTAGCGTGGAATGCCCGGAAAAAGGAAGGGTGATTTTGCCGCGGCGGAAGCGGGGGGCCACCGCGGGCGGGGAAAGCGGGCGCGGGCCGTCCGTGTCAGGGGAGGAGGGGGAGGGGCGGCTGCCCCGGCTCAGTCCTGGGCGTGGGGCGAGATGTGGCAGGCGTTCTTGGGGCAGAGGCTGGCGTCGCGCATCAGGTCGGCCAGGGTGAAGCTGTTGAGCTTCTTGTACATGGCGCGCGAGGCTTCGTCCCAGATGGTGCGCGTCAGGCACACGGCCATGCGCGGGCAGCAGGGGTTTTCCTCGTCGCAGGTGTAGGGGGCCAGCGATTCCTCCAGCGCGAACACCACGTCGCCCACGGGAATCTCCGAGGCGGGCTGGGTAAGCTGGTAGCCGCCGTGCGCCCCCAGCGTGCTGCGGATGTAGCCGGCCTTGCGCAGCACCCGGATGAGCTTTTCCAGGTACTTGACGGAAATGCCCTGCCGCTTGGCAATGTCGCGGATGGACACGGGGGCTTCCGTGCCGTGCATGGCGATGTCGAGCAGCATGCGGGTGCCGTAACGGCTGCGGGTGGTCAGTTTCATGCGCGTAGGGTGTGGTTTGCGGCGGTGCCCTTCCGCCGGGTCGCGTTGCGTGGCGTTGGCGTTGCCGTGGCCGTTCGTTCCGTCACTCGTCCCGTCATTCGTCCCGTCATTCGTCCCGTCATTCCCCAAGGGCCCGCCGCACGATGCCCAGCATCAGGTCCGGGTCGAACGGCTTGTCCACGGTGCCCACGGCGTTGGGCACCATCAGGTGCAGCCCGCCAAGGCCGGTCACCAGCACCACGGGAATGTGCGCGCCGCCGGGCAGGTCCATCAGTTCGCGGTACACGCGCGGACCCCACTGGCGGGGCATCTCCAGGTCCAGGGTGACCAGGTCGGGCCGCCGGGCGCGGGCCATTTCCACGGCGTCGGGGCCTTCGGTGGCCGCATCGGCCCGGTAGCCGTTGGTTCTGAACAGCGAGACGAGGTAGGCGGCTATGTCCGGGTCGTCCTCTACCACCAGGATGGCCTTGGCCGGGGTGTTCCGGGCCTGGGTGGCGTTGGCCATGCGTCGCTCCGGGCCTCCGTTTGCGGGCCGGGCCGGGGCCGCCGGTTTCACCTTGCGGCGGACGGGCGGCGTTCGGCGGGCCGGGCGGGGGGTGGCTCTCCCCGCCCGGCGGCCATGCAGTCGCGCGCGGGGCGCGGGTCTTGTCGTGCAAGGCCCGCGCGCCCCGGCGCGCTCTATTCGTCTTCTTCCTGCGGCTTCAGGTGCTCGGGCACGATGACCATGCCGATGAGCAGCGGCTTCAGGAACGACCAGCGGATGCCGATCTCGTATTCTTCCTCAAGGTCGCGGATGGCGTCCCAGCAGTTGTGGCAGGGCGCCACCACCAGCTTGCAGCCGGTGGCCAGGATCTGGTCGCGCTTGGTCTTCAGGGCCACGTTGCGCTGGTGCCGGTAGCGGCCGATGCCGTTGAACCCGCCCCCGCCGCCGCAGCAGTAGTTGTGCTCGCGGTTGGGCGCCATTTCGTGGAAGTCTTCCGCGATGTAGCTCATGATGATGCGGGTGTGCCTGGCAAGGCCGTGGTTGCGCACGTAGTTGCAGGAATCCTGCAAGGTCACGGGTTCCTTGATGCGCTTTTCCGGGTCGATCTTCAGCTTGCCGGTGGTCAGCGCTTCGGACACCCATTCCACGTAGTGCAGGAAGGGCACCGGGGTCCGGCCGTCGGGGCGGCCCGCCCAGTAGGGGCCTTCGATGACCGTGGCGCGGTGGGCGTGGCCGCACTCGGTGCCCACCACGCGCTTGGGCCGCAGCTTGTCCACGGCCGCGTACACCCGCTCCACCTGCATCTTGCAGCCCGCCCAGTCGCCGGCGAACATGGTCAGCGAGGTCTGTTCCCAGCCTTCGCTGGGCACGGTCCAGTTCTCGCCCGCCAGGTGGAACAGGATGGCGGCCTCGGCCAGGTCTTCGGGGTAGTGCTTGGGCTCGCGGGCGTTCAGCACGTACATGGTGTCCGCGTCTTCCTTGTCGACGGGGATCTCCAGGCCCGGCCATTCCTCTTGCTGTTCCTCGGCCATCCATTCGCAGGTTTCCACCCAGTCTTCGGTGGTCACGTCCATCTGCGCCCCGTACACGCGGTGCATGCCGGAGCCGATCTTCAGTTCCCACGGCACGAAGCCCTGCGAGAAGAGCAGGCCGCGCAGGTAGCTGAACATGACGCCCATGTCGATGCCGTGGGGGCAGTACATGCCGCAGCGGTTGCAGCAGGTGCACTGCGACCACGCCACTTCCATGGCGTGCATCATGAACGCGGTGTCCACCTCGCCCTTCTTGCGCACGATCTCGCCGAGGGTGGACTGGATCTTGTAGGCGGGCACCTGCTTGGGGTCGCGGTCGTTGACCCGGTACAGGAAGCAGCTGTCGGCGCACATGCCGCAGTGGGCACAGATTTCCAGCCACGTCTTGGTGCGCGATTGCAGGGTTTTCTGCAGCGAGGTCTTCAACGCCTCGACGTCGACCTCCAGCTCGGCCATTTCCTTGTAGTATTGCGCGCCGCCCTTGTCGCCGAGCAGGGACTTGAGGTCCTCTTCGGTGTTGACCGGGCGTCTGTTGCAGAACGTTCCTTCAGGCATGGGATGCTCCTTTCGTGTCCGTCACACGCAGATCATGGAACGGCCGGGCCGCTACCAGGGGAAGGCCGCCCCGCGGCTGTAGCCGCCGCGCTTGATGGCGTAGTCCATGCCGAGCTGGCCGCGCGACATGAAGAACAGCACGATGTGGGACAGCTTGGTGAACGGGGCCACGATGAGCAGCAGTTCGCCCGTGATGATGTGGGCGAGCAGCCACGCCTCGTAGTTGCCCACGTGCAGCCGGGCCACGAAACCGGTGACGAACGGCGCCGCCGAAACGGCGAGGATGAACCAGTCGTAGGCGGTGGTGAGGATGCGCACCTCGGTGAGGGCGATGCGCCGCAGCGCGATCATGACCAGGCCGATGATGGCGGCCACCGTCAGCGCGTCGGCGATGCCCATGGGCAGCACCGGCAGGCTGAAGCCGAACCGCTCGGCCAGGATGATGTTGTGCCCCGCGAGGAACAGCGGCACCAGCACCGCGCCGATGTGGAACAGGAAGAACGCCACGGCGAAGTAGGGCTGTTCGCGCCAGCTGTAGGTGCCGAAGGGCACCATCCACTTCAGGGCGGAATGGATGCCGCCCTTCAGGCCGTGCGCCAGGTGCGGGCCGTAGGCCACGCGGTCGAGCTGCCAGCTCAGGCCGCGCACGTACCAGACCACGCGCGCCGCGAGGCCGCCGAAGAAGACCAGCAGCGCCACCCACAGCATGGGACCGGTGAGGAATGCGTACATGGTTTGCTCCTATGGCAGGCCATGTTTACAGGTGGATCTTTCGCCCGTTGGCGGCGTCAGGCTTCGCCAGCCATTTCGGTCAAATACCAGAAGAGTATGTTCCCTCATGGCAGGCTTGCCTTCCTTGCCAACGAACGAAATCTCTCACTGTAAACACGCCCTGGTCACTGCTTAGTATTTGCGGATCTTCTTGTCGCGCCCGGTAAGGAACAGCCAGTAGCACACGAAGCCCACCAGGGTGGCGCCCATCAGCAGATAGGTGATGTTCTTGGTGTGCAGCATGAACTCGTGCAGGGTATGGATTTCCATAGCGTGCTCCTTGGCGGCCCTAGTGGGCATCCTTGTATTCGGGATGCTCGTACAGCACCGGCATGCGCGTGGCGATGAACCGGTAGACCGTGATGATGAGCGTCACGATGAACACCGAAACGCCGATCTCCATCCAGTGCGGGAAGTAGCGGTCGGCGGCGGGCAGGTTCCAGTTGAAGGCGATGAGCGAGACGTTGAAGCGGTTCACCACGATGCCGAGCACCGCGAAGATCGACGCCACGCGCACCAGGATGATGTTCTTCTCGCGCACGCCGAGGGCGTACAGGAACGAGGGCAGCGCCACGAAGCCGAACATCTCGACCAGGAACCACGCCCCGTAGCCGGTGGCGAGGTAGGCCCAGTCGTTGTCCATGGCGATGTCCATGATCTTGATGAAGAAGTACCCGGCAAGCACGAACGAGGCGGCCTTGCCGAAGCCGAAGACCACGCCCTCGGCCTCCTTCAGGTGGGTTTCGTCCATCTTGTGGTGCAGGCCCCTGTGGGCCAGCGTGCCTTCGAAGATGACCATGGAAAGGCCCGCCACCATGGACGAGATGAAGAAGAACACCGGCAGGAAGCTGGAGTACCACAGGGGGTGCAGCTTGCCGGGGGCGATCAGGAACAGCGCGCCCAGCGACGACTGGTGCAGGGTGGACAGCACCACCCCGAAGATGGTCAGCATCAGGGTCAGCTTGACGACCACGTTGCGGATCTTGCGCAGGCCCAGCCACTCCAGCGCCGCCGGGGACCATTCCACGAACAGCACGGTGAGGTAGGTGGCCACGCACAGGCCCACTTCGAACAGCAGCGAGGTGGTGCCCTGCGAGTACACCAGCGGGTAGGGCAGGCGCAGCGGGTGGCCCAGGTCGTAGTGCAGCGCCACGACCACGAAGAAGTAGCCGAGGAACGCCGTGGTGATGGCCGGGCGCACCGCCGAGTGGTAGCGCTTCATCCCGAACAGGTAGCACGCGGCCGAGGTGACGTAGCCGCCGGCGGCCAGGGCCACGCCGCACAGCAGGTCGAACCCGATCCAGATGCCCCACGGGTTGTTGTCGGACAGGTTGGTGACGGCCCCGATGCCCTGGGTGAAGCGGATGAAGGTGATCACCGCGCCCACGGCAAGGATGATGCCCGTGATGATGTTGCCGGGCGTGAACAGGCCGCTCTTGGTGTTGGCGTCATGCATGTTATGCATCCTCCTTGCCTTCGCCGTCGTCGCCGGTTTCGGCGCTCTGGCCTTCGGCGCGCAGGGCGGCGAACTTCTCTTCGAACGCCTGCTCCGCCTGTTCCATGGCCTTCTTGACCTCGCGGGCCACCGCGGCGTCCTTTTCCTTGGCCGCCTTGGCCAGGGCGGAGTTCATGGCGCTCTCGGCGTCGGCCTTGGCCTTGGCCAGCGCCGCCTGCACGGCTTCCTCGCGTTCTTCGGCCGCGACCTTTTCCTTGCGCTTGGAGATGGCGTAGGCGCCGGTCAGCAGCACCGGCCAGATGCCCACCACCATGGGCACGGAGCCCAGGGCCCCGGCCGTGTACTCCGGCGCGGACTTGCTGCCCATTTCCTGCTGGCCCACGGCCTCGAAGGGCACGCCCGCCAGGTACATCCACGCCGTGCCGCCCATTTCCAGTTCACCGTAGATGTGGTCCTGGTAGCGGCCGGGGTTGGTGCGGATGCGGTCGCGCGCGATGCGCAGCAGGTCGTCGCGCTTGCCGAAGGTCAGGGCCTCCTTGGGGCAGGCCTCGACACAGCCGGGCAGCTTGCCCTCCTGGATGCGCGGGTGGCACATGGTGCACTTCCGGATCAGCGGGTCGAAGGGCTCGTCGTACTGGAACGTGGGCACGTTGAACGGGCACGCGATCATGCAGTAGCGGCAGCCCACGCACAGGCTGCCGTCGTAGGTGACGGAGCCGTCGGGGTTCTTGGTGAACGCCTTGACGAAGCAGGCCGAGGCGCAGGCGGGTTCCAGGCAGTGGTTGCACTGCTGCTTGCGGAACACCGGATGGTCCAGCCCGGCCACGTTGTACTTGTTGACCACCGTCCAGTTGTCCGGGTCGGTACGGCGGGTTTTCTCCAGCACGGTGAGGTCGTCGAACTTCACCTTGGGCGCGGGCAGGTCGTTCACCTCGTTGCAGCCCTGCTCGCACTTGCGGCAGCCGATGCAGCGGGTGGTGTCGTGCAGCACCCCGTAACTGTCCTTGTAGCCCTTGAAGCTCTGGTTGCCCGCCGCGACGGCCTTTTTCGCGCCAACAGCGCTCATGGCCGTGGAAACACCGGCGGTGCCCAGCAGGGTCAGGAATCTTCTCCTGTTCATGGATAACTCCTTACCGGTTTCCTATTTCGCGCGTTCCTTGTGACACTCGGCGCAGGCCGTATCCGCGGGCTTTTCCAGCTTCATGCGGTTGTGGCAGCCCATGCACTGCTGGTGGTAGGCAGCCTTCAGGCCGGGGCGGTCGCCCTTGGCCGGGTCGAAGGGCTTGCCGTGGCAGCTGGCGCACTTGGGCGGCGTCTTGCTGACGGGGCTGTTGTGATGGCAGCCCGCGCACACGGTGGCCTTGTCGGTGTGGAACGTGGCGGCCAGCTTGTCGTCGCCGATGGCGGCCATCAGGGTGTTGATGATCTTGCGGTGAGGCAGCTTCGAGGGTTCGTACTTGTCGGACAGCACGCCGATGGTCACGAACTCGGGGATGTCGTCGGCGGGCAGGGTGCCCTTGGTGGTGCGGCGGACGGCCAGGGTGGCGGCGGCCACTTCGGCGCGCTGCTCCTTGGGGGCCTTCAGCAGGGCGCCGTCGGCCACGGCCTTGGCGTCCAGCGGGCCGGAGGGCCCGACCGGATCGGCGTGGCACACCGCGCAGGCGGCGGCGGACTGGGGCCTGGCGCCGGTCTTCATGAAGCCGTGGCAGCCCGCGCAGGACGGGGTCTGCACCTTCTGGTTGTGGCAGCCCACGCAGCTCTTCATGGAGTCGGGCTGGTGCATGGCCTTCTCGATCTGCACGAAGCTGCCGTCCTTCACGCCTTCCAGCGTGTGGCAGGTGGTGCAGTTGTCGATCTTCACGTGGTGGCAGGCGCGGCAGGTGTTGCTGGCCGCCTCGTGCACCTTGTGGTTGAAGGCCACGGGCTTCATGGTGCCCTTCATGCCCTTGGGGGCGTCCTTACCGGTTTCGGGCAGGACCATGGCGGCGTCGGGCTGGCCGCGTTCCAGGCGGGGCACGTCGCGCACCACCTTGAACTTGGCCTGCATGGCCGGGTCGTGGCAGCCCGCGCAGGACACCGGGCCGGAATCGGCCTTGGCCGGGGCGGCGGCCACGCCGCGGTGGCAGGTGATGCACTGGGTGTGCGCCGCCTCGCGCAGCGAGGGCTTCTTCTCCACGCGCGCGTCGCCGTGGCAGGCGCGGCAGGAGTCTTCCTTGTTCTTGACCCACGCGAGTTTCTTGGCGGCCTCGTCGTACACGTGGTGGCAGGCGCCGCAGTTCTTCTGCGGGTCGTTCACCGGCGCGATGGCCTTGGCGGCCACGTGGCGGTAGTGCAGCGACTTGTCGAGGCCGATCTGCTTCCACGAGGAAGCCACGGGCTTCGGGGTGTGGCACGAGCGGCATTCGCCGTCCTGCGGCCCGGTCTTCCTGCCCGCCTTGGCCTGCTCGGTGTGACAGCCGATACAGTTGGCGTGGTAGATATTCTTGAGGTCGGCGGCGGTGGTGTCCTCAAGGCGCATGAACTTGAGCGACATCTTGCCCTTGTCGTCGTTCTTGTGGCAGGTGGCGCATTCCTTGCCGGGCGCGGCGACCTTGGCCACGGCCTCGGAATGCCGATCATGCGGGAAGGTGACCTTCGGCAACTCCAGGTCGCCGAATTTCGCCATGACGCCGATCTCCACCAGGTCGGCGCGCTGCTCGCCCGTGGAGCCGGGAAGGGGCTTCGTCGTGCCCCGCGCATCCAGCCCGAAGACCGTGACCGCGGCCACGGCGACCAGAGCTCCCGCCCATCGCAGCAGTGATTTCGCGTTCATCATAGTGGCAGTCCTTTGAGATGAGTGAAACGCTTCCTCTGACAACCCTCAGTCGTCGTGCCGCCAGCCGGTTCCCTGCGGCTTGCGCGGCGGCACGGTCGGACAGAGCCCTGCCACGAAGCGGAACTGCGCCGGCGCCCCCCATGCCGGGGCGCCCGCGCTGGTCCGGGTCGTGGTTCCTCCCTGTGGCGTTCGCGCTGTTCCGGTGCGTGTCCCGTAATACCGCGTGGTTGCGTGGCATCGCAGGCCCCCTCGCCGGGGTGTTTCCGGCCGTTGGCGTCGGCCGGAAGGCGCGCGAATACCCTACCTCTAGGGTATGGAATAATTCCTACTGCGGAGGTATGCGATAATCAAGGGTGCGTCAAGCACATTCTGCGAAAAATCGAGGCTGCTCCGTGGGACGGAGGATGTGTTGTTACATGATGAAATAATTGTTGAAAATTTGGTCTGCAAGCGGTTGCAAACTGGTCTTTTTCAGTCCGGATTAAGGCGGTACGCGGGGTAGCGGCGGGGTGTTTTTCCCTGAAGATCGGGAAAAAGGCGGGCTACACGAAAAAAGGGGGCGGCTGCGCGAAAACGGGCATCGGATGGGCGAAAATGGACGCACGAGGCGCGTGGAACGGGTGAGGGCGGGCGAAAACGTGGGGTGGGTCATTTTCCGGGGCCGCGTCTGGCGCGAACCGGTGGGATACGGGGGGCTCGGGGCGGCCCGCGTGGTCCATCCCGCGTTGACCTGTCCTGAGTTGGGTGGTTGGCCCCGGACGGCCCCTGTGCTACACGCCCTCCATGCGCACCTTCGTGAATCTTCCCCTCAGCTGGGTCGCCCGCGACCCCGCGTGGCTCGACCGTTTCGTGGCCGATGGGCTGGCCCCGGAACTGGGCATCGACACCTTCGCCGTGCAGGAGCTGGCCCCGGACTGGCACCGCGACACCGCGCGCCGCCTGTCCGAAGCCGGACTGCCCTGCGCGGTGCACCTGCCGTTCTTCGACCTGCATCCCGGCAGCTTCAATGACAGTGTTCTGGCCGCCAGCCGCGACACCCTGTTTCGCGCGGCGGAACTGGCCGCATTGTACGGGCCGCGCCACATGGTGGGGCACGCCGCCTTCGACCACAGCCAGCACGACGGGGCCGTTGCCCAGTGGCTGGAGCGGGCTTGCGGCACGTGGACGGCTGTGCTGGCCGCGTGCGACGCGCCCGTGCGCATCGAGAACACCCACGAACGCGACCCCGAACCGGTGGCCGCGCTGGTCGATGCCCTGGCCCTCCATTTCGGCGCCCGCGCGGGCATCTGCTTCGACGCCGGGCACTGGCACAGCTTCGCGCGCGGCGTGCAGCGGCGCGACCTGCGGCGCTGGCTGGACGCCTTCGCCCCGCGCCTGGCCCACCTGCACCTGCACGACAACGACGGCAGCGACGACCAGCACCTGGGCCTGGGCACCGGGTCCATCCCGCTGGACGACCTGTTCGGCGGACTGCTCGCGCGCGGGCTGCACCCCACGGCCACCCTGGAGCCGCACGACGAGGCGTCCTTTGCCGTGTCCCGCGCCTGGCTGGCCGCGCGGAAACAGTACGCGGACGTGCTGACGCCCCCCAACGCGCCTGCCGACGCCCCAACTGCGTGAGGTCGCGTGAGGCGGCGGCGCACCCCTTTCCGGCCCGCACCTCTTTTTCCAAGGCCAACGCGCCGCCCGGCACATGCCGGACGGCGCGTTCTGCGTTGCGGGTTTCATTGACGGATAAGGTGCGGATGCGCGCGGCCTACAGCCCGTCGGCGTAGTTCACGGGCAGCCAGGCGTAGCCTCCCTTTCCTCCGTCCCTGGCCCGCACCCGGCCCAGACCGGGGAAGGGCAGGTGCGACCCGGCCACCCAGCAGCCTTCGGCGGCCACCTGGGGCAGCAGGCGCAGGCGGGTGGCCACGGCGGCCTTCTGGTCCACGTCGAAGTCGATGGACACTTCCGGCCGGGCGAACTGCACCGGCGTGCTGTGGATGATGTCCGCCCAGAACAGCAGCACCGTGCCGCCCGAGGTCACGCGGAAGCCGCAGTGCCCCGGCGTGTGACCGGGCAGGTCCACCGAGGTCACCAGCGGCAGATCGGGCAGGGGCGCGGCCCCCGGCGCGAAGGTGTGCAGCCGCCCGGCGTCCCTGTACGGGGCCAGCGCCTTGCGCAGGGCCAGCAGCCCGGCCTTGCGGCCTTCCGGCGCGGCGGCCAGGGTGGCGTCGCTGGTCCAGTAGTCCAGTTCCGGCGCGCTCACGTGCACGCTGGCGTTGGGGAAGACCCGCGCCCCCGCCGCGTCCACCAGGCCCAGGGCGTGGTCCGGGTGCAGGTGCGAAAGCAGCACGTGGTCGATGCCGCCGGGCGCGTATCCGGCCGCGCGCAGGTTGCCGGGCAGATACCCGCCCCGCGCGCCGAAGAAGCTGCCCGCGCCGGTGTCCATGAGCACCCGGCGCGTTCCCGCGTCCAGCAGGAAGCAGTTCACGTTGCTGGTGGCGGGCTGCCCGGCGGGGATGCCCGCGTCCTCCAGCAGCGCGTCGATGTCCTTGCGGTCCGCGCCGTGCAGGATGGCCGGATCGAGTTTGCCGTGGGCGTCGAACAGGGCGAACACCGTCACGCCGCCCACGGGCAGGCGGAAGAAGCCGGGCGCCTGCGTGTTGTGGGGCGTGGGCGGCGCTGCGGGCGCGCCGCCCCCCGTGCCTGTGGCCGGGCTGGCGGCATTGGCCGTGGCGGCGGTCATGGTGGTCAAGGTTGCCAGGGGGACGAGGGCCAGCAACGATTGCACGAAACGTCTGCGGTCAAGCATGCAAGCCTCCGGGATGGTTGGGGGCGACGGATGACGGGGACGCCGGATGACGGGTGCGGGCAACGGGGATGCAGGCAGGGGGGCGGAACGGCAGGGGGGGATATCGGGTACCCGTTGTTCCAAGATAGCACGTGGCGGCGCACAGGCAAGCGGGTATCGGCAGGACACCGGCCGATACCGCGCCGAATGATGCCGGATGGGGCGGGACGGGGCCGGATGGCGCGGTCCTCCGCTCGTTCCCGGCCAAGCGCCTACTCCCGGCCCGCGCCGCCGATGCCCAGCCGCCGCAGGATCTTTTGCAGCGACACCCGCTCCAGCCCCGAGATGCGCGCCGCCTCCGAGATGTTGCCCTCGGTGCGTTCCAGCAGCCGTTCCACGTAGCGCCGGGTGAAATCGTCCACCACGTGGGCCTTGGCGTCCTTGTACGGGGTCAGGGGCGGCTCGGCTGCGGGCGCGGCGCAGTCGGCGGGGCCGTCCACCAGCCGCAGGTGGGCCATTTCCACCGTGTCGCCGGGGCAGAACACCGCCAGCCGCCGCACGAAGTTCTGCAATTCCCGCACGTTGCCCGGCCATTCCCGGCCGCACAGGCAGGCCATGGCCTCGGGCGAAAGGCGCTTGGGGGCTATCTGCATCTCGCGGCAGGTCTGGGCCAGAAAGTGGTCGGCCAGCAGGGGGATGTCGTCGGCGCGGTCGCGCAGGGGCGGGGTGTGGATGGTCAGCACGTTGAGCCGGTAGAACAGGTCTTCCCGGAATTCCCCGCTCCTGATGCGCGCCTCCAGCGCCCGGTTGGTGGAGGCGATGATGCGCACGTCCACCTTCACCATGCCGCTGGAGCCCACGGGGCGTATCTCGTGTTCCTGCAACACCCGCAACAGCTTGGTCTGGATGCCGGGCGAGATGTCGCCGATTTCGTCGAGCACGATGGTGCCCCCGGCGGCGGACATGAACAGCCCCTTGCGCGAGCGCTCCGCCCCGGTGAAGGCCCCCTTCACGTGGCCGAACAGCTCGCTTTCCAGCAACTGGTCCGGGATGGCCGGGCAGTGCACGCTGACGATGGGGCGCTGCGCCCGGCCGGACAGCCCGTGGATGGACGCGGCCACCAGTTCCTTGCCGGTGCCCGATTCGCCCCGCACCAACACCGTGTAGTCCGATGCGGCCACCGCCGCGATGGTCTCCTTCAGCCTGCGCATGGCCGGGGTTTCGCCGATCAGCGTCCGTTCCAGCCCCGTGCGCGACATTTCCTCGCGCAGGCGGCGGTTTTCGCGCAGCAGGCGGCAGCGCTCCAGCCCCTTGCTCACGGCGCGGTACAGGTCCTCGCGCCGCACCGGCTTGGTCAGGAAGTCGTAGGCCCCGTTCTTGAGCGCGGTCACCGCCGTCTCGATGGTGCCGTGCGCGGTGAGCAGGATGACGCTGGGCGCGGCGTCCTGGGTCTGGGCGTGGGCCATCAGCTCCAGCCCGTCCATGTCGGGCATGCGCAGGTCGGTCAGCAGCACGGCCGGGTCGCTGCGGCCCAGCAGGTCCAGCCCGGCCCGGCCATTGGTGGCCACCAAGACCTCCGCATCCGGGAAGCCCGCGCGCAGTTGGCGGGCCAGGCCGTTGGCGAAGTCCGCCTCGTCGTCCACCACCAGGATGGTCTCGTGGGGCGTGGTCATGCGTCGTGCTCCGTGGGCGCGGCCGGGTGGTCCCGGTCCGCCGCAGGCAGGTGAAGGGTGAACACCGCCCCGCGCGCCAGTTCGGCCGGGAAGCCGGAAGCGTGGGGGCCGGACCCGCCGGGACCGGAGGATTCGGCGGACCCGGTGGATTCGGCGGACTCCGCAAATTCCGCGAAAAGGGCGGCCAGGTCCACGCGGCAGGCCAGACCGCCCTGGGCGGCGGGGGCGAGGTCCGCCGGGGTCAGGTTGCGCGCCTCGATGCGCCCGCCCATGTCGCGCATGATGCCGAAGACCACGGCCAGCCCCAGCCCGGTGCCGCGCCCGGCGGCCTTGGTGGTGAAGAACGGGTCGAACAGCCGGGGCAGGTGTTCTTCCGGGATGCCGGGGCCGTTGTCGATGACCTGCACCACCACCTCGTCCTGCCCGTGCGGGTCGGGAAGGCGGCGGGCGGACAGCACCACCACCCCGCGCCGCAGGGGGCGGGGGAATGCGGGCGAAGCGCCGGGGTCCGCGTCCGGGCCATCACCGGTCTCCGCGTCGTCCCCGTTCGCGCCGTCGCGCATGGCCGGGGCGTCGGTTTCCACGGCGTCCAGCGCGTTGAGCAGCAGGTTGGTGAGAATCTGCTCCAGTCCGCTGCGGTCGGCCAGCACCGGGGGCAGCGGGGCGCATCCGTTGCCGCCGCCCGCCGTCCCGCCGGGCGTATCGGGCGTATCGGGCAGATCGGGCAGGTCGGGCACGATGCGCGCCCGCGCGGCCCGCGCCCTGGGACGGAACACGTCGGCCAGGCCGGAAAGCACCTCGGCCACGTCGCAGGGGCCGCGTTCGGCCTGCTTGGGCCGGGCGAAGTCCAGCAGATCGCGCACCACCTTCCGGGCCTGCTCGGTGTGGCGCATGATCACGTCGATGTCCGCCTGGGCCTGCCCGTCGGGCGCGGTGGCGCGCAACAGGTCGGCGTAGCAGTGGATGACCCCCAGCGGGTTGTTGATCTCGTGGGCCAGCCCGGCGGCCAGCTTGCCCACGGCCACCAGCTTTTCGTGCTGCTGCACCCGTTCCAGCATGCGGCGCTCGTCGGTGGTTTCGCGCAGGTAGGCCACGGTGCGCCCGCCGCGTTCCAGCCGCCCGCCCAGCGGGTAGGCGTTCACCGCGAAGGACCGCCCGTCGCGCAGGGTCACCGCCCGCGACACCGGGCCGTCGCCCATGCGCGCGGCGATGTCCGCGGCGTCCAGCAGTTCGTCGAGGCCCGGCCCCCCCTTTCCGCCGGTCCCGTCGCTCCTGTGGTCGCCGGTCCCTTCCAGCGACCGGGTCAGCGACCGGGTGAGCCGAAGGGCCGAACTGTTGGCCAGCACCACCCGGCCGTCGCCGCCCAGCAGCAGCAGCGGGTCGGAAATGCCCTCGAAGATGGAGTCCAGCAGGGCGTTCTGGCGCAGCAGGTTGTCCAGCGCGTCCAGGTTGTCCATGGCGATGCCCAGCTGGCGTCCCACGGCCTGGGCCAGGTCGGCGGTGCCGGGGCCGCTGGCGTGGTCCGCGTCCCAGTACAGGCACAACAGGCCCCGCGTGGTGTCGCTGGTCTGCACCGGGATGAACCACGCGCGCGGGGTCAGGCGCGGCGCGCCCTCGGCCGCAAGGTCGTGCCAGTCGGGGGGCAGTTCCGGCCGCACGGCGCGGTCCGGCCAGGAATGGAAGTCGCTGGCCGAGAGCACGCAGGCGTAGGCCGCCCGGTCCGCCCCGAAGCGCCGCGCGACCAGCGCCAGCGAGGCGGCCAGCAGTTCGCCCTTGCCGCTGCTGCGGTTCAGGCGGTCCAGCAGGCCCACGAACAACTCGACGTCGGTGCGCCGGGCCGTGGCCTCGGTGGCGAGGTCCACGGTGCGCTCGTGGACCATGCCTTCCAGATTGGCGGCGTAGTCGCGCAGCTTGGCCCGCGCCTCGCTGAGATGCCGGGCCAGCGATTCCATGTCGCCCAGCAGGTCGTCGATGCCCACGTCCGGGTGGCCGCGCCGGGGCATGGTCATGTCCGCCTCGTCCGGGAAGTGGCGGCGCATCACCCCGCCCATGCGGCGCAGGTTGTGCACCACCAGCCGGTTGAAGAACACGTGAATCACCGCGAACAGCACCAGCGCCCCGCCCGCGAACAGCACCCCGAACGACACCACCGCCTCGGTCATGCCGCTGACGGCCTGGTCCATGGGCAGGGCCACCATGGTCATGCCCGCGAGGTCGCCGGTCTTGCGCCAGAAGCCGCGCTCCGCCCCGTACATGGACAGCAGCACGGGCGGGGCCTGTTCAGGGTCGCCGTGGCAACGCAGGCACGAGGTTTCGAAGCGCACCGGCTTGGCCGTGATGAACAGCCGTTCCCCGTCCTCTTCGCTGACGTCCTCCACGCGGGTCAGTTCCGGGTCGTCGCGGAACCGGGCGATGATGCCGCGCTCGAACTCCGAGGCCTCGTAGGCGGGGTTGCGCGCGCCCACGGCCACCCGGCGGTAGGTGAAGCGGTCGTGGGCCAGGTTGTTGTCGTTCATCACCGCGCGGGTGACGAACGAGGTGGACATGGCCTCGATGACGAAGGTGTCGTCGGGCATGGCGCGGTACATGGCCGGGCGCAGGGTGTTGCGCACGTAGCTCTGCACCGCCTCGGCCTGCGAAAGGATGAGCGCCGCGCGGTCGCGGGCTTCGTTTTCCACCAGCCGTTCCAGGTGCATGAACAGCGACAGGGCGAAGAACCCGCCCAGGCAGGCGAGGATGAGCAAAAGGCCCAGCAGGAAGCGGGCCTGGAGCGAATGGGGCGTGAGTCGAAACACGGGGCTCCTTGCGCGGGCGCGTCAACAATGAAGGGGCGGGTCCGGCCGCGCGCCCGGCGCGGCATGGCCGTTGTCTAGCACAGGCGGGACAAAGGGCAACCCGCGCGCCGCAAGCTGCGTTGCACCGGCTGCGGGTGCTGCCGCGAGTTAGCAGGCAGGCCGGGGAAGGCGCGGCGCAACACCGCGCAATGCTTGAATCCTGACCTTTACGGCCCGGATGGCCCGCGTCTTGCTCTCGGGGCGGGCGTATCCGGCGCGCGGCGGCCGTGGCGGCGGGCATGGCCCGGCGGCGCAAAGGGGCGCCGCCATGGAGCCTGCCCGCGGTCTCCCCCGGCAGGGGGCGGCAACGGCGCCGCGCACGGATGCGGGAAAGACGCGGGAAAGACGAGAGAAAGGGAAAGGGATGATGCCCCGGCGGCGCGGATCGCGGCCGCCGGGGCATCGTCCGGAAGTCACGCAACCCCCGAGGAGATGCAACGCAATGGAAGACAAGGGGCTTTTCGGCAAGATCCTGGCCATCGTGCCCGGGCTCGCGGTGATGATCGGCACGCTGTACGTGCTGCGCGTGTACGTTGAACCGTGGATGAAGGACGCGGTGGTGTTCGGCAGGAAGGGCTGGCTGGTGCAGGTGCTGAGCCTGAACTACATCCTGCTGTCCATCCTTACCGGCATGTTCTACCGCAACATCCTGTTCGGCGGAAAGATTCCGGCATGGGCCGAGGAAGGCTTCCGCACCACGCGCCTGTTCATCAAGACCGGCGTCATCATGCTGGGCTCGCTGTACACCTTCGACAAGCTGCTGAAGGTGGGCGGCATCGCCATCACGCTCATCGTGGCCTTCGTGTTCGGCACGGCCATCTTCATCCTGTGGCTGGGCAAGCGCCTTGACGCCGACCGCTCGGTCACCGCCACCATGGCCGCCGCTTGCGGCGTGTGCGGCGTTTCCGCCGCCGTGGCCACCGCGCCCGGCGTGCGCGCGAAGCCGGTGGACCTGGCCCTGTCCATCGCCACCATTCTCGGCTTCGGCATCATGACCATGTTCGTCAGCCCGTTCGTCGGCAAGATGCTGGCCCTGTCCGACTACCAGTTCGGCGCGTGGGTGGGCACGGGCATCCTGAACTCCGGCCAGGTGCTGGCCACCTGCCTTGCCTTCAACCCCAACTTCGCCCCCGGCACCGCCGTGGCCTACGGCGAAATCTGGAACGTGGTGCGGGTCATCTGCATTCCGTTCGTGGTGTTCTTCATCACCGCCTGGTACTGGAAGGGCGAGGCCGACGCAGAACACGTCAGCCTCGGTTCCATCCTCGCCTCCAAGTTCCCCATCTTCGTGCTGGGCTTCGTGGGCATGACCGCGCTGTCCTCGCTGCACATCCTCGGCGCTGAAGGCTCCGAGACGCTGCACCTGATGCGCGACGTCATGGCCTGGGTATTCGGCGTGGGCCTGGTGGGCCTTGGCGCGTACATCGACGTGCGCGAGATCAGGGCCGCGGGCGGCAAGCCGCTGCGCATCGGCCTCATCGCGGGCGCCACCAAGTACGTTCTCGCCCTGATCATCATCCTGGCCTTCATTCCGAAGGAAGGCGCCTTCTAGGCCGCCGGCACGAGGAGCACGCACATGTCCGACAAGAAGAAGTCCCTTACCGTATTCAGGAGCGACCGCCACGAGGACGTGGCCGCCATCATCGCCTCGGCCCTCATCGTGGTGGTGGTGCTGACCTACATGGCCTTCATCGTGCCCTCGGTGGGCATCAAGGCCCCGCAGGACGGCAAGCTGGTGGAGATCTTCGTGGCCGAAGGCGCCGAGGTGAAGAAGGGCGACCCGCTCTATTCGCTGGAAGTGGTCAAGAAGAAGTGGGTCAACAACGTGATGGAAGAGAAGGTCGCGGTCGAGAGCTTCACCGCCAAGGCCAACGGCAAGGTGCTGAAGGTTTCCGGCAAGCCCGGCGACGCCGTGAAGAAGGGCAAGCAGGCCATTGTGGTCATGGAGCACGAGAAGGGCACCCTGCCTTAGGGGGGCGCTATGGGCCTTTTGCCCTCTGCCTGCGTCAGAAAGATTTTTTATTCCGGTCGAATACGATAAGAGTATACTCCCTTCATAAAAAATCTCTCTTCCTTGGCAGAGAACAAAAATCCGCATAGCGCAATATCCCAAGATCGCAGGCAATGAGGGCGGCAGGATGATCCTTCCGCCCGGCCGAACCATCACACAAGCCAGACATCCGGCGGGCGGCCATGCGCCGCCCGCCATACGCCTACGGAGAACATGCCCCCATGACGCCTCCCGTGACGCCCCCCATGAAGCTGCTGCTCGCCCTCGACGACGGCCCCGGCGCACGCCGCGCCGTGGACGAGGCCATCCGCATCGCCCGCGAGAAGGGCGCCACCCTGGACGCCCTGTTCGTCATCGACGCCACGTGGGACGTGTTCACCGGGCACGACTGGCTGTCCGGCTGCAATTCGCGCATCGGCTTTCTGGAATACATGCAGGGGCTGGAGGAAAAGGCGGCGGCGGAAAGCGCGCGCGCCTTCCTGGAACTCCGGGGCGACATGCCCGGCGAACTGCTGACCGCGCCCGGCGACGTGGTGGACGTGATCCGCGAGCAGGCCGCCAAGGGCTACGACCTGCTGGTGCTGTCCAACCCGTTTACGCGCGGGCTTGAGGTGATGCGCGACGCCGTGGCCCGGCTGACCCGCGACGCCCCCTGCGACGTGCTGCTGGTGCGGGCCGACACGAAATAGTCCGGTATCGCACGGGAATTTTTCCGCCCGGCCGCCCCTGCCTGCCGCACCCACGTGCCGGGCGGCCGCTGCGGTTGCCCACGGGCCTGCCGCCGCCGGAGACCGCTCCGGCGGCGGCATTGCGTTTGCGGCCGGGGCCCGCCCGTGGAACGGCAAGGGCGGCCCGGCCGGTTCTCATGCCTGCGTGATGCCCGCGGTGCAGTGCGGGCAGCGGGTGGCGCGCACATCGATCTTGCTGAAGCAGAACGGGCAGTCCTGCTGCTTGGGCGCGGCAGGGCCTTCCAGGCGCGTGCGCAGGGTGTTCACGCCGCGCACCAGCAGGAACACGGCAAAGGCCACGATGAGAAAGCTGACCACCGTGTTGGCGAACACGCCCGCGTTCAGCGTCACCGCGCCCGCATGCTTGGCGGCGGCCAGGCTGGCGTACGGGCCGGGAGTGGCCCCGTCGCGCAGGGTGACGAACAGGTCAGAGAAGTCCACGCCGCCCAGCACCAGGCCGATGGGCGGCATGATCACGTCGTCCACCAGCGACTTGACGATGGTGCCGAACGAGGCGCCCAGAATGACGCCCACGGCCATGTCCAGCGCGTTGCCCTTGACCGCGAATTCCTTGAATGCCTTCAGCATGGGTACCTCCTGCTGTACCGGGAATATGTATGGTATGCACCCTTCGGCGCGCGGCGGCAACCCGTGGATATCGAGAGCGGTCCCCCCGGGCCGCGGTAGGGCCGGTGGGGCGGCATGGGGGCGTGGACAGCGGCGATGGGGCATCGCCAGCGGTGCGGGCTGGCCGCGCAAGGCCGGGAAACGCCAGCGGGGGCCGTCGCGGAGGGCGTTGCGCCCGCGTGACGGCGGAAACGGGAAATCTGCCGTGGCGCTCTTGACGGATGAAGCGATGCAAGGGTAGGGCAGTGCGCCCGGTTCGAAACGAGTGGGCGGCCCGCCCCCCGTCCCGTGCCCGGCGCGAGCGGGTACGGCAGGTCCGGAGCGCGTGCGCCGCATGCGGCTGGAACGGTGTATGCAACCCTGCGGGCGGTTGCTCCGGACGCCGTCAGGACGGGCCGCGAATCCGGCGCCGGGTTTTCCGTGACGAAGTGATGCCAAAAATGACAATGCGCGGCGTGCGGCCTGAATTTTGCCGCAACATCGCATGGTTGCCATAACCGGGAGCATTTGACAGCCTTCCGGATTCCGTGGCATCAAAAAGTGTTGGTCGATGGTGGCATTCCTGCCCGACGCGCTGCATTGCCGTGCGTGCGCGGGGTGGTCGCCGTTGCGGCAATGTCTTTACAATATTGTTCACTCGTTTCGTCAACATTTCGGAGGATCGAGCATGCGTAAAGGATGGTTCAAGGTCCTTGTTGCGGGTCTTGCCGTGGCCGTCATGGCCTGCCCGGCGTTTGCGGCGGATACCATCAAGTTCGGCGTGGCCGGCGCCCACAGCGGCGACCTGGCCTCCTACGGGCTGCCCAGCGCCAACGCCGCCAAGCTGGTGGCCAAGATGGTCAACGCCAAGGGCGGCGTGCTCGGCAAGCAGGTGGAAGTCATTCCCCAGGACGACCAGTGCAAGCCCGAACTGGCCACCAACGCGGCCACCAAGCTGGTGTCCGACGGCGCCGTCGTGGTGCTGGGCCACATCTGCTCCGGCGCCACCAAGGCCGCGCTGCCCATCTACAAGGAAGCCAACATCGTGCTGATGTCGCCCTCGGCCACCAACCCGGCCCTGACCCAGAGCGGCGACTACCCCAACTTCTTCCGCACCATCGCCTCCGACGACCAGCAGGCCAGGCTGGGCGTGGACTTCACCATCGACAAGCTGGGCAAGAAGAAGATCGCCGTGTTGCATGACAAGGGCGACTACGGCAAGGGCTACGCCGAATACGCCAAGCAGTTCATCGAAGAGGGCGGCAAGGGCACCGTGGTGCTCTTCGAAGGCGTGACCCCCGGCGCGGTGGACTACTCCGCCGTGGTGCAGAAGATCCGCAACTCCGGCGCCGAAGCCGTGATGTTCGGCGGCTACCATCCCGAAGCCTCGAAGATCGTGCAGCAGCTGCGCAAGAAGCGCATGGACCTGCCCTTCGTGTCCGACGACGGCGTGAAGGACGACACCTTCATCAAGGTCGCGGGCAAGGACGCCGAAGGCGTGTACGCCTCCAGCTCCAGGGACGTGAGCTCGCTGCCCCTGTACAAGGAAGCCATCGAGGCCCACGTGAAGGAATTCGGCGCCGAGCCCGGCGCGTTCTACAAGGAAGCCTACGCCGCCTCGCTGGCCCTGCTGAACGCCATCGAAAAGGCCGGTTCCACCGATTCCGCCAAGATCATGAATGCCCTGCGCACCGAATTCGTCGAGACCTCGGTGGGCAAGATCAAGTTCGACAAGCGCGGCGATGCCGAGGGCGTCGGCTTCTCCATGTACCAGGTGAAGAACGGCAAGTACGTGGAACTCAAGTAGTTCACGGAAAGCATCCGATATGACAGGGGGGCGGGCCGCAGGCCCGTCCCCCGAGTTTTGACGACGGCGCGGCCAGGTCCCGCGCATGCACGGGAAGGCACCAATGGATTGGCAGTATTTCTGGGAACTCTTCTTCGGCGGGCTGACGCGCGGCTCCATCTACGCGCTCATCGCGCTCGGCTACACCATGGTGTACGGCATCATCGAGCTGATCAACTTCGCCCACGGCGAGGTGTACATGCTGGGCGCGTTCACGGCGCTGATCGTGGCCGGTGCGCTCGGCATCTACGGCTTTCCGGCCCTGGCCATCCTGATCATCGCCGCGGTGGTGGCGGTCATCTACTGTGCCGCCTACGGCCTGACGCTCGAAAAGATCGCCTACAAGCCGCTGCGCGACGCGCAACGCCTCTCGCCGCTCATCTCGGCCATCGGGATGTCCATCTTTCTCCAGAACTACGTCATCCTGGCCCAGACCTCGGACTTCATGCCGTTTCCCAACCTGGTGCCGCAGCCCGAATTTCTCGAACCCATCGCGCACATCATGGGCGCCAGCGAAGTGCTGATCATCGTCACCTCGGCCGTGGCCATGGCCGCGCTGACGCTGTTCATCAAGTACACCCGCATGGGCAAGGCCATGCGCGCCACGGCCCAGAACCGCAAGATGGCCATGCTGCTCGGCATCGACGCCGACAAGGTAATCTCGCTCACCTTCGTCATCGGCTCGTCGCTGGCGGCCGTGGGCGGCGTGCTCATCGCCTCGCACGTGGGGCAGGTGAACTTCGCCATCGGGTTCATCGCGGGCATCAAGGCGTTCACCGCCGCGGTGCTCGGCGGCATCGGCTCCATTCCGGGCGCCATGCTGGGCGGCCTTGTGCTCGGCTGGTGCGAAAGTTTCGCCACCGGGTACATTTCGAGCGACTACGAGGATGCGCTGGCCTTCGCGCTGCTTGTGCTCATCCTCATCTTCCGGCCTTCGGGCATCCTGGGCAAGGCCAAGACGCAGAAAGTCTAGCGGCGCCGCCACAAGGTGCCTTTTGTCCTCTGTCTTCGTCAGAACGCCTTTTTATTCCGGTCGAGTACGATAAGAGTACGCGCTGCGGTCGCCATCCGTAAGGCTCGCAAACTCGCCTAACGGCTGCCGCACTCCCTGCATAAAAAGTCGCTCTTCCTTGACAGAGAACAAAAATCCCGCTTGTGACGGCACCGCCAAGCTTGCGGTAACTCGCAGGCCACGGGCCGCCCCGCCGGATGCCGGAACACGCGGGACATAACGACGCATTCCGAGGAAAGTCTTCATGCAAGGTCTCAAGAAATCCATACTGGTCAGCCTGTGGTTCATGTTCCTGACCTTTCCGCTCATGGTCATCAGGATCGACAGCCTGAACGGGACCATCGACTGGCGGTGGGAGAACATGCTGGGCATGGGCGCGGGCTCGTTCGTGCTGTCCTTCGTGTGGCGGTTCATGATGGCCCGCAAGGAGGCCGGGCGCGCCGCGGCCGCCGGGGGCGTCATGTCCGCGCGCGGCGCGTGGTTCGAACGCCTGCGTAGCGACCCCAAGGCCGCCGTGCCCGCCCTGGCCGTGATCCTGGCCGTGTTCCTGGTCCTGCCGTGGCTGGTCTCCACCTACCAGACCAACATCATGATCTCCGCCCTGCTCTACGTCATGCTGGGCCTTGGCCTGAACATCGTGGTGGGCCTTTCCGGCCAGCTGGTGCTGGGCTACGTGGCCTTCTACGCCGTGGGGGCCTATTCCTACGCCATCCTGAACAGCAACTTCGGCCTGGGATTCTGGTCGGTGCTGCCCATCGGCGGGGCCATGGCCGCGCTGTTCGGCATCCTGCTGGGCTTTCCGGTGCTGCGCCTGCGCGGCGACTACCTGGCCATCGTCACCCTGGGCTTCGGCGAAATCATCCGCCTGGTGCTGGAAAACTGGAGCGACTTCTCGCAGGGGCCCAGCGGCATCGCCAACATCGACCGGCCCGGCCTGTTCGGCACGCAGCTTTCGGTCAGCGACGCCACCACCTACATCTACTATCTCATCCTGGCGGCGGTCATCGTGACCATCGTCGCGGTGACGCGCCTGAAGAACTCGCGCATCGGCCGCGCGTGGCAGGCCCTGCGCGAGGATGAAATCGCCTGCCAGGCCATGGGCATCGACATCACCACCACCAAGCTCACCGCGTTCGCGCTGGGCGCGTGCTGGGCGGGCTTCGCGGGGGTCATCTTCGCGGCCAAGACCACCTTCATCAACCCGGCCAGCTTCACCTTCCTGGAGTCGGCCATGGTGCTCGCCATGGTGGTGCTGGGGGGCATGGGCTCGGTCATCGGGGTTTCGGTGGGCGCGCTGGTGCTCATCCTGCTGCCCGAATACCTGCGCGCCTTCTCGGAGTACCGCATGCTCATCTTCGGCGCGACCATGGTTCTGATGATGGTCTTCCGCCCGCAGGGCCTCGTTTCGCCGGGGCGCACCAAGTACAACGTGCCCGACGCCGAAGGCGCCGGCGCCGCAGCGGCGCGCCCCGCCGCCGGAGGCAACGCCTGATGTCCGCAACCACCGGCAACGCCGCCACGCCCGTCAACTCCGCCAGTGGGACCGCCGCCGTGCTCGACGTCCGTTCCATTTCCATGAACTTCGGGGGCCTGCGCGCCCTGAACGAGGTGGACCTGCAGGTGCGCCTGGGCGAGATCGTGGCGCTCATCGGCCCCAACGGGGCGGGCAAGACCACCTTCTTCAACTGCATCACCGGCATCTACGTGCCCACCGAGGGCACGGTGCACGTGACCCCGCGCGACGGCCGCACCGTCACCGTCAACGGCCTGAAGGCCAGCCAGGTCACCGAACTCGGCATGTCGCGCACGTTCCAGAACATCCGGCTGTTCCCCACCATGAGCGTGCTGGAAAACGTGATGATCGGCCGCCACTGTCGGACCAGGGCGGGCATTCTAGGCGCGCTGCTGCGCGATTCCCGGACGCGCGCCGAGGAACAGCGCATCGTCGAGGAAAGCTACGCGCTGCTCAAAAGCGTGAACCTGCACCAGCACTACAAGGACCAGGCGCGCAACCTGCCCTACGGCGCCCAGCGCAGGCTGGAGATTGCCCGCGCGCTGGCCACCGACCCCTTCCTGCTCTGCCTCGACGAGCCCGCCGCAGGCATGAACCCGCAGGAAACCCACGAACTCAAGGAACTCGTCATCGAGATCCGCGAGCGCCACCAGCTTTCCGTGCTGCTCATCGAGCACGACATGAGCATGGTCATGTCGCTGTCGGACCGCATCTACGTCATGGAATACGGTTCGAAGATCGCCGAGGGCACCCCGGAGGAAGTGAGCAAGAACCCCAGGGTCATCAAGGCATATCTGGGCGAGGAATCCCATGCTTGAGCTGCGTAACGTCAACGCCTTCTACGGCAACATCCAGGCCCTGCGCGACATCAATCTGACCATCGGCCAGGGCGAGATCGTCACCCTCATCGGCGCCAACGGCGCGGGCAAGACCACCACGCTGATGACCGTGTGCGGCGCGGTGCCCCCGCGCAGCGGCGAGGTGCTCTTTGAGGGCAGGCCCATCCACGCCATGAAGCCCAACGAGATCGTGCGGCTGGGCATCAGCCAGGTGCCGGAAGGGCGGCTGATCTTCCCCGACCTGACGGTGCAGGAAAACCTGGACCTCGGCGCGTTCCTGCGCAACGACAAGGACGGCATCGCCCGCGACCTGGACTACATCTTCGGGCTGTTCCCCATCCTGGCCCAGCGCCGCAAGCAGGCCGGGGGCACCCTTTCCGGCGGCGAGCAGCAGATGCTGGCCATCTCGCGCGCCATCATGGGGCGGCCGCGCCTGCTGCTGCTGGACGAACCCTCGCTGGGCCTCGCGCCCATCATCATCCAGCAGATCTTCGACATCATCCGCAAGATCAACGCCGACGGCACCACGGTGTTCCTGGTGGAGCAGAACGCCAACCAGGCCCTGAAGATCGCCCATCGCGCCTACGTCATGGAAACCGGGCGCATCACCCTGGAAGACACGGCGGCCAACCTGCTGGTGAACGAGGACGTGAAAAAGGCCTACCTCGGCATGTAGCCGGGGCGGCCGGAAGATTCGGCCTCGTGCGCGGGGCGTTTGCATTGCCTGGCGTGGGCGGTCCTTTCCGAAAGGGGAGGGCCGCTCTTTTTTCGTGCGCCGCGTGCGGTCGCGGCTACGCGGGCAACGGGCCGGGGAGAAGCGCTGCCAGAGGACCGGCTGCCCCCGCCACCCCCGCCACGTGAACCAGTTCCGCCGGGGTCAGCGGACGGCGCAGGGTGGCGGAAAGCTCGCGCACCGCCTCGACGATGGCGGGCAGCGCAGGGGGCGGCGGCAGGATGGACAATTCGGCCAGGGCGGCGGCCACGGCGGCCGCGCCGCTCTTGCGGCCCACGCCCAACCGGCGGCTGCCGCCCACCAGGTCCGGCGGAAACGGCTCGAACAGGCTGGGGTCGCGCCGCACGCCGTGGGCATGCAGCCCGCTTTCCACGGCGAAGATGTCGCGCCCGGCCACGGGCCAGTGGCGCGGCACGGACAGGGACGCGGCCTGGGCCACGTGGCCGCACAGGCCGGGCAGGGGAGAAAGGTCGAACCGGGCCCGGCCGCGCACCACCAGGGCGGCGGCCAGTTCTTCCAGCCGGGCCACCCCGGCCCGCTCGCCAAGGCCCAGTATGGACACGTCGGCGCAATCCGCCCCGCACTCCAGGGCGGTGAGCGCGTTGGCCGTGGCCATGCCGCAGTCGTTGTGGAAATGGGCGCCGATGGACACCCGGCGCGCGCGCGGGGCCGTGCCGCCGTGGCAGGCCGCGTCCAGCGCGGCGCGCAGCCCGCGCACCACCTCCGCCACCTCCAGCGGGGTGAACAGCCCCACCGTGTCGCTCAGGCGCACCCGGTGCGCCCCGTGCGCGGCGGCATGGCGCGCCACGGCGGACACGAAGTCGCGGTCCGCGCGCGAGGCGTCCTCCATGCCCACGGTCACGTGGTCGATGCCCAGGGCGCGCGCCTCGGCCAGGGTGGCTGCCAGCAGGTCGAGCAGGGCGGGCCTGCCCACGCCCAGCCGCCGGGCCAGATGCGCGTCGGAAACGGGCACGCCCACGCACACTCGCCGCGCCCCGCAGGCCGCGGCGGCGCGCAGGTCTTCCGGGCGGCAACGGCACCATGCGGCGGCGGCAAGGCCGGGGGCCACGCGGGCCGCCAGGGCCAGCATGTCCCCGAGGTCCTCGCGCCCGGCCCAGCCCACCTCGGCCTCCGGCACGCCCACGGCCGCAAGGCCGCGCAGGATGCGCTCCCGGTCCGCCATGGACAGGTAGGTGCCGAAGGACTGTTCCCCTTCGCGCAGGGTGGTGTCGAGCAGCATGGGGCCTCCGTGTAGATAGGCGGAGCCGCCCCGCCCGCGCGGGTCGCGGCGGAGAAAGGGGGCGGGGCGGACCTCCGCGTGAACCGGTGCGCCTCCCTCATTGCATTGTCGGTGCCAATCCTGTGCGATCCTGTGCCAATCCGGGGCCAACCCGCACCGGCGAGGGGGCCGGCACGGGTTTTTCCTTCGGCGTGCCGGTCGTTTCGCCCTGTATCGTGCTGCCCCCCCGCCCGGCTGTCCATGGACCGCGCCCCGGCCATCCCGCGTCATGTCGCGGACCACGTATTTGTCGCATGCGACAAAATGGTCGCTGCATGCGTGTAGCGTCCCGTGCGCGAAGCCCTGGTCCTCCACCCTGAAAACCGCTGTCATGCCGGATTGTTGGCGCAAATGGCCCGCACTGGCACGGGGTTTGCCCTATGCGTGTCGTTGCATGGGCACGCCAGTCACGGCGAACGCACCCCGGCCAATCCAACACCCCGGCCGGGCGTGAATCTTCAGGAGGATATCATGAGAAAGGTGGCCATCTACGGCAAGGGCGGCATCGGCAAGTCCACGACCACGCAGAACACCGTCGCGGGTCTCGCGGAAGCCCTGGGCCGCAAGGTCATGGTCGTGGGCTGCGACCCCAAGGCCGACTCCACCCGCCTGCTGCTGGGCGGCCTGGCCCAGAAGTCGGTGCTCGACACCCTGCGGGACGAGGGCGAGGACGTGGAACTCGATGATATCCGCAAGCAGGGCTACTCCACCACCCTCTGCGTGGAATCGGGCGGTCCCGAACCGGGCGTGGGCTGTGCGGGGCGCGGCATCATCACCTCCATCAATATGCTGGAATCCCTCGGCGCGTACGAGGAAGACCAGAAGCTGGACTACGTGTTCTACGACGTGCTCGGCGACGTGGTGTGCGGCGGCTTCGCCATGCCCATCCGCGACGGCAAGGCCGAGGAAATCTACATCGTGTGTTCCGGCGAGATGATGGCCATGTACGCGGCCAACAACATCTGCAAGGGCATCATGAAGTACGCCGAATCGGGCGCGGTGCGCCTTGGCGGCCTCATCTGCAACTCGCGCAACGTGGACAACGAAAAGGAAATGATCGAGGAACTGGCCCGCAAGATCGGCACCCAGATGATCTACTTCGTCCCGCGCGACAACCAGGTGCAGCGCGCCGAAATCCACCGCCAGACCGTCATCGAGTTCTCCCCCGAACACGGGCAGGCCCAGCACTACCGCAACCTGGCGAAAGCCATCGACGAGAACAAGATGTTCGTGGTGCCGAAGCCCCTCCAGATCGCGGAACTGGAAAAGCTGCTGATGGATTACGGCCTGTTCGAAGCCTAGGCCGGTTCCGAACTGTTCTTCCGCCCGTCGGCTGCGTCAAACATCGTCTGGCATTCCGGTCGAATACGATAAGAGTATGCTCCCTCCATGCCAGACTCGTTTTCCTTGCCGACGAACGGAATTCCTCGTTCGGAAACAGCGCCTGATGAGAACCCAACAGACGACTGCCACCAAATCTGAAGGAGAACGGCGATGATGATCATGGTTCGTGCCATCGTGAGACCCGAAAAATCCGACGACGTGCTGGCCGCCCTCATGGCCGCCGGTTTCCCGGCCGTGACCAAGATGTCCGTGGCCGGGCGCGGCAAGCAGCGCGGCATCAAGATCGGCGAGATCACCTACGACGAGATTCCCAAGACCCTGCTGATCAGCGTGGTGAAGGCCGGCGAGAAGCAGTTCGTCATCGACACCATCATGCACGCGGCCCGCACCGGCGCCAAGGGCGCCTTCGGCGACGGCAAGATCTTCGTCACCCCGGTGGAAGAGGTCTACACCATCAGCTCCGGCGTGAAGGAACCCGATGTCGAGGAGGCCGCCGCATGAAGGAGATCATGGCCGTAGTGCGCCTGAACAAGATGAACCAGACCAAGAAGGCGCTGACCGAGGCGGGCGTGAACGGCTTCTACGCCCACGAGGCCTTCGGCCGGGGCAAGGGGCTGGTCAGCAGCGACCTGCTGGAAGGCGCCAGGGAAGGGTTCGAAGAGGCCGTGGAACTGCTCGGCGAAAAGGGCAGGCTGTATTCCAAGCGCGTGGTCACCGTGGTGGTGCCCGACGACCAGGTCGGCGATGTGGTCGAGGCCCTCATCAAGGCAAACCAGACGGGCAAGCCCGGCGACGGCAAGATCTTCGTCACCGCCGTTCCGGAAGCCCACCGTGTGAGAACCGCCGAGCACGGCGATAAAGCCATACTCTAGCGGTCAGGAGAGGACACCATGGCACTGAAGCACAAGAGCATCCCGGACGTCGCGACCGTCAAGGAAGAACTGCTCAGGAAGTATCCCACCAAGGTCGCCCGCAAGCGCGCCAAGCAGATCGTCATCAACGACGTGAAGGACGGCGACGTGGTGCCCGAGGTGCAGGCCAACGTGCGCACCACCCCCGGCATCATCACCATGCGCGGCTGCACCTACGCGGGGTGCAAGGGCGTCATCCTGGGCCCCACCCGCGACATCGTGAACATCACGCACGGGCCCATCGGCTGCGGGTTCTACTCGTGGCTCACCCGCCGCAACCAGACCAAGGCCCCGTTCGATTCGTCCGAGAACTTCATGCCCTACGCCTTCTCCACGGACATGCAGGACGAGGACATCATCTTCGGCGGCGAAAAGAAGCTGGCGGCGGCCATCCAGGAGGCCTACGACACCTTCCACCCCAAGGCCATTGCCATCTTCGCCACCTGTCCCGTGGGCCTCATCGGCGACGACATCCACGCCGTGGCCCGCAAGATGAAGGAGAAGCTCGGCATCAACATCTTCGCCTTCAGCTGCGAAGGGTACAAGGGCGTCTCGCAGTCCGCCGGGCACCACATCGCCAACAACCAGATATTCACCCACGTGGTGGGCGAGGACGATACCCCCAAGCTCGGCGACTACAAGATCAACATGCTGGGCGAGTACAACATCGGCGGCGACGCCTTCGAACTGGAGCGCGTGCTGGAAAAGTGCGGCATCACCCTGGTGTCCACCTTCAGCGGCAACTCCACCTACGAGCAGTTCGCCACCGCCCACCAGGCCGACCTCAACGCCGTCATGTGCCACCGGTCCATCAACTACGTGGCCGAAATGATGGAGACCAAGTACGGCATCCCGTGGATCAAGGTGAACTTCATCGGGGCCGAATCCTCCGCCAAGTCGCTGCGCAAGATCGCCCAGTACTTCGGCGACAAGCAGCTCATCGACCGGGTGGAAGCGGTCATCGCCGAGGAAATGCCCGCCGTGCACGCAGCCCTGGAAGACGTGCGGCCCTTCACCGAGGGCAAGACGGCCATGCTGTTCGTGGGCGGCTCGCGCGCCCACCACTACCAGGACCTGTTCACCGAAATGGGCATGAAGACCATCGCCGCCGGGTACGAGTTCGCCCACCGCGACGACTACGAAGGCCGCAAGGTGATGCCCACCATCAAGGTGGACGCCGACAGCCGCAACATCGAGGAAATCGAGGTCGAGCCGGACGCCACCCGCTTCGCCCCGCGCAAGTCCGACGAAGACCTGAAGCGCCTCGCCGAGGAAGGCTTTACCTTCAAGGATTACGAAGGGATGATGCCCCAGATGGAGTCCAACACCCTCGTCATCGACGACCTGAACCAGTACGAGGCCGACAAGCTGATCGAACTGCTGAAGCCCGACGTGTTCTGCGCGGGCATCAAGGAAAAGTTCTCGGTGCAGAAGATGGGCGTGCCCATGAAGCAGCTGCACAGCTACGACTACGGCGGACCCTACGCGGGCTTCAGGGGCGCGGTGAACTTCTACACGGAAATCAAGCGCCTGGTCACCAGCAAGGTCTGGAACGACCTCAAGGCCCCCTGGGAAGAAAACCCCGAGCTCTCGGCAACCTACGTCTGGGAATAACGGGCAAGGAAGGGAAACGACATGCTGCTCAGACATACCCCGACGGAAATCAGGGAGCGCTCGGCGCTCAACATCAACCCGGCCAAGACCTGCCAGCCCATCGGCGCCATGTACGCGGGGCTGGGCATCAAGGGCTGCCTGCCGCACAGCCACGGCTCGCAGGGCTGCTGCGCCTACCACCGCAGCACCCTGACCCGCCACTACAAGGAACCCGTGTCGGCGGCCACCAGCTCGTTCACCGAAGGCGCATCGGTGTTCGGCGGCCAGGCCAACCTGTTGCAGGCCATCGAGAACATCTTCTCGGTGTACGAGCCGGAAATCATCGCGGTGCACACCACCTGCCTGTCCGAAACCATCGGCGACGACCTGAAGCAGATCGTGGACAAGGCGGAGAAGGAAGGCAAGGTGCCCGCGGGCAAGCAGGTGATCTTCGCCTCCACGCCCAGTTACGTGGGCTCGCACGTCACCGGCTTCTCCAACATGGTCAAGGGTATGGTGAAGTGCCTGGCCGTGGCTTCCGGCAAGAAGAACGGCAAGGTCAACATCATCCCCGGCTGGGTCGAGCCTTCGGACATGGAGGAGATCAAGCGCATCGCGGGCATGATCGGGGTGTCCTTCACCATGTTCCCGGACACCTCGGGCGTGCTCAACGGCCCGCTGACCGGCGAGTACCACATGTTCCCCGACGCGGGCACCCCGGCGGCGGACATCCGCGCCGCCGGCGACGCCATCGGCACCCTGGCCCTTGGCGAATGGTGCTCGGCCGACGCGGCCCGCACCCTGGATTCGCAGTGCAAGGTGCCCTGCCGGGTGCTGGACATGCCCATCGGGCTCAAGGCCACCGACCGCTTCATCGACGCCCTGCGCACCGTGGCGGGCACCTCGGTGCCCGATGCGGTGAACTTCGAGCGCGGCCAGCTCATCGACGTCATCTCCGACTACCACCAGTACTTCTTCGGCAAGAAGGTGGCCCTGGTGGGCGACCCGGACCAGCTCATCGCGCTGACCGAGTTCCTGCTGACCCTCGACATGCAGCCCGTCCACGTGGTCACCGGCACGCCGGGCAAGAAGTTCGAGGCGCGCATCCGGGAACTGTGCGCGGGCAAGGGCTTCGACGTGAACGTGCGCGCCGCGGGCGACATGTTCCTGCTCCACCAGTGGATCAAGAACCAGCCCGTCGATCTCGTCATGGGCAACACCTACTGCAAGTATATCGCCCGTGACGAGGACATCCCCTACGTGCGCTTCGGCTTCCCCATCATGGACCGGGTGGGCCACCAGTACTTTCCGGTGACGGGGTACAAGGGCGGCATCCGGCTGCTGGAGAAGATTCTGGGCGTCCTGCTGGACCGCGCCGAACGGGATGCGCCGGAAGAGAAGTTCGAACTGGTCTACTAGGAGCTGTTCCAAATTGTCCTTTCGCCCGTTGGCGTCGTCAAACTTCGCCCCCCGGCTCGGTCAAATACCAGAAAAGTATGTTCCCTCGCGGCGGGCTCGTTTTCCTCGCCAACGAACGAAAGACAGATTTGGAAGCAGCTCCCAGGCAAGCAAGACCATGTTGCGACAACGAACCGCCCGGCGCCACATCCCGGCGCCGGGCGGAGAACCCCACGGAGAAACCATGAGCGGCGCACCCCACTGTACGCACACGAACGGACGTCCCGGCGGCTGGCTGCTGCTGCCGGTGGCGCCGCGTTCCAACGCCCGCAGCCGCCATGGCGGCCCGGGCGTGAGCACCCCGTGCGCCTGCGGGCAGCCGCCCGTGTCCCCCGCGCTGCTGCCGGACGAGGCGCTGGAATACCTGCGCACGGTCATGGAATCGGGCGTGGCGGTCCACACGGTGGGCGTCGCCGGTCCCGGCGATCCGTTCGCCGTGCCCGACCGCACCCTGGAAACCCTGCGCCTGGTGCGCGCCGCCTACCCGCACATCACCCTGTGCGTGACCACCAACGGCCTTGGCGTGGCCAGCCATGCCGCCGCCCTGGCGGACCTTGGCGTGAGCCACGTCACCCTGCTCATGGACGCCGTGGACCCGGAACTGGTGGACACCCTGTACGCCTGGATCCGCCCCGGCACCCGCACCCTGCGGCCCGGCGAGGGCGCGGCCCTGCTGGTGGACGAGCAGGCCGTGGCCCTTGCCGCGCTGGCCGGGGCGGGCATCAAGGTGGCCGTGTGCGTCACCGTGTACCCCGGCATCAACGACGCCCACGTGGGCGACATCGCCGCCGCCGCCAAGGCGCTGGGAGCCTCGGGCATCTATGTGCTGCCCTTCGTTCCGGCCGGGGACGCGGCAGGCCCCGTGCCCGCAGCCGACGCGGCCACCATGGACGCCGCCCACCAGGCGGCCGCCGTCCACCTGCCCGTGCTCGACGCCTCCGCCCGCGACGGGCTGCCCGTGGCGCGGCGCACGGGCATGGGATGCGGCGAACCCGTGGCCGTCACCTCGGGCTCCGGCCTGCCGGTGCCCGGCGGCGACCGGCCATACGTGGCCGTGGCCAGCAGCGACGGCTTCGACGTGGACGAACATCTTGGGCACGCCCGCCAGTTTCTGGTGTACGGCCCCACGGGCGTGCCCCCGGACAATTCCCCGGACAGTCCCATGGACGGTCCCGTGGGCCTGCTGGGCGTGCGCCCGGCCCCGCCCGCCGGTTCCGGCGACGCCCGGTGGGAAGCCCTGGCCGCCGTCCTGTCCGACTGCGCCTACCTGCTGGTGTCCAGCGCGGGCCAGCGGCCCGTGGACTGTCTGGCCGTCAGGGGGCTGCGGGTCATCCAGACCGAAGACAACATCGAGGGCCTCGTGGACGTGCTCTACGGGGGTGGCAAGAAAGGCAGGAACCGCGGCACGGGCCGCACAGTCTAGGTATTGCAAGGGAGAGAAAGGACCATGCCCAAGCCGACGCATCAGATTCTTGTGTGCCAGAGCTTCCGTCACAAGGGCGAACCCAAGGGCGTCTGTTTCAAGCAGACCGACGGGTTCCTGCAATACCTCGAAGAGGAAATCCTCGATCGCGGCCTGGACATCCTGGTCACCGCCACCGGGTGTCTCAAAGCCTGCGAGGAAGGCCCCGTCCTCGTGGTGCAGCCGCAGAACTGGTGGTTCAAGGGCGTGGATAGCCACGACGCCATCGACGCCATTCTCGACGGCATCGAGGACGGCGAACCCAATGCCGAATATCTGATGTATTAAAACAGAATCTTCCGGGGAGGGGACCTGTTGCGGCAGCCGTTGGGCGAGCTTGCGAGCCTTACGGATGGCGACCGCAGAGCGTAAAAAGGTCTCCCTCCCCGGACCCCACCCCCCAAAATCTTTTATTTGGGGGCACCCTCCAGAGAGAGGTGCAGGGGACGGCAGCCGTTATGCGAGTCTTCGAGCATTACGGATGGCGATTGCAACGCGCAAAGCCCCTTGCCCGCCGGAGGCGTAAAAAAGAAGGAAGGCGACCATGACCACCGCAACCGCACCCAACGTCACCGCCACGGCGGCATGCCGCGACGCGGATCTTCTGGACGAACGGAAGAAGCAGGTGCACCGCGCCGGGCAGGGTCCCATCGACATGGCCTGCAACCGCGAGAGCCTCGCGGGGGCCGTCAGCCAGCGCGCCTGCGTGTTCTGCGGCTCGCGCGTGGTGCTGTACCCCATCGCCGACGCGCTGCACCTGGTGCACGGGCCCATCGGCTGCGCCGCCTATACCTGGGACATCCGGGGGGCGCTCTCGTCCGGGCCGGAACTGCACCGCCTGAGCTTTTCCACCGACCTTCAGGAAAAGGACGTCATCTTCGGCGGCGAACGAAAGCTGGCCGCCGCGCTGGACGAACTCATCGACCTGCACCGGCCCAAGGCCGCCTTCGTCTACTCCACCTGCATCGTGGGCCTGATCGGCGACGACCTTGGGGCCGTGTGCCGCAAGATGTCCGAAAAGAAGGGCATCCCGGTCATTCCCGTGCAGTCGGAAGGCTTCAAGGGCAACAAGCGCGAAGGCTACCTTGCCGCGTGCAAGGCCATGTTCCAACTGGTGGGCACCGGTTCCACCGATGACGTTTCGCCCCTTTCCGTGAACATCCTGGGCGACTTCAACCTGGCGGGCGAAATCTGGATCGTGCGCGGGTACCTGGAGCGCATGGGCATTCAGGTGGTCGCCAACATCACCGGCGACGGCCGCGTGGACGATATCCGCCGCTGCCACGGCGCGGCCCTGAACCTGGTGCAGTGCAGCGGGTCCACCATGGATCTCGCCAAGATGATGAAGGAAAAATACGGCACCCCGCACTTGCGCGTGTCGTATCTGGGCATCGAGGACATGGCCGACTCGCTCTACGCCGTGGCCGAGCATTTCGAATCCGTGGACCCGTCCATCGTGGAGCGCACCCGCGACCTGGTGCGCGACGAACTGGCGGCCCTCATGCCGCGCCTGCGCGACATCCGGCGCGACCTTTCCGGCAAGCGCGCCGCCATCTATGTGGGCGGCTCGTTCAAGGCGTTCTCGCTGATCAAGGCGTTCCGGCATCTCGGCATGAACGTGGTGCTGGTGGGCTCGCAGACCGGCACGCAGGAGGAATACCAGGAACTGGAAACCGTGTGCGACCCCGGCACCGTCATCATCGACGACGCCAACCCGCTGGAGCTTTCGCACTACGTGCGCGAGCTGGACGTGGACGTGTTCGTGGGCGGGGTGAAGGAACGCCCCATCGCCCACAAGCTGGGCGTGGGCTTCTGCGACCACAACCACGAGCGCAAGATCGCCCTGGCCGGTTTTGAGGGCATGTACAACTTCGCCCGCGAGGTGCACGCCTCGGTCATGAGTCCCGTCTGGCGGTTCGTGCCCCGCCGGGCCAGGCGCGCCGCCATTCCCGCCGGCGCGGATGCATAGGGGGTGGACCATGACGCTCGATTACGTTGAACTCGACGGCCCGTGCGCCGGTGGCGATACCGTGTCTGGTGACTGTAGTGGTGACTGCGGCGGAAGCTGTAGTGAATCCGGCGCGGGCTGTGCTGACGGCTGCGGCTGTTCCGAAGCGCCGGAAGCCGGTGCGGAAGGTTGCGGCCTGGCTCCGGTGGCCCTGAAGGCCGCGCCCTCGACCAGCGGCGGCAAGCCCGGCAAGGCCCCTCGCCCCAAGCGTCCCGATTTCATCTCCACCACCAACGCCTGCAAGCTGTGCACGCCGCTGGGGGCCATGCTGGCCTTCCGGGGCGTGGAGGGGGCCGTGCCCTTCCTGCACGGTTCGCAGGGCTGCGCCACCTACATGCGGCGCTACGTCATCAGCCACTACCGCGAGCCCATGGACATCGCCTCGTCCTCGCTGGGCGAAAAGCAGGCCGTGTACGGCGGGGGGCCCAACCTGAAGAAGGGCATCCTCAACGTCATGAAGAAGTACGACCCGGTGCTGGTGGGGGTCGCCACCACCTGCCTCACCGAGACCATCGGCGACGACGTGGGCGGCTACCTGCGCGAGTTCCGCAACGAATTCGGCGACCTCGACCTGCCGGACATTGTCCACGTGCACACGCCCAGCTACAACGGCACGCACATGGAAGGCTGGAACGCCGCCGTGCGCGCCTTGGTGGACCAATTGGCGAAGGAACGTGTGGAGCCCCACGGCAGGGTGGCCCTGCTGCCCGGCTTCGTGTCCCCGGCCGACCTGCGCCACCTGCGCGACCTCATTGCCGACTTCGGCAGCGACGCGGTGATCCTGCCCGACCTGTCCGACCCGCTGGATGGTCCGGCGCTGGAAGACTACGCCCCGCTGCCCGAGGGCGGCACCCCGGTGGCCGACATCCGCGCCCTGTCCGGCGCGGCGGCGGTCATCGAGTGCGGCCGTTCGCTGGCCGCCGCCCCCGTGGGCTCGTCCGGTCCCGCCACGGCGGGGCGGGTGCTGCATGAACGCTTCGGCCTGCCGCTGCATTCCGTGGGCTTGCCCATCGGCCTGCGCGAAACCGACTCCCTTGTTTCCGCGCTGGAGGCCATTACCGGCAAGCCCCTGCCCCGCAGGCACGAACTGGAGCGCGGGCGGTTCGTGGACGCCCTGGTGGACGGCCACAAGTACGTGTCCGGCAAGCGCGCCGTGGTCTACGGCGAGGCGGATCTGGTCGTCGGTCTCGTGTCGCTGCTGTCCGAGATCGGCGTGCATACCGTGCTGGCCGCCACCGGCGCGCGCGGGGCGCATCTTGCCGAATCCATCGCCGCCGTCACCGAAGGCATGCTGCCCGCAATGCCCACGGTCATTGAGGGCGCAGACTTCGAGGAAATCGCCGACACGGCGGAAGGTCTGTCGCCCGACCTGCTGGTGGGCAACAGCAAGGGCTACCGCTACGCCCGGCAGTGGAACATCCCCCTCGTGCGCGCGGGCTTTCCCATCCACGACCGCTTCGGCGGCCACCGCCTGCTGCATGTGGGCTATGCCGGTGCCCAGGCCCTTATGGACCGCATCGTCAACGCCGTCATCGAGAAGACCCAGAGCGACAGCCCCGTGGGCTACTGCTATCTGTAGGAATCAGGAAGAGCGAAGGAGACCGCCATGAAGCCGCTGCGCACCACTCCCCCCGGCCATCCGTGCTTTGATCGCAACAGCGCCTCGTCCTGCGGTCGCGTCCATGTTCCCGTGGCCCCCCGGTGCAACATCCAGTGCGGGTACTGCAACCGCAAGTACGACTGCGTCAACGAATCGCGCCCCGGCGTGACCAGCGCGGTGCTCTCGCCGCGCCAGGCGCTGGACTACGTGGACAAGGTGCTGGAGGCCGACCCGCGCATCACCGTCATCGGCATCGCCGGTCCCGGCGATCCCATGGCCAACCCTGCGGAAACGCTGGAAACACTGCGCCTGGTGCACGAAAGGCATCCCGAACTGCTGTTCTGTCTCTCGTCCAACGGGCTGGGCCTGCCGCCGCACCTCGACCGGCTGAAGGAACTGGGCGTCACCCACGTCACCGTCACCATCAACGCCGTGGACCCGGCCATCGGCGAAAAGCTGTATTCCTGGGTGCGCGACGACAAGGTGGTCTGGCGCGGCCGCGCGGCGGCGGAACTGCTGCTTGCGCGCCAGTTGGAATCGGTGCGTGGTCTTGTGGAGCGCGGCATGGTGGTGAAGGTGAACACCATCCTCGTGCCCGGCGTGAACGACCATCACGCGGAAGAGGTGGCGCGCGTGGTAGGCGAACTGGGGGCCACCATCCAGAACATCATCCCGCTGAAGCCCACGGCGGACACCCCGCTGGCCCACCTGCCCGAGCCGGACGCGGCCGCCGTCAACGCGGCGCGCAAGGGCGCGGGGGAGCACATTTCCCAGATGACCCACTGCAAGCGCTGCCGCGCCGATGCCGTGGGCCTGCTGCACGAGGACAAGTCCGCCGAGATGGCCGAAACCCTGCGCGCCTGCGCCGCCAGCAGGACCGACGAGGCCGAGCGTCCCTACGTGGCCGTGGCCACCCGCGAGGGCATGCTGGTCAACCAGCACCTGGGCGAGGCCGCCCGGTTCCAGATCTGGGGGCAGGGGGCCAGCGGCTTCTACCTTGTCGAGGAGCGCCTTGCGCCCAAACCCGGCTGCGGTCCCGAACGCTGGAAGCAGGTGGCCCACACCCTGCACGACTGCCGGGCCTTGCTGTGCGCCGCCTTCGGTGCGCATCCGGAGTCCATTCTGGTGGCCGCCGGGGTGCAGCCCGTCGAGGCGTCCGGCTTTATCGACGACGCCTTGGACGTGGTTTTCGGCAACGGCAACACCGCCGCTCTGCGCGGCCGCAAGGGCGGCGTGGGCAAGACCTCGTGCGCCGGGGGCGGGTGCCGGGGAACCGGAGAAGGCTGCTGATTTCCGAAAGGTTTCCGTTGGGAAACGATGCACGAACGGCGGTCCCCGCAAGGGGAACCGCCGTTCATTTCATGCCGGGGCGGGAAGGAAGGGGGGAGGGGCGGCCTACTTCTCCAGCGGCAGATTGGCCGCGTTCCAGGCCAGCGTGCCGCCGTTCATGTGCAGGACGGAGGTGAAGCCGAGTTCGCGGAACACTTCCAGCGCCTTGCCGCTGCGGTTGCCCGAGCGGCAGTACACCAGGTAGGTGCGGTTGCGGTTCAGCGAGCGCACCCGGTCGCGGAATTCCGGCGAGGTGAAGTCGATGTTCCGCGCGCCCTGCAAGTGCCCTTCGGCGTATTCCGCCGGGGTGCGCACGTCCAGCACCATGAACGTTTCGTCGTTTTGGCGCTGCTGGATGATGGCGTAGGCTTCCCCGGGCGTCACGTCGCGCCAGCCGGTGGCTGCCGGGGCGGCCTGCGCCGCGCCCTGCGCGTCATTGCGGGATGAGAGGCCCTCCGGCAGCATGACGTGCACCGAGTACACCGCCACGCACAGGGCGGCCAGCCCCAGCAACAGCGTGCGCAGAGAGGTGCGCCTGCGGGCATGGGGGATGCGGGCGTGTTCCGCGCGCGGACTGAATTCCTCGTCGGGTTCGGGGCGGTAGGTCATGGCGGTTCCTGTTGCGGGCAGGCGGTGAATGGCGGGCCGAAGCCGTACGGCGTCGCCGGGGCACGCGTCCACGCCGTCTGTCCATAGATAGGGCCGGGCCGCAGGGCAGGCAAGCCGGGGGGGAGCGCCGGTCACGCATGGCGGATATTCCGTCAAGCCGTTGCGTGAAGCGCCACGGGCGCGTTATGCTCCACCTCATCGACACATGGGAGTGCCGCCATGAAACATACATTGTCCGTGCTGGTGAAGAACAGGGCCGGGGCCGTGGCCGAGGCCACCGACGTCTTCCGGCGCCGGGGCATCAGCTTTCGCTCCATCTCCTGCGCCGAGACCGAGGACTTCGACGTCTCGCGCCTCGTGCTGACCGTGGAGGACCACGAGGCCGAACTGGAAGCCATCGCTGACGAACTGCGCGCCCAGGACGTGGTGGCCACGGTCGAGGACCTTTCGCGCCGCGACTTCGTGGACCGCGAACTGGTGCTGGTGAAGGTGGACGTGACCCGCGAGACCACCACCCAGATCATGCAGGTGTGCGAGGTGTTCCGCGCCAGCGTCATCGGCATGGGCCAGGAAACCATGACCGTGGAAATGACCGGCGACACCCAGAAGGTGGACGGCTTCATCCGCATGCTGCGCCCGTTCGGCATCCGTAGTCTGGCGAGGACGGGGGTGGTCGCCATGAAGCGCGGCGACGACGATTAGCAGGGGCGGCGATTTTTCCTGATCGCTGCGTCAGCCGCCGTTTTCGCTCCGGTCACGTACCAAAGAGTACGCTCCCATCGCGGAAACGCCGTCTTCCTTGCGCTCAGGCAAACTTACCACCCCTGCATGAAGTGATGTCCAACGTGTACGTTTCTTCGCGCGGCAGCGTTTTTCCTTGCCCACGGGGCAAAATTCCTGCGGGCATCGCGCAGGGGCGGCGATTTTGCCTGATCGCCGCGTCAACCGCCGTTTTCGCTCCGGTCACGTACCAAAAAGTACGCTCCCATCGCGGAAACGCCGTCTTCCTTGCGCTCAGGCAAACTTGCCGCCCCTGCATGAAGTGATTCCAGCGTACACGTTTCCCCGTTCATGACGTCCATCTCCAGCGGAGCATGCCGGTTTGACCACTGAAGCGAACATCTGTCAGAGCCCGCACGCGGGCGTGCAGGGACCGCGCAGCCTTGACGATCTGGTGGCGCGCGTGGCCGACTGCGGGGCGCGTCCGCGCATCGTGCTGGCCGCCTGTGCCGAGGCGCACGCCCTGGGCGCGCTGCTGGACGCCATGGACCGGGGCATCGCCCAGCCCCTGCTGGTGGGCGATATGGAGCAGGCCGCGCGCATCGCGGCGGACCTGTCGCGTGACATTTCCGGCCTCGCCGCAGTGCACGCCCCCGACCCGCGCGAGGCCGTGCAGCGCGCCGTGGATCTGGTGCGCGGCGGCGAGGCCGAGGTGCTCATGAAGGGCCTGGTGAACACCGACGTGCTGCTGCGCCGGGTGCTCAACCGCGCCACGGGCCTGCCGCCCAAGGGCGTGCTGAGCCACGTGGCCGTGTTCGAACTGCCCGTGCGGGGCGGCGGCACGCGCCTGGCCATGATGACCGACGCCGCCGTGAACATCCGCCCCAATCTGCAACGCAAGCTGGAAATCGTGCACAACGCCGTGGCCGTGGCCCGCGCGCTGGGCATCGCCCGGCCCCGCGTGGCCATGCTGGCGGCCACGGAAAAGGTCATCCTGCCCGCCATGCCCGCCACCCTGGACGCCCAGATCGTGGCCCGCATGGCCGAGCAGGGCGAATTCGGAGCGGCGGACGTGGCCGGTCCCATGGCGCTCGACATCGCCATCTCGCCCGACGCCGCCGCCCGCAAGGGCGTGGACCACCCCGTGGCCGGGTGCGCCGACATCCTCGTTGCGCCGGACATCGAGAGCGGCAACATCCTGTACAAGTCGCTGACCACCCTGGCCCACGCGGACATGGCCAGCACCATGGCGGGCAGTTCCGCGCCGCTGGTGGTCACCTCGCGCGGGGACAGCGAACGGTCCAAGTTCTGCTCCGTCGCGCTGGCGGGGTATCTGGCCCTGGCCGCGCGCGGTTAAGCGGACCGTCCCCTTTGCCAGCAACCAAAAGTCCTGGTTTGCCGGGAGTTGCCCGGATCAGCGTCATCACGAGGATACCCATCTGACGTCCCAACCCTCTCCCCCCGCCGGTTCCGGTCCCGCAGTCGAACGCATTCTGGCCATCAACCCCGGCTCCACCTCCACCAAGGTGGCCCTGTACGAGGGCGAGACCGAGGTGTTTTCCGAAACCGTGGAGCACCCGCGCGACGAACTTGCAGCCTTTCCCACGGTGATGGCCCAGTATCGATACCGCCGCGCCGCCGTGGACGCGCTGCTCGCCAAGCACGGCATGGCCGATCTGCCCCTGGCCGCCGTGGCCGGGCGCGGCGGGCTGCTGCCACCCATGCCCGGCGGGGCGTGGCGCATCACCCCGGCCATGCTGGAAACGCTGGAGCAGGCCCGCTACGGCGAGCACCCCTGCAACCTGGGCGCGCCGCTGGCCCACGACTACGCCGCGCGCTGGGGCGTGGCGGCCTACATCGTGGACCCCCCGGTCACCGACGAGATGGACGAGGTGGCGCGCATCTCGGGCCTGCCCGCCCTGCCGCGCCGCAGCGTGTTCCACGCGCTCAGCCAGCGTTCCGCCGCGCGACGCGCCGCCACGCTGCTGGGTGTGGACTACGCGGCCAACCGCTGGCTGGTGGCGCATATGGGGGGCGGTATTTCCGTGGCCGCGCATCGCTGCGGGCGCATCGTGGACGTCATCAACGCCCTGGACGGCGACGGTCCCATCGCGCCGGAGCGCACCGGCCGCCTGCCGTCGCTCGGCGTGCTCTCGCTGGTGCAGGACGGCACCTACACCTTCGAGCAATTGCGGCGCATCATCCTGCGCGAGGGCGGCATGTGGGCCCACTGCGGCACCAACGACCTGCGCGTGCTGGAACGGCGCATGGACGGTACGCCCCGTGGTGCGGATGGTGACGGCGCCCCGCCCGACGCCCACGCCGCGCTGGTGTTCGAGGCCGTGGCCTACACCATCGCCAAGGAGATCGCCTCGCTTGCGCCCGCCCTCATGGACGGCGGCAGCGGCGCCGGCTGCGGCGAACCCGTCAATGCGGATGCCTGCCCGGCCCGCATCGCCGGGGTGGTGTTGACCGGCGGCATGGCCCGCAGCGTCCGGCTGACGGAACGGCTGCGCCGGCGGCTGGAATGGCTGGCCCCGGTGGTGGTGCTGCCCGAGGTGGAAGAGATGCACGCCCTGGCGTCGGGCGTGCTGCGGGTGTTGCGCGGCCAGGAGACGCCCGGCGACTACGCCTGACCTGCCGGGGCGCGATGCATTCCGGCCCGGACTCCGGGAGCGGCGTTTCGGCATGCCGTTTCGACCCCGCGCGAATTCCGGTGCTTGACGCCGCGTGCGGGAACGTGTCTATGGTGTGCAGCGCAACGCGCGTTCCGCACCTTTCGTTTCCCTTGCGGCGGACGCATCCAGAAAAGAGGCACGCATGGCATCTTCCAAGGACCTGATACTGGAAAACGCACGCGCCCTGTTCGCCGCCAACGGCTTCAAGGGCACCACCATCGCGCAGATCGCCAAGACGTCCAACGTGACGGACGCGGCCATCTACCGGCACTACCGTTCCAAGCAGGAAGTGTTCGACGTCATCGTCGAAACCTATCTGGAAGAGTACCGGAAGCTGATGGCGGCCATCAAGGAACGGCAGAAGAGCGGCTATTGCCTGCTGGAAACGCTGATCCTCGACCATTGCGGGTTCATCGACATGCGCCTGACCGACACGCGGGTGCTGCTGAACACCTACACCACCATCCCCAGCGCCCGCGCGGTGATGGACGCGCTGTCCACCAGCCTGTTCCAGACCGTGGAAGCCTGCCTGATCCGGGGCATCCGCGACGGCACGGTGCGCGACGACATCGACGTGCCGGAAACGGCGCGCATCATCGGCATCCTGCTGCTGGGCCTGAACCGCCGCCGCATCTTCTGGCCGGAAACGCCGGACCTGGCGCGCGGGGTGGTGGCCTTCTGCCAGCGCAGCATCAAGAGCTGACCGGATAGCTTGCGGCGGGGCGGGGGCTTGCGGCCTTTCGCGCCGCGCATGCCGCGCCCGGTGTCCTTACCGGTTTCCGCCTTCGGCAATGAAACGGCCCGTCCAGATGGATGGGCCGTTGTCATTTTGCGGGGCGCGGCGGGTGTGGCCGCTATCGTCCGTCATCCAGCCGCATGTCGGCCGGGGCCGTGGCCCGCACCGTGTGGCGGATGGTGGCGGTGGCGCGCGGCGCAACGTCCAGGTTCCACACCAGGCGGTGGTTTTCGGCGGCGGGCTTGGGGTCGGACTCCACGGTCAGGGAAATGGCCGTGTCGCGCGGCTGCGGCTCCGGGTCTTCCACGCGCACGGACACCGCCGTGGCGCGCCGGTTGGCCACCTCGATGGTCCAGGCCCACACGCGGGTCTGCTGCTTGCTCACCAGCCCTTCGCGGCCGCTCTTGCGTTCGTCCAGGCGCATGACGGCGGACACCATGGGGTCGCTGCCGAAGAAGATGTCGGCCTTGTTCTCGGACAGGCCGAAGGACGCGCTGCCCACGCTGGCCCCGTCGGCCACGTACAGCGCCTCGCCCGTGGGATAGTGGCGCGGCTCGGGCAGGATGACGGAGGCGGTGAGGAACGCGCGCGGGTCCGCCGCCGGGCGCACGGTATGCCGGAAGGCGGCGGGCCATTCCTCGTTGCGCAGGGCCACGCGGGTGGAGCCGCCAGCGGGCAGGGTGCGCGGGCCCAGGTCCCACACCTCGTAGGTGGCCTTTTCATCCACCACGGGCGCGGCGTCGGCGCGCAGGGCCATGGCCTCGGCGGCCACGGGCGCGGGGGCCGCCTTCATGGCCATGGGCATGGGCGTCACGCCCAGAACGGGCCGCAACTGCCAGTCGCGCAGGGGCGGCGGTTGCAGGGCCGCGCCCGGCTCCACCGTGGCCACGGACAGGCGCGCGCCGGTCCAGTCCACGGAGCCGCCCTGGCGGATTTCCGCCTCGAAGGTGAAGCCCACCGTGCCCTTGTCCGGGAAGGCCTCCAGCCGGTAGGCGGGGTGCCAGCCCGCGTCGCGCAGGGTGTAGGCGTAGCTCACGGCAAGCGCGCCGCGCGCCGGGGCCGTCAGCAGCACCGTGGCCACCGGGGCCGTGCGCGATGCGCCGCCCGCGTCGTTCAGTTCCTGCTCCAGCCGGTCGATGCGCGCCGCCAGCCCGGCTTCCCTGTCGCGCAGGTCGGGCAGGGTGGTGTTCAGTTCCGCCAGCCGCCTGGCCATCTGGGCGTCCAGCCGTTCCAGGTCGGCGGTGGGGGCGTTGGTCACCGGCGGCTTGGACCACAGGGCCATGCGCGCCTCGGTGGCGGCGATGGACCCGGTGACGGACGCGGCCTCGCGGCGCAGCCCGGCCAGTTCCGCGCGCAGGCGGGCCACGCGCGGGGCGTCCCCGGCATCAACCTCACGGACGCTTACCGACGCCACCGCGTTGCCGGGGACGGTCACGGACAGGGTGGACGGATCCGCCCCGGCGGGCAGGGCCAGCCGGAACGCCTGCCCGCCGCCGGGGGCGGGCTCCACGGCCACACGCTCTTCCACCATGACCCGCGCGGAGCGGGGGTAGAGCACCACGGACGTGGGCGTTGCGGGCAGCGGGTCGGCGGCCTGGGTGACCGATGCGGGCGGCGGGGATGCGGCTGCCGGCCGGGCTGCGGAGGAATCCGGCGGCTGGGCCTGCTGGGCGGCCTGCGCGGGAAACGCGGCCAGCACGAGCACGGCGGCCAGGGCCGTCACGCGGACGGGGCGGAAGGAAAGCAGGGACAAGGTCGGTCGGCGCGTTGCGCCTCCGGTGGAGAAAATGCTCATGCCGACCCCATAGCACGTTTCGCGCGGCGGGGCGAGGGGGGCGCGCAACTTGCGGCGCTGGAGGGCGGCGCGGCCTGTCGCGGCGCGCCTACCCGGCGGGGTCCAGCAGGTCGGTGTCGTCGTGGCCGTAGGGCGGGGCGCAGCAGCACAGCACCCGCAACGGGCCGTCGCCGGTGTTGGCGATACGGTGCGGCGTGCCGGGGGCGATGTGCACGGTGTCGCCCGGCCCCACGGCAAAGGTGGACTCGCCCAGGGTCATCAGGCCCTGTCCGGCGGTGACGTGGTACAGTTCTTCGCTGCGCGGGTGGCGATGCAGCAGGGTGACGCAGCCGGGGGGCACCTCGGCCTCGGCCAGCGACTGGTTGCGGTTGCCGTGCACGGCGGGGTGCATCAGTTCGCGGATGATGGACCCGTCGCGGGTGACGTAGGGCGCGGCCCCGGCACGGGTGGTCAGCGTGGCGGCGGCGCCGCCATTGGTCGCGGGTCTGGCCATGGTCGTTCCCTTGGGTGCGCCGTGCCCGTGCCGGGCCTGTCCGCCCGTGCGTCCGATGCCTCCGGCACGCTCGCGGCAACCTTGCGCGGCGTGCGGCCCTTCCGGTTCAGTACAGCTGCTTCAGCAGGTCTTCCGCGCTCTTGGTGTCGTCGTCGCCACGATGCGCCGGGTCGCCCGCCGTGGAGGTGGGCTGGGTGCCCAACTGGAACGGCAGCAGGTAGCTGGTCTCGGAGCCGGGCCCGGCGATCTGGCCGGTCTTGCCGTCCACGCGCACCATGACGATGCCGGGGGGCATGGGGAAGTCGTCCGGCGGATACGAGGGCTCCACCACCTTGCGGTAGTCCACGAAGATGGGCAGCGCGGCGCGCCCGCCGGTCTCGAACTTGCCCATGGGCGCCACCTGGTCGAAGCCCACGTACACGGCGGTGACCAGATGCGGGGTGTAGCCGATGAACCAGGCGTCGCGCTCGTCGTTGGTGGTGCCGGTCTTGCCCGCCAGGGGCCTGCCCAGCGCCTTGGCGCGGGTGGCCGTGCCGTCCTGCACCACTTCCTTCATCAGGGTCGCCATGATGAAGGCGTTCTGCGGGCTGAGCACCTCGCGCACGTCGGGCTTGGACTCGAACAGCGTTTCGCCCCAGGCGTCCTGTATCGAATGGATGAACCTGCGCTTGGCCACGCGCCCCTCGGCGGCGAAGGCGGTGTAGGCTTCCGCCATGTTGATGGGCGAAACCGCCACCGCCCCGAGGCTGACGGAGAGTTCGTTGGGGAACGGCCCTTCCAGCCCCAGCGCCGTGGCCCGCTCGATGACGGCGGGAATGCCGATCTTCTGGGCCACGCGGATGGTGCACAGGTTGCGCGACTTGGCCAGCGCCGTGCGCAGCAGGGTGGGGCCGTAGAACACGCCCTCGAAGTTTTCCGGCCGCCAGATCTTGTCGGTGTACTCGTTCAGGTACACGAAGGGCGCGTCCAGCACCACCGACCCGGCGGTGAAGCCGTGGTCCATGGCGGCGGAGTACACGATGGGCTTGAACGACGAGCCGGGCTGCCGCCTGGCCTGGACGGCCCGGTTGAACTGGCTGTCGCTGAAGCTGTAGCCGCCCACCAGGGCCAGCACGTCGCCGGAGTCGGGCTCGATGGACACCACCGCGCCCTGCACGTCGGGGTACTGTTCCAGCGAAAGCTGGATGACCCCGGCCTGCGAGACCAGCGAAGGGTTGTAGCTGGCGGCCTTGCCGTCGGCCCCCAGGGCCGAGACCCACACCACGTCGCCCACCTCCAGCACCTTCCGGGCGTCCTTGACGGCGGCCACGTGCTCGGGGGCGTAGCGGACGTCCGGGGTGCGGCACCAGGCCATGGTCTTCACGTCGATGAAGCCCCGGTACGCGCCCAGGCGCACTTCCGCGCCCTGCGGCACCACCTTGGTCACCAGCGCCCGCGCCCATGCGCCGTCGGCCAGCGCGGCGGGGGTGAAGTTCTCGTGCTTCAGGAAGGCGTCGTACTCGGCGGGCTTCAGCCGTTGCAGCGGCCCGCGCCAGCCGTGCCGGTGCGAGGCGTCGTCCAGCCCGGTGCGCAGGGCCTTTTCCGCCGCGGCCTGGTGCACCGGCTCCATGCTGGTGCGCACGTGCAGGCCCAGTTCGTAGATGGCGTCCTCGCCGTAGCGGTCCACCTTCAGGCCCAGGCGCTTGACGTTGGCCTCGCTGAAGAAGTCGATGAGCTGGCGGCGCACCTCTTCGAGGTACCACGCGCCCTCGCGCCAGCCGCTGTCGTCCATGGACCGGTACACCAGGGGCTGGGCCACGGCCTCGTCGTATTCGGCGCGGTTGATCCAGCCCAGCTCCAGCATGCGGTGCAGCACGTACATCTGGCGCTGCCTGGTGGCGTCGGGGTCGCGGAAGGGGTTGTACTTCGAGGGGGCCTGCGGCAGGCCGCCGATCACCGCCGCCTCGGCCAGCGACAATTCGTTGATGTGCTTGCCGAAGTAGGTGCGCGCCGCCGCCTCCACCCCGTAGGCGCCGCCGCCGAGGTAGATCTGGTTCAGGTAGATGGTGAGGATTTCATCCTTGCTCAGGTATTTTTCCAGCCTGTACGCAAGGATGGCTTCCTTTATCTTGCGCTCGTAGCTCTTTTCCGAGGTCAGCAGCAGCCGCTTGACGATCTGCTGGGTGATGGTGCTGCCGCCCTGCTTGATGGACCCGGCCTGCATGTTCTTGAGGAACGCGCGGAAGATGGCGATGGGGTCGATGCCCTCGTGCCGGTAGAAGCCGTCGTCCTCGGCGGCCAGGAACGCCTGCGGAACGCGGGGCGACATCTTGTCCAGCGGCGCGAGGAAGCGCTTTTCGCGGTAGAAGTAGCCCATCACGCTGCCGTCGCGGGCGTACACGGTGGTGACGAGGGGGGGGCGGTAATCGGCGATGCGGGTGAAACTGGGCAGGTCGTGCGAGGCCCAGACCACCAGCATGGCGGCAAGCCCGGCCGCGGCGGCAATGCCCAGCGCGCCGACGATGCCGAGGGTGAGCAGCAGTTTTTTCATGGGGGTGCGCGTTACAACGTTTCCGGCCCGTCGTCCAGAGCACCGGGTTTGCCGGGCCGGGGCGGCCTGCGGCGGCCGCGCGGCGCGGTGCGGGGATCGGGGACGGGCTGGGGTTTGGGCAGGGGGGCCGCGTCCCGCGCTCCGTGGGGAGGCGGCGCGGCGGGGGCCTCGACGTCATCGGCCACGGGGGTGGTGAAGGGCAGCCCGGCCTCCGGGGAGTCCAGCGGGGGCAGGCCCCAGGCCAGGCGCATGCGCCCGAACAGCAGGCGGACGTCCTTTTCCGTCAGGTGCACGGCGGCCAGCACGCTGGCCAGGGTGCGCCCTTCGCGCACGGCCACGCAGTGGTCCGGGGTGAACAGGGTGATGCGCTCGCCGCGCATCCACAGGGGAAACAGGCGACAGTACCAGGGCCGCGCCTCGCGCGGCAGGCGGCAGCCCTCGGCCCCCAAGAAGGCGCAGTCGCCCCGCCGGTCCACGGCCAGGCGCAGGTGTTCGCCGTGCAGGGGGAACAGGGCTTCCACGGCCGCCTCCTCGCCGGGGAACAGGCGCTTCATGCCGTCCACGAAGGGGCGGGTGTTGCGCTCGGTGGCGAATCCGCCCACGTGGTCGCACCATTCCACGATGCGCTCCCATTCCGAGCGGGACAGGGGGAAGCAGAATTCCTCCTCGCCGGGGGTGGTGGAGCAGCATGTGGGGCCTTGCGCCGCGCAGCGGGCGCAGGCCGAGGGATCGGGCGCGGGCGCGTCCCGTCTGGCATGGGGTCTGGCGTGGGGCCGGGCGCAGGGGGCGTCCGGCGTTCCCGGCGTTCCGGAAGTTGCGGGGGGACGGGGGGCGCGCGCCATGTCAGTAGGCTCCGGAGCCCGAACTGGGCCAGTTGCCGTTGAAGCCGCGCAGCACCACCACCCAGAAGGCCCGGCCGGGTTTGCCCCGGTGGGTGGACTGGTAGCGGGTGACCTGCGCGGAGTCGAACATGGCGCCAAGCTGGCGGGGCATGTCCGGCCCGTCGCGCCGCACCAGCACCGCGTCCCAGCCCACCTTGTCGGCGGGCGACGGCCAGATGTCGTACTGGCTCATGCGGCGGCCGAAGTCGGCGCAGTAGGTCACCGGCTGGCCGGGGGCGTAGAAGGCCAGCGAGGCGGTCATGTCGTAGGCGTCGGAAAAGAAGAACACCCGGTCCGGGTCGGGCAGCTGGCGGCGCACCTCGTCGAGGTGTTCGCCAAGGTCGGCCCAGCCCTTCAGACGGGTGGCGGGGTTGTACTGCGGCGGCAGGGGCAGGACGTCCTGCGCGTGCACCAGGCCGAAGGTCAGCACGCCCAGCACCGCCCATACGGGCACCAGCCTGCGCCAGGCGGTGGTGCGCGCGCCCTCCGCGCGGAGGGCGGCGTCGCGGCGGCGGGCGGCCAGCAGGTCGGCCAGGCAGCACGCGGCCAGCATGATGCCCGCCACATAGCTCATGGCGGGCCAGTTGGGATAGATGCGGGTGTGCAGGCTCCACAGGGTCATGCCGCCCCACAGGGGCCAGAACCCGGCGGCCAGCAGGATGTCGCGGCGCAGCAGGGGCGCGTCGGCCGCGGCTTCGTCCGTGCGCCCGGTGCAGGCGTTGCGCAGGGCGCGCCAGCCGCCCGCCAGCATCAGGCCCAGCCACCACGGGGTGATGATGCCCGCCTGCGCGCCGAGGTGCTCGGGCAGGCGGTCCGGGGTCAGGAAGGTCTTGGCGGCCTTGCCCGCCACCCCGGCCAGGGTGGCCACGTGGCGGAAGCTGACCCAGTCGTTGGCGATGTTCCAGGCCAGGATGGGCAGCATGCCCACGGCGGAACCGGCGGCCATCACCGCCAGCACGCGCCAGGCCACGCCGCGCGCCAGCAGGCCGTGGCGCGCGAGGCCCCATAGCCACAGCACGGCCACCCCGCCCATGGCCAGCATCATGTACTTGGCAAGCACGCCAAGGGCCATGCAGACGAACAACAACACCCATGGCGCGCGGCGGCGCGGTTCGCGCGATATCCAGTGCAGGCAGAACAGCGCCCCGGCCCAGCACAGCAGCAGGGGGCTGTCGGTGGTCATCAGCACGCCCGAGGCCATGAACAGTGGCGTGGCGTTGGCAACGAACAGGGTCAGCACGCCCAGCGCGGGCGCGCGGAACAGCCGGGCGACGCCAAGGTACAGCAGGGTCTGGGCCATGGCCGAATTGACCACCGCGCCCATGCGCACGCCGGTTTCCGTGTCGCCCAGCAGGGCCGTCCAGGTGTGGATGAGCCACGCGATGAGCGGCCCCTTGGAGTAGTAGGAAAGTTGCAGCCTGCGCGACCAGTCCCAGTACTGCGATTCGTCCTGCACCAGGTCCAGTTGGCCGGACACCACGAACCACAGCCGGACCAGGGTGGTGACGGCGATGATCGCGCCCGCGCACAGGGCGGGGTTGCGTTCCCAGACGGGGGCCGGGGAGGAAGGGCGGAATTCGGGCCGGTGTATGGATGCGGGCATGCGCGCGAAGCTGACCTGTGGGGATAGGGGGGATGGGGGCGGCGGGCGCGGGCGAAACCGCGTGCCGGGGAGCGTGTCTGGTGTGAATCGTTTTGGTTCGAACCTGTCTGGCGCGAACCTGTCTGGCGCGAACCGCTCCCGAACGGCGCCGCAGGGAATGTAGCCTCTCGGAGTGGGGGTGTCCAGAAGGGCGGGACGCGGCCATGGCGGCCCGCTGCCCGCCCTTCCCGTTCAGGCGTGTGCGGTTGTCGCGGGGCTCTTGCCGCCGCGCGGGGTTTGCTACCTGTACAGCCGCTTGAGCACCTTCAGCTTCAGGTCCGAGCCGGGGGCGAAGCGCAGCGGGATGTCGAAGAAGTTGGAGCCCACGGCGGCCGCGCACGGGGCCGAGAAGGTGGTCAGACCGGCCGGGCCCGCCACCGCGCCGTGCCCGGTTTCGCCCACGCCCCCCTGCGGCAGGCGCGGGTTGGCGAAGTGGGTGGCCGCGTCGTTGATCAGCACGGCCCCGGCGCGGGTAGTTTCCATCAGCCGTTCGCCGCGCGCGTGGGCGGTGGTGAAGGCGTACAGCGCGGTGAGCGCGGGCAACCCGGCCAGGAAGGCCGTGGCCTCGTCCAGACGGGCGTAGGGGCGCACCGCCAGCACGGGGCCGAAGCCCTCCTCGCGCAGGACCGGGCTGTCGTCGGGCACGTCGGTGATCAGGGCGGGCGGCACGTACAGGGCTTCCCGGTCCGGCTGGTTCTGGGAATCCCCGGGGCCGAAGGGCAGGGCGCGCCCGGCGGCCAGCCGTTCCGCCTGGCGCACGAACCCGGCGGCGGAGACCATGCGGCCGAAGTCCGCGCTGGCGCGGGGCTGCGGGCCGAAGGCGCGTTCCAGTTCGGCGCGCAGCGCGTCCAGCACGCGGTCCAGCACGGTGCGCTGCACCAGCAGCACGTCGGGCGCGGCGCGCAGCTGCCCGGCGTGCAGGAACTTGGCCCACACGATGCGCCGGGCGGCCATGGCGATGTCCGCGTCGCCGTGCACCAGCGCGGCGGACGGCCCGCCGGTGATGGCGGCGTACGGGGTCAGGGTGCGGGCTGCCAGCGCGGCGATGGTTCGCGCGCCGCGCGTGTCGCCGTCGTACCACACGAAGTCGGGCGCGGTGGCCAGCAGGGCCTCGTCCGTTTCCGCCCCGCCGGTGACCACGGCCACGTGCTCCGGCTCGAAGTACTGGCGCACCAGCCGGGCCACCATCTCTGCCGTGGCCGGGGCTTCGGCCGAGGGGCGCAGCACCACGGCATTGCCCGCGCCGACGGCGTCGGCCAGGGGCACCAGCAGGCTGCGGAACGGGTCGGCCCAATGACCGTGCACGACCACTCGGCCCAGCGGCTGGCGGCGCACGTAGCTGCGCGCCTTGAACTGCCCCAGCGACGAGAGCACCCGCCGCCCGCCGCAGAAGCCGGGCACGGCCTTGATCAGCCAGTCGATCTCGTGCAGCGCGGGCACCACCTCGCGCACCAGAAAGGGGTGCTCCGGGCGGCCGTAGTCGGCGCGGATGGCGTCGGCCAGGCGGTCGCGGTAGCCCTGCACGCCTTCGCGCAGGCGGCGCAGGGCGTCCACCCGCGCGCCGGAGGGCAGCACCGCGCCCGAGGCGATGAACGATTTCTGGCGCGCGGCCAGCGCGGCCATGTCCTCACCGATGACCGAGGGCCCGGCGACGGAAGCGCCTGCGGCGGCATCGGCAGGGGAGGACGGGAAGGGGGATGCGGAGGGCTGGGCGGAACTGGTGGCGGAGGTCTGGGTCATGGCGCGCTCCTTGGCGGACGTTCCGGCTCGGGGCGGATGCGCCCCGCCCGATGCGGAGGGTTCGGCGGAAGGCTGGCGGCTGGCCGGGGCGCGGGACGCCCGCCGGTACGGTTCGCCATTGTGTACTGATAACGCATCCCGTGTCGCCGCGCCAGTGGGGGCGGCGGGGAAACACGGCTGCGCGGGCGTCTTGACAGGTTTGGCGCTTGCGGTGCAGGGTAGACTGGCCTTCGTGCGGCCCGGCGTCTGGAAGCAGCACTCTGAAACCAGCACTGACGGGGCCGGTCACTGCGGGCGCACGCGACACCGCTTGCGCCCCTTCGGCGTGCCCGTGGCACGGCGCGACGCAGGTGCCCCTTTCCCCATGCCGCGCGGATGCCGCAATGATCCGTCAGGGAGAGTTTTCACGATGTCAAAGGGTTCCAATCAGTTCGACGTCATCGTCGTGGGCGGCGGCCCGGCCGGGCTGTTCGCCGCGTACCATCTTGCCGAGCATTCCGGCCTGCGCACCTGCCTCATCGAGCGCGGGCAGGACGTGCGCAAGCGCAGTTGCCCCATCAACAAGACGCAGAAGTGTCTGAAGTGCAAGCCGTGCCACATCCTGTCCGGCATGGGCGGCGGCGGCCTGTTTTCGGACGGCAAGCTCAATTTCATCCACAAGCTGGGCAAGACCGACCTTACCCAGTTCATGCCCCGTTCCGAGGCGGAAGCCCTGATCGACGAGACGGAGACCATCTTCAACCGTTTCGGCATGGACGGCCCGGTCTACCCCTCGGACATGGAGGCGGCCAAGGCCATCCGCAAGCAGGCCAAGAAGCACGGCATCGACCTGCTGCTCATCAAGCAGAAACACCTCGGCAGCGACTGCCTGCCCGACCATATCGCCTCCATGTGCGCACACATCCGCGACAAGGGCGTGGACATCCGCACCGGCGAGGAAGTGCGCGCGCTGACCGTGGAAAATGGCGCGGTGCGCGGCCTGGTCACCGACAAGGGCGAATATTCCTGCAAGGCGGTGATCATCGCCCCCGGCCGCGTGGGCGCGGACTGGGTGGGCGAACTGGCGCGCGGGCACGGCCTGGCCGTGAGCCAGCGCGGCATAGAGGTGGGCGTGCGCGTGGAGGTGCACAAGGACATCATGTCGGACATCACCGACGTGATCTACGACCCCACCTTCTTCGTGCAGACCGACAAGTACGACGACCAGACCCGCACCTTCTGCACCAACCCGGAAGGGTTCATCGCGCTGGAGAACTACCAGGACTTCGTGTGCGTGAACGGTCACGCCTACCGCCACCGCAAGTCGGAGAACACCAACTTCGCCTTCCTGTCCAAGGTGGTGCTGACCGACCCGGTGTCCGACAACCAGGGCTACGGCACCGCCATCGGGCGGCTGGCCACCATCATCGGCGGCGGCAAGCCCATCCTGCAACGCTTCGGCGACCTGCGGCGGGGCCGCCGGTCCACGTGGAACCGCGTCAACAAGGGCTACATAGAGCCCACCATGACCAACGTGGTGCCCGGCGACATCGCCATGGCCCTGCCGGAACGCATCGTGACCAACCTGGTGGAGGGGCTGGAGCAGCTGAACAACGTCATGCCCGGCATCGCCAACGAGGAAACGCTGCTCTACGCGCCGGAGATCAAGTTCTTCGCCACGCAGGTGGAGACGGACAACCGCCTGGAAACCTCGCTGAAGGGGCTGTTCGTGGCGGGCGACGGGCCGGGGGTCGCGGGCAACATCGTGTCCGCCGCAGCCACCGGACTGATCCCGGCCAAGGCCATCATCGAACGGCTGTAGCGCGGCGGCGTGGCGGGAAACGGCCCTTCGCGTGTCTTGAAAACCGCCGTTCCGGTCTTATGTTCTTGGACGAGACACCAGTCGCGCCCAGCGCGAGGGAGGTGATGCGCATGTTCACCGGCATAGCACGCGTGCCACGGCACGTATGGGACAGCGACCCGGCCGTCCGGGACGACTTCGAGCGGTTGATCGAACGGCTGGAAGGGCTGGCCCTGGATGTGGGCCTGGACCCCGAACGCAACATCTGCCTCACCGACGGCGAGGGGGATGTGCGGGTGGGGATCAGCGAGGAGATGGACATGTATCTCCGCGAGGAACCCGGCACCTGGCGCATGTAACAGGTACCGCGCGTCGGCCCGGAGGGGGTGCACCCCGGCGGATTTTCGGCCGGGAACCGGCCGGGCATGACGCGTGAACGGCACGATGAAGGGGCGCTCCGCCTGTGGTGGAACGCCCCTTTTTCGTGGTCTTTTTCCGGCGCGCCCCGCCTGCGAGCCCCGCCTACGAACAGGACGAGGACACCGAGTTGGGCGGAAACACCCGGATGGCCCAGGTCAGCGCCAGCGCGAACAGCGCCGAGACGATGCCCACGCCCGCGTCCCAGAACGGCGGCGCGCCAAGGGCGATGCGCATGAGCAGGGTGGCGATGACGTAGCCCGAGTTGCGGAACACCGCGTGGAACGAGGGCATGAAGGTCTGCGCCACCAGCACCATCAGGATGTCCGCGAAGATGAGCACCGTGTAGATGGTCTCGAAGAAGTCGAACGACTGGCCGGTGGTGGCGAACATCCAGCCGTCCCACAGGGCCACGCCGATGAACGTCACGAACAGGCCGAGCGCCAGGATCTTCTTGGCCATGACGTAGTGCATGCGGTCCATGGCCGAGGTGATGTACCCCTGCGGCCGCTGCACCTTGTAGTACAGGCCCAGGCACAGGAAGATCACCAGCGCGGCGCTGGCCGACACGATGATGTGCAGCACGGGCTGAAGATCGAGCGACAGGGTGATGGGCTCGTGCATGTGCGAAAGCTCCTTGAAGGAGTTCCGCAGCAGGATCAGCGCGAGGATCTCGAACTGCTTGCCGACGGAGCGCGACAGCGAGCAGGACAGCACCAGGATCAGGCTCATCACTTCCAGCACCAGCAGCATGGTGAAGGCGAAGTTGACGGCCTGGAAATGGTTGGAGGGAACGAAGCGGGTCAGCTCTTCCGGCAGGCCGGTCAGCAGGCCGCGCCGGTTCAGTTCGATGGCGATGATGCCGCCGATGAACGCGAAGATGAGACCGAGCGCCACCCGGCGCTGGGTGCGCGGGTGTTCCCAGTAATGGTGCAGCAGGTCGAAGAGATGGGTGAGTGGTTCGAGGCGGAACATGGTCGTGCCCGGGCGCCGGGGCCTGATGGATGGTTTCGGGTCTTGCGGGCCACGCGGAGTGCGAGCCGCGTGCGCATGTGACCGACGTCGTCCGCCTATAGCAGGAAATAACGACAAACAGAAAGGGATTTGCCTGAATTTTCCGAACCGTCGGTTGGTCCGCCCCGGCATTGCCGTATGGGCTCGGGACCAGGTTCACCGGCAAATCCCTTTCATCGGGAAGTGTTCCGTCGGCATTATTCCGTTGCATCCTCCGCCGGGGTTTACCTGCGGGGCCAGGGGAGCACCCGCGGGCCTCTGCCATGTATGTCTGGGAAGCAGGGGCCTTCCCGGACTTGCATGACCTTTCCCTTACCATAGGGATAAGGCCGCGCAGCGGGGCGTCAAGCGCGGCGGGCGGCGGCTGGCGTTATTTTGTGAGGGGGAGGGGGGCGGTGGAGGATGGACGACTGACATCGCGGCCGTGCGGTCCGTGAGCACGGCGGCCTGCCCAACCCGCCATGCCCGCCGAAAAAACAGTTGACGCGCCGCCTTCCCGTTGGCTATTGAATCGCTCCGCGCCACCGGCGCGCCAGCGCGTCCCCATCGTCTAGCTGGCCCAGGACAACGGCCTTTCACGCCGTCGACAGGGGTTCAAATCCCCTTGGGGACGCCAAATTTCGGAATCGAGAGAGCGGCAAGGTACGAAATACCTTGCCGCTCTCTCGATTTTGCGGGGTTGATCGGGAACGCCAGGCCCGAATTGGTCTTGCATCGGTTCGGTTGGAAATCTGGTCCTGTAGGCTTGTAAAATCACCCACGTGATGGCATATTTTACACCATGAGCAAGCGCACGATACATGTCCGGCTGCTGGAAGCCTTGTCCGACACTCCGGTCGTTTTCCTGCGGGGCGCCCGCCAAACCGGCAAGACAACGCTGGTGAAGCAACTGGCCGAAAAAACTGTCGATACCGATGGCCGTCAATATATCAGCCTGGATTCGGCAACCGCTCTGGCCGGGGCGCTGGATGACCCGACGGGTTTCCTGCAGGGGTTGAAGAAGCCCTTGATCATCGACGAGGCGCAACGCGCATCCGCCCTGGTGCTGGCCATCAAGGAGGATGTTGACCGCGAACGTCACCCCGGACGCTATCTGCTGACCGGTTCTGCCAACATTCTGGCCTTGCCGGGCATTGCCGACTCTCTGGCGGGCCGCATGGAAGTATTGACTCTGTATCCGCTTTCGCAGGGGGAGATGGCAGGTGTCCGGGAAGACTTCATCCACGCGCTGTTCCAAAAGGATTTCCCGTCCGGGAACGCACCGGTTCCATTGACCAGGGACGCGCTCCTGGAAGCCGTCGCCGTGGGGGGGTACCCGGAGGTGCTTGCCAGAAGCAGCCCCAGGCGTCGCGCCGCCTGGTTCGACTCGTACATCACCACCCTGGTGGAACGGGATGTGCGCGATATCGCAACTATTCAGGATATCAGCGGGTTGATCCGCCTGTTGCGTCTGCTTGGCGTCCGTTCCGGCACGTTGCACAACCAGGCCGAACTTTCGCGGAGCGTGGGCGTGCCCGCCAGCACTCTGGGCAGGTATATCCCGTTGCTGGAGGCGCTGTTCCTCATTTGGTTTCTGCCCGCCTGGTCGAGCAATTTGAGCAAGCGGCTGGTGAAGTCGCCCAAGATCCACGTCTGCGATTCCGGTCTGGCCTGCCATCTGTGCGGCGCTGATGCGGCGCGTCTGGCCGACGATTCAATCCTGGCCGGACGGCTCCTGGAATCCTTCGTCGCCGGGGAACTGCTGAAACAGAGCAGTTGGACGGAACATCCGGTGTCGCTCTACCATTATCGCTCGCAAGGCGGCGAGGAAGTGGACGTGGTGCTGGAAGACCGGGCCGGGCGCGTGGCAGCCGTGGAAGTGAAGCTGGCCGCCAGCGTGGCATCGCACGACATCAAGGGGCTGGCGTCACTGCGCGACGCGCTGGGCGATCGCTTCGTCCGGGGCGTGGTCGTGTACACCGGTCAGGAAGCCATACCCATGGGAGACAGGATTCTTGCGGTGCCCATCGGGATGGTGTTTGCAGGGTAAACGCGGGTAGGCAGCGACTTGGGAGGCTCTTTGCCGGTTTTGCCGATCCGCTGGTGCGGACGCGCGGGAGAACAGCAGCCGGGGGTGCCCGCCGGGCGCGCGCGGCACGTCAGCGTTTGGAACGAGGGGGATAGTCGCTTTCCCCGTTGTCTGACAGGCCAGCCGCAATTTCATCCGTTTCCATCCGATTATGGGGTTTGCCGGGGCGACGCCGCCCGCTGTCCCCCCGGCTCCTCGCCCAAGCCCCGCCATGCCCCGCCACGTTGACGCCACCCCGCCGAGTTCCTATGACTGCCGGGTGCGCACCCTCAGCAGCAAACCGGCACTCCGGCCAGACACGCAAGGCTTCGAACCCGTGCCCAGCAGCATCCCTCTGGCCGTGATCCGTGCGTGTGCCCTTGCCGTTGCAGTATCCCTTGCCTGCATCGTCGCCCCCGCCTCCCCGTCCCGCGCCTCCTCCGCCACCCCGGCCCGCGCGGCTCCTGTCGTCCAGCCGCAGGACGCGGCCTCCGCGCAGCGGGTGCTGGTCATCGGCGGCGACAGGAACTACCCGCCCTACGAATACCTGGACGACAAGGGCCAGCCCACCGGCTTCAATGTGGACCTTTCGCGCGCCGTGGGAGAGGCCATGGGCGTGCCCGTGCGGTTCGTGCTCATGGACTGGTCGCGCCTGCACGACGCCCTTGCCGACGGTACGGTGGACGCCCTACAACGCACCCCGTACTCCAACCTGTGGCTGCGCGAGGCGGAACTGACCCCGCCGCACACCACCATCAACCACGCCATCTTCGCCCGCAAGGGCACGCCCGCCGTCTCGTCGCTGGAAGAACTGGCCGGAAGGAAGGTCATCGTCCACCCCGGCGGCAGCATCAACGACATTCTCGACGGCATGGGCTACGAGAAGGACCTGATTTTCTCCAAGACCCCCGTGGGCGGGCTTCGCCGTCTGGCGGGCGGCGAGGCCGACTACGCGGTGGTCGCCATGCTGCCCGGCATGTTCACGCTGGAGCACGACGGCATCGACAACGTGCGCGTGGTGGCGAAAAGCGTCACCAGCCAGCCCTACGGCTTTGCCGTGCGCCACGGCGACGAGGCCACCCTGGCCCTGCTGGGCGAAGGTCTGGCCCTGGTCAAGCAGTCCGGCCGCTATCAGGAACTGCGCCGCAAGTGGTTCGGCGTCATGGACACGGAAGGCATCTCCGCCCGGATGGTGGCGCGCTACGCGGCCGTGGTGCTGGGGCCGCTGCTGCTTCTGCTGTGCGCGGCGGCGCTGTGGACGCGCGCGCTCAAGCGGCAGGTGGACCAGCGCACCCGCTCGCTGTCCGACGCCCTTTCGCAACTGCGCGAGAACCAGCAGCAACTTGTGCAGGCCGACAAGATGGCCGCCCTGGGGGTGCTGGTTTCCGGCGTGGCGCACGAGATCAACAATCCCAACGGGTTGATCCTGGTCAACGTGCCCATCCTCAAGAAGCTGAACGCGGAAGCCATGCGCGTGCTGGACGAGGTGTACCGCGAAAAGGGCGATTTTCCGCTGGGCGGCAGCAGCTATTCGCGCATCCGCGACAAGCTGCCCCGCATCGTCGAGGTGGTGGAGGAAAGCGCCCAGCGCATCCGGCGCATCGTGGACGACCTGCGCGACTTCTCGCGCGTGGCCCCCGCCAGCGACCACCAGTCCTTCGACCTGGGCGAGGTGGCGCAAAAGGCCGTCCGGCTGGTGGGCAGTTCCATCCACAAGGCCACCGCGCGTTGCGACACGCACTTCGCCCCCGGCCTGCCGCCCGTGTGGGGCAACCCCTCGCGCATGGAGCAGGTGGTGGTCAACGTGCTGCTGAACGCCTGCCAGGCCCTGCCCGCGCCCGAAGACGGCGACCCGCGCGACCCGCGCGAGCGGGGCATCACCGTGTCCACCGCCGCCGCGCCGGACGGCAAGTCCGTGGTGCTCACCGTGACGGACGAGGGCGTGGGCATCGCGCCGCAGGACATCCCCCGCCTGACCGATCCCTTCTTCACCACCAAACGCACCAGCGGCGGCACGGGGCTGGGGCTTTCCGTCTCGGCGGGCATCGTGCAGGAGCACGGCGGCAGCCTGGACTTCACCTCCGAACCGGGCCGGGGCACCACCGTGCGCCTCGTGCTGCCCGTGGCAGGCGGCGGCGCGTCATGAGCGGATACTGTGCCGACACCCCGGAAAGCCTCGCGGCCCCCGGCATCCTCCTGGTGGACGACGAGGCGGACTGGCTGGCCTCCATGACCCTACTGCTGGAATTCTCGGCCGGGTTCTCCGACGTGCGCGCCTGCCAGGACAGCCGGCAGGTCATGGACATCCTGGACGCGGGGGGCGTCGGCCTCGTGCTGCTGGACCTGACCATGCCGCACGTGTCCGGCGTCGAACTGCTGGCCGCCATTGCCGAACGCCACCCCGAAGTGTGCTGCATCGTGCTTTCGGGCATGAACCAGTTGGCCACCGCCGTGGAATGCATGCGCCTTGGGGCCTATGACTACTACGTCAAGACCGACGACGAATCGCGCATCGTGGGCGGCATCATGCGGGCCATGCACATGCTGGAACTACGCGCCGAAAACCGCGAGGTGGCCAGCCGCCTGGTGTCGGGCCAACTGCGCAGGCCGGAGGTCTTCGCGGCCATCCACACCCGCAGCGCGGCCATGCACGCCATCTTCGCCTACATCGAGGCCGTGGCCGGAAGCCCCCGCCCCCTGCTGGTCACCGGCGAATCGGGCGTGGGCAAGGAAAGCCTGGTGCGCGCCGCCCACGAACTGAGCGGCAGGCGCGGCCCGCTGGTGGCCCTGAACGTGGCCGGGCTGGACGACGCGGTGTTCGCGGACACGCTGTTCGGCCACGTGCGCGGGGCCTTCACCGGGGCGGACGCGCCGCGCCGGGGGCTGGTGGAAGAGGCGGCCGAAGGTACGCTGTTCCTCGACGAGATCGGCGACCTGTCCATCGCCTCGCAGGTCAAGCTGCTGCGCCTGCTGCAAGAGGGCGAATACTACCCGCTGGGCAGCGACCAGCCGCGCAGGCTGTGCGCCCGCGTCATCGCCGCCACCCACGCGGACCTTGCCGCCAGCGAGCGGGAAGGGCGCTTCCGGCGCGACCTGTTCTTCCGCCTGCGCACCCACCACGTGGCCGTGCCGCCCCTGCGCGAGCGGCCGGAAGACATCGCCCCGCTGCTGGACCACTTCCTGGGCGAGGCGGCGGCGGCCATGGGCAAGCGCAAGCCCACCCCGCCCCCGGAGCTGGCCGCGCTGCTGGCCGCGTATCCCTTCCCCGGCAACGTGCGCGAACTGGCGGCCATGGTCTACGACGCGGTCAGCCTGCACGCCGGGCGCATGCTGTCCATGGATGTCTTCAAGCGGCACATCGGCGCGCCGGAAGCGGCAACCGCCGTGGCCGCCGCCGTGGCGGAGGGCGACAACCCCTTCGCGGGGCTGACAACCCTGCCCAGCTTCGCCCAGGCGGAACGGCTGCTGCTGGACGAGGCCATGGCCCGTTCCGGCGGACGGCAGACCCTGGCCGCGCGGCTGCTGGGGGTCACCCAGTCCGCCCTGTCCAAGCGCCTGAAGGCGCAACGCCGCCGCGACGACGCCTGTTGACGCATTCCCCCGCCGTTCCTCCCCTTTGTTTGCCATGCTTCCGCAACCCTGCCGCCACGCCCGGCGATGGGGTATTCCCGGCGGCATGTCGCGCCATTTGGTAATAGTCGCCAACATGGCGTGAATGCTCGTCTTTCCTCGGAAAGGAAAAATGTCGTTCCCGGCGGCATACCCCTTCGCGTCCTCCCCGTCTCCGTCTTGTCCAAATAGTCACAGGGATTCCGCAAAGTTGCCGGAACGCTCCGGACTGGCATCGTACCTGCTTTCGCGTCGCAGCCACGGACGGGCCGTATCGCTGCCGGCGACGCTCCGTGGCGCGCGCGGCATGGGGCCGCGCGCCGCAACGCAAGGAGAAGGAGTACCTCCAGATGATCAAGGACATGAACGATACCGACGCGACCCGCCGCAACTTCATCAAGGTGGGCATGGTGGCCGGCGCCGCCGCGCTGCTCACCCCCGTGCTGGTCAAAACGGTCCAGGCTGCGGACGCCGCCGCTCCCGCCCCCGCCGCCCCTGCTCCGGCCCCTGCCGCGGCCGCCGCCTCCGGCCCCAAGCTGAAGATGGGCGACGTGCTGCGCGTGGCCCGCGAAAAGCTGTACCCCATCTGCCGCGTGTGTCCGGAATGCGACGGCGTGGCCTGCGCGGGCGAAGTGCCCGGCATGGGCGGCATCGGCTCCGGCCAGGCGTTCAAGAACAACTACAACGCCCTGGCCCGCATCGAACTGGTCATGCGCACCTTCCACGACGTCAAGAAACCCGACCTCACCACCACCCTGTTCGGGCAGAAGCTGTCCATGCCCGTGACCTCCGCCGTCACCGGCGGCGTCACCTACAACATGGGCGGCAAGATGACCGAAGAGGAGTACATCAACTCCATCCTCGGCGGCTGCCTCGACGCGGGCACCCTGGGCTGGGTGGCCGACGGCATCGGCGACAAGATGGAGGTCTTCGAGCGGCGCATCTCGGTGCTCAAGACCCAGTTCGGCGGCAAGGGCATCGTGACCATCAAGCCCAAGACCAACGACGAGATCATCAAGCGCATCCGCATGGTGGAAGACGCCGGCGGCGTGGCCGTGGCCATCGACATCGACTCGGCGGGCCGCGCCGCCCGCGCCGTGCCCGGCCAGACCGTGGAGCCCAAGACGCCGAAGCAGCTGGCAGAACTGGCGAAGTCCACCAGCCTGCCGTTCATCATCAAGGGCATCATGACAGTGGAGGAAGCCCGCATCGCCGTGGACGTGGGGGCCAGGGGCATCTGCGTGTCCAACCACGGCGGCCGCGTGCTCGACTACACCCCGGCCACGGCCACGGTGCTGCCCGCCATCGCCGCCGCCGTGAAGGGCAAGACCACCATCCTGGTGGACGGCGCGGTGCGGCGCGGCCAGGACGTGCTGAAGTACCTGGCCCTCGGCGCGGACGCCTGCCTGTGCGGCCGCCCGCTGGTGCGCGGCGCGCACGGCGCGGGGCGCGACGGCGTGGCCCTGATCATGAACACCATCAAGGACGAACTGACCGTGGCCATGACCCTGACCGGCGTGGCCGACGTGCGCAAGGCCACCTCAAACGTCATAGCAAAGGTGCAGGCATGAAACGAGCCTGGAGTCTCCTGCTCCTGGCTCTGCTGACCGCCTGGCCGGGGCTTGCCCTGGCGACCAGCGAAGGGAAGGCCCTGCGCTACGGCGGCGGAGGCCAGGGGACCGTCATGTTCGACGGCAGGCTTCACGCGTCCAAGGGCTTCCGGTGCGACGACTGCCACTCGAAGCTCTTCGACACCAAGAAGACGGCCCACATCACCATGGCCGACCACTTCACCGACAAGGCCTGCTTCAAGTGCCACAACAACACCGACAAGTCCGACGCCACGGGATACCCCCCCACGGCCTCGCGCGACTGCGCCACCTGCCACCGCAAGGTGGCGTCCAACGCGGTCACCTCCACCGACGCCATGGGCGGGGTCATCGCCACGCCCTTCGCCGGTGACGAGGCGCAAAAGGCCCTGCTGCTGGCCGGCAAGCGGGGCGTGACGGCTCAGAGCACGGCCTGCCTGTCGTGTCACGGCGCGGACACGCCGCCGCACCCGGTGACCGAGCGCGGCCAGACGCTGGACCTGCATATCGACCGGGACGCCTACATGCGCGGCACGCACGCCAACCTGCCGTGCGCCACCTGCCACATCGGGCAGAAGGGCGAAGACAGCTTCCTGCTGCAACCCCACGCGGTGGCCAGGCCAGACAACGCGACCTGCCTGTCCTGTCACAACGTGGGCCTGGCGCACCAGGTGAAGGCTTTCGGGCAGAGCGCCCACGCCCAAAAGCTGGGCGACAAGGTGTCCTGCGACAGCTGCCACAACCCGCACGCCCAGCCGAAGAACCCGGCCAAGGTGGCCTACGTGCCGCTGACGGCCATGTACAACGCCCAGTGCCTGGCCTGCCACGGCGACGCGGGCAAGCTGCGCGAACTGTCGGGGCGATCCGTGCCCGACGCCAAGTCCGCGCACTCGTTCCTGGCCAACTGGGACGCCCACAGCCGTTCGGTGATGTGCGTGGAATGCCACACACCCAACGACGCCGACGGCTCCATGTCCACGCCCGACTCGCACCTCATCGGCGAGAAGAAGACCGCCCTGCGCAACTGCGCCACCTGCCACACCTCGGGCGATTCGCTCATCGTGGTGCGGGCAAGCGTGCACGTGGACGGCGCGGGACCGGTGACCTCGGGCTACTTCCCGCCCAAGCGGGTGATGCCCGGACTGGACGGCCCGGCCGCCACCGGCCTTGCCGCCGTGGCCGCCCTGGTGGCGCTGCACGCGCTGGGCCGCATCGTCACGGCATACATGGTCAGGGCACACATGGTCAGGGCACACATGGTCAGGGGCAGAAAACACCACGGTCCGCTGGTCGCGGAGTTCGTGTATCCGGGCTTCGTGCGGGTCACCCACTGGATCAACGCCGCGCTGTTCGTGGTGCTGGGCTACACCGGGCTTTCGGTGCGCTTCACGGAAAGCCCGTGGGCGCTGGGGCTGGAGGCGGCGACCCGCATCCACAACGCGGGCGGCGTGCTGCTGGCCCTGAACTTCCTGGCTTACGTGGCCAGGGCCTTCCTGACCGGAGACATCCGCCAGTATCTGCCGGGGCCGGGCGAGGGCGTGCGCGCCCTGTTCACCCAGGCGCGCTACTACTGCTTCGGCATCTTCCGGGGCGAACCCCATCCCTTCCCGGTGACGGCGCGGCGGCGGTTCAACCCGTTGCAGCGCGTGGCCTACCTGGTGGTGTTTCTGCTGGGCATGCCGGTGCTCATCGCCTCGGGCCTGCTGCTGCTTCTGCCGGAACCGGCGTCGGCGTCCATCGCCCCTCGCCAGTTCCTGGTGGCGGCGCACTTCGTCATCGTCATCGCCTTCGGGCTGTTCTGCGTGGGCCACCTGTACCTTGCCACCACCGGGGCGACCCCGCTCGGCCTGGTGAAGGGCATGATCACCGGGCTCCATGAACACGAGCAGGACGGCCACCGCCCGGACGGGAAGGACGGCGACGGCTGAGCCTGAGCTGAACCTGCACATGAAGGGGGCCGGTCACCGTCGGCCCCCTTCGGCCAGCGACAAAGCGGGCGCCGGGGATTTTCCCGGCGCCCGTTCCTGTCGGGCAGACATGGCGAAATGGAGGCGGACCGGCCTACGCCCGGAATTCCGCGTGCGGGGGCAGCAGCGGGGCAAGGCCGGTCATGAACCGGTCCAGCGCCAGGGTGATGCGTTCCGAGGCATGGCCGTCGCCGGGTGCGGCGCAGGCCGCCGCCATGGCCGCGCGGTGGGCCGGGTCGTCCAGAAGGGCCGCCGTCTCGCGCAGGATGGCGGCCTTGTCCGTTCCCACCAGTCTGGCGCGCCCGGCGCGCACCGCCTCGGGCAGGTGCGGGGTGGCGCGCAGGGCCAGCACCGGCACGCCCAGCGCGGCGGCCTGCTCCAGCACGTCGGCGGCGTCGGTCAGCACCAGACAGGCCGCGCGCAGGCAGGCCACGAATTCTGGCAGCGGGGGCACCGGCATCAGGCGCACGTTGGGCACCGCGCCCAGCAGCGGGATGGCCGCATCGCGCAGGGGGCGGTGGCTGCCCACCGGCACCAGGAAGCCGGTGTCGCGGCGGGCCAGGGCCAGTTCGCGCACGGCCGCGCAGACGTTCTTCAGGGCCGGGGGGCTGGCGTGCATGCCGTTCAGGCTGACCAGCACGGTACGGCCTTCGGGCCAGGGCCGGGCAGGGACCGGCGGCGCGGCGGCCCGCACCGTAACGGAACCTTTTCCCTCACCGTCCGGAGCCGGTCCCTCCGCCTGCCCGGTTTCCGCGAACCGGCGCAGACTTTCCGCCACCGTGGCCCCGGTGACGGCGATGCGCGCGCCGTCCACACCTTCGTGCAGCAGGGCATCGCGCGCCGCAACCGTGGCCGCGAAATGCAGCGAGGCTACGGCCGCGATGCAGCGGCGGTTGCCTTCCTCGGCCGGGGGAATGCCTGTCCGGCCTTCGGGGGCGTCATGCGGCCCGGTGTCGATGTGGGCCACCGGAACGTTGTTGTGGAAGGCCGTCAGCGCCACGGCCAGGGCCGTGGCGGAGGCACCCTGCACTAGCACGATGTCCGGCCGCAGGCGCGAGACCACCAGCCCGAAGCGCAACACCGCGTTGCCTGCCAGCAGGTGGAACTGGCCCTCGTCGATGTCGCCGGGCAGGCTGAGGTCGATGTCGCACTCCATGTCCAGGTCGTGCAGGGTGGGCACGAACCGGTCGCGGTGCAGGCCCGCGCCGACCACGATGGCGTGGAACCGGGCGGCCCCTTCGCGCAGGGCGCGCACCACCGGCGCGCAGGCGATGGCCTGGGCGCGCGTGCCCACCACCACCATCACCCTGGTCCGGCGCCGGGCGGGAATGTGAACGACGTTGTCCGCCATGGTTGCCTCCGTTCCGGCGGGCGGCGCGGAGCGGGGTGCACGGGTGGAACATTCCCCCGGCACTGCCGCGTGCTTCCGCCGCCCGCACCGCACGATATTTCGCCCAGCCATAGCAGATGCGCGCAGCCGCGTGCGGGGCGGGCGCGGCATCTTTACGCCGGTTGACACTATTTAACGCGGGCGGCGGGCACGGGCTTGCCCTCGCGGCGCGGAGCGGTTAGCCAGAAGGAACGGACCCGGACCCAGGGCCCGCGCCCTGCCCGCGCTTCAGTCCACGCCCCAGCCTGCATCATGACCGCGCCATGACCATGCCCATATGACCATGACCATGCCGACGCACACGCCCCGCCGCGCCGCCGGATGCCCGCAGCCATCCGGCCACCTCCCGCGCCCCGCCGCGCCGGGACGCATGCGCACGCATGGCGTCTGCCCCCGTTGCGGGGGCACGATAGGCCGGGGCCGTCCGTTCGGCCTCGGTACGCTGCTGCGGCGGGGGCTGTCCGCGCCGGTGCGCTACCTGCGGGCGGCCCCGCTGCCCCACGCCACCGGGGGCGTTTCCGCGCTCATCGGGGCCGGTCTGGCCCGCGTGGCGCTGGAAGCGCTGGCGGAAGAGGCGTTGTCCCTGGGGCTGCTGCTGTTCATGCCCGCGTCCGGCTGGTTCGGGCTGGCCCTGCTGTGCGGGGCCGACGGCATGAGCCGCTACCGCGAATACCTGCGGGTGCGCCGCATGCTGGACCGCTGGGGGTACACGCCCCGGCTGCTGCGGCCCCTGGCGTCGTCGCGCTGCCAGCGCGACGCGGCCATGCAGGCCGCGCGCGAGACGGGCTGCGCCGACAGGGCCCGCGCCTACTACCGCGAACTGGGGTATCGCTGGTACCACCTGCTGCCCGACAAGGTGACGGCCAATCCGTTGACATTTCTCGACATACGGTTCCTGAGAGCCACATTTTTACCCGGCAAGCGCTAGGGGCTGTTTCTAAATTGTCCTTTCGCCCGTTGGCATCCGACCCGAAGGGCGCGAAGCGTGCCCGTTAAGCGAGCTTGCGAGCTTTACGGGCATCGTGCGCAGAGCGGTCAAACTTCGCCTGCCATGTCGGTCGAATACGATAAGAGTATACTCCCTCATGGCGGGCTCGTTTTCCTTGCCAACGAACGAAAATCCTAATTTAGAAATAGCCCCTAGGGGGCTGCCTCTGCCGTGCCTTGCCGCCTGCCCGCAATGCGGTGCGGAGCGGACCCGGCGCGGCAAGTTCCTGTCGCGCCGGGGCGCGTTCTGGTGTAGGCTGGCCCGAGGCGGTGGCTGGTTTCCGGCAGTTGCGCCGCCCATTGCGGGGGGAGCGTGCCGGAGATATTCCGGCCCCGACGGGAAGGGGACTACGGGGCGGCGGCGAGCGCCGCCGGGGAGCGCACGCATGGCAGCCGACGACGGCCTTCACGATCACGACGCCACCGGGGTTCGCCCCGTAGCCGGGCAAACCGGCGACATGGCCGAGCACTATCGCCTGCTGCTGGAGCACCTGCCCAGCGGCTATTCCCTGCACGAAATGCTCTGGGACGAGCACGGCCAGCCGCGCGACTACCGGTTCCTCGACGTCAATCCCGCCTTCGAGGCCATGACCGGCCTTGCCCGCGACAAGGTGCTGGGGCGCACCCTGTCCGAGGTGCTGCCCGGCATCGAGCCCAGGTGGGTGGAAATCTACGGCCGCGTGGCGCGCACCGGCGAAAGCGTCAGCTTCGAGCACCGCGACGCGGTGCTGGGCAGGCACTGGGAGGTGCGGGCCTGGCGTCCGGAGCCGAACCGGTTCGCGGTGGTCTTTTCCGACGCCACCCGCTGCCGGGTCATGGAGGACGAACTGCGGCGCTTTTCGGCGTTGCAGCGGGCCATGATCCGCAACATTCCCCTGGACCTGTGGGCGCGCGACGCCACCGGCCGCGTGGTCATGCAGAGCGACATCTCCGTGGCCATGTGGGGCGACCTGACCGTCTCGCCCGACAGCGAGCGGGACGTGCCGGAGGCGACCCGCGCCATGTGGGAGGACGTCAACGCCCGCGCCCGCGCCGGAGAGACGGTGCGCCGCGAGCACGAAGTGCTGCTGCCCGACGGCAGGCGGCGCGTCTTCTCCAGCGTGGTGGCCCCCATCCGCGACGGGACGGGCGAGGGCATCCCCGGCATTCTCGGCATCAATATCGACATCACCGAACAGCGCGCCGCCGAACAGGCCCTGCGCGAGAGCGAGCAGCGCTTCCGCTCGCTGATCGAGAACGCCCTGAACCTGCCGGTGCAGGGCTACGACCACGAGCGGCGGGTGTTCTTCTGGAACGCCGCCAGCGAACGGCTGTACGGCTTCACCCGCCAGGAGGCCATGGGCAGGCGGCTGGAGGAACTCATCATCCCCGAGGACATGGCCGCCGAGGTCCGGCGTGACATCGCCCGCTGGATGGCGGCCGGCGCCGCCCCCCCGGCGGGCGAGTTGCGCCTGCGCCACAAGGACGGCAGCCCGGTGGCGGTGTTCTCGTCGCACGTCATGTTGCAGGGGCCGGGCGGCAAGCCCGAGATGTACTGCATCGACGTGAACCTCGACGATCTGCGCCGTGCGGAACTGGCCCTGCGCGAGAGCGAGCAGCGCTTCCGCTCGCTGGTGGCCAACCTGCCCGGCGTGGTCTATCGCTGCGAGGCCGAGCGGCCGTGGCGGGCGCTGTTCGTTTCCGGCCAGGTCGAACAGCTGACCGGGCATCCGGCGGCGGAATACCAGAGCGGGAGCCTGCCCCTGGAGCACATCGTCCATCCCGACGACCGCGCGCGGGTGGCCGGAGAGGTGAAGGCGGCCAACGACCCGGACGGGCATTTCTCGCTGGAGTACCGGGTGCGGCACGAGGACGGCACCCTGCGCGCCGTCATCGAGCAGGGGCGGCGGGTGCGCGACGAGGAGGGCAGGGAGTTCCTGGACGGGGTGATCCTGGACGTCACCCCCCTGCGCGAGGCCCTGCGCGAACTGGCCGCCGCGCTCGACTTCCTGGACGCGGTGATGGAGGCCATGCCCTCCGCCCTGGCCGGGGTGGGTCCGGACGGGATGATCATCCACTGGAACCGCGCGGCCGAGGAGGCATCCGGCCTCCCGCGCGACGCGGCGCGCGGCCGCCCGGCGGCGGAGGTGCTGTCCCGGCTGGTGGGGACCGCGCCGGAAGTGCACGAGGCCGTGGCCCGGCGGCAGGCCGCCCGCTTCGAGGGCCTGCCCCGCGTGACGGGCGGGAGGCTGCGCCATCTCGACGTGATGCTGTTCCCCCTCACGGGGCAGGCGGGAAGCCCCGGCGTGCCGGGCGCCGTCATCGTGCGGGTGGACGACGTGACCGAACGCACCCGCCTGGCCGACATGCTGGTGCAGACCGAGAAGATGCTGTCGGTGGGCGGCCTTGCGGGCGGCATGGCGCATGAACTGAACAACCCGCTGGGGGCGGTGTTGCAGGGCGTGCAGAACATCGTGCGCAGGCTGGACCCCGACCTGCCCGCCAACGCCCGGGCCGCCCGCGAAACCGGCGTGTCGCTGACGGCCCTGCGCGCCTACATGGAGGCCCGGCGCATCTCGGAAATGCTGGACGGCATCCGCGACGCGGGCACCCGCGCGGCGGACATCATCGCCACCATGCTCGAATTCACGCGGCCGGGGCAGGGGCGGCGCACCACGGCGCGGGCGCACTCGCTGGCCGAGCGGGCGCTGGCCCTGGCGGGCAGCGACTACGACCTGCGCCGCCAGTACGATTTCCGCAAGGTGCACGTGGTGCGGGACTATGCGGAGAACGACGACACCCTGACCTGCGTGCCCACCGAGATCGAACAGGTGCTGCTGAACCTGTTCAAGAACGCGGCCCACGCCATGGCGGAAAAACGCTATCCGGCCGGGCAGACGCCCGCCCTGCGGGTGGCCACCCGGCGCGAAGGCGACGAGGTGGTCATCGTGGTGGAGGACAACGGGCCGGGCATCGAGCCGGAGGTGCGCCGCCGGGTGTTCGAGCCGTTCTTCACCACCAAGCCGCCGGGCGTGGGCACCGGGCTGGGGCTTGCGGTCAGCTACTTCATCGTGGTGCGCACCCACGGCGGCAGCATCGCCTGCGACGGAGTGCCCGGCGAAGGGGCGCGGTTCACGGTGCGGCTGCCGGCGAAGCAAGCGGTGGACGGCTAGGGCCTTCCGGGGTTCGGGGTTGCGGTTGTTTGTGCAAGTTGCCCGCACAATGCGGGCCGTGCTTGCACAAGTTGGCGCATTGTAGCATTCGGGCGTATGCGATGGCCTAAGCGTGCGGAGTCGGGAATGTATCCCGGCATGCACCGCGCGCGGTGGGCGGCACTTTTGCGCGCATCATGCGCCTTCACGGGACGGAACCATGATCGGAGAACTGTTTCAGCCGATGCATCTGCTGGTGGTCGGCATCGTGGCCCTGTTCGTTTTCGGGCCGGACAAGCTGCCCCAGCTGGGCAGGACACTGGGCAAGGCCGTGCGTGAACTGCGCGGGGCCATGAACGAACCCGACGAGATCACCAAGGACAACACGAAGTAGGCAGTGCTTCCCGGCCCGGCGAATGTGGCCCGGCGAATGCGAACGGGCCAATACGAACGGGCCAATACGGACGGGCCAATACGGACGGGACGGGCGCGGCGGTTGCCGTGTCCGTCCCGTTCGTGCCGTTTGGCGATGAGGGGAACAGGTCGGCGGCTAGTGCGCGGCAATCCACCATGCGGCGGTGACGGCGGCCAGGCTGGCCACGCGGAACAGCTGGCTCTGCACCAGCAGCACCAGCCCCAGACGGGGGGTGAAGATGCCGGTGTGCGACGGCAGCTGATGGCGCAGCGCCCGGATGGGGGTGGCCACGATGGTGCCCAGCACCAGGGCCAGGGCGGTCTGGGCCGTGTCCAGCGAACCCGCGTCCAGCAGGGCGGCGGCAGCGGCCACCCCGGCCGAGAATTCCGCCGCGGCGGAAAACACCACCACCCCGGCGGCCTCCACCGGCAGGATGCCCAGGCCAAGGCCCCCGGCCGCCAGATCGCGCAGGGCGTCGAACACCCCGGCCTGGTGCAGGGCGTACATGGCAAGGTAGGTGGGCGCGGTGAACAGGGCCATGCGCCCGATGCGGCGGCGGAACCGCGTGCCCACCAGGGCCAGGGCGCTCCGCAGGCGTTCCGGCAGGGTGACGGGGGCGTTCGGCCCGGACATGTGCGATCCGGACATGTGCGATCCGGACATGGGCGATCCGGACATGTGCGATGCGGAAGCGCGTGGGCTGGCGGAAAGCTGGCCGGACGGCGGCCCTCCGGCCTTTTCCGGCGGTCCCGCCCGCCGGGTGAGCAGCAGGACCAGCGCCGTGCGCAGCAGGGCGGCCACGCCGTTCAGCGTCAGGTAGATGATGCCCGCCGTGCGCGCCAGCGGCCCCACCACGAAGAAGGTGGTGGGCAGGTGCAGCAGGAACACCGGCAAGCCGGAATTCAGCAGGTACGACAGGCGCAGCTCGCGCGGGGAAAGCCGCCCGGCCGTGTGGGCCTCCATGAGCAGCGAGTTGGACGCGGCCGTGGACAGGAAGGCCGTGGCGAAGGCCGCGCCGCTGTCGTCGGGCAGGCGGCCCCAGCGGGTCACCGGGCGGGCCAGCCGGGCCAGCAGCGGCGTCCAGCCGAAGGCTTCCACGGCCAGGCCCACGGCCAGGCCCACGCCCATGGTCACCAGCATGTGCAGCAGGGGGCGCACCAGCCCCGGCCACGCCGCGTGCCAGGCCAGCAGCTTGGGGTCGCGGGCCAGGATGGCTCCCAGCGCCACGGCGCAGGCCAGCAGCGGCAGGGCCACGCCCATGCGCGAGGCGCGGCGTCCGCCCGCCCTTTCCCGGTGGTCCCGTCCGCCGGGGGGCCTGTGCGCGCCGCGCCCCGGACCGTGGCCCGGAGCCGTGGCGGAGGACGAGGGCGCACCCGGCGCGCCGGGGGGCTGGGACGGGGCGGAGGCATCGTGCTGGCGGGCGTGCGGAGTGGGCATGGCGGTGGGCGGTGTGGCGGGGCGGATGGCTGTCCGGACGAGCATCGGGTTTTGCGGGGCTGCCGCCGGTCGGCAGCCTGCGGGGGCATTGCGGGTTGTAGGCCCGGCGGCGGCGCGGCGCAAGGGAAAACCGCGCGTCATGTCGGACCTGGCCGGGCTTGGCCGGACCTGGTCGGACTTGGCCGGACTTAGCCAAGCTTGGCCGGGTGAATCCGGCAGGGCGCATCCCCGCCGCAAAATGCCCGCATGCCCGGTGGCCCTTTGCGGGGAAAGGCGCTATATTCCGCGCCGGACGATGCCTTGCGCCGCGACGGCGGCTTGTCGCCGGGACGGCACGCGGGCGTCATCATCCGGGGACGGTTCCGACATATCATGCGCGGCGAGTCCGGTCGCGGTCCAGGCTCTTGACCTGCCGGGCCGCGCGGACCGTATCGGCGCACACGCGGGTTCTCACGGGGGCATGGCACGGCCAGCGCCCCGGCCGGGAGGGATCATGGGGCAGACCGGCATTCTGCTGGAATCCGGCACCAACGAACTCGAAATCGTCGAGTTCTTCGTGGACGAGGCCGCTCCCGACGGCGCGGCGCCCGTCGCATCGGGCATGTCGGGCGGCGCCGCCTGCGGGGCGGAAGCATCCCCCGAGGCGGCCTTTGGCGTGGCGGGTGCGCCGGCCTGCGGCGCGCTGCGGCGGCGTTACGGCGTCAACGTGGCCAAGGTGCTGGAAATCATCCGCATGCAGCCCGTCACCTCGCTGCCGCAGATGCCCCATCCGGCGGTGCTGGGGGCCTTTCCGCACCGCGACGGGCGGGTCATCCCGCTGGTGGACCTGGCAAGATACCTGGGCATCCGGCGTGACCCGCACGGCGAGCCCAAGATCATCGTCACCGAGTTCAACGGCGTCGTCACCGGGTTTCTCGTTTCCGGGGTGAACCGCATCCACCGCATCAGCTGGACCGCCGTGGAGGCCCCCGGCCGCTTCCTGCAGGAAGCCAGCCGCAATTCCATCACCGGCATGGTCCGGCTGGACGAGCGGGTGGTGTTCCTGCTGGACATGGAAAGCATCGTGGCCGAAATGCACCCGGACCTGTCCATCCGCATGGAACGGCCCATGGGCCGGACGCCCGCCGGGGAGCCGGAGGCGACGACGGCGCAGGAGGCGCAGGCAACCCTGCCGCCGCGCCGCTACCGCATCCTGCACGCAGACGATTCCGGCAGCGTGCGCCGCCTGGTGCGCAGCCTGCTGGAGGCTGGCGGCCGGTTCGAACTGTTGCAGGCCACCGACGGGCAGGAGGCGTGGGAGATGTTGGACGGGCTGCGGCGCGAGGCCGAAGCCAGGGGCGCGCCCCTGGCCGACCTGGTGCAGGCGGTGGTGTCGGACATCGAAATGCCGCGCATGGACGGCCTGACCCTGTGCCGCCGCATCAAGGAAGACCCCGCGCTGCGCGCGCTGCCGGTGGCGCTGTTCTCGTCGCTGGTCTCGGAACGGCTGGGCCACAAGGGCGAATCGGTGGGCGCGGATGCCCAGTTCGCCAAGCCGGATCTGCAATTGCTCAGCCAGAAGGTGCTGGAGTTGTTGGGCGAAACCGCCTGACGGCCCTTCCTGCCCCGCGTTCCGCCGTTTTTCCTCGCCGTGACCCGCCACTCCATCGCGTGGCGTGTTTCCCCCGTCTTCCGCCACAACGTGCGGGGCGCGCCGTTCCCCATGGAACGGCGCGCCCCGATTTCGCCCGCGACGCACCGACTGCGCCACGGACCCCTGCGGATGGAATGCGTCCGACGCATTCCCCCGTACCGGCTGGCCTTGTCCAACCGCCCTCCGGCACGGATCGGGCATCGACCGACATGCCCGTTGTCTGTTGCCATATACTTACCAAGAAGCGTGCCACTCGTGTCGCAGCGGTGTGACGTGGTTGAATTATTATAAATTACAGTATGTTGTGATTATATTGATTGGGTGGGCAAATGGTATTGTGGTGCTTCGCGGGAGTTTGTCCGCGATGGCGGACGGCTTGAAGCCGATAAAAATCCGCGATGGCGGATGCTGTTCATGAGCGGTTATCCGCGATGGCGGACAGCCGGGTGGGATGCGGCAATGCCGGGGCTCAGCGAGGGGGGATGCCGTGCTTGCGCAGCAGGTCGTACAGGTGCGAGCGGGAAAGGCCGGACAGGCCGCAGGCGGCGCGGATGTCGCCCCCGGCCCGGCGCATCAGTTCGCGCAGATAGGTGGTGAACTGGGCGTCCCGGAAATCGAAGAAGCGGGGCAGTTTGCCGGGGAAGGGCGCGGCCTCCCGGCTGCCGGGGACGGAATGGAATGCTAGCATGGCCGGTTGCGGCACCGGTTCCGCCCCGCCGATAGACGGCCCGGCATGCGTGGGCTCCGGAGGAGGGGCGTAGTGCGGCGAGGTGTAGATGGCATAGGGTGCGCGCGGCCCCCAGCCGGGCGAAACCGGCGATGCTGACCGGGCCGGGGTTGCGGGGGCGTTGGTGCGGTCCCGCGCGGGGTGCGGGCCGTCCGCTTTCCGGTGCGCGGCGTTTCCGCGCCGGAGCGCTTCGACCGAGGCTGCGAGGGCTGCCGGTTCGGCGGATGCCGCCGCTGGCCCGCCCTCGGGGGATGCTTCCGCAAGAACGGCGCGTTCCCCGATCCCGTACAGGCAGGACGGGCCGCCCGGCCCCCCGTGGCCATCGGTGGCGGCCACGCCGTTGCGCGCGGCGGTGCGGGCCAGGCAGATGCGCAAGTAGTCCGGCAGGTGGCGGGCGAACAGCTTGGGCGCGTCCTGGGATGCCAGCACCGCCCGCTCCAGGGTGTGGATGAGTTCGCGCACGTTGCCCGGCCAGTGGTAGGCCAGCAGGGTTTCGTGGAAGTCGGGCGAGATGTCCTTTTCCGGCAGGGCGAAGCGCGCCCAGATGCGCGGCAGGTAGTGCCCGGCCAGGGCGGTGACGTCCTCGCACCGCTCGCGCAGCGGCGGAATGCTCACCACCACCGTGCGCATGCGGTACAGCAGGTCGCTGCGAAAGGTGTTGCGCTCGGCCATGTCTTCCAGGTCGCGGTTGGTGGCGGCGATCAGCCGGAAATCGCTGGTGATTTCCGTACGGCCGCCCACCGGGCGGAAGCGGTGCTCCTGCAACACGCGCAGGAACATCTTCTGCATGGACAGGGGCAGTTCGCCCACTTCGTCCAGGAACAGGGTGCCGCCGTCGGCCTGCAACACCAGGCCGTCGCGGTTGGAATCGGCCCCGGTGAAGGCCCCCTTGCGGTGGCCGAACAGGATGGACCCGGCCAGCGAGCGCGGCAGCGAGGCGCAGTCCACGGCCACGAAGGGCGCGGCCGCCCGGGGGCTGTTGTCGTGGATGGCCCGGGCGAACAGTTCCTTGCCCACGCCCGTCTCGCCGGTGACCAGCGCGGCGGCGTCGCTGCCCGCCGCCTCGGCCACCACGTCCAGGCAGCGGCGGATGGCCGTGCTGACCCCCACGATGGAATGCTTCAGGCGCGACGAGGGCCGCTGGGCGGGCAGGCGGGCGCGGTAGTCCAGCGCGCGCAGCAGCGGCAGCACCACCCGGTCGGCGGGCAGGGGCTTGCGCAGCCATTCCCACGCCCCGTGGCGGATGGCCCGCTCCGCGCCGTCCGGGTCGCCCCCTTCGGCGGTGACGATGAGTTCCGGCTGGCCGGGCAGGGCGCGCAGGCCGGGCATGGCTTCCACGCCGTTGCCGTCGGGCAGGGTGGCGGCCAGAAAGATCACGTCGGCGTCGTCGGCCAGCAGGCGGCCCTCCACCAGCCCGCCCGCCCGCGAAGCCCGGTGGCCCAGCCCTTCGGCAATGCCCGCCACCAGTTGGGCGAAGGCGGCGTCGGCGTCGATGATCAGCACGTGGGCCATGGGTGTTCCGTGGGGTTGCGCGGCCGGGGCCGGGGTGGCGGTTGCGCCAGTTGGGCCGGTTGCGCCAGTTGTGTTTGCCGGGGGCGGAGCGGCCCGTCAGGCCCGATCAGGCCCAATTAGGCCCGAATGAATAGGCCGGTGGCAAGCCCTTCGTGGGCGCAGTGCAGCACCCCCGCCATGCCGGGGTGCAACTGGTCCACGGTTTCGCCCTTGTGGTTCTCCAGCCGGAAGTCGCCGGGGTGCAGTTCCGGCCGGTGCAGGCCGGGCAGCAACAGTTCCATGGGCCGCGCGGCGCGCCACGGGGCGCGCACGGACACGTGCCACGCGCCGTCCCCCGCGGGCTGCTCGATGCGCGCCACCACCGGGCGGCGCATGGCGTCGTGCGGCAGGCCCCGGCTCAGCCGTCTGCCGCCGGGCAGGAAGAAGCCCGTGGACAGCGGCCTGCTGGCGGTGTTCAGCAGTTCGTACAGGTAGTCTTCATGCCGGAAGGTGCGCCGGGTCAGGTCGTCCAGCGCGGTGCGGTAGGCGTCGGTGACCTGGGCCACGTAGCCCGCGCTCTTCACCCGGCCCTCGATCTTCAGCGAGGCCACGCCCACGGCGGCGAACCAGCGCACGTACTTCACCAGGCACAGGTCGTTGGGGGCCCAGAAGCTGGAGTGGAACGGGCCGTCCTCCACCGCCTCCCACGCGATTTCCCCGGGCCGGGTCTTTTCCTCCACGGCCAGGGCCATGCCCAGGTATTCGAAGCGGCAGGGGTGGGTGCACTGGCCGAGGTTGGCCGGGCGGTTGTTCATCCAGGCCGAAAGCAGGCAGTGCCCGGACACGGCCAGGCACACGGCCCCATGCACGAAAGCCTCGAATTCCAGCCCCGGACAGGCCCGCACCAACTCGCGGATGCCGGACAGGTCCAGCTCGCGGGCCATGTTCACGCGGGCGGCCCCCATGTCCTGCCAGAACAGGGCCGCCTCGGCGTTGGCGGTGTTGGCCTGGGTGGAAACGTGCAGCGGCAGGCGCGGCGCGCGGCGGCGGGCCATGCGGGCGACGCCGGGGTCGGCCACGATCAGGGCGTCCATGCCCGCCGCGTCGGCCTCGTCGATGGCGGCCTCCACGTCGCGCAGGTGGCGCTGGTGGGGCAGGCTGTTCAGGCAGTAGTAGGCGCGCGCGCCCACGGCATGGGCGCGCCGGGCCGCCTCGGGCAGTTCGTCGGGCGCAAAGCCCTGCGCGCCCGCGCGCAGGTTGGGGCCGCGTCCGCCAAGGTACACGGCGTTGGCCCCGTAACGCAGGGCCGCGTCCAGCTTTTCCATGTCGCCCGCCGGGGCCAGCAGTTCGGGCAGCGCCGGGCGCGCGGGGTCGGGAGGGACCGCGTCTTGCGGGGATGCGTGGGGGGATGATGTGGAGCCGGTGGTCATGATGTGGGTGGCTGTGGTTGGCGGCGGTGGACCCGCCGTCGGTTTGCGGAGTGCGCGGGGCGGTGGGGCGCGGGTGCGCGCGCCTACACCGGCAGCCCCTGGCGGCGTCTGCGTTCCTTCAGGTCGTCGAGCACGGCGGTGGTCACGCGCAGGCCGCCGCGTCCCCGACCCAGCGCGATGCCGGGCTTGCCCGCGCCGTGGTAGTCCGAGCCGCCGGTCAGGGCCAGCCCGTGCCGGGCGGCCAGGTCCACGCAGCGGCGGGTGTCGGCCTGGGAATGTTCGCTGTGGTAGGCTTCTATGGCGTCCAGGCCGTGGCGCTTCAGGTCGGCCACGGTGTCGTCCAGCCATTCCGCAAAGCCGTTGCCGGGGTAGCGGAACAGCATGGGGTGGGCCAGGGCCACGGTGGCCCCCACGGAATGCAGCAGGCGCACGCCGTCGGCCGGGGACAGGGTTTCCTTGGCCACGTAAGCGCGGCCGCCGGGGCCGATGTACCGGGCAAAGGCCTCTTGCGGCGTGGGCACGTAGCCCTTTTGGTGCAGGATGCGCGCGAAGTGCAGGCGGCTTACCGATTCGCCGCCGGAGATGGCCTCCACCTCGGCGTACTCGATGTCCACGCCGCACTGGCGCAGTTGCGCGGCGATGCGGCGGTTGCGGGCGGCGCGGTGGCCGCGCAGTTCGGCCAGGGTGGCGTCCAGCGGGGTTGAGCCCGAGGGGGGGGCGTCGCCTTCGGGCAGCCACAATCCCAGGATGTGCAGTTCGCCGTGTTCGCAGCGCACGCCCAGTTCGCACCCCCGGATGACCTCCAGGCCGAGTCGGCGGCCTTCGCGGACGGCCTCGTCCAGCCCGGACGTGGTGTCGTGGTCGGTGAGCGCGATGGCGGCCAGCCTGGCGGCTGCCGCCTTGCGGACCAGTTCCGCCGGGGTGTCGCTGCCGTCCGAGGCGGTGGAATGGGAATGCAGGTCTATGAAACGGATGGACATGGCTGCTCCGGATCCCTGATGCCCCGTGCCCGTTGCGTTGCCGGACGGAGCGGCGGGGTACGGCGCGATGCTACGTGCCGCCCCGGCGGGTGTCAACAAAGGCGTCCGGCATCCCGGACGGGGCTGTCATGGGATGGAGCCGGGATGGCGGCGGGGAGATGCCGCCGGCGGCGCGCGGAAAACCGGCCATGCCCGCTCCGCTTGAGCAGGCGGCGGCTTCGGGCTATGGTGCGCGCACAATGCAACCAAGGAGTGCGCCGTGTCGCTGAACAAGGAACTGCTGGAAATCCTCGCCTGCCCCAAGTGCCGCCAGCCCGTGGAACCCGTGGACAACGAGCGCGGCCTGAAGTGCGCCCAGTGCAAGGTGGTCTATCCCGTGCGCGACGAGATTCCCGTGATGCTGGTGGAGGAGGCCGTCCCGGCCGAGCGGTGGGAGCAGGGGCAGCGCTCGGTGAAGTAGCGTACCCCGGCCCCGCCCCGCCCGCATCCGCATTGACAGCGCCGCCGGGGGTGTTAGCTATGCCGGTGTGGCCCCGGTTCGCCGTGGTCCCGGTCCGCCGTGGCCGGGCGCCGTCCGCAACCCGCCGACCAGAAGAGGTGCGCATGGTCATCGACTTCAGCGCGTTCTACGAATTTCCCAACCTGCTCGACCGCCTGGCGGGCGACGCGGGTCGCACCCTGGCGGCCACGCGCGGCCGCGCCCAGTTTCCGCCGCTGAACATCGGCGAGGACGACGCGGCCATCCGCGTGCGGGCGCTGGTGCCTGGCGTGGACATGGACGGGCTGGACATCACCATCACCGACAAGACCCTGGTGCTCAAGGGCGAACTGCCCGTGGTGCGCGGCCGGTACTACCGGCAGGAGCGGCCCACCGGCCCCTTCCAGCGGGTGGTGACCCTGAACGTGCCCATCGACCGCGACCGGGCCACGGCCACCATGAAGGACGGCGTGCTGGAAATCGTGCTGCCCAAGGCGCAGGCGGTGCGGCCGCGTACCGTGCATATCGAAGTTCGCTAGGGGCTGTTTCGAAATTGTCCCTTCGTCCGTTGGCTGCGTCAAACTTCTCCTTCCATTTCGGTCAAATACGATAAGAGTATATTCCCTCATGTCAGGCTCGTTTTCCTTGCCAACGAACGAAAATCCTAATTTGGAAACAGCCCCCAGGAGACAGCCGTGACGCCCCCAGACCGCCGCCCCCGTTTTCCGCATCCCGCGTCCCGTCCCGCCCGCCAGAACGAACGGGGCGGCCAGGGCGGGCCGGAAGGCCGCGCCCGGCAGGGCCGGTTCGCCCAGTCGCCGCAGCCGCCGCGCATGCGCCCCCAGGCCGACCTGGTGGAGCGCGAGGACGGCTTTCACCTGTTTCTGGACATGCCCGGCGTGGCCCACGACGGCCTGGTGCTGGACGTGGAGGGCGACGAACTGATCGTGCGCGGCATGACCCGCTTCGGTGATTGCCGCGACATGGGACGCGACGGGGGACGTGAGGCCACGGCAGACGCCGGTCCGGACGTGAAAGCCCCTCCGGAGCCCGCCCCCTGCGGCTGCGGCCCGGCGGGCGGCCTCCGCGTGCACGCCATGGAGTTCGGCGACGTGGAGTACCACGCCGTGTTCACCCTGTCGGACATGGTGGACGCCGCGCGCATTTCGGCCCAACTGGCCAACGGCGTGCTGACCATCCGCATGCCCAAGCGCGAGGCGGCCGCGCCGCGCAGGATTACCGTCGAGCACGTGTAGCCCGCGCGCCGCATCCCGGCCATTTTTCCGCTTTTCCGCATACGTCCACGTTCCGGGCCACCGCCTCAGGGCGGCGGCCCGTTCCCTTCCCGGCGCGGCGCACGGCGGGCGCGCCTTCCTCACCATCAGGAATCAGACGACCATGAAGCTGCTCATCGCCTCCGACCTGCACGGCTCGCTGCCGCGCACCGAACTGGTGCTGGAACTGGCCCGCACCCACTATCCGGACGCCCTGGTGCTGCTGGGCGACCTGCTGTACCACGGCCCGCGCAACCCGGTGCCGGAAGGCTACGCCCCGCGCGAGGTGGCGGCGCTGCTCAATGATTGGGCCCCGCGCATCATCGCCGTGCGCGGCAACTGCGATGCCGAGGTGGATGCCATGGTCCTGCGCTTTCCCCTGCCGGAAGCGGCGTGGATATTCGCCGACGGGCTGCGCATCTGGGCCAACCATGGGCACCATCACCAACTGCCCGACCGTTTCCCCGGCCTGGCCCCCGGTGACGTGTTTCTGTGCGGGCACACCCACATCCCCCGCGCGGAAACCGTGGACGGCCTGCACATCTGGAACGTGGGCTCCACCACTCTGCCCAAGGACGGGTACGTGGCCTCGTACGGCCTGTACGAGGCGGGCGCCCTGTCCATCCGTGACCTGGACGGCAACGAACTGCTGCGCCACACCCCCGGCCATGCATGACGCCGCCCTTGCCGCGCGCCTGCGCCAGCCGCTGACCGTGGGCGGGCGCACCGTGCCGGGACGGCTGTGGCTGGCCCCCATGGCCGGGCTGGGCCACGCCGCCTTCCGCGAGGTGGTGGAAGGCTACGGCGGCTGCGGGCTGCTGTTCACCGGCATGTGCAACGCCCGCGCCGTGCCTACGGAACGGCCGGAAAAGTCCGAGGCGTTCTCGTGGCGCGAGGGCGAGCCGCCCCGGCTGGTCTGCCAGTTGTTCGGGGCCGAACCGGAGCACATGGCCGAGGGCGCCCGCCGGGTGCAGGCCGAAGGCTTTTTCGGCGTGGACCTGAACATGGGCTGTTCCGTCTCGGCCATCGTCAAGCGCGGCTGCGGCGCGGACCTGCTGCGCGACCCGGAGCGGGCCGTGCGCATGGTGGCGGCGGTGCGCCGCGCCGTGGACATTCCGGTGTTCGTCAAGTTCCGCACCGGCTGGTCGCCGGACCCGCAACCCGCCGTGGACTTGGCCCGCCGCTTCGAGGACGCCGGGGCCGACTGCCTGGTCTTCCACCCCCGCGTGGCCCCGGACCGGCGCACCCAGCCGCCCCGGCGCGCCCACATCGGGCTGGTCAGGGCGGCGGTGTCCATTCCGGTCATGGGCAACGGCGACGTGTTCACGCCGGAGGATTGCGCCGGGTTGCTGGACGACACCGGCTGCGACGGCGTGTCGCTGGGGCGCATCGCCGTGGCCCGCCCGTGGGTGTTCGCGGCCTGGACGGGCGTACTGACGGGTGCGCTGGCGGGTGGGCCAGACGACGACCCGGCCCGCAATCCCGCCCCGTGGCGCGAGGCCCCGCTGGCCCTGCTGGACGCGCTGGCCCGGCGGCATGGCCCGGCCCGCGCCGTGCGCATGTTCGGCAAGTTCCTGGTCTACATCACCGCCAACTACACCTACGGCAACGGGTTGCGCGGGCGGCTGCTGCGGGTGATGGGCCAGACGACCGCACCGCCCGCTCTGGATGACCCCGGCGGCCTGCGCGCGCTGCAAGATGCCCTGCGCGCCGAACTGGACCCGCTGCCCGCCGTGCTGCGCCGCCCCAGCGCCCTGCTGTTCGGCATGTAGTCCCGTTTGCCCCTACCTCGGCCAGGCCAGCAGCACGTCCTCGCGGCGCAGCGGCAGGTCCAGCGCGTCCTCCGGGACGGCGTGCGCCGCACCGCCTGCCTCCAGCCCCGCCGCGTACCCCGGCGGCAGCGCCCACACCCCGATGGCCGGGCCGCCGTCCATGCGGATGGCCAGCGCCACGGCCTCGTCGTTCAGGCCCAGGATGCGGGCGGGCCTGCGACACCACGGCAGCCGCGCCACGGCAGGCAGCGGCGGCGCGCCCTTCTTCCGCTTGGGCATGCAGGGTTCGCCGCGCAGACGGAAGGACAGCAGCACGCTGGTCCAGTCCCCCTCGCTGCCGTCGGCGCGGGCGGGCGTCAGCGTGTCCTCCTGCCGGGCGAACAGGCGGAACACCTCCACCCGTGCCCGGTGGTAGGTGTCCGTGCGGCGGCAGCGCACCCCGCTGCGGTGGATGGCGAAACAGGCTTCGTTGATGGCGAGCAGACGGCGGGTTCCCGTGCAGGTGACGCCGGGAATCGTGACCATGGAATCGGCAAGTAGCTGGAACGGCATGTCGGTTCCTCCTGCTGATAACCTACTTTCCCGGTAGGCTATTCGGAAGCGGAAGGCAAGGGAAATCGGAGGAAATTCGTTCCATATGTTTCATTCCGATACGCGCCGTTCCGACATGCATCGGTATGAAATACGTATCTGCCTGAAAGAAGAGATGAAAAAACGGGTCCTGCGCCGTGCGTGCGCGGGACCCGTTGCGTTTCCGGCCAGGAAAAGGGTGAAGGAAGGCGAGAGCCCCACTCGGCCCCACCCAGTTCCACTCAGTTGAAGACGATCCGCCCCGCCTCGTCCAGCTTCAGGGAAGGCACGTGGGCAACTTCCCAGGGGTGGCCGTCCGGGTCGGCGAAGTAGCCGGTGTAGCCCCACGGCTTGTCGCGCGGTGCGTCCAGCACCGTGCCCCCCGCCGCCACGGCCTCGGCCAGCAGCGCATCCACCATGGCCCGTTCGGTCACGTTGTGGGCCAGGGTGATGCCCCCCGGCGCGGGCTTGGCCCCGGCCATGCCGCAGTCTTGCAGCAGTTCTTCGCGCGGGTACAGGGCCACGGCCAGTTCGCCCACCTGGAAGAACACGATCTTGTCGCAGTCCGGGTAGGCGGGCTTCCAGCCCAGGGCCTCGTAAAAGGCCCGGCTGCGGGCAAGGTCCGCCACGCCGAGCGTCAGCAGGCAGATGCGGGGAATGGGCATGGGGTCTCCTTGGGGGGTGTTGGGCCGCGATGCCTATGTGCGCCCCACCAACTCTTCGTCGGGCTTGGGCTTGGCCGAGCGCTGCTGCACGATCTTGGAGCCGGGCGGCACGTCGTGGGTCACCCACACGTTGCCGCCGACCATGGACCCCTTGCCGATGGTCACCCGGCCGAGGATGGTGGCCCCGGCGTACACCGTGACGTTGTCCTCCAGTATGGGGTGGCGCGGGTTGCCCTTGATCAGCACGCCGTCGCCGTCCTTGGGGAAGGACAGCGCGCCCAGGGTCACCCCCTGGTACAGGCGGCAGCCGCGCCCGATGATGCACGTCTCGCCGATGACCACGCCGGTGCCGTGGTCGATGAAGAACTCCTCGCCTATCCGCGCGCCGGGGTGGATGTCGATGCCGGTGCGCGAGTGGGCCATTTCGCTGATGATGCGCGGGATCAGCGGCACTTCCATGCGGTACAGTTCGTGCGCGATGCGGTGGTTGATCATGGCCGCGATGGACGGGTAGCAGAACACAGTTTCGCCGGGGCTCTTGGCGGCGGGGTCGCCCTCGTAGGCGGCCTTGACGTCGCTGGCGAGCATGCGGCGGATTTCCGGCAGCTTCTGCAGGAACTGGATGGCCTTGTCGCGCGAGTGCAGTTCGCAGCTGCCGCATTCGCGCGCGAAGTCGGCGCAGGTGAAACACGCCCCGCGGCGGATCTGTTCGGACAGGATGCGGAAGATGGAATCGAGGTTGGCGGCCAGGTGGTAGCGCATCGATTCCAGGTGCACGGTGGCGGTGCCGAAAAAGCCGGGCAGCAGCGCGGCGCGCAGACGGCTGACCATTTCGGCCAGGGCTTCCAGCGAGGGCATGGGCGCGTCGTGCAGCGAGCGGTGGTAGACCGCTTCGTACGATTCCGGCGCGCACAGTTCGCCCGCGATGCGTTCCAGTTCGGGCATGCCTTGCAGCGAGCGGGCGTCGAGGTCGTCGAGTTTCTTCATGCGCGTGCGATCCGTCGGGGGTTGGGGGTGATGGGCGAAAGGCGCACCAGACGGGGTCAGTCGGGCATTTCCGTAAAGAGAGGAGTGGAGAGATACCGCTCCCCCGTGTCGCACACCACGAACACCACGCGCCTGCCCGCGAATTCCGGGCGGCGCGCCACGGCCAGCGCGGCGAAGGCGTTGGCCCCGGACGAGATGCCGCACAGAATGCCTTCCTCGCGTAGCAGCCGCCGGGCCATGGCCAGGGCGTCCTTGCCGGGCACGCGGATGATTTCGTCGTAGACCCTGGTGTCCAGCACCGGGGGCACGAAGCCCGCGCCGATGCCCTGGATGGCGTGCGGGCCGGGGGTTCCGCCCGACAGCACGGGCGATTCGTCCGGCTCCACGGCAACTATCCTGACGGCCGGGTTCAGTTCGCGCAGGCGCTTGCCCGCGCCGGTCAGGGTGCCGCCGGTGCCCACGCCCGCCACGAAGGCGTCCACCTTGCCGCCGGTGTCGGCCCAGATTTCCTCGGCCGTGGTCTTGCGGTGCGCCAGCGGGTTGTCCGGGTTCACGAACTGGCCCAGCATCACCGCGCCGGGCGTTTCGGCCACGATGCGCTCGGCTTCCTCGATGGCCCCGCGCATGCCCCTGGAGGCCGGGGTGAGCACCAGCCGCGCGCCGAAGCCGCGCAACAGCGCCTTGCGCTCGTTGCTCATGCTTTCGGGCATGGTCAGCACCAGGGTCAGGCCGCGCACGGCCGCCACGAAGGCCAGGCCCACGCCGGTGTTGCCGCTGGTGGGCTCCACCAGCATGCCGCCGGGGGCCAGTTCGCCGCGCTCCATGGCCCCGTCGATCATGGCCAGGGCGATGCGGTCCTTTACCGAGGCGCAGGGGTTGTTGAATTCCAGCTTCGCCACCACCTCGGCCGCGCAGCCTTCGCTGACGCGGTTCAGGCGTACCAGCGGGGTGCGGCCGACCAGTTCCGTCATGTCGCGGGCGATCTTCATGCAAGCCTCCTCTGGGTGTCCGGTGCGGATGGACAGGGTAGCGCGCGCGGGGGCGGCGTGCGTGGCCGCCGTGTCGCCGGTGTACGAAAAGGGGGAGGGAGCGCCCCCTCCCCCGAACGTGCGGTAACGTATGTGCGGATGCAGCCGGAACTGTTGGCGATGCCTACGGATGCCACAAACGGCCCGGCGCGTACAGTGGCAGGGGGGGCAGGGCCACGCCCTTGCGGGCCGCTAGCAACTGCACGCGGGCTTCTTGAGCGCCGCCTCTGCCTCGCTGCCGGCGCGGAAAGGCGACATCTCGCGCAGGCGGGCGATGACACGCGGCAGTTCGCGCACCACGTGGTCCACTTCCTCCACGGTGTTGAAGCGCGAAAGGCTGAAGCGGATGGAGCCGTGCGCGTAGGTGAACGGCACGCCCATGGCCCGCAGCACGTGCGAGGGCTCCAGGCTGCCGGAGGTGCAGGCCGAGCCGGAACTGGCGCATACCCCCAGCTGGTCGAGCAGCAGCAGGATGGCCTCGCCCTCCACGTACTTGAACGAGATGTTGCTGGTGTTGGGCAGGCGGTTGTCCCGGTCGCCGTTGACGATGGCGTCGGGGATGGCGGCCAGCAGGCCCGATTCCAGGCGGTCGCGCAGGGCGCGCACGCGGGTGTTCTCTTCCGCCATGTTGGCGGCGGCCAGGTCGCAGGCCACGCCCAGGCCGATGATGGCGGGCACGTTCTCGGTGCCGCCCCGGCGGCCGCGTTCCTGGTGCCCCCCGCGCAGGAAGGGCCGGAAGGCCGCCCCGCGCCGCACGTACAGCGCGCCGACGCCCTTGGGGGCATGCAGCTTGTGGCCGGACAGCACCAGATAGTCCACGGGCAGTTCGCGCACGTCGATGGCCAGCTTGCCCACGGCCTGCACCGCATCGGTGTGGAAGGGCACGCCGCGCTCCTTGCAGATGGCGGCGGCCTCGGCCACGGGGAAGATGGTGCCCGTCTCGTTGTTGGCGAACATGATGGACACGATGGCCGTGTCCTTGCGGATGGCCTCGCGCAGTTCGTCCAGGTCCATGCGGCCCTTGTCGTCCACGCCCAGCAGGGTCAGTTCGTAACCGTTCTTTTCCAGGTGCTGGGACAGGCTGAGCACGGCGGGGTGCTCCACCCGGGTGGTGATGATGTGTTTCTTCTCGGGCTGGGCGGCCAGCGCGGCGCGGATGGCGGTGTTGTCGCCCTCGGTCCCGCACGAGGTGAACACGATCTCTTCCGGCGCGGCCCCGATGAGCCGGGCCACCTGCTCGCGCGCCTCGCGCACGGCGCGGCCCACCTGCCCCCCGAAGGTGTGCATGGACGAGGGGTTGCCGTACAGTTCGCCGAAATAGGGCAGCATGGCCGCAAGCACGGCCGGATCCACGCGGGTGGTGGCGTTGTTGTCGAAGTACACGGTGTTCACGCTGCCGCCTCCTTGACCACAATGTTCTCGTCCACGTGCTCGCGCAGGGTCTTTTCCACGAAGCCTTCCAGGGTCAGGCGGCTGGAGGGACAGCTGGTGCACATGCCGCGCAGGGCCACGTAGACGGTGGAGCCGTCCATGTCCACCAGTTCGATGTCGCCGCCGTCCTGTTGCAGGCGCGGGCGGATTTCGCCTTCCAGCACCTTCATGACCAGTTGCATGCGCTGCACGTTGGTGAGCTTTTTCGGCGCGGCGGCCAGCGGGGTTTCACACAGCGGGGCCTTGCCCAGTTCCGCGTCCAGCAGCTTCTGGAGTTCGCCCACGCATTCGCCGCAGCCGCCGCCGGCCTTGGTGTAGTGGGTGATTTCCTCCACGGTCTTCAGGTTGTTCTCGCGGATGGCGCGCACGATCTGCTCGTCGGTGACGCCGAAGCACTTGCAGACAAGCTGCCCCTCGTGCGCGTGTTCCACGGCGGGTTCGCCGCGCCAGTTGCGGATGGCGGCCTCCAGCGCTTCCTGCCCCATGACCGAGCAGTGCATCTTTTCCTTGGGCAGGCCGCCCAGAAATTCGGCGATGTCGCGGTTGGTCAGCTTCAGGGCTTCCTCCACCGTCATGCCCTTGATCAGTTCGGTGAGGGCCGAGCTGGAGGCGATGGCGCTGGCGCAGCCGAAGGTCTGGAACTTGGCGTCCACGATGCGGTCGTCTTCTATCTTGAGATAGAGCTTGAGGGCGTCCCCGCAGGCAAGGCTGCCGACCTCGCCGATGGCGTTGGCGTCGTCAAGGGAGCCCACGTTGCGCGGGTTCAGGAAGTGCTCACGCACCTTGTCGGTATACTCCCACATGTTGCTGTTCCTCCGGGGGGCGTTAACGCGAATCGCGCGTCATTATGCGGCATATAACAACGCACGTCCGGCCGGGGAAGGGGCGGAGCGGATTTTTCCGGTCGGGATTGTGCGGCGGAACAGGCGGCGGAGCGGGAAGCGGACGGGAGGGGGCGCGCCGGAGGCGTTGCGGCGCAAGGGGGCGCTACACCACGTTGGCGCCGGAAAGGATCATCACGAAGCGTTTGAAGATGTCGAGGTCGATCTGTTCGCGCATCTCGTTCATCATCAGGCGCAGCACCTGGAAGGCGTTCATGGCCGGGGCGTAGGGGCGGTTGGAGGTCAGGGCGTCGTAGATGTCGGCGATGGTGATGGCCCGCACCGGCAGGGGGATTTCGCCGCCGGCGAGGCCGCAGGGGTAGCCGGAGCCGTCCAGTTTCTCATGGTGGAACAGGATGCAGTTGATGGCGTCCTGCGACAGGGGCATCAGCGTGCACGCGCCCACGCCGAACACCGGGTGGCGGTTGACCTCGATGCGCTCGTCCGGGGTGAGGGTGCCGGGCTTGGCCAGGATGTCCGGGTTCACGAAGGTCTTGCCGATGTCGTGGAGCATGGCCCCCAGGCCGAACTGGACCAGGCTTTCCTCGTCGAAGCCGTAGCTTTGCAGGATGGCCTGCGAATACACGAAGACGTGCAGCGAGTGGGAATAGGTGTGGTAGTCGTGCGCCACCAGCGAGGCCACGGTCTTCAGCGAATTCTCCAGCGTCAGGAAGCTGATGCCTTCGGTGACCAGGGCCAGGATGCGGTCGAAGGTGGCGCGCTTCAGGCTGCGGGGCAGCTTGCGCTCGAACACCTCCTGCACGATTTCGGTGGAGGTGGCGTAGAACAGGCGGGCCCGTTCGGGCAGGGGGATGGTTTCGTCGGAAAGGATGCTGCCCAGGTGCTGTTCGCGGTGTTCGCGGTACAGGGGGTGCTGCGCGCGGTGGACGTAGATGCTCTCCACCCCGTGCGCGCGCAGTTGCAGGCGATGGCGCGGCGTGAACTGCTCGCCTTCGTGGGCGTAGAGGACGAACCCCTTCTCCTGCCTGATGTACACGCCGAAAGAACCCGACATGTCGGGCAGAAGCATCGTGGTGGGCACCGCGAAGAATTCCGAGGGGTCCTGTTGCGCAGCCGATGCCTGTGTCATTTCCAAGAATTTCCTGGATGTTGCAGTGGTGCCGGGCCGTTGAGGACGCACCTCTCCCCTCGCAAGGCATGACGGAAAGCACAAGCATTGTCAACTTTTTCTAGACTTTCTCTTCAGCGGAAGGGGTGGGGGGAAGGAATAGCGTGTCGGCGGGGCCGCCGAAGCGTGCCGGACCGTGCGCTTGCGCTCGCGCGTGGCTGGTCCCGCAGTCCGGCGGCGCCCTCATGCGTCCGGTGGGGCCGGTCAGTCCATCCCGGCGCCGAAGCCGCCGTCCAGCATGGCCCCGGACAGCACCAGCACGAAGCGCCGGAACATCTCCATGTCCAGGGTGGACGCCATTTCCGCGCGCATGCGGTTCAGCACTTCGAAGGCCGAGGTGGCCGCGGGCAGGCCCCCGCGCGTGGAGATGAGCGTGTCGAAGGTGTCGGCCACGGCCAGGGCCCGCACCACGGGCGGAATCTGGTCACCGGAAAGCCCGGTGGGGTACCCGCTGCCGTCCATGCGCTCGTGGTGGAACAGGATGCAGTTGATGGCCTCCTGCGTCAGGGGCACCTGGGCGATGGTGGCCACGCCCTGCGCGGGGTGGGTGCGGTACACCGCCTCCTCGTCCGGGGTCAGGCGTCCGGCCCGCTCGATGACCGTCTTGGGCACGCGGGTCATGCCCACGTCGTGCAGCAGGGTGCCTATGCCCACGCGGATCAGCGCCGCATCGTCCAGCCCCAGGGTCTGCGCCAGGGGCATGGTGTAGATGAACACGTTGATGGAGTGGGTATAGGTCTTGTAGTCGTGCGCGATGAATTCGCCGAGGGCGCGCAGCGAATCGGCGCTGGTCAGGAAGCGGATGGACTGGGTGACGAAGTAGTGCAGCCTGCGGAAGGTTTCGCTGTCCAGCGGCACGGGCATGCGCGCCTCGAAGGCGGCGCGCAGGATTTCGGTGGAGGCCCGGTAGAAGGTGCCCGCCCGTTCCGGCAGGGGAATGGACTCGTCCTGCAGTATGGCGCCCAGGTTTTCTTCCACGTAGCGGGTGTAGTTTTCGCGCTGTTCAAGAAGAACGTACACCTCGCGCACGCCGTTCTCGAACAGGTTGAGCCGGTGCCGCTCGGTAAAGGCTTCGCCTGCGGCGGCATACAACACCAGGGTGTTGCCCTGCCGCAGGTACACGCTGAACGACCCCACGGCCTTGGGAAAGATCATCAGGGGCGATACGGGGAAGAAGCGCGGGTCGCCCGCCGGAGTATGCGAAGGAATTGTTTCTTTCATGGGATGTTACGCAATGGACGTGAAAGCCGTCCGGAAAGGAGTGTGTCGTCGTGCGGCGAACATACCGTTGTCGCGCGGCGAAGGAAAGGGCCTTGCGCATGCGGCCCGAACTTGTGGGCAGCCCCGGGGATTTTCTTGAAAGGCCCCGTCCGCTCGGCTAACGTTTATGCCGGTTGCGCCGATAGGCTGTAACGTGATGCATGCCGCCAAATGCATCCGTTGCGGGCGCACGCAGCAAATGCTCCCGGCGCGGGGCGGCGCCGCCAGACTCCACCGCCATTTTGCCGTGTCCTGTCACACAAGGAGATGCCTCGATGATGCAAGGGTTGCGCATCCGGACACTTATCTTCCTGCTCGCACTGGTTCCCCTGGTCTGTCTGGGCGGTTTCGCCTGGCTCGGTTCGGTGGGCGCGGGCTCCGTCACCCCCGGCGCCATCTGGCTGGCCGGGGGCATCACCGTGGGGTGCGCGGTGGTGCTGGCCATAGTCCTGGCCCTTCTGCTGCACGCCAAGGTGGTCAGGCCCCTGGGCGAGATCACCCGGCGGCTCGACCTCCTGAAGGCCGGGGACCATTCCGTCTGTTTCGCCTGCGACGGCGGCGATGAACTGGTCGAGATGCGCATCGCCCTCGATGGGCTTATCGGCCAGTTGCGCAGAAACCTTTCCTTTGCGCAGGGCGTGCTGAAGGGCATCGACACCCCCTTCGTGGTGGTGGACCCCAAGGAGGTGCTCACCTACACCAACACCAACCTGCTGCACATCCTGGAGCACGACGGCAAGCCGGAGGACTTCCACGGCCAGAACGTGGCCCAGTTCTTCTACGGCGACGCCACCCGGCGCACGGTGCTGCGCGACTGTATCGAGAACGGCACCGTCGCCCGGCGCGAGGTGGACCTGACCGGACGCAAGGGCGGCAAGCGGCGCATCTTCATCAACGCCTCGCCCCTGTACGACATCGAGGGCAAGCTGATGGGCGCGCTGTGCATCTATCAGGACCTTACCGACCTGCGCGCCCGCGAGGCCGAGCTGGAGGCCACCAACCGGCGCATCGCCGACGCGGCCCGCCAGTCGGAGGAAATCTCCGGCGAGGTGGCCCGCACCTCGGCCACCCTGGCCGGGCAGATGCGCAACGCGGGCACCCTCACCGACCGGCAGGCCGGGCGCATCGGCGAGACGGCCGCCGCCATGGACGAAATGAACAGCGCCGTGCTGGCCGTGGCCCGCAGCGCCTCGGACGCCGCCCATCAGGCCACCGACGCCCGCGCCAAGGCGGAAGCCGGGGCGGGCGTGGTGGAAAAGGCCATGGCCGCCATCGACGAGGTGAGCGCCATGGCCGCCCGGCTCAAGGCCGACCTGGGCGCGCTGGGCACCAGGGCCGAGGGCATCGGCCGGGTCATGGAGGTCATCAGCGACATCGCCGACCAGACCAACCTGCTGGCCCTGAACGCGGCCATCGAGGCGGCCCGCGCCGGTGACGCCGGACGCGGTTTCGCCGTGGTGGCCGACGAGGTGCGCAAGCTGGCCGAAAAGACCATGAACGCCACCCGCGAGGTGGGCGAGGCCATCCGGGCCATCCAGGAAGGCACCCGCGATTCGGTGGCGGGCATGGAGGCGGCGGTGCATGCCGTGGAGCGCTCGCGCGGGCTGTCCGCCGAATCGGGCGCGGCCCTGGCCGAAATCGTCACCCTGGTGGTGGCCACCAACGACCAGGTGCACGCCATCGCCACGGCGGCGGAACAGCAGTCGTCCACCAGCGAACACATCAGCAGTTCCGTGGCCGAGGTGCGCGACATCTCGGGCAAGGTCACGTCCGAGGTGGAGCAGGCCGGGCGCGCGGTGAGCGCGCTGGCCGACATGGCCGGGCAGTTGCGGGGGATCATTCATAATATGACAGCATAGGGGCGCAAGCCGCCCCGCCCCGAAAGACAAGGCAACGCGGCCGCCCGTCGGAATACTCCGGCGGGCGGCCTTCGTGTCTGTTCTGTCTGGTGTGGCGCGGGGCTACTTGCCGCCGGGCTTGGGGGCGTCCTTGGGGGCGGCGGGCTTGGCCGGTTCCGGCTTGGAGTCGCCATAGCTCACCGAGGACGCCGGGGCCGTGGGGCCGGGCTTGGCCGGGGCAGCCGCAGCCTTGGCGTCGGCAGGCTTGGCCGGGGCCGGGGTGGCCTTGGCCGCTTCCGCGGGGGCGGAGGTGGGGCAGCCCTTGGCGCAGGGGGCGTCGCCCTTGGGCAGGTCGGCGGAGATGGTCAGCGGGTCTTCCACCACGGCGGGGGCCGCGCTCCATTCCAGTTCCAGCGAGAACTTCTGCTTGTCGCCCTTGCGGCGCGCCTCGATTTCCACGTTCACGCTCTGCGGCGGGGTCAGCACCACCGATTCGCCGCTGCGCTCCACCACGATGCGGCCTTCCTTGAAGCCCTTCAGCAGCGCTTCCAGGTAGGCCACCGCCTCGGCGTAGGCCATCTGCTGTTCGATGCTCACCTTCTGCTTTTCACCGTCCATGGGAATCCTCCATTCGTTGGTAGCGGTTGTGTTCGGTGCGGGCCGCGCGGACGCCCTGCCGGGCTCAGCACAACGAAAGCAGCACCGGATTGAGCAGGCGTTCGTCGATGTACGGGGCCGACTGGCGGCTTACCAGCGGGCAGTCCAGCACGCGGATGCCCAGTTCGGCCAGGCGCTGCAACATGGCCCTGGGAATGCCGCCGGGGTAGCGGCCGCCCTTGGAATCCACCAGCATGAAGTCCAGCACGTCGCGCGGGCTGATGGCGTCCGGCGCGTCGTTGCGCAGGTGGCGCAGCAACCGCTCCACCTGCAACTCAAGGGTGTGGCCCAGCAGTTCCGGGTCGCTGCCGGTGTTGGGCACGAAGACCTTGGGGCAGCGGGTGGCGGCCAGGGCCGCGCCCACGCCCGAGGGCAGCAGGTTGGCGATGACGCTGGAATAGAAGCTGCCCACAGGATAACACACCAGTTCGGCCATGGCGATGAGTTCGCGCACCTTGGCCCGCAGGCGCAGGTCCGCCGGGGCGGTGTCGTCGGGCGACCTGCACAGCCAGATGTCCTCGATGCGCGCGGTGAGCGGCGGCATGCCGTTCTTGCCGGTGAAACGGTGCTGCCCGCCGATGACCCGGCCGTCGGCCAGCTTCACGGCCAGGTGCAGGTCGGCGTTGGCGATGGGCCGCACCACCCCGCGCACCTGCACCAGCTTGGAAAAGATGAAGATCACCGGGTCCAGGTGGCGGCGGTTCTGGAGGTAGCCGGACGCCAGCACGATGTTGCCGAGGCTGGCCCCGCGCGGGTCGAAGCCGCCTTCCTTTTGCAGCCCGGCATGCTCGATGAACGCGCCGATGTGCGAGCGCACGATCTTGCGCAGCGGGTCGGGTATGGCCCGCACAAGGGGGTGCCTGCCCTGGGCCAGCGCGCCGAGGGTATCGGCCAATTCCGCTCGGTCGCCCTCGGCGGGCAGGCGGAAGGCGAACAGCCGGAACACGGCGGGGTTGCCGTGCAGGCTGCGGTCGGCCAGGGCCATCAGCCGGTTGCGCAGGTCCCCCACGGCGGGCATGGCGAAGGCTTGGCGCAGCCGGGCGGAACTGCCGCCGGAATCGAACGGGGTGATCAGGTGCACCGAGTTGTGGGTGTGCCGCGCAAGGTCGGTGGCGGCGTCGCGCAGGGCCGTGCCCCCGCTGAAGAACAGGATGCGCGGCCCAAGGTCCGGCGCGCGGGCGAAGCGTTCCACCTTCACCGGGTCGGGCAGGGTGACCTGCCGGGTCAGCAGCAGCCGGGCCATTCCGCGCCCGGTCCTACAGCCCGCCCGTGGACAGGAAGCGCATGCACGCATCCGCCGCGTCGTCGAAGTCCACCCCGCCGGACAGTTCGATGATGGGGACCCCGGCAAGGGCGCGCGCATACTCCGCAAGGCCGGGGTCCTGGTCCCAGCCGCCGGGGCCGGGCAGGTAGAAGACCCCGGTGGACTTCATGAACGCAGGCAGCAGGTCGGGCCGGTCGTCCGCGCTGTCCATGCGCACCCGCAGCGGTTCGCCGTTGCGCCGCCAGTTCAGGATCACCAGCGCGTCCAGCGGGGCCTGCGGTACGAAGCGCCCCGGTCCGAAGCAGTCGGAGATGATGGCGTCGTACTTGCGCTCCAGGTGCCACAGGGCGTCGGGGGGCAGCGCGGACAGGGTGACGCGTTCCTCTTGGGTCAGCACCGGGGCAAGGTCGGGGTTGGCCAGGATGGTGCCGGGGTTGATGCGCGGCTGCTTGGGAATGCCCAGGCAGCGCGGGGCGGCGACGCCGCTTCCCCGTTCCACCAGCACCCGGTCGTTGCTGACGAAGGTGGTTCCCCGGCTCATCAGCCGCAGCGACAGGGTCGACTTGCCCATGCCCGAAAAGCCCGCCACGGCCAGGCCGCGCCCGGCGTGGGACACGGCGGCGGCGTGGCCCAGCAGGCAGCCCCGGTTCAGCATCAGTTCCAGGTAGCGGTTGTTGATGAAGTTGACCACCTGGTTGTCGTTGGCGATGCACGGCCCCACGGCCACGTTGTCCCCCCCGCCGAAGGCGAAGAGCATGCCCGTCAGCCGCTTGTGCACCATGCGCCCATCCGGCAGGTCCAGGTATTCTTCCTTGACCGTGCGCTTGCCCGCGTCGGGCCGCTTCACGGTGAAGGGCAGCCCCCAGTCGCGGCGCGGGGCCTCGTGCGCGGTGACCCGGATGACGTCCGCCCCGACGGGCACGCCGTGCTCCGGCACGTCCGGCGTCAGGAATCCGCCGAAGTAGCGGGACAGCTTGTGGTGCAGTTCCGGCGCGTTGGTGGCCACGCGCACGTACACGTCGTTGATGCGCAGGGCCAGTTCATGGGTGGCGGGGTACCAGCCGCGCACGTCGGCGGCCAGGGCGGCGCGGGTCAGGTGCGGGGAAAGGGTGCGGGCGGCGGTGGCGCTCATGCGGCGGGCTCCATGGGGGTATCACCTGACAGGCAGTTCCGCACGTGCTCCAGCAGGAGTTGCGCGGCGTCCAGCCCGCTGGTTTCCAGAATGCCCCGGAACCCGCCGAAGGCCGACACCTCGAAGACGTAGGGGCCGGACGCGGTCAGGGCCACGTCCACGCAGGTGAAATCAAGGCCGAACAGCGCCTGCGCCCGCTCGGCCATGGCGATGACCTCGGCCGGGGGCTCGAACGGGGCATATTTGCCGCCGTCGGCCGTGGTAGTGTTCCAGCTGCCGTTGGTGCGGCAGCGGGCATAGGTGGTCAGGTACCTGCCGCCCAGGAACACCACCCCAAGGTCCTGCCCGCCTTCCAGCTCGATGGTCTTCTGGATGTACAGGATGGAATGGTCGGCCTTGTAGGCCGCCACCCTGTCGTGAAGGTCGTGAAGGTCGCGCAGGTCGGGGCCATCCTCCATGACGGTCATGCCCCGCGCCTTGGTGGAGTACAGCGGCTTGAACACCGCGCGGCCGTATTCCCGCACGGCTTCCACGGCGTGGTCCACGTCCTCGGTGATGGTGGTGGGCGGCATGGGTACGCCGCCGGACTGCAAGGTGATGGTGCAACTCAGCCGGTCCAGCACCCGCAGCACCCGCAGCGGGGCCGAGAACATGGGCAGGCCCCGTTCGTTGAGCAGGCGCAGCATTTCCAGCCGGTCCAGCAGGTCCGGCGAGTACCACGCACCGATCTTCTTGATGATCAGCGCGTCCAGCGTGGAAAGGTCGGTGCCTTCGTACAGGCAGCGGCCCGACGGCAGGTCCAGCCGCACCTTGTCCATTTCGATGAGCAGGCGGTGCCCGGTGGCCCTGCCCACGGTGTCGGCCAGCAGTTCCGACGACCAGCCGCCGCTGGTTCCTACGACGCCAATGCGCACGGCGCTTCCTCCCTCATGATGGCGTTGCGGCCGCAGTCCAGCACCTCCACCGGCAGGCGGAAGCTTTCCCACGGGCCGCGATGGGCCACGATGCGCTCCATCAGGTAGTGCGAGCGCAGGTACATGTCCTTGGCGAAATGGTGGTTCAGTTCGAACCGGGTGGATGTGTACAGCGAACGGGCCAGCGCCAGGGCCAGCCGCGCCTGGAAGGTGGCGTCGCCGCGCGCGTCCGCCACCCCGAGGGCGAAGAGCAGGAATTCGCGCATCACCCAGCGGATGCGCCCGCGCAGGGCGGGCTCGAATACCGGCAGCCGGTAGTTGGAGACCAGGAACACCGAAATGTCCTGCACGTAGTCGCAGTCGCGCGAGCGGTGCAGATCGATGAACCGCACCGCCTGCCGGGTGTGGTCGTAGACCAGGTTGTTCACGTTGAAGTCGCCGTGGATGAACACGGTGAACGGCGCGGGCAGGGTCTTTTCGATGGCCTCGCAGCGGTCCATGAGCTGTTCGGTGGACAGGGCGCCCGCGCCGCACAGGCTGACGCCGTCGCGCCGCAGGCCGGGGTGCACCTGCAACACGGACTCCATGCGCGAACGCATCTGGCGCATGTAGTCGGTGGGCACGGGGCCGGGCGCGGCCGTCCTTTCCCATATCGCGTGCAGGGTCTGGAGCAGCACGAACATGGCGTTCTGCAGGATTTCGCCGTCGCCGGTCAGGACGATTTCGTCCAGCGTGCACCCTTGCAGGAATTCCACCAGCAGCGCGGCGGAGTCGTCGTCCTCGTGGTAGCCGAAGATTTCCGGCACCAGGTTGGGGAACAGGGTGGACCAGCGGGCGATGTTGTCCCGCTCCCTGATGATCTTCTTCTTGTTGCCCTGCTTGTAGATGGAGCCGAGGCCACCGGGGCCGCCCCCGCCTTCCGCGTCGCCGGTGGAACTGCGCGCGTTGCGCACCCGCTCCACCCGGCCGATGCGGCAGCCCGAGCGGGTGCCCCAGATGGAACGGAAGTCGATGTCCGACAGCGAATCGCCGAAGCCCGATGTGGATAGCGTTTTCTGCAACGCCTCGAACTGCTTTATCTTTATCTTTTCGCCCAGCACGCTGAAGATCAGCGCCTCGCCCACGTTCAGCAGGCTGTCGCCGATGCGTTCCAGATACCGGAAGATGAAGATGGTGGTGATGCGGTCGTGCACGCTGCGGCCGTCGGACATTTCGGCCAGGGTGCGGTGGAACACCGCCTCGTACAGCCGGTCCAGCTCGTACTCGCTGCGGCAGATGGCCAGGGCGCCGGGCAGGTCTTCCTTTTCCAGCGCGGGGATGATGCGGTTCAGGCTGGCCTCTATCTCGGCGAAGATGGGGTCGTACTCGTCGGCCCGCAGGCGGCCGGGGTCGGAAAGGTGGGCCATCTGCCCCAGGATGTTCACGCAGAAGTCGGCGATGCGCTCCAGGTTCACGGCAATGGTATGGATGGCCCGGATGCGGTGTATCTCGCGCCGGTCCAGCGAGTTGTCCGTGTGGATGCGCGAGAAACACTTGTTCTCGATGATGGTCTTCAGGTTGTCGATGTAGTCGTCGCGCCCGGTGATGCGGTCGAACAGCTCGCGCGTGGGGGTACGCATGAACTCGTGCGTGGCGCGCAACTGGCCCGAAACCTCGAGCACCAGGAACCTGAAGTTTTCGCTCAGCCCTTCGAAGGTGATCATGTGCGGAACATCTTGCCTTTGGGACTGTCCGTTGAAGAAGGCGGGGGCGGCGCTCCGGCCCCGTTCTCATGGAGGGGCGTCAGTTGCTGCTGACGGACAGCGTCCTGTCGGTGGTTTCCACGCGGGGGGCGTCCTTCCATTCCAGCTTCAGGCTGACCTTGCTCGACCCGCCCTTGCGCCGGGCCTTCACTTCCACCTGCAACAGCCCCTGCGGGAACAACTCGATGCGCTCGCCGCCGGAGGACAGCACAAGGTGCTTGCTGCCCACGCCCTCGGTGAGCGCTTCAAGGAAGGCGCGGATGGATTCGCAGTCTTGCAGCGATTCGAAGACGAACTTTTCTTCCGAACTCATGGCTGTCTCCTGTCTCGGATTGGTTATGCCCCGCGCGGGGGGCGGCGGCGTGCCGTACCGGTGAAGGTCGGGTGACGGCGGGGCAGGGCGGGGGTGGGGGACAGGGGTGCGTCGCGTCGCCTGCGGGCCGTTGTCAGCCCGCCAGTCGCGCCCGGTAATCCCTGATGACGCTGGCGCGGCTCACCCCGGTCAGCGAAAGGCGCTTGCGCACGGCGGGGTCGTCCCAGGCCGGTTGCAGGCCCACCTCGCGGGCGGCCTTTTCCGTGTCCTGCCGGTCGCGCGGGCGGGTCTTTTCGCCCAGGTGGCAGTCGTCGCCCATGAACACCAGGATTTCGCGGCGCGAAAGGCCCGGCCCCCGGTTCTTGCGGTTGGCCACGGAGATGAGGAATTCGGTGTACCGGCTGGACTGGGGGTTCCACACCTCGTAGCCGTCCACGTCATATTCGGCGAGCAGGATGGGCCAGAACTGTTCCGGATGCGGAATGACCACGCACCCGCCAAGGCCGTGCGCTTCTTCGATGAACTCCGTGGCCCGGTAGAAGTAGCCGAGCGGAAAGCGCCGCTTCACCTGTTCCTTCACCGCCTTCAGGTAGGCTTGCACCCGGTCGATGAAGGTGTCTTCCCAGTGGCCGCGCAGGCCGTCGATGAAGTTGCGCAGCAGCTTGTTCTTGACCATGTCCTTGGGCAGGTCCGCGCCGTGGGTTTCCAGCAGACGAGAGAACTTGCCGGTCATGGTCCGGGCGAAGGCCAGCACGTCGTCGTCGGCGCCGGTCTCGCGCACGGCGTGCCCGGCCGCGTCGTCGTCGGGCCGCACCACGGCGCGCACGTAGTCGTACAGTTGCGAGGCGCGGTACCTGCGGGTGTGGGCCAGCATGGAGCGCAGGGTGTGCGCCCTGTCGCCCGGAAGGGGGGCGGGCGCGTCCGCGCAGCCGCCGGTCGGGGCGTCGCCGGGCGTGCCGTCGGCCACGCGGCGGCTTTCGAAGTGCAGCAGCAGTTGCACCTTCTGGTTGAAGCCGCTGGAATAGCAGTCCACCTCCACGCCGGTGTAGCCGTCCCAGCTTGTCAGTTCGTTGTGCTGGGTGGGGATGATCAACTCTTCCTCGCGGCCGGGGAACATGGTCTCGATGCGCCGTCGGATGAGCCCCATGGGCACGAATTCCGGGTGCCAGTGGGTGGCCAGCACCTCGCGCTGGGCCTCGTGCACGGCCGGGGGCGTGGTCACCTGTTCCTCCTGCCAGGGGGCCAGTTCGGTGACGACCAGCGAGCGGAACAGGGCGTCCTCCTGCTCGGTGACGTCATCGGAAAGGGCCTGCAACCGGGCTTCGAGGTCTGCGCACCGGCGCGCCGGGGGTTTGACGATCTTCATGGCGGGCGGCCTATTTGTAGCGGTCATGGCACAGGACCATGAGCCGGTAGAGTTCTTCCACGGCGTGGCGGATTTCCGGCGTGACGGGCGGAATGGCGGCCGGGGCAGGGGGGACGCCGGAGGGGGCGGCGGCGGGAGAACCGTCCGTGGGCGCGGCCTCCAGCGCCGCGCGCAGGGCTTCGGTGGCCTGGCGATACGCCCCGTAGTGTTCGTCGCCGTAGCCCGGATATTCCACCATCAGCAGCGAATCGGACAGGAACGACGCGGCGGCCTCGGGCGGGGGCATCGCCCCGGCCTGCACGGCCCGGCGCAACGCCTTGAACGACGAGCGCATCCGCTTCTTCAGCGACTTGTACGAGGGGCGTCCCGGCGACCGGGCCGTTTCGGCGGCATGGGGCGGGATGGCGGCCGCGTCGGGGGTCTTGACCTTGAGCACCACCTCCATCTGGCCGAAGGCGTGCGTGGCGTTGAGCTTGAACTTGCGGAAATCGCCCAGCCCGGCGGCCAGCAGCGGGTCCGTTTCGCCGCCGGTTGCCGCGCCGGACTGCTCCTCGGCATCGGCCCGCTCCAGGGCGTCGGCAATGCGCCGCAGCACGGCGGGCAGTTCCTGCCGGGTGATGGAAAAGGAGGTCTTTCTGCTGCCCATGGTCAGGTACCCCGATGGCGGGCACGGTGCCCCGTTTCTGGCCGCTTCCGCGCCGTGTGACGGTTCCGGAACGTCGTCTTCCGGTCATATACACGCGGGCAAGGCCAGCCTTGATGGCCGGACGGTGGCGGTATCGTTACAATGATATTCCGGACGTTACGTTTGCATGACGGGGGGCTGCCGCCGACACGCCATGCCGCCTTGGCGTTGCGGAACCATGCGGCATGCATGATGGAATGCGGGAACGCCATGCGGCGGCACGCGGGGGCGGGCACGTGCGCATGTTGCAGTGTTCGCTTGCGAGGCACGGGGTTTGCTTCACATTCGGAGATCCGCCAGTGCGGCATGTTCTGCCGTATTACGATATGATGTCGCGGCATGGTGATGCCGCGCGGGCCGATGTTCCGCGGAGGACTTGCATGAACTGTCGCGGCACGGTATGCGGCGGCAGCGGGATGAGGGTTCCGCACAAGACGAACACCCGCGCCGGGCAAGGGGAAACAGGCATCCGCGCGGGATGATGCACCGGAATGGAGGTGGCATGACGGTATTTCGGGGAAGGATGCAGTGGGGTCCGGGCGCCGCGCGGCTGCTTGCGGTGGCCCTCGCATCCCTTCTGCTGGTCGCGGCGCTGTCGGGGTGCGGCCGCAAGGCCGTGGCTCCGGCCCCCGTTGTCGAGGCGCGGAAGGAACACTGCCCCCAGCCGCCCGCCTCGGTGGAGCGGCGGATGTGCCAGCGCGAACGGCTGTGGAACGTGGGCTACGCCCTGCGCGAATCCAACGCCCCGCTGTGCGGCGGGCGCACCGTGCTGGACGACGGCGTGGTGGTGGTCAGCACCGACACGCTGGACGACATGCTTTCGCCGGTGCGCTGGGGCGACCTTGGCGCTTTCGTGGAAATGCGGCGCTGGCGCGACGCCTACGCGCGCGAGTACGGGCTGGATGCGCGCCACCGGGTCATCAGCGTGCTGCGCGGCAGCGGCGGCGAAGAGGCGGGCATCCGCCCCGGCGACGTGCTGGCGGCGGTGAACGGCCAGCCCATGCCCACCGGCAAGCTGGCCGCGCGCACCCTGCGCTGGCAGGTGACCAAGGCCCTGGGCGCGGGCGACACCGTGACCTACACCGTGGACCGGAACGGCCTGCGCATGGACGTGCCGGTGCGCTTCCGCCGGGTGTGCGACACCGTCATGGACGTGGAGGTGCGCGACACCGTGGACGCCTCTTCCACGGGCCAGTCCATCCACGTGACCATCGGCCTGCTGGAGCGCTTTTCCGACGATGCGGACCTGGCCGCCGTGCTGGGCCGCGAAATGGCCAGGCATATCCGCCAGACCGGCCAGACAGGCCAGACGGGGGGCGGCGCGGCGTCGTCGGGAACCGGCAAGCCCGGCGTGCGCGGATACTACGGAATGCCCCCGGCGGGCGGGCTGGTGAAGCCCGAAGCCGCGGAGGCGGACCGCCAGACCGGCGGCCACGACATCGACCGTCTGGCCCTGTTCTGCATGGCCCGCGCGGGGTACGACCACCGCCGGGCCGGACCCATGTTCGAGGCGATGGCGGAACTTCCGCCCTCGCGCCGCTCGGTGCTGCACGGCGAAACCGCCCCGGCTGGCGCCGACGCCCGGGCGCGCTCCGCCCGGCTGGCCCTGGCCGTGGCCGAGATCGACGGCAGGCTGGCGGCGGGGCAGCCGCTTGTGCCGTAGTACGGCGCATGCCCGCATCGAAAACAGGAACGGGGCGGAAACCATGCGGGTTTCCGCCCCGTTTTCGTTCGGGGGGTGAGGACTGTCCGGGGGGCCACCCGGAGGCTGCCCCGGCGGCGCGCTACGCCTTCAGGATGGCCCTGGCGAACTCGTCCTGCACGTCGGTGATGAACGGGATGCCGGTCTCGCGCTCGGTCTCGCGGTTGCCCGAGGCGATGTCCTCGCGGCGGATCTGGTCCAGCGAGAAGCGGCGCGCGCCCGCCATCAGCTGCTGCACGCCCGCGCCCAGCTTGTCCAGCAGGGTCCACATGGCGATGGCCCCGTACGGCAGGTCCTTCATGGCCTCGCGCCCGATCTTGGCCTGCATGTCATGGTACCCGGCGAAGATTTCCGCCGCGGTGGTTCCGTGCTCGGACACGGTCTTGGGCAGCGTGTCCCAGTTGCCGCTGACGCGGGCGCGGTTTTCGGGCTTCAGCACGCCCTCGATGTTGGACCCGAGGAAACCGGGAATCATCATGGCCCGGCCCATGCAGATCATCTTCACGTAGGGCGCGCCAAGGGCCAGCCCCTTGAATATCTGGCTGGGCTTGGCGAAGCCGCCCGCGAAGGACATGTCCACCACCCGGCGGCCGCTGGCGGCCAGCAGGGCCGCGTATTCGGCGGCCTTGGCGTGCAGCAGGATGGACGGCACGCCCCAGGTTTCCATCATGTCCCACGGGCTCATGCCGGTGCCGCCGCCCGCGCCGTCGATGGTCAGCAGGTCCAGTTCGCACTCGGAGGCCAGGCGGATGGACATGGCCAGGGCTTCCATGCCGTAGGCGCCGGTCTTCAGCGAGATGCGGCCGAAGCCCAGCGAGCGCAGGTAGGCCACCTGGGTCATGAAGTTCTCGCGCACCTGCTCGTAGCCGGAAAGGTCGGTGTAGCCCAGGCGGCTGTGCCGGGCGAAGCCCTTCACCGCGCCGCTGCGGTAGCCTTCCTGCACCTCGGGCCGGGTGGGGTCGGGGTCCACCAGGTAGCCGCGCTGGTTCAGGAACTGGGCGTAGTCCAGGCTCTTCACCTCGATCTCGCCGCCGATGTCCTTGGCGCCCTGGCCCCACTTCAGTTCGATGATCACCTTGTCGCCGTACTTGCCCGCCACGTATTCGGCCACGCCGTTGCGGGTGTCCTCCACGTTCAGCTGCACGATGATGGCCCCGTGCCCGTCGTAATAGCGCAGGTAGTTGTCGATGCGGCGTTCCAGTTCGGGGGCCCTGGTGATGCGCCCGTTCTCCAGCACGGCCTCGCGGTCGATGCCCACCACGTTTTCGCCCACCACGATGGGCACGCCACAGATGGCGCAGCCGGTGGCGAAGGCGTCCCAGTACTTGGCGGCCACGAAGGTGGAGCCGAGGGCGCCGGTCATCAGCGGGTAGCGGCAGGTGGTCTTGCTGTGCGCGCCGAAGGAGGCGGCAAGGGAAACATCGGTGAACAGGGCGTCGCCGCTGGCGGCCTTTTCGCCCGCGCCGCAGGCCCCGTAGTTGTAGCCCTGGATGCGCAGCGAATTGTACGATACGCCCACGTGGGTGGTGTTGCCGCTGCCGGCGGTGACGATGCCGAAGTCGCGCGGGTACAGGGTTTCCCGTCCCTTCATGCACGACAGCCAGGTTTCGCACTTGCCCATGCAGTCGGCGCGGCACAGGGTGCACAGGCCGGATTCGGCCGTGTTGCCGCGGTTGGTGGTGCCGAGGACGTCATTGCTCTTGAGCCACTGGGACATGCTTCCTTCCTCCGGGGTGGTCCATGATATGCCAGGTGATGGAAAGCGGGCATACCGCCAGGAACCGGGCAAGGCAACGCGGGCGTGCATGACGGATGACATGCTGTTGCAAGGGTGTTTCCGGATGGTGCATGCACCGGGCGCGGCAAGCCGCACCCGACGCCATGCAACGGCCGCAGTCCGGCATGGCGGATGCGCCGGGAAGGGACGTCCCCCGCGTGCATGGGCATGGTTCGGTGTGGAGCGCCGGTTGCCGTCATCTGTCCGCCATGGAACCGGCAGTGGCGGTACAGCCATGCCGCAGTGGTATGCCCGCGCGTATGGCCGGGCGCAAGCACGGGAATGCATGATTTTTACAATTTCGGCTTGCTACATTTTTGTCGTAAAAAATGTCAGATTTTGACATTTTTATTCCAAAAAATTGGTACGCCGCACAGCTATCCCGGAAATATTCGCTTTCGAACTGCCCTGAATGAGGCGGCGGACGAGGCGACCTTGTAATCCGAATATGTCGAAAATGTAGAAAATCGGAAAAATGGAACGTGGGCCGTCATGACCACCATGGCTGGCCTGTCCGGCGTATCCGGTGAATCCGGTGAATCGGGCGTATCCGGTGAATTGGGCGCAGTTGGCGCGTATGGGAGGAATCATGAAATCATGGCGCAAGGAATTGTGGTTCAACGTGCCCACGCGGCGGGCGTTCATCAACATCACCCCGCAGGTGGACGCGGAACTGGCGGAAAGCGGCATCCGCGAGGGGTTGTGCCTGGTCAACGCCATGCACATCACGGCCAGCGTGTTCATCAACGACGACGAAAGCGGCCTGCACCACGACTACGAGCAGTGGCTGGAACGGCTGGCCCCGCACGAGCCGGTGCGCCAGTACCGCCACAACGTGGGCGAGGACAACGCCGACGCGCACATGAAGCGCCAGATCATGGGCCGCGAGGTGGTGGTGGCCGTGACCGAAGGCAAGCTGGACCTCGGCCCGTGGGAGCAGGTGTTCTACGGGGAGTTCGACGGCGGGCGCCGCAAGCGGGTGCTGGTGAAGATCATCGGGGAATGACCCCGGCGGACGGCGTCAGGGCAGGGTGGCCCAGTAGTAGCCAAGCCCCACCAGCGCGATGGACGCGGCGCGCAGGGCCTGGTTGACCACGATGAGTTCCACCGCCAGCGCGGGCTTGAAGTATCCGGAGTAGGACGGGAACTGGTGGCGGAAGGCGCGCATGGGCGTGGACAGCACGTTGCCCGCCAGCAGGGCCAGCACGATCTCGCGCTCGGTCAACGCTCCGCCGCCCAGCACCGCCCCGGCGGCGGACACCGCCGCGCCGAATTCCGCCGCCAGGTGCAGCAGCACGATGCCCAGCGCTTCCGGCCGCAGGAAGGACAGGGCGTCCATGTGCCGGGCCATCCAGGCTTCGGCCAGGTGGAACCAGCCCGCCTGCTGCATGAAGTACACGGCCGCGTATGTGGGCACGGTGAAGAAGACCACCCGCGGCATGCGCTTGCGAAAGCGCAGCCACGCCGTGCGCAGACCGGCCCGCCAGCCTCCGGATTCATGCCCGTCCAGATGGCAGGCCACGCAGCCTTCGGGCAGCGGGGGCAGCAGCACCCGCCCGCAGGCGACCGTGAGCGCGGTGCGCAGGAAGGCGGCCAGCAGCGTCAGCCCCACGTAGACCACGGCGGGAAAGCCCAGCACCGGCCAGGTGATGAAGAACAGCGTGGGCAGGTGCACGAAGTAGCTGGGCAGGCTGTTGAACAGGTTGGCGAAGCGCAGTTCGCGCCTGGACAGTTCGCCCTTTTCGTAGCTTTCGGCCAGCAGCGAGTTGGACGCCACGGACGAGAAGAACGCCAGCGAGAACGACGCCCCGGCCACGTCGCGCAGGTGCCCCAGGCGCACCAGCGGCGCGGCCAGCCGGGCCACCCCGCGCGTCCAGTGCAGGGCCTCTATGCAGTTGGCCACGAACAGCCCGGCGGACATGGACAGCACCAGACGCAGCAGGGGGCGGCCAAGGCCGTCCCAGAGGTGTCCCATGGTCTGCGCGTCGGTCATGCGGGGCTCCGTGCGGGGGAAGGGGGATGCGCGTCGTGCGCACGGCTGGGGCGCGCCGCGCAACGCCGTGGCGGCGCATGGCCCGAGGCATCAGGTAGTGGCGGGGCAGGGGGGCGTCAAGCGTCCCGGAAACGGGGAGCGGTCGGCCATGGAACGGACGGGGCCGCGGCGGGCAGTCCGGCGGTCCGGCGGTCACACCAGGCAGGACACGCTGTCGAGGTAGGTGGACAGTTCCAGCTGCGTATCGGTGCCGAGGTCGGCGAACTTCAGGCCCAACTGCACCCGGCTGCCGTCCATGGAGATGCTTTTCACCAGGCAGGAAAGGGAGGTCTGGGCCGCGCCCTCGCTGCCGAAGAAGCCGCACTGCAACACCAGCATGTCGTCCACGGCGGTTTCGCGGAAGGGGTCCTCGCGTTGCAGTTCCAGCGAGACCTTGCAGCCGCCCTCGCTGAGGTCCAGCAGGATGCACTTGTGCACGCCATGGCGGCCGTGCACGGCGGCGGGCAGCAGGCAGTTGACCCGGCGGTGCCGGCGCAGGTCCACCTGTTCCATGGAGTCGGGGTACTCCACGAACAGCAGGAAGCCCGGCTTGACGATGTGGTTCAGCACCTGGCTCTTGAAACCGAAGATGGTGCCCCCGGCGATGTAGCGCAGGGTCACCATCTCTCCGTTCAGCAGCCGCGCGCGGATGCCGGGCACCAGCGGCATTTTCAGGATCAGGTATTCGAAGTGCTGCAACCCCACCAGTTCGCTGGACAGGTTTTCCTTGGTGCCCGCCATGTTCAGCAGCATGCGCGTGCCGAGGGGAAGGTCGAGGGCCTGGCCGTTGCGGGTGCGGGTGACCATTGAGCGCTCCGTGGCCCGCTCGGCGGGGCGTCCGGTGGTTGCGTTGCGGGGGTGCATGCGCGTTTCTAGCCGGATTTCCCCAAAAAAAGAATGGGGGATAACCCTACCGGGTTCGCCCCGCCATCGGCAAATGCCATGGCTTTGGCCGGTCCCCCGGTACGGGTCATTCCCGGTATCCCGTGTCTGGGGGCAGCCCGCCCGACGAGGCGCGGGTGCGGGCCAGCACGTCGCACCGTTCGTTCTCCGGGTGGCCGGAATGGCCGCGCACCCAGTGAAAGCGCACCGTGTGCACGTCCAGCAGGGGTTGCAGCCGTTCCCACAGGTCGCGGTTCTTCACCGGCTTCTTGTCGCTGGTCTTCCAGCCGTTGCGACGCCAGCCCGCCAGCCATTTCTTTTCCACCGCGTTGCGCACGTACTGCGAGTCGGTGTGCAGGTCCACGCTGCACGGTTCCTTCAGGATGGAAAGGGCCTCGATGACCGCCAGGATTTCCATGCGGTTGTTGGTGGTCAGGGCGAAGCCCCCCGAAAGCTCGCGCTCCGAGCCGTTGCAGCGCAGCACGGCGGCCCAGCCGCCGGGGCCGGGGTTGCCGAGGCACGAGCCGTCGGTGAAGGCCTGGACGTTCTTCATGGTCATGTGATGGTCCGGTGATGTCGGTTGGGGGTAACTGGATGGCAAAAAATATGGCCGGGCCGGATCATGCCTCGCCCAGCTTGTCCCACAGGTATTTCAGGGTGCGCACCAGCCCTTCGGCCCACTGGCCGGACGCCATGGCGGGGCGCAGCCAGTCGTTTTCCAGGGTCTGGGGCAGGGTTTCGCCGTAGGCCCTGCGCACCAGCGGGGGCAGTTCCACGATGGCCTGCCCCTTTGCCGGGCACAGCCCCACGAAGATGGTGCGGGCGTCCACGGTGGGCAGTTCCGGGGTGTCGCGCCGGATGTGGATGACCAGCTTCAGCCCGTGCACCTCGCGGAAGGCGCCTACCAGTTCGCGCAGGGCCTTTTCCTGCGCGTCGGCCAGCAGGTCCGCCTCGTCCCATACGGCGGAGGAGGCGCGCAGGTCGGCCAGGCGGCGTTCGTTGTTGGCCCAGAAGGCCCACGCCGTCAATGCGAACACGGTCAGCAGCAGCATGGTGCGCAGCAGGAACTGGCCCGGCGTGTCGGCGTGGACCAGCGGCAGGCGCGGCTCGCCGCGCTCGCGCTTGGGAAAGAGGCGGAACATGGATCAGGCTCCTGCGTGCCGGGCTGCCGGTCTGGCGGTGTGGAGGTCCGGCGGTACGGCAGCCGGACGCCGGCTATGCGGTGGCGGCGTCACCGGCCAACGCCTCGGCGATCCAGGCCGTGAGCGGGGTTTCCAGCAGCGCGCGGATTTCGGCCAGGCGTCCGGGCGTTTCCGCCTCGAAGCGCAGCACCAGCACCGGCTGGGTGTTCGAGGCGCGCACCAGGGCCCAGCCGTCGGGCCAGGTGATGCGCGCGCCGTCGATCTCGTTGACGTCGTACAGCGCGCGGAAGTGTTCCTGCGCGCGGCGCACCACGTCGAACTTCACCTCGTCCGGGCAGGCCATGTGCAGTTCCGGCGTGGCGTACGAGGGCGGCCAGCCGGGCAGTTCCGTCAGCGGCACGCCGGACGCGGACAGGATGCGCAGCAGCAGGGCCGCCGCGTAGATGGCGTCGTCGAAGCCGTACCAGCCCTCGTTGAAGAACATGTGCCCGCTCATCTCGCCCGCCAGCGGGGCGTCCACCTCCAGCATGCGGGCCTTCATCACCGAATGGCCGGTGATCCACATGGCGGGCTTGCCGCCGTGGGCCTCGATGTCGCGGAACAGGCGGTGCGAGCACTTCACGTCGGCCATCACCTCGCCCCCCGGCTTGCGGGCCAGCAGGTCGCGCGCGAAGAGCGAGAGCAGTTCGTCGCCGAACAGCAGGCGGCCGTGCGCGTCCACCACGCCCAGCCGGTCGGCGTCGCCGTCCAGGCCGATGCCCAGGTCCGCCCCCTCTGCGGCCACGCGGGCCTTGAGGTCGCGCATGTTGGCCTCCACCACCGGGTCGGGGTGGTGGTTGGGAAAGGCCCCGTCCGGCTCGCAGTACTGCGCGACCACGTCGGCGCCCAGGCGGCGCAGCAGTTCGGCGCAGATCTCGCCGCCCGCGCCGTTGCCGCCGTCCACCACCACCTTCAGGGGGCCGGAGGCGCGCGGGGCAAGCCGCACCCGCTGCGTCACCGCCTCCATGTAGGCGGGCACGATGTCCAGGGAACAACCCACGCCCTTGCCGGAGGCGAAGCGCCCGGCGGCGAGGATTTCATAGATGCGGCGGATTTCGGTGGTGTGGATGGTGGTCTGCCCCGCCCACACCTTGAAGCCGTTGTATTCCGGCGGGTTGTGGCTGGCGGTGATCATGATGCCGCCCTGGCGCTCCAGGTGGCGCACCGCGAAGTACAGCAGGGGGGTGGGCACCATGCCCACGCTGACCACGTCGATGCCGCAGGCGATGAGCCCGGCGGCCAGCGCGTCGTGGTAGGCGGGGGAGCTGTGGCGGCAGTCGTGGCCCACCACGGCGGACGGGATGCCGCGCTCCAGCAGGTAGGTGCCGCAGGCGCGCCCAAGGCGCTCCACCCATTCGGCGTCGAAGTCGGCATCGACGATGCCGCGTATGTCATAGGCCCGGAACGGGCGGTCGGAAATCGGCTTCATGGGTGCTCCGGCAGGCGGGGTGGGGCCGCAAATCGGCGTCATGCCTTGACCGCATTCCACATCTGCCCTATTTTTGAGGCATTATGAACTGGGATTGGGAAAAACTGCAAGAAAAACGGCAGCGGCACTCCGGGTGGCGCGGTGGTTCCGGCGGCTCCGGCGACGGTGACGACGGGGGCTCCGGCGGTTCGGGCGGTTCCGGTGGTTCCGGCGGCCCTGGCGGCCCCGGCGGTTGGGACGACCCCTCCGGACCGGACTTCGAAAAGCTCGGGGAAACCTTCCGCAAATTCCGCGAATACCCCTTCCCCGCCGGGAAGCTGGTGGTCTTGGTGTTCGTCCTGTTGTGGGCGGCATCGGGCATCTACATCGTCGAGCCCGACGAACTGGGGGTGGTGCTGCGCTTCGGCCGCTACGACCGCACCGTGGAATCGGGACCGCACTATCACCTGCCGTTCCCCGTGGAGTCGGTGTACACCCCCAAGGTGACCCAGGTGCAACGGGCCGAGGTGGGCTTCCGCTCGCTGGCGCAGGGCGCGTCGTTCCAGCAGGGGGGCGGGCGCATCGTGCCCGAGGAAGCCGCCATGCTCACGGGCGACGAGAACATCGTCAACGTGCAGTTCAGCATCCAGTACCAGATCAAGGACCCCGTCCAGTATCTGTTCAACGTCACCAACCCCTCCGCCGTGGTGCGCAGCGCGGGCGAAGCCGCCATGCGCGAGGTCATCGGCAACAGCCGCATCGACGCCGCCCTCACCGACGGCAAGCAGCTCATCCAGAACGACACGCTGGCGCTGTTGCAGGATATCCTGGACATCTACCAGGTGGGCGTGCGCGTGCTGGCCGTGCAGATGCAGGACGTGCACCCGCCGAAAGAGGTCATCGACGCCTTCAAGGACGTGGCCAGCGCCCGCGAGGACAAGAGCCGCATCATCAACGAGGCCGAGGCCTACCAGAACGAGATACTTCCCCGCACCCGTGGCCTGGCCGCCGAGGTGGTCAACCAGGCCGAGGCGTACCGGCAGGCCCGAGTGCGCGAGGCCGAGGGCCAGGCCAACCGCTTCCTGGCCGTGCTGAAGGAATACAACAAGGCCAAGGACGTGACCCGCAAGCGCCTGTACCTGGAGGCCATGGAAGAGGTGCTTTCCGCGCCCGGCATGGAGAAGATCGTCATTCCCGGCGAGGCGGGGGCGCGCATGTTGCCCTACCTGCCGCTGGACGGGGCGCGGCCCCGGGGCGACGCGGGCGCGGCCCGCAAGGGGAGCGAATAGCATGGATCGCCGTACCATTACCGTGCTCATCGCCCTTGCGGCGCTGCTGATCATGGGCAGCCAGTGCATGTACACCGTGCACCAGACCCAGAAGGCCATCGTGCTGCAGCTGGGCGAGCCCGTCGGCGGCGTGGTGACGCCCGGCCTGCACTTCAAGCTGCCGTTCGTCCAGAACGTGGTGTACTTCGACGCGCGCATCCTGGACTACGACGCCCGCTCGGCCGAGGCCCTGACCAGCGACAAGAAGGCCATCGTGCTGGACAACTACGCCCGCTGGCGCATCACCGACCCGCTGACCTTCTACCGCACCGTGCGCACCATTCCCGGCGCCCAGGCCCGCCTGGACGACACCGTGTACTCGCAGTTGCGCGTCTTTGTGGGGCGCAACACCCTGACCGAGGTGGTCTCTTCCAAGCGCGCCGAAATCATGGGCGCGGTGACGGCCCGCACCTCTGAACTGCTGCGCGAGTACGGCATGGAGATCATCGACGTGCGCATCAAGCGCACCGACCTGCCCACGGAGAACCAGCGCGCCATCTTCGGCCGCATGCGCGCCGAACGAGAGCGCCAGGCCAAGCAGTACCGCTCGGAAGGCCAGGAGGAATCGACCAAGATCCGCTCCGCCGCCGACCGCGAGCGCACCGTGCTCATGGCCGAGGCCACCCGCAAGTCAGAGGTGCTGCGGGGCGAAGGCGACGCCGACGCCGCGCGCATCTTCTCCGAAGCGCTTACGCAGTCGCCGGAATTCTACGATTTCCAGCGCAGCCTGGACGCCTACCGCAAGGTGTTCCGCGACAACACGCGCATCATCCTCACCCCCAACGATCCGTTCCTGAAACAGTTCCAGGGGCGCTAGTGTAACATTGTTACACTGCCTTTTCACGGGCAGTGTAACAATGTTACGGGCTGTCGCTCCGATACCGGAAAGCGCGTTACGCTATACAGGCTGCTACCACCGGGAATCATGGACCCTATCCAGAGGTGGCACCGTTTTTGTATTGCCAGAATGCGTAACGACCCGGCATGCGGGCGGTAACGAGCGACGCAGCGTTGCCGATGCGGTGCATCCGTTTTCAGGCGAGCACCTGCATCACGGCATTGACGTGTCGCTCGTTCCATGCGAGGCAGCACTCCACGGTGCGCCGCAACCTCCAGGAATGTGAGGCGCACGCCGGGGACCGGTTTCCGCCGCGCCGGGGCGCGGCCGTGGGGCCGTAATTCTTGAATGGGAGAACACCGTGTCCACCTTTGAAGAAGTTTTTGAGCGCATCAAGCTGGCCACCAATACGCGTACCCAAGTGGAACTCGCCGAGGTGCTCGACATCCGACAGTCCAGCATTTCCGACGCCAAGCGCCGCAATTCCGTGCCTTCCGACTGGTACATGAAGCTGTTCGAGAAGTTCGGCCTGAACCCCGACTGGCTCAAGAAGGCCTCCGGACCCATGTACCTGCGCACCGAGCAGGGCTACCAGCCTCTGGACGCCCCCGCCGCCGGCATGGTGCTGGAGGATCCGGCCCGCTACGGCGACCCGGATGCCAAGAGCAGCGTGGTCACCGTGCATTCCATGCACTGCGAGGTCACGGAGCAGGGCGGTGGCCCGCTGAAGGCCATCGGCAAGCTGTCCGTACCGCAGTCGTACTCCGGCCCCACCGTGCAGGTGGTGCGCATGGACGCATCGAGCATGGAACCGCTGGTGCGCAAGGGCGCCTACGTGGGCATCGATACGGTGCAGAAGAATGTGGTTTCCGGAGAACTGTACGGCGTGTACGTTCCTTACGAGGGCGTGGCGCTGAAACGCATCTTTCTCGATGCGGAGAAGGGGCGCTTCGTGCTGCGTTCCGAAAATCCGGCCCACCCCGAACAGTACCTGCCCGTGGACAAGCACGCGGAGCGCATCGTGGGCCGCGTGGCCTGGGTGCTGCAACGGTTCTGATCTCCGTATTCCCTGCGGCAGCGCAAGACCTGCGGGGGGAACACGAACAGGCCATCAGGAAGGGGCCGTGCCGTGAAGGCGGCACGGCCCCTTTTGCGTCGTGGAATGGGGGAAAACCGGTGGGGGCTGGGTGTGTCGCGCATCAGATATCTTGCATTGAATGGTGAAACGCGGCATATGCCGAAGTGAATCCGATCCGTCGCGCTGCCCGCCTCCCCGCATGCGTCACAGGCCCCGCCGCCAATCCCTCAGCACCGCCGGACAGCGCTCCATGACGCAATCGCAGCCCATTCCGGAATCTTCCCGCCCTTCGGTGGTCATCGTCGACGACGAGCAGATCGTGGCGCTGGACATCAGGCGCACCCTGGAACGCCTGGGGTACGCCGTGCCCGCCATGGCCGCCGACGGGGAGGAGGCCGTGCGCGTGGCGGGCGAGTTGCGGCCCGACCTCGTGCTGATGGACATCCGCCTGCGCGGCACCATGGACGGCATAGAGGCGGCGGGGCGCATCTCCACCCAGTACGGGGTGCCGGTGGTGTTCCTGACGGCCTTTTCCGACGCCGCCACCCTGGAGCGGGCCAAGTCCTGCGGGCCGTTCGGCTTTCTGGTGAAGCCCTTCGAGGAGCGCGAACTGCATTCCACCATCGAGGTGGCCCTGCTGAAGCACCGCGCCGTGCGCGAACTGGACGAGGCGCGGCGCGCCGCCGAGAACGCCAGCATCGCCAAAAGCGCCTTTCTCGCGGGCATGAGCCACGAGATCCGCAATTCGCTCAACGGCATTCTGGGCATGACCGACCTTGCGCTGGAATCGGCCGGGGACGAGGAACAGCGCGACCATCTGGTGACGGTGCTGGAATCTGCCGAAACGCTGCTGGCCCTGCTCAACGACGTGCTGGACTTCTCCCGGCTGGAGGCGCGGCAGATCCGCCTGGTGGAGCGCCCCTTCGAGCCCGCCGCCGTGGTGCGCAAGGTGATGCGCTCGGTGCAGTCCGAGGCGGCCCGGCGCGGGCTGGCCCTGTCCTGGCGGGTGGCGCCGGAGATTCCCCCGATGCTGGCGGGCGACCCGGTGCGGCTGACCCAGGTGCTGGCCAACCTTGTGGGCAACGCGGTGAAGTTCACCCATGCGGGGGTGGTCTCGGTGGAAGTGGCTCCGGTGCCCTCGCCGCCAAGCCTGTTCGAATCGCTGTTTCCCCCCGGCGAGCCGGGCGGGGCCACCCTGCTGTTCACCGTGCGCGACACCGGCATCGGCATCGCCGAGGACCGGCTGGAATCCATCTTCGACATGTATGCCCAGGCTTCGGAAGATACCGGGGCCACCTACGGCGGCGCCGGCCTGGGCCTTGCCATCTGTCGCCAACTGGTGGGCATGATGGGCGGCAGCATCTGGGCGCGCAGCACGCCGGGAGCGGGCAGTTCGTTCCATTTCACCTGCCGTCTTCGCCCGGCCCCCGCCGCCCAGGCAGGGGTGGCCCGTGCCGCCACGACCGCCCCCGGCGGGCCGGACTGTCCGCCGACCTGTCCGGCGGCCCCGGCGGGCGGAGCCCCGCGCCCGGCGCGGCCGCACGACCAGCCTTCCGCCCATTCAGCATCCCGGCCCGCACCCCTGTCCGATCTTCAGCCCGGCGAACCGGCCGGCCGTTCGCTGCACGTGCTGGTGGCCGACGACAGCGAGGTGGCCCGCACCATCGCCGCGCGTCTGCTGCAACGGCGCGGACATACCTGCTCCACGGCCCAGGACGGCGTGGAGGCCCTGACCCGCCTGGCGGCGGAACGCTTCGACCTGGTGCTGCTGAACGTGGAGATGCCGCGCATGAACGGCTTCGAAACCCTGCGGCGCATCCGCAATTCCATGCACCCCGGCGTCAGCCCGGCCCTGCCCGTGGTGGCCATGACCGCCCACGCCCTGGCGGGCGACCGCGAGCGCATGCTGGCGGCCGGTATGGACGGGTACGTGGCCAAGCCCATCCAGCCCGCCGCCTTTCACGAGGAAATCGCGCGGGTGGCGCGTCTGGCCGGGCTTGTCCGGCAGGGCTGAGCCCGTCGGCAACGGCCTTGCGCAACGCTGCGTGCGATATCGCACTGCATGCCGCATGGAAAAGACTTTGACGCAGTGTGCGAAAAGGAACACTATGCCGCATCACCATGCGCACATCGGACGATCACGCGGCACAGCCCGTCCCATCCGAGGGGGATGACGCGCCCCTTTCCCCGCACGCGTCCCGTTCCGCATCCGCGCCCGCCGGAGACGGCTTTCCGCCGCTGGCTCCGGGCGGCCCGACGGCTGCGGGCCGGGTGATGCGCCTGCCGCGCCGCCTGCCGCCGCCGGTGGCCGCCCTGCTGGCCCAGATCGCCGATACCCCCGGTGCGCCGCACGCCCCCGCCGATGCGGCAGGCTCCACAGGCCCGTCAGGCTCCACGGGCCAGGCCCCGGCGCACGACGCCCCGCCCGCGGGCGGCTTCGCCTACGCGGCCTCGGTCATCCTGCCCCAGACCGGCTGGCCGGAGGCGGAATTCCTGCCGCGCCTGGTGGGCGAACTTTCCACCCCCGGCAACCTTTCCGTGCTCGAGCGCGAGATGCATCGCCGGACGGCCGCGGCGCCCACTCCCTATTCCCTGTCCCTGCGCGGCGAAACCGGCACCTCGGTGGAACTGCTGGTCACCCCTCGCCCCCTGCGCGGCGCCGCGCGGGCGGCGTCCGGAAAGGACGGGGCGGAGCCGGTGCTGTGCGCCAGCCTGACGGCCACCCCCCTGTCCAGCCTGTCCAGCGAGGGACCCGCCCCGGCCTGGACCGAACGCACCCGGCTGCTCAACCTGCTGGACCGGCTGCCCGCCTACGTGGTGCTGCTGGGGCCGGACTATTCCATCCGCTACGAGAACCGGGGCTTTCGCCAACTGTTCGGCCCCGGCGTGGGCCGCCCCTGCTACGAGGTGATCCGGGGCCAGAACAGGCCCTGCGCGCTGTGCCCTCCCTTCGACGTGTTCGATTCGCGCACCCTGTGCGTGTACGACTGGGCCTGCCCGGAACGCCGTTCCGCCTTCCGCATCTATTCCTACCCCTTCGAGGACGTGGACGGTTCGCCCCTGGTGCTCAAGCTGGGCATCGACATTACTTCCGGGGTGCGGGCGCAGGAAGCCCTGTCCATCAGCGAGGGGCGCTACCGTTCCATTACCGACAACCTCACCCTGGGCATCGCCGTGCTGGACCGGGCGCTGGGCATCACCGCGTCCAACCCGCGCCTGCGCGAATGGTTCGGCGATGCGGCGGCGTCCGGCGGCCTGCTGTGCCACATGCTGGCCGAGCACTGCGGCGAGGACAACGCCCGCTGCCCCGGCTGCGCCTGCCTGGCCACCTTCCGCGACGGCCAGACCCACGAATGGCGGCTGGAGGCCACGGCCCGCTCCGGCGGGCGGCGATCGTACCGCCTGACCTCGTGCCCCATCCTGGCCGGGGACGGCGGGGTGGATTCGGTCATCGTCATGCTGGAGGACGAGACCGACCGCCTGCGCGTGGAGGAACGGCTGCAACGCGCCCGCAAGCTGGAGGCCATGGGCACCCTGGCCACGGGCATCGCCCACGAGATCAACCAGCCCCTTTCGGCCCTGCAACTGTACGCGGGCAGCCTGGAAATGCTGGCGGAAAAGGACCGCGCCCCGGACCGCGAAACCCTGCTGGCCCGTCTTTCGCTCATCCTTGGCGAAGCGGCGCGCATCCGCGACATCATCGACCACATGCGGGCGCTGGTGGCCCACGGCGACGCGGCCCTGACGCCCACCCAGGTCGAGGCGGCGGTGGACCGGGCCCTGGGCCTGGTGGGGGCGCAACTGCGGGCCCACCGGGTGACCGTGGAGCGCGTGCTGCCGCCGGACCTGCCCGCCGTGCGCGCCAACCCGGTGCAACTGGAACAGGTGGTCATCAACCTGGTGGTCAACGCCATGCACGCGCTGGACGCCAAGGAATGGGCAGACAGCCCGGACCGGCGCATCCGCATCGAGGCCTCGTCGCCGGGCCGCGTGCTGCTGACCGTGTCCGACAACGGTCCGGGCTTGCAGGGCCTGGAGGGCCGGGTCTTCGATCCTTTCTTCACCACCAAGGATCCGCACAAGGGGCTGGGGCTGGGCCTCGCCATCGTGCACAGCTTCGTGGAATCGTGGGGCGGCGAGATTTCCGTGTCTGGCGGCGAGCCGCCCATGACCGGAGCCGCCTTCACCCTGGCCCTGCGCCGGGCCGAGCCGCCGGGGGGCGGCGAGGGGCCGGAGGGGGCCGCAGGGGGCGGATAGACCGCCTTGCGGCATGAACAGCGCATCGCCGGGGGGCTGCGCGCCACGCGGCCACGGGGCCGCCCAGACAGGAAAGGATAGACAGGAAAGGATAGACAGGAAGAACGGAACAAGGGGGGGATGGACCGCGCGCCGCGCGTGCACGCCAGTGCGCGGCACGGCGCAGACCAAGGTGCAACCCAAGGCGCCAACAGGACATCCCGCATGCGCATACTCATCGTCGACGACAACCTGCCGAGCCTCCAGAGCCTCAGCCTCGTCCTGCACGACCTGGGCCACGAACCCACGCCCTTCGAAGACCCGCTGGCCGCGCTGGCCGAAGCCCGCACCACCTGGTTTCCGCTGATCATCACCGACATCCGCATGCCCGGCATGGACGGGCTGACGCTGCTCTCGCACCTCAAGGAGGATTCCTCCACCGCCGAGGCGGACGTGGTGCTCATCACCGGCCACGGCGACATGGAAACCGCCGTGGAGGCGTTGCGGCGCGGGGCCTATGACTACCTGAACAAGCCCATCAACGCCCGCGAACTGGCGGCGGTGGTGGAGCGCTGCGCGGAGCATCAGGCCCTGCTGATGGAAAACCGCGAATTGCGCGAACACCTCGACGAGGCCGTGGAACAGCGGGCCGACGCCCTGCGCCGCGAACTGGAATCGGCCCGCACCCGGCTGCGCCAGGTGACCGGCATCGGAGAGGTGGTGGCGGCCTCGTCCGTCATGTCCACGCTGCTGGACGAGACGCGGGTGTTCCACGCCGAGCCGTCCGTGCCCGTGCTCATCGAGGGCGAAACCGGCACCGGCAAGGAAGTGGTGGCCCGGCTCATCCACTACGGCGAATCGGGCAACGACGCCCCGTTCATCGCCCTGAACTGCGCGGCCATTCCCCACGAACTGTTCGAGGCGGAACTGTTCGGGCACGAGCCGGGGGCCTACACCGGCAGCCGCGCCGGGGGCGCCCCCGGCAAGCTGGAACTGGCGGGCAGCGGCACCCTGTTCCTGGACGAAGTGGCGGAAATGCCCCTGACGCTCCAGCCCAAGCTGCTGCGGGTGCTCGAAGAGCGCTGCTTCTACCGCCTGGGCGGGGTGAAGCGGCGCGAATTCCGGGCCAGGGTGATCTGCGCGGGCAACCGCGACCTTGCGGCCATGGTGGAGGCCGGGCAGTTCCGGCGCGACCTGTACCACCGGCTGCGGGTGGGGCACCTGCGCATTCCCCCGCTGCGCGAACGGCCGGAGGACATCCCCGTGCTGGCCGGGCTGTTCCTGCAACGCGAGGCGGTGCGCAAGAAGAAGCGTTTCACCGCGCTCTCGCCCGACGCCCTGCGCCTGCTGGGACGCCATCCGTGGACCGGCAACGTGCGCGAACTGGAAAACGCCGTGGAGCGCGCCGTGCTGCTGCACGACGGACCCGCGCTCACCGCCCGGCATCTGGGCTTTCTGGACGAGGACGGCGCGGGCGAGTCGCCGCTGGCCGTGCGGCGCGACGGCGACCGGCCGGGCGCGTGGCGGCTGGACCCGGACAACCTGACCCTGCCCGACGCCCCCTTCGACGTGGAGGCGCTGGTGGACGCCCTGGTGCGCAAGGCGGTGGAGCGCTTCGGCGGCAACAAGAGCCGCGCGGCGGCGCACCTGGGCATCTCGCGGTTCGCCCTGCACCGGCGGCTTGCCAAGTAGCGGGTGCGCGGACCACCGGCTCGGAAACCCCTACCTTTCGCATGGGGGATCTGGTGATATGTGCGGGAACGCCCTACTGTGCGGAATCGCGCGTGCGATTCCGCACGGTAACGGGTGGGAAAAGGGCGCACGCCCGGGCACGGAATTCTTCTGGCGTTATATTTGCGTGTATTTGTTGAGAATACGCCGCAGATAGTGTCCGCTCACATTGTGGCACGCGGATTGCTAAATCAAAGAAACGACTGCGGGACACTAGCCGTATCGGCGGTCCCCCCCCCGACCCCCGCAGTCGAACACAGGCTCTGATGTGCCGGGCCCAGGCGGATATCCCCCCCCATCCGCCCGAGGTTCCGGGGTGTTACCTCAGATCCCCCCTTTCGGAAGCCTTCTGTGCGGACATCCCCCCCGTCCCGCAGAAGGCTTTCGACTTTTCCGGCATGCGCGCGGGCGGGGGCATGGCGGTTCGCGCACCCGGCCTCAGGCCCCGCGCCCGATTCCCCCTTGCCTCGCACGGGCGGCGGCTGTAGCATCCGGCCCGAATCCTCAGGGCGGGGTGAAAGTCCCCACCGGCGGTATTCCCGCGCGGCCACGCCGCGCCGGAGAGCCCGCGAGCGCCCGCTCCGTCGTGGAGCGGGGTCAGCAGACCCGGTGAGATGCCGGGGCCGACGGTAACAGTCCGGATGAAAGAGGACGCGGTGCGCCGCACGGCCAGCCACGTGGGCATCCCACGCACTGGCGCGGCGTTTCGCGTGACGGCGGACACGCATCGTGCGCGCCGTCACGCCGCGTTTCCACACGCCCTGATTCTGGACCTCCAGCCAAGGAGATGCGCCATGAATCAGTTGTCCCCCACTTCCGTCGCGGCCGGAGCCACCGGCCCTCCCTTGTCGCCCGTCACGCCCGTGCCGCAGGCCCTGGACGCCCTGCGCGCAAGGTGCGGCCGCACCGGCAACTCCAGGGGGGTGGGCATGGTGTAGCGGACCGGCGTGCCCCGGCATCCCCGCCCCTGCGGGCCATGGCGACTGCGACGCCGGGCCCGTGAGAAGGAACCGGATGAAGAAACCGGAGAAGGGGCAGGGAAGAGGGCTTCCGCCACCGGAACGTGCCCGCCCGGCGACTGCGACGCCCGGCGGGAGCCCCGGAGGCGGGTGAAGCCCATCCGCCGGATGGCACGGCAGGATGATGAAAACGGCGCGGCGGGGGTTACCCCGCCGCGCCTTCAAGTCCTGTCCTTGCCGTTGCCGCCCTCATGCATGCCATTCGCACCATTCGTACTATCCGCGTCGTCCAGCGCAGCATCGGGCTCAGCATCGGGCTCCGCCTCGGGCGTCGCGTCGAACCAGTCGGGCAGGGTGGTGTCGTGGTAGGCGCGCAGGGTCATGTTGGCCGGGCTGGCGGCCATGTCCCCGGCCAGCCGGGCCAGGGTGGCGTTGATGAACTCGAAGGCCGTGGCCACCCGCTCCTCGCCCTCGCCCCGCGTGCGCCCGGCCAGGGCCAGCAGCACGTCGGCGATGCGCAGTCGGTCGGGCGGCGCGCCCAGCACCCAGGCCGGGGCATCCTCGCACACCCGCACCGCCATGCCCTCGCGGGCCAGGCGGTCCAGCACGTCGTCCAGCACGTGGTCCGGGGCGTCCAGCAGGGCGGCCATGCGGTGGCCGGGCACCGCGCCCGTGCCGCGCGCGAAGGCCCGGGTAAGCAGCAGCATGGCCAGCACGGCCAGCCGGTCGCGTTCCAGGCGGCTCACCCGCCCGGCACGGAGGTGCTTTTCGAAGGTGGGCGCGTTCTGCACCGCGTGGCACACCTCCACGCCGAACAGCACCACCGCCCACGAGACGTACAGCCACATCAGGAACAGCGGAACCTGCGCGAAGCTGCCGTAGATCAGCCCGTAGCTGGCGAAGCGGGCCTGCCAGACCATGTACGCGTATTCCGCGCCCTGCCAGGCCATGGCCGCCAGCAGCGCCCCGGCCATGGCCGCGCGGGGCCGCACCTTCGTGTTGGGAATGTACGAGTACAGGAACAGCAGCACCACGAAGACCATGAACAACGGCAGCAGCTTGAGCAGCAGCAGGTAGGCCTCGCCCACCGGGGCCACCTCCAGCAGCCGCCCCACCACCCTGCCGCTGCGCAGGCTGGCGCCCAGGGTGACGGCGGAGCCCATCAGCAGCGGGCAGACCAGCATCACCGAAAAGAAGTCGGTGAACTTGCGCCACGCGCTGCGGCCCTGGCGCACCTTCCAGATGGCGTTGAACGAGCGCTCGATGTTGGCCATGAGCATGCCCGTGGTCACCAGCAGGAAGGCCGCGCTCACCGCGCCCATGCGGCCCGCGCTGGTGCGCTCCACGTATTCCAGGATGCGCGCCACCGTGTCCTGGTTGCCCGCCGCCAGCCGCAGCAGGAACATCTGCGTGACCTCGGCGTTCTGCACGCCCAGCCCCTTGGTGATGGAAAACACCACGGCCAGGAAGGGCACCATGGACAGCACGAAGGTCATGGTCAGGGCGGAGGCGCGCAGCAGGCACTGGTCGTCCACGAAGCCCAGCGCCGCCAGAAAGGCCCGCCGGACCAGCCAGATCAGGCCGCGCCGGGCGGGGGGGCCTGTTTCGGCGCGTTCCTGCCACACGTCGCGGGTCACATAGCGGCGCACGCGTTTGGCGCGCTCGCGCAGGGTGGTTCCGTGCATCCGGCCTCCACGGGTTGAGGGGGGACGAGGCGGAAGGCGAGCCGGGCGGGGCCGCATCAGCCCCTTGCCATGGACCGGGACAGTTCGTACCATGGCCTCATGCAAGCGTACCAGACCGGGACCGATGCAGGCAATCACGTGCCGCGCGAGGAGCGCGCGCCCTCCCCGTCCCGCGTGGCCGCGTGGCGCGCGCTGGCGTCCGCCGCGCTGTGCGCCCTGCTGCTGACGGGGTGCAGCGGCACCCGGCAGGCAGCGCCCGAAGCCTCGGCCACTCCCCTGGCCCCCGGCGAGGTGAAGATGGACGCCGCCGGGCAGGCGGCCAGTGCCCATGCGCCCGGCTCTCCCGGTTCGTCCGGCCCGTCCAGCCCGTCCAGTTTGTCCGGTTCGCCCGCCGCCTGCTGGAGCCCCCTGCTGGGGCGGCTGGCGGCCGACGGCGTGTCCGGCGGGCGCATCGACGCGCTGTTCGCCCAACTGGGCGATGCGGTTTCGCCCGACCCCATGGGCCGCAAGGTCAAGGAACTGTACACCACCAAGTTCCTGCGCCCCGAGCCGCAACCGGTCCCCCCCGGCCAGAAACCCAAGCCTCCGCCCCCGCCCATGTACCCCGGCGTGGTCACCGAGGAGAACGCGGCCAAATGCCGCGCCTTCCTGACCGTAAACGCGCGCTGGTTCTCGCTGGCGGAATCGCGCTACGGCGTGCCGCGCGAGGTGGCCGTGTCGCTGCTGTTCGTGGAGACGCGCCTGGGCACCGCGCTGGGCAAGGGCAACGCCTTCCGCAACCTGGCCGCCATGGCCGCCGCCGACAGTCCGGACATGGTGCCCGGCTACATCGCCGCGCTGCCCGGCGCGGACGGCAACCTGGACTGGATTTCCCTGCGCATGCGCCAGAAGTCGGACTGGGCCTACCAGGAACTGAAGGCCCTCATCCGCCACGCCGACGCGCTGGGCCAGGATCCGCTGACCATGCCCGGCTCCATCTACGGCGCCGTGGGCATCTGCCAGTTCATGCCCTCCAACATCCCGGCCTACGGGGTAGACGGCGACGGCGACGGCCGGGTGGACCTGTTCTCGGTGGGCGACGCGGTGTTCAGCCTGTCCAACTACCTGGGCAGGCACGGCTGGCAGCCCGGCATGCGGCGCGACGCGCGCTACAACGTGCTGAAGCGCTACAACAACAGCGCGGCCTACGCCAACACCATCCTGGCCCTGGCGGACAAGGTGGCGGGCAAGTCCGCGCAGCCGGGCAAGTCCTCCAAGCCCGCACCGGCCAAGCCCGGTACCCCCGCTCCACAGGCCAAGCCCACACAGGCCAAGCCCGCCAAGGCCGCCGCCACGGCCTCGGCCGCGCGGTAGCCTTGCCCGGCGTGACCGTTCCCCTCCGTGCATGGCGCGCGCCGCGAACCGGCAGAGTAATAATGGTGGGCCGATTTTTCCGGGGTTAGCTTTTGGCATCGCCGCCCAGGAGGCCCGATGTCCGTCGCCCAACCCCCCGAATCCCCGCGTCACGGTCCCCCGTCTCCGCCCGCGCCCCCGGTGTCGCCGCGCGGCATGCTGCCCGCCCTGGTCCTGCCCCTGACCGCCCTGGCCCTGCAATGGGCGCTGTGGGACTACATCCGGCCCTATGCGTGGTTCCTGTTCTATCCCGCCGTATTCCTCGCCTCGTGGACGGGGGGGATGGCGGGGGGCATCGCCGCCACCCTGCTTTCGGCGGTGCTGGCGCTGTTCTTCTTCGTTTCGCCCAGCCTGTCCTTCATTGTGGACGATTCGACGAGCCTGCTCACCATGGGGATGTTCCTGGCCATGGGGATGCTGTTCAGCCTGGGCCACCAGCGGCTGCGCGACGCCGCCCACCGCGCCGCCGGGGACCTGGAGCGGCAGCGGGCCGCTCTCGCCGAGGCGGACGCGACCAGCGCGCGGCTGCGCAAGGCCAACGCCGAACTGGTGGCCCGGTGCGAGCGGGCGCATGAACTGGACGCCTTGAAGACCCGCTTCTTCGCCAACATCAGCCACGAATTGCGCACCCCCCTGACCCTGCTGCTGGGACCGCTGGAACGGCTGCTGGCCGAAACGCCGGAGGACGACGAGCGCCGCCGCGCGCTGGGCACCATGCTGCGCAACGCCCGGTTGCTGCACCTGCACGTGGACGACATGCTGGATCTTTCGCGCGTGGACGCCGGGGCCATACAACCGCGCCATGCCGAGGCGGACCTGTCCGCGTTGACGCGCGCCACCTGCGCCTGTTTCGACACCCTGGCGGCCCAGCGGGGCATGCGTTACGGGGTGCAGGCGCCCCTGCGGCTCGCGGCGCAGGTGGACACGGACAAGTACCGCCGCATCCTGCTCAACCTGCTGTCCAATGCCTTCAAGTTCACCCCGGACGGGGGCAGCGTGTCCGTGACCCTGGAACGCCAGGGCGGCGACGCGCTGCTTTCGGTGAGCGACGACGGACCCGGCGTGCCCGCGGACCTGCGCGGCGAGGTGTTCGAACGCTATCGCCAGAGCGGCGAGGGGGCGCGGGGGCTGCATGGCGGCAGCGGCCTGGGCTTGGCCATCGTCAAGGAATTCGCGGAACTGCACGGCGGCTCCGCCAGCGTGGAACAGGGGGCCGAGGGCGGGGCGCTGTTCCAGGTGCGGCTGCCCCTGGCCGCCCCGCCCGGCGTGGAGGTGGCCCCTGCGGAGCCCGCCGGGCCGGGGGGCTTCGCGGCGAATCCGGCCGATCTGACGAATCCGGCCCGTCAGGCCCGGCATCCGTCGCCGGAACCGGACGGGACGCCGGACAAGGGCGACGGACTGGTGCTGGTGGTGGAAGACAACCGCGACATGAGCGCCCACATCGTGGACATCCTGCGGCCGCACCACCCGGTGGCCGTGGCCTTCGACGGCGAGGAAGGGCTGCGCAGGGCGCTGGACCTGCGGCCCGACCTCATCGTGTGCGACGTGATGATGCCCCGCGTGGACGGGCAGCGCATGGTGGAACAGTTGCGCCGCTACCCCGGCATGGCCGACGTGCCCGTGCTGATGCTTACCGCCAAGGCCGACGACGACCTGCGGGCGCACCTGCTGCACGGCGCCGTGCAGGGGTACATCCGCAAGCCGTTCACGGCGGCCGAACTGCTGGCCAGCGTGCACGCCGAACTGCGCGACCGGGCCCGGCACAAGGCCGAACTGGACGAGAGCGAGACGCGTTTCCGCGCCACCTTCGAGCAGGCGGCCGTGGGCCTGGCTCTGGTGTCCCCGGACGGCAACTGGCTGCGCGCCAACGGCAAGCTGTGCTCCATCGTGGGCTACTCGCCCGAAGAACTGGCGGAACTGCGCTTCCAGGACATCACCCACCCGGAGCATCTCGACACCGACCTTGTCCAGATGCGCCGGGTGCTGGCCGGAGAAATCGGCAACTACACCATGGAGAAGCAGTACCTGCGCAAGGGCGGCGAGCCGGTGTGGGTGAACCTGACCGTGGCCCTGGTGCGCAAGGCCGACGGCGCGCCCGACTATTTCATCGCGGTGGTGGAGGACATCCAGCGGCGCAAGACCTACGAACGGCGTCTGGCCGAAAGCGAGGAACGCTTCCGGCAGGTGGTGGAGAACGCCCCGGAAGCCATCTTCCTGCAGAAGGAGCGCAGGTTCGCCTACGCCAACCCCGCCGCGCGCGCCCTGTTCGGGGTGGACGACCCCAAGGAGATCATGGGGCGCGGCGTGCTGGGCTTCATCCATCCCGACGACCGGGACATGGTGGCCGAGAGCATCCGCGTGCTGAACGAGGACCGGCGCAGCACGGCACAGGGGCACGTGCGCATCCTGCGCAGGGACGGGGCCATCGTGGATGCCGAAACGTCGGCCGTGCCCTTCCGGATGGGCGTGCGCGACGGCGCGCTGGTCTTCGTGCGCGATATCGGCGAGCGGTTGCGGGCGGAACGCGAGATCCGCGACATGGCCCGCTTCCCCGGCGAGAACCCCAATCCGGTCATGCGGGTGAACCCGGAACTGGTGCTGCTGCACGCCAACAAATCCAGCTCCCCCTTCCTCGAAGGCTTCGGCGCGCGGGTGGGCGCTCTCTTTCCCCCCCGGTTCGCCGGACCGGTGGCCGAGGCCCTGCGCACGTGGACCGTGCAGACGTTCGAGGCCGAATGCGGCGGACGCAGCTACGCCATGACCGTGAACCCCATCGCCGACGGAGGCTACGCCAACATCTACGGCATGGACATCACCGAACGGAAGAACGCCGAGCGCGACCTGATCCAGGCGCGCGAGACGGCGGAAACCGCCACCAGGGCCAAAAGCGCCTTCCTTGCCAACATGAGCCACGAACTGCGCACCCCCATGAACGGGGTGCTGGGCATGCTGCAACTGCTGGACGCCACCCCCCTGGACCCGGAACAGCGCGGCTACGTGCAGGTGGCCCACGCGGCGGGCAGTACCCTGACGCGCCTGCTGGGCGACCTGCTGGACCTGGCCGGGGTGGAATCGGGGCGGCTGACCATCCGCGAGGAGCCGTTCGATTTCGCGGCGCTGGCGCACGAGGTGCAGGCCGTGCTGCGGCCCGAGGCGGAGCGCAAGAACATCGTGCTGGAGGCCACGGCGGACGGCGTGCCGCCCGGCCTGCTGGGCGACCCGGTGCGCATCCGCCAGATGCTGCTGAACATCGTGGGCAACGCGGTGAAGTTCACCGACCGGGGCCACGTGCGGCTGCGGGCCCGGTACGGGACGCCGCGCGGTCCCGGCGGCAAGGGCGCGCTGACTGTCGAGGTCGAAGATACCGGCATCGGCATCCCCGAAGGCATGCTGGCCACCATCTTCGAGCCGTTCACCCAGGTGGAGGACGTGGTGTCGCGCAGGCACGGCGGGGCCGGGCTGGGGTTGTCCATCGTGCGGCGCATTGTGGCCTTGATGGACGGCGAGATATCCATATCCAGCACCGAAGGGCGGGGCACCGTCGTGACCCTGCGTCTGCCCGCCGCCGCGACGGACGGGACGCCCGCGCCTCCGGAGGCCGGAAACGGGCTGGATGCCGCGCCCGCGCGCCACGGCCGCCTGCTGCTGGCCGAGGACGACCACGTGAACCGGCTGACCGTGCTCTGGCTGCTGGACAAGATGGGCTACGAGGCGGTGGCCGTGGGGGACGGCGCGGCGGCCCTGGAAACCCTGCGGGCGGAACGCTTCGACGCGGTGCTGATGGACGTGCAGATGCCGGTCATGGACGGCCTGCGGGCCACGGCGGCCATCCGCCAGGCCACGGACCTGCCCGGCGGGCCGGGCGTCCCGGTCATCGCGCTGACCGCCTACGCCATGGAGGGCGACCGCGAACGGCTGCTGGCGGCGGGCATGGACGAGTACATCGAGAAGCCGGTGGACGTGCAGGCGCTGCGCCGGGTGCTGGCCCGGTTCGTGGGCGCGCCAAGTGTGGCGGTCGAAAAGGTCGGGCCGGCCTGATCGCAAAAGGCCGGGGAAGCCGCGCCGAACGGCCTACATGGCCCGGCGCAGACGCCGTTCCACGCGGCGCGCGGCCAGCGAGCAGGAAAAGGTCAGCACCAGGTATAGGGCCGCCACCGTGAGCCAGATCTCGAAGGTCAGGTAGGTGGCGGCCATCAGTTCCATGCCTTGGAAGGTCAGTTCGCGGATGGAGATCACCGACAGGATGGCAGAATCCTTGATGGTGGAGATGAACTGCCCGGCCAGCGGCGGGACGATGAGCCGGAAGGCCTGCGGCAGGATGACGTGGCGCAGTTGCTGCCGCCGGGTCAGCCCCGTGGAGGCCGACGCCTCCCACTGGCCGCGTCCCACGCCCTCCAGCCCGGCGCGCACGATTTCGGTGATGTACGCCCCTTCATACAGCCCAAGGACCACCACCCCGGAAAGGAACACCGGCAACTGCTCCGGCGGGGCCAGCAGCACGGCCGAGGCCCCCGCCAGCCACACCCGCGCGACCGGGGGCAGCAGGAAGGCCGCGCCATCGGCCACGGGGGCGAACAGCCCGGCCAGCAGCGGGGCGAACTGCGAACTCACGAAGAAGTGGAAGATGAACACCAGCACCAGCGGCGGCAGGTTGCGCACCCCCTCCACGTAGGTGCGCGCCACCATGCGCCGGAACAGGCGCGGGCTGGCCCGCAAGAGGCCCATGCCGGTGCCGATGCACAGGGCCAGCAGGGTGGACCACAGCCCCAGGCGCACCGTGACCAGCAGCCCTTGGGCCAGCATGCCCGGCACCCAGCCCCGTTCCGCGTCATGGCGGACCAGGTACTGCCCCACCACCCCCCAGTTCCAGGCGTAGTCCATGCGGCCGGCCCCGTTCCAGAACAGCCAAGCACCGGCGGCCAGCAGCAGGGCCAGCAGGGCCGCGTCCAGCCGCCGCGCCGCCGGAGGCGACAGGAAGTCCTCCACCGCGCCGGGTGTGCCGAACGCGTCACGCGGAGAGGGCGATCCGGGACGCCGCGCGTCCTCGTCCGCACCCTTGGGGCGCGGGGGGCGCGGGGGAAAGGCCGGGACGTTGTGCTCCGGCGGCAGGGCCGGGAACGGGCGGGGAGCCATGGATATCCTGAAGGGTTGTGGGTGCCTGCCGGGCTGGCGCGCATGCCCCGGCAATCCCGGGCGCGCCGCCCCCGGCGGGAGTCCGGCGCGCCCGGAAGCGGGACACGGGCCATGGCGCGAGGAACGCTACTTCAGTTGCGCTTCCCACTCGTTGGTTTCGAACCAGTAGTGCTTGCGCTCCTTCAGCCAGCCCTCGGCATCCACCAGGCGGATCCAGTTGTCGAACACGTTCAGGGTGTCCACGTCGCCCTTGCGCACGGCAAAACCCACCGGTTCGCTGGTGAAGGTGCCGGGCACGGGCAGGAACAGCTTGTCCGGGTTCTTCAGCGCTTCGAAGGCGGGCAGCGGCGCGCTGGAAACCATGGCGTGGGCGCGGCCGGACAGCACTTCCTGGATGGCCGGGGCCTCGTCGTCGAACAGGCGCAGGGTGGCCTTGGGCAGGCGCTTTTTGGCTGCCGCCGCGGCGGTGCTGCCGGTGCGCGCGGCGATGGTCACCTCGGGCTTGTCGAAGTCGTCCAGGCTGGTGAAGCCCCTGGCCGTGGCGCGGCTGGCCATCAGGGCCATACCCGCGTAATCGTAGGGGATGGTGAAATTCACCTTCAGATTGCGGTCGGGCTTCACGCTCATGCCGCCGATGATCACGTCGAACTTGCCGGTGAGCAGGGCGGGGATGATGCCCGACCACTTGGTGGGCACGAATTCCACCTTCACGCCCAGGTCTTCGGCCAGGCGGGTGGCCACGTCCACCTCGAAGCCGATGAACTTGCCGGTCTTGTCCTGCATGGCCCACGGCACGAAGGTGGAAAAGCCCACGCGCAGCACGCCGCGTTGCAGAACGTCGGCGATGACGCTTTCCTCGGACAGTTTCTGGCGCACGGACGCGTCGGCCGCGCGCGCGGGGGCGTGCGGCGCCAGCAGCACCGCAAGCGCCAGCAGGGCGGCCAGCAGCAGGGCCGGGCCATGGAGACGGGTGGGGGGAGTGGTCGTGTGCATGGGTGTGCCTCCGTTGCGTGTTGCCGCCGGTGGCGGCGCGGGGATGCCGCCGGGCGGCGGAGTGGCCGCGTCCGGCCAGTGGCTGTCCGGACGCGTCAGAATTCGTAGCGCAGGCGGCGTTCCAGCAACTGCGCCAGGGCCGAAAGGGCCAGCGTGAGGGCAAGGTACATGCCCGCCACGAGAAACCAGACCTCGAACACCAGGAACGTGTCGGCGGCCACCGCCTGGGCCTGCATGGCCAGATCGTGCAGGGCGATGGTGCTGACCAGGGACGAATCCTTGACCAGGGACACCAGTTGCCCGGTCAGGGGCGGCAGGGCGGTGCGGGCCGCCTGGGGCAGCACCACCTCCATATAGGTTCCGGGCACGTCCATGCCAAGGCTGCGCGAGGCTTCCCACTGCCCCGTGGGCACGGACAGGATGCCCGCGCGCAGGATTTCGGCGATGTACGCCCCCTCGAACAGCGAAAGGGCCAACACCCCGGCCGCGAAGCGGCCCATGCCCAGCACCGGGGCCAGCACGAAGTAGACCACGAACAACTGGATGAGCAGCGGGGTGTTGCGCACCGTCTCCACGTAGCCCACGGCCAGCGCGCGGCCCACGCGCGAGCCGGACTGGCGCAGCAGCGCGGCCAGCAGGCCCGCCAGCAGCGCCAGGGCCAGGCTTGCCGCCACCACCTGCAACGTCACGCCAAGGCCGTCCAGCAGCGGCCCGGCGCGCAGCCCGCCGTCGGACGTCACCGTGAACAGGTGCCGCCACAGCCGATGCCACTGCCAGTCGTAGCCCGATGCGGCGGTGCCGCGCAGGGTGATCCACACCAGCGCTCCCATGACGCAGCAGTATTGGGCCACGTCGCGGGCCACGCGCAGCAGGGCGCGCCCAGTGGAGGGGACAGGTGGCGTGGCTGGCGGAGAGCCGGGCGCGGTGCGGTGCGCCGCAACGGGGAGCGGGGCCGGGCGGTCCCGGCCGTGTCGGGAATTTTCCATTCTGTGGCGCAGCATACGCCGCAACACGTCCCCTGCCAAGGTGTACGGCGCGGACGGAATGGGCGCGGGCGTGAAAAAGGGCGGGACAGGTTGCCCTGTCCCGCCCGTTCATGCGGTGTCTGCGCGGCCTTGGCGGCCCCTGGGAACAGACGCTACTTGTTCAGCTTCACTTCCTGCGGGAACACCGGCAGGTAGCGGTACGACAGGCTGAGGATCAGGGCCGCGTAGGCCATGATCATGGCGCTGGCGCCCCATTCCGCCCAGTTGGGGGCGTAGGTTTCCCAGCTGTCGAAGGGCATCACCGGCGCGGCCAGGGCCTGCACGGTCATGACGTAGCGGTTGATGGTCACGCCGATGCAGTCAAGGATGGCCGCGGTGTAGAACAGCGTGCGGTTGTTGCGCAGCGAGGGCGTGATCAGGATGATGGCGGGCAGCACGCCGCAGGCGAACAGTTCCGCCCACAGCAGCCACTTGCCGTAGATCCAGCCGTAGAACAGCTGGTCGAAGGTCAGGCCGGAGCGGGGCAGGATGTCGTTGGCCCAGGCCCAGGTGTCGGCCAGCTTGAAGACCATGTACACGGTCAGCATGGTGCCGGCGATCTTGCCCATCAGGCTCTTGATCTCCCAGGTGACCAGCCGCTTGCCGGACATCTTTTCCATGATGGTGCACACGAGCACGGTGAACACCGGCCCGGAGCCCACGGCGGAGAGGACGTACAGGAAGAACGTCCAGGGCCAGATGAAGAAGCCGTCGCGCGCGATATACGGGCGGGCGAAGAGCACGCCGTACATGCCGCCCAGCGACCCCTGGTGGAACGTGGACAGGAAGGCGCCGATGCCCGCGAACAGCGGCATCATCAGGTGGAAGTTGTGGGCGATGGCGTGCACCAGCTTGTTGCGGTTCAGCTGCTTTTGCTCGAGGATCAGCGGCACGTACTCGATGATCAGCACGAGGCAGTAGCAGGTGATGCAGAAGATCACTTCCGTCAGCATGGAGTGCACGTTGGCGTGCCAGTAGCCGAACCAGGCGCGCAGCGGCTGGCCGATGTCGAGCACCAGGACGAGCATGGCGCCCGAGTAGCACAGGAAGCCCACGATGACCGTGAGGTTGATGATGTTCTTCAGCGGGTCGATGTTCAGGATGTAGCGCAGAAGGCCCGTGAAGAACGCGCCCGCGCCCAGGGCGATGACCGCGAGGTCGAAGGTGATCCACAGCCCGAACCCGAAGTAGTCGTCGAGGCCCGTGACGCCGAGGCCCTCGGACAGCACGCGGAAGGCGGCGTACAGACCCCATCCGAACACGGCCATGACGGCCGCGATCCAGACGAGGAACTTGGACAGCGAGCAGCGCGTGCAGCCTTCGGGGAACAGCGCCGCGTCGATGGGAAGGTCGTAGTTCTTATCCATGGCCGCCCCCTACCCTTTGACCTTTTCGTTTTCGAGATAGTTGTCGCCAAGACGGCGCACCCACTCGCGGCGGCTGACGTAGTAGACCTGGGGGTCGGTGCCCAGGCGTTCCAGCAGCCGGAAGGCGTACTTGCTCTTCACGAGTTCGTGCACCTTGTGCGCGGGGTTGTTCACGTCGCCGAACACGATGGCCCCGTTGGGGCAGGCCTCGGTGCACGAGGTGATGTAGTCGCCGTCGTTGAGGGCGTTGGGATCACGGCCCTCCACGCGGGCCTTGTCCTTGGCCTGCATGAAGCGATGGTGGCAGAACGAGCACTTTTCCACCACGCCGCGCGGACGCACCGACACGTCGGGGGTCAGGGTCTTGTCCATGCCTTCGGGCCAGATCGGATCGAACCAGTTGAAGTACCGGGCATGGTAGGGACACGAGGCCATGCAGTACCGGCAGCCGATGCACCGGGGGTAGATCTGGCTGACGATGCCGCCTTCCTCGTTCTTTTCGGTGGCGATGACCGGGCACACCGACACGCACGAGGGCTTGCCGCACTGCATGCAGGGGCGGGGCAGGTAGGCCACTTCATGCTCGGGGAAGGGCTTGCCGTTGGTCAGTTCGTATACGACCAGCCAGTTCAGCGACTTCAGCTTGTTGCTGGCGTCCGGCTGGGGGGCGATGTTGTTCTCGGCCTGGCAGGCGACCATGCACGCGCCGCAACCCGTACATTTGTCCAGGTCGATGGCCATTCCCCACTTGATCTTGAATTCCTTGAATGAGGACATGACGTACGTTCCTTATGCTTTGGCGATGTTTACGCCGGCGCTGGTCCAGACCGAAAGGCCCGTGCCGGGTTCCGCACCAGCTGCGAGCAGGCGCATGACGTTTTCGCCCTTGCCCTTGCTGAACTCGTCGAAGGCGGTGTGCCCGTGCCCGGCAGGCACGGCGACCGTGTCGTTCATGACGCCTTCGAACACGTTCACCCGCACCGTGAACTTGCCGGCGGGGTTGGAGAGCTCGATGCGGTCGTGCTTCCGCAGGCCCAGCTTGGCGGCCGTGGCCCCGTTCATCATCACGTAGAGTTCCTTGCCCTGGATTTCCCAGCGCCGGACGGTCTTGGTGTTGAAGGGCGGGGTGGCGGTCATGCTGGTGCCCACGTTCAGCTTGGCGACCGGGGCGAGGGCGACGGGGAAGGCCGGGGCCTTCACGTCGATGGCCTTGGAGAGTACGTCGGGGCGCAGCGCGATGCCGTTGACCGGCAACACCGCGCCGCTCACGTGCGCGTTGGTGGCCGAAGGCTCGGTGAAGCTCGCGCCGCGGGCTTCGGCCTTGGCTTTCAGGGCATCCGCGAAGGCGGCCACGCCAAGGTCGGCGCCCAGCTTCTTGGCGATGCCGATGACCACGTCGCCGGCGGGGCGGGCGTCCACCAGGGGGGCCAGCGCGGGCACGGCAAGGGCGTAGACCACCTGGCCGCAGCCGTAGGGGGTGTCCACGTCGTCGAAGCGTTCGAGGCCCATGGGCACCGGCAGCACGAGGTCGCAGGCCATGGCCGTTTCATCAAGGAAGCTGGTGAAGGCCACCTTGAAGGGCACCTTGGCCAGCGTGGCCTTGACGGCGTCGGCCTGGGGCAGCGCGTAGACGGGGTTGGCCTCGTAGAAGACCACCGCCTGCGGGGCCGCGGCCTTGCCGGAGGCCACCTTGCCGAGCCACGCCACCAGGTCGTTCTGCAGCAGGGCCTTGCGGTCCATGGCGGCAGGCACCACCTTGCGGGCGTGGGGCAGGGCGCGGATGCCGCCTTCGCGGTTCATGGAGCCCAGCAGCGAGTTCAGGGCAAGGCCGGCCAGCACGGGAGCCGCGCCGCCGCCCTGTCCGAACTCGGACCCGGCGATGACCAGCGGCCGCTTGGCCTTGGCCAGTTCCTGGGCCACGGCGGCAAGACGCTTGGCGTCCACGCCGGTCTGCGCCGCCACCTGTTCGGGGGTGAACCTGGCGGCCAGGGCCCTGAACTCGGCGAAGTCGGCGGCGGGGCTGGCAGCGCCCGCCTTGATCAGCAGGTTGGCAAGACCCAGCGCCAGCACCGCTTCGGTGCCGGGGCGGATGGCCAGCCACACGTCGGCGGTGGAGGCGGTGTTGTTCTGCACCGGACCCGCATAGGCGAAACGCACGGCCGGGGCTTCGCCATGGGGGCGGCCCACCCGGAAGGCGTGGCGGTTGCGGATGACCGGGCCCCAGGTTTCGAGCACGTTGGCGCCGATGGCGAGCACGTAGTCGCTCTTCTCGATGTCGTAGCCCACCTGGCCTTCGCCGCCCATCAGTTCCCACGCCTTGGCGGCGGGCTGGGCCTCGCCGGGCATCAGGAAGCAGGACTTCGAACCCATCTCGGCGGCCAGCGCCGTGAACAGTTCGTTGATGGTGCCGGTTTCGTCGCCGGAGACGACGGCGAGCCTGTCGCCGCCCTTGGCCTTCTTCAGGCCTTCCACCAGCATGGTTTCGGCCTCTTCCCAGGTGATGCCCACGTACGCGCCGTCGGCGGTGCGCTTGAGCGGGCGCTTCATGCGGGAGGGGCTGTACAGCAGTTGCACTTCCGCCGCGGCGATGGACGAAAGCCCGCCGCCGAGGGGGTGATCGTTGTTGGTCAGCACGCGCACCGGGCGGCCGTCCACCAGCCGCACCCGCACGCCCACACCGGACGGGCACAGCTTGCTGACGGTGGGCACGTACGAATTGGCGCCGTCGATGTTGCGCGGAATCCACGACCAGTTCTGCGACCAGATGGACACGTCGTCCAGGCTTTTCCAGACGACGGGGGTGGCGAGAATGCCCGCGGTGGCGCCGCCGATGAACTTCAGGAAACCTCTTCTGTCCAGAGCCATAGCACCACCCCTTTACTTGTGGCAGACGAAGCAGGCATTGCTGGAACTCGTCACGCCGTAGTGGTTCTCATTGGCGTGACAGCGTTCGCATTGCCACATCTTCATGGTTTGCTTGCTGTAACCGGTCAGCTTGTTCTCGTAGAGGGTCGGAGCGCTGTCGGAGTTGGCCACGTCGGGGTGGCACTGCGCGCACAGTTCCGATTCCTTGAAGTCGTGACACTGGTTGCAGCCGTCAAGGGAATGGGCGGCATGGCTGAAGAAGACGTTGTCGGGCTGGATCTGGTAGACCAGCCACTTAACTTCCTTGCCGGTTTTCACGTACTCGTTGACGAAGCGGGCTTCCTCGGGGTCGGAACCCATGACGTCGGAATGGCAGTCGGCACAGCTGGCCGTGGAGGGCAGACCCGCGAAGGTCCCGTCCTCACGCAGCACATGACACTGCTTGCATTCCATGCCCGCGTCTTCCATGTGCACCTTGTGGCTGAAGCGTATCGGTTGTTCCTTCTTGCTGTACAGCATGTCCGGAAAGACCCACCAGCCAAAGATGAGCGACACGACCAGACCCACGAGAAACGGAGTGATGCCGCCGCCGCAGCACTTCCCGCCATCCGTCGCGCAGCCTGAACTGTTTAACTGCCTGTCCTCCATACCCTTCGCCTCATTAGCTGATTTGAGAGATGAATAACGAATGCCCACACTTGCCACGACAACCTTACTAGGCGACAGTTTGAAAGCCTGTCAAGGTGAAATATTTCACGAATCCGCTTCCATTTCGCGCAACTAGGTGAAATCGCAAAGCGGCTGAGCGGCCGTTCAGCCCTCCTTGCGGCGTCCGTACACGTCGTCGAAGCGGACGATGTCGTCTTCGCCCAGATACGGACCGCTTTGGATTTCAATGAGTTCGAGGGGAATGCGTCCCGGGTTGGTCAACCGGTGAAGGGTGGCTTTCGGAATATCCACCCATTCATTCTCGGTCAGGGTGCGTTCCTCGTTGCCAACCTGCACAAGCGCGGCGCCTTTGGCCACCACCCAGTGCTCGCTGCGGTGATGGTGCATCTGCAACGACAGGCGCGCGCCGGGGTTCACCTCGATGCGCTTGACCTTGCGGCCGGGGCCCTCGTCGAGCACCGTGTAGTTGCCCCAGGGGCGGCGCACGGTAAGGTGCACGTCCACCAGCGGGCTCTTTTCGGCCTTCAGTTTTTCCACCACGTCCTTCACCCGCTGTACCTGGTCCTTGGCGCAGATCAGGGTGGCGTCGCGGGTCTGCACAGCGATGACGCCGGAAAGCCCGATGGCCACCAGCTTGCCCCCGCGTGAGAGCAGCAGGCAGTCGTCGCAGTCCAGGGCCATGGTGTCGCCCTGGACCACGCAGCCGCGCTCGTCCTTGGCGCCCAGGCGGTACAGCGCCTCCCAACTGCCCAGGTCGTCCCAGCCGAAGTCGGCCTCCACCACGGCGATGCGGTCCACGTGCTCCATGATCCCGTAGTCTATGGATATGGACGGCAGGGTGGCGTAGCCGTGGGTTAGCGGTATGCCGGGGGTCAGCGAGGTATCCTTGCGGGTGGCCCACCACGCGGCCAGTTTCGGCTGGAAGCGTTCCACGGCGGAAAGCAGTACCGCGCCGTTGAACACGAACATGCCGCTGTTCCAGAAATGCATGCCCTCGCGCAGGAAGGCGCGCGCGGTTTCGAGGTCGGGCTTTTCCACGAACCCGTCAACGGAATAGGTGGGGGCAAACGCGGGGGCTGGGGAGGGGGCCTGCGTGGAACCCGGCAGGGGTTCGCCCCGGCGGATGTAGCCGTAGCCCGTCTCGGGCGTGGTGGGCGGCACCCCGAAGGTGACCGACCAGCCTTCGGCGGCCAGGTCGGCCCCGCGCGTGACGGCGGCGCGCCAGCGCGCCTCGTCGTGCAGCAGATGATCGGAGGGGAACACCGCCAGCAGGGGGGCGTGGCCGTCGTGGCCCGCGTCCGCGCCGCCCATGGCCGCGTCCAGCCCCAGCAGGATGGCGGGCAGGGTGTTGCGGCCCACGGGTTCGGCCAGCACCTGGGTGTCCAGCCGTTCGTCCAGGGCGCGGGCCTGGGCGCGCACCTCGAACATGTGCTCCTCGTTGGTCACGATGTGCACCCGCTCGGGCGGGAACAGCGAGAGCACGCGGCGCACGGTCTGCTGGAGCAAGGAGAGGTCGCCGCTCAGGGCCAGCAGTTGCTTGGGGAACAGCGCGCGCGAAAGGGGCCACAGCCGGGTGCCGGAGCCGCCCGCCAGGATGATGGCGTGGCAGCGGCCGAGGGCGGCAGGGGAATCCGCCGGTGCATGGGCGACCGTGGCGGTGAGGTTGGCGGGGGATATGGTCATGCGGCGGCCTTACGCCTGGGGGGCGGGTTCGAAGGTGAAGGGCGAATCGAAGTCGCGCAGCCGGGGCAGGCGGCGGTCTTTATCGGACAAAATGGGCGGGATGTCCGGCCAGGGGATGGCCAGGTCGGGGTCGTCCCAGGCGATGCCCCCTTCGATTTCCGGGGCGTAGTAGGCATCGACCTTGTACTGGAACTCGGTGCCGGGCTCCAGGGTCATGTATCCGTGGGCGAAACCGCGCGGCACGAACAGCCGCGCGAAGTTGCGTTCGCTCAGTTCGCAGCCGTACCATTTGCCGTAGGTGGGCGAGCCCGCCCGCAGGTCCACGGCCACGTCGTACACCGCGCCGCGCGTGGCCCAGACCAGCTTGGCCTGGGCAGCGGGGGGCAACTGGAAGTGCAGCCCGCGCAGCACGCCGGGCTGTTCTGACCGGGCGTGGTTGTCCTGCACGAATCCGGCGGCAACGCCCAGGCGGTCGAACAGTTCGCGGCGGTAGGTTTCGAGAAAGAAGCCGCGCTCGTCCCTGAACACGCGGGGTTCGAGCCGAAGCAGGCCGGGAATGCCGGTTTCGATGATCTGCACATGGCCTCCGGTGCCGGTGAATGTGGAATCCCCCAAGCGCTTACCCGATTGGGGGGCTTTTTTGAAGCCCCCACATGCGCCCCCGGCGTTTGCCCCGCGCGGCCTGCGCGGCACCCGCCCCCTGTTGCGCGGCGATTCCGCGGCGGACGCGGATTGCCAAAACCGTTGCTCATGCCCGCGGAATTGGGATACAGAAACGCAATTGTGGCGAACTTCGCAGTATGTGTCCTACCTATGGATATGCCATGAGCGAGCGAGAGACGGCGTGGAAGGCGCCCGAACAGGGGATGGGGATGGTGTTCGAGGATGCCGGGACGGCGCGCGAGGCCGCGCTGGAAGCGGAGATCGGGAAGTTGCGGGCGGAACGCGACGCCGCGCTTGCGGCCGAGCGCACGCTGCGTGACATCCTGATCTCGATTCCCGACCTGCTGACAGTGCACGACCGGGCGGAACAGGTGGTGTTCAGCAACTGGCAGGGCGACAACGTGCGCTGGGAGACGCAGGGTGGCGACCAGCACGGCAGGAGTTGCTTCGGTTGCTACTTCCGGGGCGAGAAAAACTGCGATGCCTGCCAGATAGCGGAGGTGTTCGACACCGGCCGCCAGAAGGTCATCGAGCTGTACAATCCCGATTCGCGCACCTTCCGGTCCATCACCGTGTTCCCGGTGCGCAACGCCGCCGGACAGGTGGCCATGGTGGCGGAATACGTGCGCGACGTGACCGAAACCCGCCGCATGGAGCGCGAACTGCGCGTGGCCAAGGAGGCCGCGGAGGCGGCGGACAAGGCCAAGAGCGAGTTTCTGGCCTCCATGAGCCACGAGATACGCACTCCCATGAACGGCGTGCTCGGCATGCTGGACCTTGCGCTGGACACTCCGTTGGACGAGGAGCAGCGCGAATACCTGGAGGCGGCGCAGAATTCCGCCGAATCGCTGCTGGCGCTCATCAACGACATCCTCGACTTCTCCAAGATAGAGGCGGGGATGGTGGAACTGGACAGCCAGGTGTTCCGCCTGCGCAAGCGCCTGTCCACCCTGCACACCATGTTCGTGCACCGGGCGGAGGAAAAGGGCCTGGGCTTCGCCTTCCTGGTGCCGGAAGATGTGCCCGACGGCCTGGTGGGCGACCCCATGCGCCTGCGCCAGGTGCTGGTGAACCTGCTGGACAACGCCCTGAAGTTCACCGAGCAGGGCCGCGTCTCCCTTGCCGTGCGCATGGTGGAGTCCACGCCCGAATCGGCGATGCTGGAATTTTCCGTCACCGATTCCGGCCCCGGCATTCTGGAGAAGCACCGTGAACACATTTTCGAGCGGTTCGTGCAGGCCGACGGTTCGCTGTCGCGCCGCCACAAGGGCACGGGCCTTGGACTGGCCATCTGCAAGCGGCTGTCGCTGCTCATGGGCGGGGACATCCGCGTGGAGAGCGCGCCGGGGCAGGGTAGCACCTTTCACTTCACGGCCCGCTTCGACACGGCCCGCCTGGAAGGCGAAGAGGCCGCCCGCACGCCGGTGCAGACGCCCGAGCCGGAGTGCCGGGCGCGCATCCTGGTGGCCGAGGATCATCCCATGAACCTGATGTTCATCGAAAAATTTCTGCAAAAGCAGGGGTATGAGGTGCAGTCCGTGACGGACGGCAGCGAAGTGGTGCCCGCGTTGCGCAGGCAGGAATTCGACCTGGTGCTGATGGACATCGCCATGCCGGTCATGGACGGCATGGAGGCCACGCGCATGGTGCGCAAGGCGCAGGGCATGGCCACCAACAGCAACGTGCCCATCATCGCCATGACCGCCCACGCCATGAAGGGCGACCGCGAACAGTTTCTGGCGGCGGGCATGGACGACTACATCGGCAAGCCCATCAATTCCGACAACCTGCGTAGCCTGCTGCTGAAGCACATTCAGAAGTGCCGCCGGGGCGGGGTGGCAGGCGCGGGCAACGGGGCCTTGAACGGTGCCGGGTAGCGTGGCCGGGCGCGCCATGCCGTTGCTGACCCAGCGCGGGCAGCGTCCCGCGCGTGGTGTGAACCGGAGTGGGGAACGCCCGGTGCCTGCGCCACGCCGCCGGGCGCAACGGGTGGCCGCGTGAAGACCTTTCTGCTGTATTTCGCCACGGCCATCGCGGAGATTGCCGGGTGCTACCTTGCGTACCTGTGGCTGAAGGGCGGCAAGACGGCGTGGCTGCTGGCCCCGGCCGCCGCAAGCCTTGCGGTGTTCGCGTGGCTGCTGACCATGCACGAGACGGCGGCCGGGCGCGTGTACGCGGCATACGGCGGCGTGTACATCGGCGTCGCCATCGGCTGGCTGTGGCTGGTGGACGGCGTGCGCCCCACGCACTGGGACGTGGCCGGGGTGCTGGTGGCCCTGGCGGGCATGGGCATCATCATGTTCCAGCCGCGCTGACGGGCACGTGTCGCTATGCAGCCGGTCCTGCTTCATCTTGACCGCCACCCACGGTCAGGGCATAACCGCCCGGCGAGGCAGAGCAGTGGCGTATCGTTTCTGGTACGGCCTGCCCGTCACCACACGCGGAAGGGTGGCAGAGTCCGGTTTATTGCGGCGGTCTTGAAAACCGTTGTGGGGGGAACCCCACCGGGGGTTCGAATCCCTCCCCTTCCGCCATTTCAGTCCGCTTCCGAGCGCACCAATAGCCGCACTTGGCCCGCATAAGCGTCCTTAACAGTCTCTCCCATAACGAGCAGTTACAACGCGGCGGCAGCCACGTCGGCCCGGAGGCGAACGCGCTTCCACATTGCGCCGTAGCGAGCCGGATGCCCCCCGTCAGCCAGCGACCCGTCGCTCCTGCATCCAGCGGCGGTAGCGCCTGGCGCGGCATTTCGCCTCCGCCAGCGAGACGATCAGCGCCCAGGCCGGCGAGATGCCGGGTACCGTGCGTCGGCGACGACTGAGGCGGGCCATCTGATACCTGACGGCAGCCATGTGCGCCGCCGAAGCCAGCGGCTTGCTCTTCCACGAGATTGGCTTGAGCTTCGGCGCATCCGGTCGGCCAAGCCGCCAGTTGCGCGGCAGGTTCGGTTCGATGGCGAGCGCGGTGGCGATCCCCGCCATGGCGATACCGCTGTCGATGACCTGCTCCGCGACCTCCCGCCGACGGATGCCACCGGTGACCATGAGAGGCGTCGTCGCAACAGTGGCGATCTCACGGGCGAATTCGAGGAAATAGGCTTCACGCGCCAGCGTGCGTTCGTCGCGGGCGGAACCCATCATCGCCGGCGCCTCGTAACTGCCGCCGGAAAGCTCGACGAGATCGACGCCGAGGGAACTGAGCATCTTGACCACAGTCTGCGCGTCTTCGGGCGAGAAGCCGCCGCGCTGGAAGTCGGCCGAATTGAGCTTGACCGCCATCGCAAAGCCGGGCGTGACCACGGCCCGGATGCCGCGCACGATGTCGAGCAGCAGGCGCGCCCGGTTTTCGAGACTCCCGCCCCAGCGGTCCTGCCGGTGGTTCGACAGCGGTGAGAGGAACTGGCTGATGAGGTAGCCGTGCGCTGCGTGGACCTCCGCGCCGGCGAAGCCCGCTTGCTCAGCGAGCAGCGCGGTGGTGGCGAAGCGGCGTTCGACCTCCGCGATGTCGGCAGCAGTCATTTCGCGTGGTACCGGGAACCGTTTCGACTGCGCCCCAAGATCAAGCGCAACCGGCGATGGCGCCAGCGTCTCCTGGCCGAGGTCTGCCGGCATCTGCCGTCCAGGATGGTTGATCTGCATCCAGACCTGCGCACCGCGCGAGCGTCCCGCCTCGGCCCAAGCCCTGAAGCGGTCGAGGTGGCGGGCGTTTTCCAGCACCACGCCGCCCGGGCCGGTCATGGCGCGGGCGTCGACCATCACGTTTCCGGTGATGATCAGCCCCGCCTCGCCCTCGGCCCAGGCCCGGTAAAGGCGGATCAGGTCGATGGAGGGTGCATGGTCTTCATCGGCCATGTTTTCTTCCATGGCGGCCTTGGCGATGCGATTGGGAATGACGGCGCCATTGGGCAGCGCCAGCGGTGAGAACAGGGGCATGAGCGGTCTCCAATTTGCGGTCTGGACACTTCTTAACATTCAAGTTAAGCTTAAGGTCAAGCACCTTTTGACGGAGTTCCGACCATGAAGATCGGGGAGCTGGCGGAGCGCAGTGGCCTCACCTCTTCGCGCATCCGCTTCTATGAGAGTATTGGCCTGCTGCAGACCGTCGAACGCCGGCCAAACGGCTACCGGACCTATCCGCCAGAGGCGGTCGTCGTGCTGGACCTGATCGTGACCGCGCAGAGGGCGGGCTTCAGCCTCGACGAAATCCGCACGCTGTTGCCGAGCGATCTGGAGCAGTGGGAGCACGGCGTGCTGATCGAGGCGCTCCGCCGCAAGGTAGCGGATATCGAGGCGCTGGTGGCGCGGCTCATGCAGAGCAAGACGCAACTTGTGTCACTCATCGCGGATATCGAGGCCAAGCCTGACGACATCGACTGTGCCGCCAACGCGCGCAGGATCCTCTCTCGAATGCTGGACGGAAAGGTCGAGAATCCGACGTTGGGGGGCGATGATGTCAGGCTGCTCGGCAAGGCAAGCCGCCGCCGTCCGGTCAGGGTCCGTTAGTTGGCAGTCCCCCGCACCAGCCAGTCGATCGACCTTCCCGTCCTCAGCCCCGCATCGATGAGCCAGTCCGGCGGGATGCGTCCGTTCTTGCGCGCGTTAGAGATGGACGCCGCCGACACGTTCAGGAAGGTCGCCAGTTCGCGGTCGGTGCGCGCGCCCGCCGCCTCCTTCAGGCGTTCCAGCACCATGGGCGCCTGGCGCAGCCCCACCTCGCCGGAGACGTCGCGCGCCACCACGTACACGCGGGGTTCGCCGTAGATGGTGTCGTTGTACACCAGCCGTGAATGCACCGTGGAATAGCTGCCCGACAGGTTGCGAATGCGGCATTCGAAGTGCTGTTCGCGGTGTTCGCGCATGGCCCGCAGCAGGGCCTGGCGCACGGCGGGCAGGTCGCTTTCGTGCAGCAGGTCCAGCACCGGCCCCATGTCCAGGGTGTAGGCGTCGTACGGCTCCTGCCGCCCGAAGATGGCCGGGGTCAGCGTCTGGCGCGACCGCCGCAGTATCCGGCCCTGGTCGTCGGTCACCACCACCACGTCGCCATGGTGGGCGTGCAACTGCTCGATGAAGGCGTTCTCCTGCACCACCTTGGAGGAAATGTCCTGCGCGATGCCCAGCAGGCCGATGACCTCCTGCCGGTTGTCGTCGAAGATGGGCCGCCGGATCACCCGGTACCACACGGAAGGGTCCAGCAGATGCGGCACCGCCGGGTGTTCCAGTTCCCGCTTCTCCTCGAACACCTTCAGCGCCGCCTCCACGGGATAGCGGGCCAGTTCCGGCGGCATGAAGTCGTATTCGGTGCGGCCCATCACCTCGTCGCGGGTGCGGCGGTAGGCGGCAAGATACGCGTCGTTGACGGCCACGATGCGCAGGTCGCGCCCGCACACCCAGGCCAGCCCCGGCAGGGCGTCCACCACGCGCGAAAAGTCGCTGGCCAGCTTGGATGAAAACGCGAACGGCCGCTCCTGAAAGTAGCCGCTGTAGGCCACCATGCGGCCCGAGGCGTCGCGGATGGATTCCGCGCTGTACCACAGCGTCAGGGGCGAGCCGTCCTTGCGGCGCAGGGTCACCTCGCCGTTTTCCACCTCTGTCCGCTCGATGAGCTGGCTGACGATGCGCTTGCGCGCCGTGGAGGTGAAGTAGAACTCCCGCGCGGAACGGCCGATCAGTTCGTCCCGCGTGTACCCGCAGATGGCGCACAGCGCCGGGCTGACCGCCTGGATGACCCCGCTGGGCAGGATGGTGAAGCCCATCTCCTGCCCGCCCTCGGTGGTGCGCGGCCTGCCCCAGGCCACATAGGCGGCGCGGTGCGCGGCAATGGCGCCGGATGCGCTGCCGCCAGCCCCGCCTTCGTCCCCGCCGGGCACGGGTATGGCCACGCAGGTCCAGCTTATCTGGCGGATGCCCGCGCCGTCGGGCAGGGTGATGCGGGTGCGGCTTTCGCGCACCGGCGCGCCGTCCTCGGGCACGGGGGGCACCTCTTCGTGCCGCCAGCCGTGGGCGGGCATGGCCTCGCCATCCCCGCCGCTTCGATGCAGCCGCCGGGCGGGCTCGTTGGCGTACAGCACGCCGCCCCCGCCATCCAGCAACAGGGCGGGTACGTCCATGGCATCCAGGCGGGGGGCATAGAACGCGACAAGATCATTGCAGGTCATGGATTCACCACGCTTGAACGGCCGGGCAGTCCATTCATGAAATATGAATGCAAAAATTTACCATGTTCATTGACGCTGTACTTCTGCCTGCTACACTCCCGTGGCCCTGTCAATGTTCGGCGGGCATATTCTGCAAGTACGGGAAGTTGTCATGCGAAAGCCGTTGTTCCTGCTCTGTCTTGTCCTTGTTCCGCTTCTGCTGCCGATGCAGGCCCGCGCCTCGGGCTATGCCGTCTACGAATGGAGCGCGCGCGGCACCGCCCTGGGCGGCGCCATGGTGGCCCGCGACGCCGACCCCTCGGCCGTGGCCTACAACCCGGCCAACATCACCGACCTGCCGGGGGGGCAGGTGCAGGTGGGCGCCACGGCCATCAAGCCCAACGCCACCATGAACTTCAAAAGTCCCGCCGTGGAAGACCGCGACTTTTCCGACGCCATCTGGGGTCTGCCCACCGCCTACTACACGCAGCAACTGTCCGACCATTACTGGTTCGGCCTCGGCATATTCCCGCGCGTGGGGCTGGGCACCGAATACGCCGGCGGCGACAACTGGGCCGGGCGCTACAACTGCTCGTACGCGGGCATCCAGTCGCTTTCCATCAACCCCAACCTGGCCATGAAGTTCTCCGACCAGTTCTCGCTGGCCGTGGGCATTGACGCCACCTACCTGCGCTTCATGTACGATTCCACCATTCCCGGCGCGGACGTGAAGCAGGAAATCGACGCCGACGGCTGGGCCTACGGCTTCAACGCCGGGGCGCGCTACAGGCCCTACGACTGGCTGGCCTTCGGCCTGACCTGGCGCAGCCAGATCGATCTCAAGGTCAATGGACACGCCGACTTTTCACAGAAGGGCGGTTACACTCCCGCGTGGGATCGCGGCGACGTGTCCGGCACCGAGCCCATTCCCGAATCGGTCACCTTCGGCGTGATGGTCAAGCCCATCGACCGCCTGAGCCTGGAAGCCGACGTGGTGTGGACCCACTGGAGCGCCTATCAGGCCCTGACCATCAACTACGACCCGGCGCTGCTCCCCGGCATGTCGCGGGTGAGCAAGGACAAGGACTGGAACAACACCTGGCGGTTCCAGTTCGGCGCGGAATACGCCCTGACCGACAGCGTGGACCTGCGCGCGGGCTACGTCTACGACCAGAGCCCCATCAACGACACGTACGAGGACTTCGCCGTGCCCTGTTCCGACCGCCAGATCGTCACTGTGGGCGCGGGGTGGAAGGTGGACCAGAACTGGGTGCTGGACGTGTTCTACGGCTACCTGTGGATGACCGACCGCCACTACGACGCCCGCCCGGCCGACTACATCAACGAAGTGGACCGCGAGGACGCCCACGCCCACATGGCGGGGCTCAGCGTCACCTACAAATTCTAGCCGCCAAATCAGTTCCGGAGGTTGCTCCGGCTTCTCACGAATCCGCGAACAGCTTCTGGTTCTCCCCAGCCGCCCGCCGTTCCCTCCGGCGGGCGGTCTCAGTTTCTGGGCCAGCCCACGGTCTGGCTGATGACGATGCGCCGGTCGGCGGGCAGGCGCAGGGCGGCATGCAGGGCCGCCTCGTCGTAGCTGGCCCGCACCACGTTGCCGAGCCCGGCGGACGCGCAGAACAGCCCCGCGCCCTGGTACATGGAGCCAGCGTGCATGGCCGCGTACACCGGGTCTTCCGACGCGGCGGCCGTGTACACCAGGGTGACCGGGGCCGTGGCCACGTACGACTGGCGCGCCAGCAGGGGGCGCAGGTCTTCGGCGGCGGCGCGCTCAAGGGCGTGGGCCGCGCCGTCGTAGCGCCACGCCCCGTCGGCGCGCACCACGTACACGTCCATGCCCTGCCGGTTCCTGGCCGTGGGCACGGTGCGCTTTCCATCGGGCCGGTTGACGCCCCAGGCCGCCCACAAGAGATCGCCCAGCACCTGGTCGGGGATGGCGTCCTCGCGGAAGGCGCGGGTGGAGGCGCGCCCGGCCAGGGCCTGCATCAGCGGCTTGCTTCCAGCCCCGCCCGCCGCGCCGGAAAGGTCCGGCGGCGGCAGGGCCACCGCGCCCTGCGCGGCGCGGGCCTCTCCGGTCAGCAGCGGGCGCAGGGCGCGCCGCGCCAGTCCCGCCATTCCTTCCGTACCGCTTCCGTTGGTGCGTCCCGCCGGGGCGGGCAGCCCGGCCGTGGCCAGCGTGCCGCCCAGCAGGGCCAGCACGGCCAGTACGGCGCGTCGCGTGATGCGGGCGCCGGCGCCTGTCGTGTCCAGCATGGTCAACCTCCGTGTGTGTCTCGCGGCGGATTCCGGGGTCGCGGCCCTCCGCCATTGGTGCAGGGTGGCGCGCCGTGCCGCCCGCGTCAAGCGAAGGCCCGCGCGCGGGATTTCCACCCCAGGCGGGAGCCGCGCCTCTCTCCTGTCGCGGCGGCAGGTTGCGCTCGGAAGAGCGCCAGCATCACCCCGGAAAGAATCTAATATCGAATAATCATGAATGTTGCGAAGATACGAAATGGAAATGTTTTTCGGAACGTGGAGAGATATCGCTCTTTCTGATGGGCAGGACATCCGTACAGCGATATCAGCGTGGAACATTTGAAACATGCAGCTACCGTGCAAGGAGCACTGTCCATGAAGCTGTCTGTCAAACTTTCCTGTGCATTCGGAATCATTCTCGCAATGATGCTCGTATTGGGAGGATATGGAAACTACATGTTCGGAAATATCCTTGCTGATGTCCACGACGTAACGAAGAACTGGCTGCCAAGTATCAAGGAACTTGGCGAATTGCTGTCGGGGTTGAACAACGTGCGTCGTGCGGAGTTGCAGCACATCATCGCCAGCAACAGGGCCCAGATGGACGACGAGGAGCGCGCCATGGACAAGGGGCGCACCGACGTGCTGAACGCGCTGCGACGCTACGGACCGATGATTTCCAATCCCGAGGAGCACCGCCTGTACGAACAGGCGGCGGCCCAGGCGAACGCCTATTTCGCCGTTCTGCCGGAAATAATCTCTCTGTCGCGGGCCATGAAGACGGAGGAAGCCAACCGGATATCCGTGGAGAAGGCCCGGACGTCGTTCCGTGCGGCCCTGGCCACCCTGGCGGAGATGGTGGCGGTCAACGACAAGGGGTCCACGGCGTCGGGACTGGAGGCGGAAAGAGCCGCAGCCTCGGCGCGCACGGTCAGCCTTGTGTTGATGGCGCTGTCGCTGGGCCTGGGGCTGGCCGCCACGCTGTACATCATCCGCTCCACCCTGGCCCAGTTGGGAGAGGATCCGGGCTACCTGCACACCGTCTCGCGCGAGATCGCGGCGGGCAACCTTGGGGTGAGCTTCCGGCCCAGCCGGTTCAAGGGCGTGTACGACGCCATGCAGCAGATGGTGGGCACGCTGAAGGGCAAGATCGCAGAGGCGGAGGACAAGAGCCGCCAGGCCGCCGCCAAGGAGCAGGAAGCCCTGGCCGCCATGCACGAGGCCGACGAGGCCCGCCGCCAGGCCGAGAACGCCAGGCGCGAGGGCATGCTGCAGGCCGCCGGACGGCTGGAGGGAGTGGTGGAGGTGGTGTCCTCCGCGTCGGAGGAACTGTCCGCCCAGATCGAGCAGTCCGACCGGGGAGCCGAAGAACAGTCGCGCCGGGTGGCGGAAACCGCCACGGCCATGGAAGAGATGAACGCCAGCGTGCTCGAGGTGGCCCGCAACGCGGGCGGAGCGGCCGACGTTTCGGAAAACGCCCGCCGCATGGCCGACGAGGGGGCCGCCATCGTGGGCCAGGTGGTGGAGGGTATCGGGCAGGTGCAGCAGCAGTCGCTGGAACTGAAGCGCGACATGGAGGAACTGGGGCGGCAGGCGGAATCCATCGGCCAGATCATGAACGTGATCAGCGACATCGCCGACCAGACCAACCTGCTGGCGCTCAACGCCGCCATCGAGGCCGCACGGGCGGGCGACGCCGGGCGCGGCTTCGCCGTGGTGGCCGACGAGGTGCGCAAGCTGGCGGAAAAGACCATGCACGCCACGCAGGAGGTGGGCGCGGCGGTGCGGGGCATTCAGCAGGGCACGCGCACCAACATGGAGCACGTGGACCGTTCCGTGGGCGCCATCGAGGAAGCCACCGGACTTGCCCGGCGCTCGGGCGAGTCGCTGCGCGAGATCGTGCGCTTCGTGGATGCGGCGGCGGACCAGGTGCGCGGCATCGCCACCGCGTCGGAACAGCAGTCCGCCGCCAGCGAGGAAATCAACCGCGCCGTGGAGCAGGTCAGCGCCATTTCGGCCGAAACTGCCCAGGCCATGCGCGAGGCGGCCACCGCCGTGAACGAACTGACCAGTCAGGCCCAGGTGCTCAAGCGCCTGGTGGAGGAACTGAAACTGGGGTAGGCGCGCCGCCGCCGCGCATCTGCGCGCGGCCCGCCCCGGTGGCGTGCCGCGCGTTTTTTTGTCTGGCGAAGATGCGCTTGCCATTATAAAGGAAAGCCGCACCGCAATATTGACGTGTGCCGGCAATTCCCCTATTACGGGTCTGCATTGTATGTGCTATTTTTCACAAAAAGCGGGGCAGCACAAGAGGGGTGCCTCCGCATTTTCGGGGAGAACCATGTTCCGTTTCCGTTTGTCCAGCAAGGTGTGTCTCGTGGCCGTCATCGCGGGGGTGGTGACGGCCGTGGTGTCCATGCCCGTCCGGGCTGCGTCCCCCTATGCGGGCAGCGCCGCGTGCCAGCCCTGCCACGCCGGGGAATACGAGAAGTTCCAGAAGTATTCCAAGAAGGCCAAATCGTGGAAGAGCGTGGCCACCATGGCCCCCAAGCTGACGCAGGACGAACTGCGCGGCTGCTACGAATGCCACGTGACGGGGTACGGCAAGGGCGGTTTCGTCGAGTACGCCACCACCCCGCAGTTCGCCGACGTGGGGTGCGAAACCTGCCACGGGCCCGGCGCGGCGCATGCCGAAGCGGGCGATCCGTCACTGATCGGCAAACCCACCATGGCCACCTGCGAAGGCTGCCACAACGAAAGCCGGGTGCGTTCGTTCGGTTTCAAGCCGTTGTTGCACAGCGGCGCGCACTAGGGGGCGGACATGGCGGGCACTCTCGCGCGGTCTCTCAGCCTGCGCACCTCGCTGCTGGTGACGGTCATCGCCGTCGCCGTGTTCGCGGTCATCATCGGCACCGGGGCGTGGCGCCAGCGCCACGCGGCCCTGGAAGAGCTGGAGTCGGTGGTCACCCGCGAGTCGGCCATGATCAAGACGGCCATCGACCGGCCCATGCTGCTCGGCAACGACGCGGGCACCCGCGCCGAATTCGCCGAACTGGCGCGCCACTACTCCGACACCACGGTGCACCTGGCCAGCTTCAACGGCAACATCACCTATTCCACCCGGCCCGACGTGGAACGGCGCGACCTGGCCGACGTGCTGACCGACCCCGGCCTGCGCGACCTGACCGGCCGCGCCCGGCGCGAGGCGCTGGAAGCCTCGCTGCTCTTCGAGCGGGACGGGCGCTCCATTTTCGCGCACGTGGTCGGCATCCGCAACGAGCCGTCGTGCCATCACTGCCATGGCGCATCGCAGCCGCTGCTGGGCCAGCTGGTGGTGATGCAGGACGTCACCCCGGTGCTGGCCGGGGTGCACGGGCGCATCCTGGAAAGCGCGGGTATTTCGGCGGCGGGGCTGGTGGCGTTGCTGGCCGGGGTCATCCTGTTCATCCGGCGGGCCATCGTGGACCGGGTGCACCGCCTTACCGAGGCCAGCACGGCCATCGCCGGGGGGGACCTGAACGCGGACCTGGCCGTGGGCGGCCACGACGAACTGGCCCGCCTGGCCGCCAACCTGCACGGCATGGTGGGCGGGCTGAAGAAGGAACTGGGCTTTTCCAAGGGCATCCTGAGCGGCATGACCCTGCCCTTCCTGGTGGCGGACACGGAGGGCCGCGTCAGCTACTGCAACGCGGCCCTGCTGCGCATGCTGGGCCTGGACGGCGACCCCGAAGCCCAGGCCGGCAGGACCGTGGGCGACATCATGCACGGCGAGCCGCAGCGCGACACGGTGACCAACCGCGTGCTGCGCGACCGCACCGCGCGCACCGGCCAGCGCGTGACCCTGAACAGCCGCAAGGGCGGCCAGGTGCACCTGGTGGTGGATTCCGCGCCGCTGCTGGATCTGGACGGCAATCTCATCGGCGCGTTCAGCGTGTATGCCGACATCACCGAAATGCAGCGCCAGCAGGCGGACATAGAGGAGCAGCACGCCCGCATCGCCCGCGCCGCCGACGCCGCGCGTCAGGTTTCCGCGCGGGTGGCCTCCGCCTCGGGCGAGTTGTCCGCCCAGGTGGAGGAGGCCAGCACCGGGGCCGACGAGCAGCGCGGGCTGGCCGTGGAAAGCGCCACGGCCATGGAACAGATGAACGCCTCCGTCATGGAGGTGGCCAGCAACGCCGGTTCCGCCGCCGACCTGGCCGGTTCCGCCCACGAGCAGGCCCGGCAGGGTTCGGCCGTGGTGGAAGAGGCCGTGGCCTGCATCAACCGCGTGGCCGGGCAGGCCCGCGTGCTGGAACGCGACATGGGCGAACTGGGCAGCCAGGCCGAAGGCGTGGGGCGCATCATCGGGGTCATCGAGGACATCGCGGACCAGACCAACCTGCTGGCCCTGAACGCGGCCATCGAGGCGGCCCGCGCCGGTGACGCGGGGCGCGGCTTCGCCGTGGTGGCCGACGAGGTGCGCAAGCTGGCCGAAAAGACCATGCAGGCCACGCGCGAGGTGGTGGGCTTCGTGGAGGCCATCCGCGACAGTGTGGCCCGCAGCCGCGCCGCCACCGACGAGGCGGTGCGCCTGGTGGAGCAGTCCACGGGGCTTGCGGGGCGCAGCGGCGAGGCGCTGCTGGCCATCGTGGGCACCGTGGACCGCACGGCGGACCAGGTGCGGGCCATCGCCACGGCGGCGGAGCAGCAGTCCGCCGCCAGCGAGCAGATCACCCGCGCGGTGGACCGCATCAGCTCCATTTCGGGCCACACGGCGGACACCATGCGCCAATCGGCAGAGGCCGTGGGCGACCTGGCCCGGCTGGCGCAGGAGTTGGATGCCATCATCGACGAGATGCGCTGACGCCCGGCAGGGCCCGGCTACTCGGTAAAGCCGGGCGGCAGGCCGCCGGATGGCGGCGCGCCGTCGCCGTCCGGGTAGGGCGGGGCTTCCTCGCCGTGCGCGCCGTCCGGCTTTCTGGGCGTGAACACCAGGCGCAGCCCGCGCTCCTCGGCCGCCGCGCGCATGCTGCCGGTGGCGATGCGCAGGGCGTCGCGCGTGCGGATGACGATGGCCTTCTCGCCGGTGGCCTGCGCCGTTTCCGGGCAGTGTTTTTCGCAGAAGCCGCACCCGGCGCAGCGGACCGGGTCCACGTGGGGCACGCCCACGGCGTAGCCGGGCTCCGGCTTCAGGGCGATGGCGTCGTAAGGGCACACCTCGTCGCAGACCAGGCAGCGCTTTTTCTTTGCCCAGGCCAGGCAGTGGTCGCGCAGCACCTCGGCCGTGCCGATCTTGGCGTAGGTGCGCTCGTCGGCCAGCCGCCGGATGGCCGTGGTGGGGCAGGCGCGGGCGCAGGCGTGGCAGGCCGGGTCGCAGAAGCCGCGCGCCGGGGTGACCACCGGGCTGAACATGCCCAGCGCGCCGCTGGCCAGCCATGCGGGTTGCAGGGTGTTGGTGGGACAGGCGGCGGCGCACAGTCCGCAGCGCACGCAACGGGCCAGAAAGTCCGGCTCCGGCAGTGCGCCCGGCGGGCGCAGCACCCCTTCCGGCCTGCCCAGGGCCGGGGCGGCGTGGCCCAGCGCGGCGGCGCAGGCTCCCACGGCAAGGCCCGCCAGCAGCGCGCGGCGCTGCGACCGGGCATGCGGGCTTCCGGCACCGGTGGCATCGGGGGCGGGGACGGCCGCGCCAAGCGCGCCAGGTGCGTCGGCTCCGACAACATCCCGGAGGGCGAAGCGCACCGCGTCCACGGGGCAGACGTCGGCGCAGCGCAGGCATTTCAGGCATTCGGCGTGGTCCGTGGCGCGCGGGGCCGCCACGGGGATGGCCCCGGCCGGACACTGCCGCGCGCAGGCTCCGCAGGCGGTGCAGGCGTGGTCCACCCGCCGCCGCCACGGGGCCGCGCGGCCCGCAAGGCCCATGGCGGCCCCGGCAGGGCAGAGCATGCGGCACCACAGGCGCGGGGCCAGCAGCCCGCCCGCCAGCACCAGCGCGAAGAAGCCGACGATGTAGCTGGTGGCCGCGTAGCCGGGCACGGGGATTTCCGCGAAGGCCAGTCCGGTGGCCCCCATCCGGCGGGCCAGGGGGGCGGCCAGGGAAAGGCCGGTCTCGGCCAGCCGGGCCACCGGAGGCCAGGCGGCCAGCGCCCAGAACCGCGCGGCCAGCGGCAGCGGCGCGGCCCAGAACACCAGGTCCAGGCCCGCCAGCGCGGCCGTCAGCACCCCGGCCAGCACCGCGTACTTGGGCAGGCGCGGCACGGCGGGGCGGCGTGCCGCGTCATTCCGGCGGGATTCCGGCCGCCCGGCCTTGCGCCGCCGGGTTTTCGCCAGGCGACGCCACACGGCGTCACCGGCGTCCACCATGGCCCCGAACGGGCACGCCCAGCCGCAGAACGCCCGGCCCAGCAACAGGGCGGACGCCAGCACCACCAGCCCCGGCACAACCGCGCCGATGAACGCACGGCCCGCCACGCTGGCGGCCAGGGCCACGGCCGGGTCCAGCCGTACCAGCAGGTCGCGGGGCAGATCGCGGGGCAGATCGCGGGGCACGATTTCACCGCCGGGCACGGCCTGCCCCGCACCCCACGCCAGCAGCACGAAGGCCGCGAAGAACAGCCAGCGGCTGGCCAGGCGCGCGCGTTGCCGGTTCATGCCATGCGGCCCCGGCCCTTACAGGGTCACCCGCGCCACGGCGCGCGCGGACAGGTCCATGGAGCCCAGGCCCCGTTCGTGGGCCAGCCGGATGTGGCTGACCTGCCGCGCGGCAAAGCGCCGCCCGTACCACTCGAACGATTCCACGGCGCAGGCGTCGGCGGCCACAGGGTCGGCCGAGGCGATCACCGTGTTTTCCTGTATGACCTTGCCGGGCCCGCCGGGGCCGCCGGTGGTCAGCACGTAGGTGCCGTCGATGACCGTGAGCGCGGCGCGCAGTTTCGTGTTCAGGTCCACGATGGCGGTGTCGAGGTCGTAGCGCGAATGCATCACCCCGCGCTGGCGGATCAGCCCCATCATGCCCTTGAGCCCCAGCGAGACGCCGGTGGAACTGTGCGACTTGGCCGTGGGCGCGGCGATGAGCACGTCGGCGTCCAGCGCGTCGCGCAGGAAGGTATTGGCGGTCATCTGTTGCGCGCCGTCGATGTCCAGTTCGCGGTAGAACCGCTCCGCCGTCGGGGCCTGCACGATGTCGCCGAACTCGGCGCAGGCGGTCCGGATTCCCGAACGCTCGATGCACTGCTCGGCCGGGGCCAGCGGGTTGTCCAGCACCAGCACCGAGGCGGCCCCCGCGTCGCGGCACATGCGCACCAGCGCGGCCACCACCTCGGGGTGGGTGTTGGTGCCCAGGCTGGCGGCCGAGGCGAAGGACATGTTGGGCTTGATGACCACCTTCTGCCCGGTCTTCACGAAGCGGCCCATGCCGCCCAGCATGCCCACGCAGGCATGGGCGGCGGCGGCGGGCGAGCCCTTGACCACGGCGACATCGGGCCCGGCGGAGGCGGCCAGGGCTTCGTCCGGACCCGGCAGCAACGGGGAGAGGGGCGAAAGCGCGGACGGCGCGGCGGGCAGGACCGCTCCGGCGGCCAGCCACAATGCGCCGGACATCTGCCATTTCAGGAAGTCCCTGCGACGCATGATGCCTCCTTGCGCCGGGCGGCGCGGCTGCGGGCGGGGTGGGGGAGGCTCCGGGCGGGGGGCCGGGCGCGGGAGCGGAAAGGGGGACAACAGGAACCGTTCCGCCGGGCAGGCCGGGGCGGTACGCACCTTGTGCATGCGTATACCACCTTCGGCGGACGGGGAGCAATGACTGACGGGGAATGGCCGATACCGGTGCGCGGCGGAGCCGCGCGGGACATGCGCCCAGCAACGCAACGCGCCCCCGGTGAAGGGGGCGCGCACGCCGCGAGGCGGAACCGTGGGACCGGCGAGGAGGAGGTGCAGGCCCCACGGGGGAATCCTTGTGTCTGCCGTGAAAGCGGGCGGCCCCCCCCGTGAGAAAGGTATGGAAGGCCGCCTTGCGTGGCGCTAGCTGTGGCGGACCGGCGCCTTGCCGTCGTTGCCCGGCATCATGTGTCCGGCGCCGCCGGGCTTGGCGTCCATGTTCCCCATGGAGCCGTGGCCGTCCTTCATCATCTGGCAGCAGCCGCAGCCTTGCATGGGGGCGGGCTGGGCGTCGCCGGGGGCCTTGTCCGCCGGAGCAGAGGCAGCCGGGGGCGTGGGGTGGGCATCGTGGCCGCCGGTGCTGCCCGCCGCCATGGCCGAGCCGATGGTGATGGCGAAAATGGCCAGGGCGGCCGGGAGAATGCGGGTGATCTTCATGAACTGCTCCTGCGTGTGGTTTCCGTTTCCGGGTGTGTGCAGCACATAAGGCAAGGGGCGTGCCACCGCGCACAGGGGGCGGGCGCGCGGCGCGAACATGGCGTGGCCAAAGGATTTGCCGGAAACAGGGCGTCCCGAGCCGCACCCGGAGCATGTATGATTATTGGACAGTTCGATGTGCAGGATGTGCAAAGCGGAGCGGAACTGTCCGATTTTTGGACAGTGGGCCGGTAGCGCTGGGCCTCCGTTTTTCCGGCTCGTCCTCCCCGGTTTCCGCCTTGCCGGTTCCGCCCATGCAGGACCCCGTCAGGATCGAGCGTTGCGGGGCGGTTGGACTTCCGGCCCCGAATGCAGTATGAAAACCGATTCGAATGGTACGGCGACGCGCGCCGGGTCATTGACCACCCCCCGGCCACCCCATGGCCGGCCGGCGCGTACGGCACCATCGGCGCCCGTACCCATCCCATGCCGCACATTTTTCAGGAGGCGCGCCGCCGCACGGCGGCACCCACGTTATGCCCAGACAGGAACACATCCGCAATTTCAGCATCATCGCGCACATCGACCACGGCAAATCCACCCTGGCCGACCGCATCCTCGAGGTTACCGGACTGGTCAGCGAGCGCGAAAAGCGCGACCAGTACCTGGACCGCATGGAGCTTGAGCGCGAACGCGGCATCACCATCAAGGCCCAGTCGGTGCGCATTCCGTACACGGGGAAAGATGGCCGCAAGTACGTGCTGAACCTCATCGACACGCCCGGCCACGTGGACTTCAACTACGAGGTCTCGCGGTCCCTTGCCGCGTGCGAAGGGGCCCTGCTGGTGGTGGACGCCTCGCAGGGCGTGGAGGCCCAGACCCTGGCCAACGTCTACCTGGCGCTGGACCACAACCTCGAGGTCATCCCCGTCCTGAACAAGATCGACCTGCCCAGCGCCGACGCCGACCGCGTGAAGCACGAGATCGAGGAAAGCATCGGCCTCGACTGTTCCGACGCCGTGGCCGTCAGCGCCAAGACCGGCCTGAACGTGGACAAGGTGCTGGAAGCCATCGTCGAACGCCTGCCCGCGCCCGAAGGCAACCCCAACGCCCCGCTGAAGGCCCTGATCTTCGATTCGTGGTACGATTCGTACCAGGGCGTGGTGGTGCTGTTCCGCATCGTGGACGGCGTGCTGCGCAAGGGCGACCGCATCAAGCTGTTCGCCACCGAGCGCAGCTACGAGGTGATCCGCCTTGGCGCGTTCTCGCCCGAAATCCTGGACATGACCGAACTGGCCGCGGGCGAGGTGGGCTTTCTCTGCGCCAACATCAAGGAACTGGGCGACGCCAAGGTGGGCGACACCATCACCCACGCCGACCGCCCGGCCGAAGAGCCCGTGGAAGGCTTCAAGGAAGTGCAGCCCATGGTCTTCTGCGGGCTGTACCCCACCGATTCCGCCGACTACGAGCAGCTGAAATACGCGCTGGAAAAGTTGCAGCTCAACGACGCCGCCTTCTCGTACGAGCCGGAAACCTCGCAGGCCCTTGGCTTCGGTTTCCGCTGCGGGTTCCTGGGCCTTCTGCACATGGAGATCATTCAGGAACGGCTGGAGCGCGAATTCCAGGTGGAACTCATCGCCACCGCTCCCTCGGTGATCTACAAGATCGACACCGTGGACGGGAAGACCAGCGACATCGACAACCCCTCCAAGCTGCCCGACCCCACCAAGATCGCCGCGCTGTACGAGCCCTACGTGCGCATGGACATCCACGTGCCCAACGACTACGTGGGCAACGTGCTGAAACTGTGCGAGGAAAAGCGCGGCATCCAGAAGAACATGGGGTACATCGCGTCCAACCGCGTGGTGATCACCTACGAGCTGCCCTTCGCGGAAATCGTGTTCGACTTCTTCGACCGGCTGAAATCGGGCACCAAGGGCTACGCATCGATGGACTACGAGTTCATCGACTACCGGCAGTCGTCCCTGGTGAAGCTGGACATCCTGATCAACGGCGAGGCCGTGGACGCGCTGGCCGTCATCGTGCACCGCGACAAGGCGTACCACTACGGCCGCGCGCTGGCCCTGAAACTGAAGCGCACCATCCCGCGCCAGATGTTCGAGGTGGCCATCCAGGCGGCCATCGGGCAGAAGATCATCGCCCGCGAATCCATTTCCGCGCTGCGCAAGAACGTGACCGCCAAGTGCTACGGCGGCGACATCACCCGCAAGCGCAAGTTGTTGGAAAAGCAGAAGGAAGGCAAGAAGCGCATGAAGCGCATGGGCAACGTGGAGTTGCCGCAGGAGGCGTTCCTGGCCGCGCTTCAGGTCGGCGACGAATAATTTCGCGGCAGGGCGGCAATGGCGGCGTCATGCGCCGTTGCCGCTCGGGTCACGTACCGAAGAGTACGCTCCCCTCGCGGGGAATGCCGTTTTCCTTGCCCTTGCCGCCCTGCCGCGAAATTATCGGGAGACAGCGCGTCTGTCCTTGCCGCCCGTGCGCACCGCTGCCAGTGTGTAGGTGCGTGTAAAGATTGAAGATAGAATCCTTGCCGCTGCGTACCGCCATCCGGGCGCGCGGCAGGGATGGACCGAAGAGAGAGCGCGAAGAAGCCGGTCCCGCCTTGGGCGACAGCCTTTGGCGGGTTTTCGATGAACCGCAAATCCCCGTCCCCGCGCGGCCGCGCGACAGGACGCGGAGGCACCCGCATGCAACAGAAAAGCCTGCTGCTGGAATACGTGGAGGCGCTTGTCGTCGCCTTTGCGCTGGCCATGCTCATCCGCACCTTCGTGGTGCAGGCGTACAAGATTCCCTCCGGCTCCATGCTCGAAACCTTGCAGATCGGCGACCACCTGCTGGTCAACAAGTTCAGCTACGGCGTGAAGCTGCCCTTCACCCACAAGGTGGTGCTGCCCGTGGGCGACCCGCAGCGCGGCGACATCATCGTGTTCGAGTACCCCGGCGATCCGTCCATCGACTACATCAAGCGCATCGTGGGCGTGCCCGGCGACGTGATAGAGGTGCGCAACAAGCAGTTGTACCGCAACGGCGAGGCCGTGCAGGAAGCGTACATCCGCCATTCGCAGCCCGGCATCGTCATGCCCGTGCGCGACAGCTTCGGCCCGGTCACCGTGCCCGAGGGCCACTACTTCGCCATGGGCGACAACCGCGACGACTCGCAAGACTCCCGCTTCTGGGGCTTCGTCCCGCGCGGGGCCATCCGGGGCAAGGCGTGGGTCATCTACTGGTCGTGGGAAGGGCTCGGCAACGTGCGCTGGGACCGCATCGGCAACGTCATCAATTAGGTCCGCCTCGACCGCTTCCGCTCCTCACACTTTCGCGCAGGGGGCTTGATGATCGTTCGCGTGGCCTGCGCCGCCCTGCACGGGGTGGACGCCTTCCGGGTGGACCTGGAGGTGGACTTCGCCCGTCAGGGCATGCCCGCCTTCGTCATGGTGGGCCTGGCGGAAGGCGCCCTGCGCGAATCGCGCGAGCGCGTATTTGCCGCCATGCGGGCCTGCAACCTGCGCCTGCCGCCCGCGCGCATCACCGTCAACCTCGCCCCGGCCGACCGCCGCAAGAGCGGGAGCGGCTTCGACCTTCCCCTTGCCATCGGCCTGCTGGCCGCCGCCGAAATCCTGCCCCAGGGCTGCACCGACGGATGGTTTCTGCTGGGTGAACTGTCCCTGACCGGCGAACTGAAGCCCGTGCCGGGCGTGCTGCCCGTGGCCGTGCGCGCCCGCGCCGAAGGGGCGCGCGGCATGCTGGTGGCGGCGGACAACGCCGCCGAGGCCGCCGTGGTGGAAGGGCTGCCGGTGTATCCGGTGCGGTCGCTGGGCGAGGCGGCGGCCTTCCTGGCCGGGCAGGCGGACATTGCTGCCGTGCCTTCGGACGGGCGCGCCGCGTGGGAGCGCGGCCCGGAATGGCCCGTGGACTTCGCGGAGGTGAAGGGCCAGGAGCACGCCAAGCGGGCCATCGAAATCGCGGCGGCGGGCGCGCACAACCTGCTGTTCATCGGGCCGCCCGGCAGCGGCAAGACCATGCTGGCCCAGCGCATTCCCACGGTGCTGCCCCCGCTTTCCTTCGGCGAGGCGCTGGAGGTGACCACCATCTACAGCGTGGCGGGCCTGCTGGACGGGCAGGGGCTGATCACCCGCCGTCCCTTCCGCGCGCCGCATCACACCGTGTCCGACTACGGCCTGGTGGGCGGCGGGGCCAACCCGCGCCCCGGCGAGATTTCGCTGGCCCATCGCGGGGTGCTGTTCCTGGACGAACTGCCGGAATTCCGCAAGACCGCGCTGGAGGTGATGCGCCAGCCGCTGGAGGACGGCGTGGTGACCATCGCCCGCGCCGCCGTCTCGCTGACCTACCCGGCGGACAGCATGCTGGTGGCGGCCATGAATCCCTGCCCCTGCGGCTACAGGACCGACGACCGGCACGCCTGCACCTGCCTCGGCCCGGCGGTGCAGCGCTACCGGGCGCGCCTTTCCGGCCCGTTGCTGGACCGCATCGACCTGCACGTGGAGGTGCCCGCCGTGCCCTACGAGGACTTGCGCGGCGGCCTCACCGGGAGTACGTCGGCCGAAATGCGCGGCCGCATCGCGGCGGCCCGCGCCGTGCAGGCGGCGCGGTACGCGGGCACCCCGTGCCGCACCAACGCGGACCTGACCGGCAGGCTGCTGGAGGAACACTGCGCCCTGGGCCCGGACGAGCACGCCTTTCTGGAGGGCGCGGTGCGCGCCCTGGCCCTGTCGGCGCGGGCGTACACGCGCATTCTGCGCATCGCGCGGACCATCGCGGATCTGGAGGCGGGACAGGCGGGACAGGCAGAGCGGGCGCTGGCCGCCGCCGGTCCTATCCGGGTCGCCCACCTGGCGGAGGCCATCAACTGCCGCGCGCTGGACCGCGAACGATTGTAGGCCATGAAGCGCCGCGCGGCACGCGCGGCGGGACGGACACACACATACCACGGAGCCGGTCCGTATCCTGGGGGGATACATGGACGAGAAACGGTATTGCGTGCATGCCGCGCTGGGAACGCGCGGCCAACGGTTGCGTCTGGTGCGGATACGGCCCGAGCATTGCCAGTGCGCCGGGCAGGACACGGTGGAGCAGCCGGGGGATGGCGCCGCTCCGGCGGCCGGTCTCCCTGCGGAAATTTCCTCGCCTGACGACCCGCGCCAACTGCCGCTGCCCGGCGCGCGCCCGGTGGTGCTGGCCGAAGGGCTGACCGCCCGGCAGGCCGAGCGGTTGGCCGCGCTGCTGTCCGGCCTGGTGGATGCGGATGCGCTCCAGGCCGGTGGTGCGGCCGTCGCCTCAGGGGCCGGGGGCATCGCCGTGCCCGAAGGCGCGCAGCGCAAGGCACGGGACGGGCTGGGCCTGCTGCGCGAGGCGTTGCTTGCGGTCATGGCCTGCAACCCCGGCGGGCTCACCGGCCCGGAACTGCTCCTGGCGTTGGGCCTGCCGGGGATGAAAGACGGGCGCCCGCACGGTGCGGACCTGCTGGTGCGCGGGTTGCTGGAACTGCTGCGCGGAGAGGGCGCGGTGCGCCCCGGCGAGGGACGCTGAAGCGCGCGAGACCACTACGCACGGGCCGGGAATGTGGACGGGCCTTGCCGGTGTTCCGGAAAGGCCCGTTTCGCTCTCGCGCGCATGGCGGTGCGTGGCTGGCTACGTCTTCCCGTTCTCCAGCCCCAGTTCGGACAGGGCGGCGGCCAGGTCGGCGCGCAGCAGCGGCTTGGCCAGCATCGCGCTGACCCCGGCCGCCATGGCCGCGTCGCGTCCCAGCCCTTCGCTGAATCCGGAGCACAGCACCACCGGCAGGTCGGGCCGCAGGGCGCGCACCTGCCGCGTCAGTTCGGTGCCGGTCATGCCGGGCATGGTCTGGTCGGTCACCACCAGCCGCCAGCTTGCCGGGTCCGCCCGGAAGCGCTCCAGCGCGTCGAGGGGATTGGACGTCATCACGGCCCGGTAGCCCAGCTTTTCCAGCATGGCCCCCATGATGGCCGCCAGCGGGGCCTCGTCGTCCACCACCAGCGCCGCGCCGCTGCCGCTGTGGGCGGAGCCGGGCCCCGGCGCGGCCTCTTCGCCCGCCTGCGGGGCCAGCGGCAGCAACACCTCGAACTCCGTGCCCATCCCCACGGTGGACTGCACCGAAACGCAGCCGCCGTGCGCGGTGACGATGCCGTGCACCAGCGCAAGGCCCATGCCCGTGCCCTCGTCCGGCTTCTTGGTGGTGAAGAACGGGTCGAAGATGTTCTCCAGGATGTCCGCCGGAATGCCGTGCCCCGTGTCGCGCACGCGCAGCCGGGCGTAGCCGCCTGGCGCGGGCAGCGAGCGGGCGGCGGCCTCGTCCTCGTCCAGTTCCACCGCGTCCAGCGCCAGTTGCAGCACCCCGCCTTGTTCCTTCATGGCGTGGGCCGCGTTGCCGCACAGGTTCATGATCACCTGCTGCAACTGGCTGAGGTTGGCCAGGACGGGGCCGGTGTCGGCCAGGTCCAGCCGGATGTCCACGTTGGCGGGCAGGGTGGCGCGCAGCAGGCGCACCGTCTCCTTGATGGGCGCGAGCAGGGGCAGCGGCAGGCGGGACGGCTCCTCCTGCCTGCTGAAGGTCAGGATCTGGCGGATCAGGTCGCGTGCGCGGCGGCCCGCGGCCAACACCTCGGACAGGCGGCGGTGCTGGGCGTCGCCGTCCTCGGTCTGGTCCAGGCTCATTTCCGTGTAGCCCATCATCACGCCAAGGATATTGTTGAAATCGTGGGCGATGCCCCCGGCCAGGGTGCCGATGGCCTCCATCTTCTGGGCCTGGCGCAACCGGGCTTCCAGCTGCTTGCGGCTGCTGATGTCGTGGGCCACCAGCACCGTGCCCGGCGCGGGCTCCTCGCGGCCGGTTTCGCCGTCGTACTGGCTGTCGGCGAGGTAGGGCGACAGGGTGACCAGAAAGTGCCCGCTAAGGCTGGGCAGGTACAGTTCCTGGGTGCGGCTTTCGCCCCAGGGCATGGCCCGGACGGCCGCGGACACGTTGTCGGGCATGACGGCCGCGCACATGTCGTCGGACATGACGGACGCGCCGAGCACCTCGTTGCAGTGGCGGCCCACCACGTCCCTGGGGTGCAGGCCCAGCAGCCGCCCCAGCGCCATGTTGCTGCGCCGCACCCGCTGGCCCGCGTCCATGATCATGATCACGTCGGGCACGCTGTCGAAGGTCTTCTCCCACTCCTGCTTGGCGCGGATGATCATGTTCTCCACGGCCTTGCGGCGGTCGATGTCCTCCACCGTGCCTTCGATGCCGGAAATTTCGCCGGTGGCGCCGCGCTGCACGCGGGCGTTCACCGAAATCCAGAAAGTGGACCCGTCGGCCCGCCGGGCCGTGGTCTCGAAGTCGCGCACCTCGCCTTCGTCGCGCAGGGTGTTCAGCATGCGGTCCAGGGTGGCCCGGTCCAGAAAGCCGCCCGGCAGCCAGCCGTCGGGCAGGGGACTATCGGGCAGAGCGTTGTTGGGGGCGGCACCGGCTGCGCCGCCGGACCGGATGGCCGCGATCAGCGCGTCGGGGGAGGGGTAGCCGAACATGTCGGCAAAGGCGGGGTTGGCGCTCGTCAGTTCGCCCCAGGGACGGCAGCGGAAGATGCCGAGCACCGTGCCTTCCACCATGCCGCGCCACTGGCGGGCGTCGCGGTTTATCTCGCGCCAGTGCACCGAAAGGGTGCGCCGCCGTTCCGCCTCGCGCACCAGGCGCATGAAGGCCGGGCCAAGGTGCCAGTCGTCGGCGCAGAGCACCTCGTCGGCCCCCTCGCGCACGGCTTCCACGGCCGTTTCCTCGTCGGGGGCGGGGGTCACCAGCACGAAGGGCACGTCCTCGCGCACCCCGCGCACCAGCATCAGCACTTCCTGCCAGGTCATGCCGGGGGCCTCGGATTCGGCCACCACCATGTCCCACGGCTCTTCGGTGATCAGGCGCGAAAGCTCGGGCGGGGTCTCGGCCAGCATGTACGAGGGCTCCAGCCCGCAGGCCGCGAGGCGCGCCGCCAGCCCGCGCGCGAACTCCTCGGACTCCGAGACGATGAGCAGGCTGAGCCGCGCCGCGCCGTGCGCGGCAATATCCTGACCGGGCACGGCGCCCGGCGTGGGAGAGGACGCGGATGGCGGGGATGCGGGCATGGCTTCCCTGTGGGTGGAGGGCCAGTGGGTGGCGGAGTGGCCGCCGAGGGCGGCTTGCGCAAGGTGCGCGAGGGCGGCGGCCCGCCGGGCCGGACTCCGGCGCGCGGGGCCGGTATCGTCCGCGCTCTCCGCGTTGCCTGTGCTGCCCGTGTTGCCCGTGCTGTCTGACGGACAGTCCGGGTCCGCCGCAGGCTCCATGATAGCAGAACGGGCCACGCCCGCAAACCGGGGTGGCCCGTCATGCGCCGGGGTGAACGCTTCCGGCGCGGGAGGCGCGGCGGGCCGTGCCCCCGCCTCCGGCAGGCCGGGCGACCCGGAACCGGGTGCGCCCTGCCAGCCGGAGACGGCGACGACGTCGTGCGCCTCGGGCGCGCAGTGCAGCGAAAGCCCCAGACGCGGGATCATTTGCAGATGGCCCAGGGTTCGTTGACCATGCGCTCGCGCCCGGTGACGGTCAGTTGCGCCGGCAGCAGCGAACCCACCAGCGGCGTCAGCGGCGCGTAGCGGTAGTCCACCTGCACCTCCACGGTCTGGCAGGGGTCGCCGCCGCTGTCTTCCCTGGCGGCGGCCGAGGTGCCGTTGGGGTAGCTGCGCACCAGGATGGTCACGCCCGTGCCGGTGGAGCCGGACAGCACCTGGGTCAGGGGCCGGGCCGCGTCCTTGATCAGCGCCACCCGGTTGCCCGTGTCGTAGCCTTCGCCGGTGACGGCGAAGCGTGTCCCCACCTGCGCGGCCTTTTCCACGGTGGAGCGGGCGAAGAGGTTGTAGCCGAATTCCACAAGGCCGAAGAGCATGGCCAGCAGAACCGGCAGGACGAACGCCACCTCCAGCGAACTGACCCCGGCTTCACCGCGCCACAGGCGGAACGGCAGCATGCGGCATGCGCGCATCATAGTGTCCTCCCCGCCGCGCTAGCGCAGCAGCCGCCAGCCCAGTTGCCGGCCGATCTTCTTGAAGATTTCTTCAAGATCGTAGGCCGAGGGCGCGTTGTAGTAGTGGTCGGTGGTGCCCGCCTTGCTGGAGGCGATGGCCTTCATCAGGCTGATGTCCGTGGAGTCGGAATCTCCGTAGCGGATGGCGAATATCTCGATGCCCTTGTCCTTGGCGATCTGCGCCTCGCTCAGCATGGCCGCGTTCAGCTTGCCGCCGTTCTCGCAGTGGGTGGTCATGTCGAACATGCCGTAGTAGGCGTTGGTCCAGTAGGCGTTGGGCGTGTAGCTGAGCGCGTAGTTGCCGCCGCAGGTGCCGTCTTCCGTATCGCCGTCGGTGAGCACGATCATCACCTTGCGCATGTCCTTGTTGGACGAGCCCTGGGTGAACGGGGCCTCGGGGGTGAGCACGTGGCGTCCCCACTTGATGCCTTCCGAGATGACGGTGCCCGAGGCGTCGCCCTGGGCGTCCTGCCTGGCGATGGCGTTGACGATGGTGGCGCGGTCGCTGGTCAGGGCCTGCACGCGCGGAATGCTGCCGCAGGTGTTCTGCGGCACGTTGAGCGACGAATTCTTGGGCGTGCGGTACTTGGACTGCTTGTACTCCTCCAGTATCCACGTGGGGGCCAGGGTGCCGTCGGCGTTGCGGCAGCCGTCGGCCAGGCCGTCCACGCCCGCGGGCAGGTGCACCTTGCCCCGGAACGGCACCAGCCCCACCTTGACCGAGGTTTCCATGCCTTCGGGCATGATCAGTTCGGCAAGCTGGGTGGCGGCCGCGTTGGCCTGCTGGATGGCCGTGCCCTTCATGGAACCGGTGTTGTCGATGACGAAGACCACTTCCAGGTTGTTGTACCCGGCGGTGGCCTGGGCGCGCACCGTGGTGGAGCCGATGCCCAGGGCGCCCATGAAGATGGTGGCCACGTTGGCCTCGGCCTTCACGGTGACGCTGCGTTCCTCGGTGCCGGGGGTGACGCCCTTCAGTTGGGCCTCGGGGTAGTTGGCGGCCATGTATTCGTTCACGGCCCCCCTCACCAGCCCCTTGTCCAGTTGCGGGTCGTAGGGAAGTTGCAGGCTGCCCGCCAGCGCCGCCGCGTCCACGGCGCCCTGCAGGCGGTTGTGCGCGAGGTAGAGCATGCCCGAATCGATGCCGAGGCCCGCAAGGCCCAGCACCACGGGCAGCAGCACGGCCATCAGCATGGCCATGGACCCCCGCGTGCCGCGCCACAGGCCGCGCACGCGGGCGCGAAAACCGGCAGGCCGGGCCGGGTTACGGCGTGGGCATGCTGGTGCTTGCGGAAAACGTGTAGAGCGCGTCATGGGGGTCTCCGTTGTAGGGATTGCTCGTGAATACCGACTTGTAGGCATACTGCACGGTCACCGTGACCATCTGCTTGCCCGTGTCCTTGACGGCGGTGGCCGTCAGGGCGTTGGGATCCAGCATGGTGGCCATCGAGCGGACGAAGGTCTGCACGCCCGCCACGTCGTCGTTCATGACCACGTGGCGCGCGCCCGTGCGGCTGGCTTCGGTCAGGGCGGAGTAGGCGCGGATGGTGTTGCCTCCCTCCACCAGCACGTAGAGCAGCGCGGCGATGACCGGCAGCATCAGGGCCACTTCCAGCGCGGCAAGGCCGCGCTGGGCAAGCTCCCGCGACGGCGGAAGGCGGCGCAGTCCCCTGCGCGTTCCGCCGGGCGGCGCCGGTGGCGAGATGGCGCGTGTTTCGGACATGGTGTTCACTCCTTGATGATGGGCCGCCCCCCGGCGAATTCCATCAGCGGTGCCCCCAACGGACAATGGACGGGCGCGGCGCGCCCGAAATTTCTCGCGGCGTCTACTTTCCGTCGCGCAGTTCGCCCTCGCGCACGGCGGCCGGGGTGGCGCGGGCCTTCAGCGGCACGGACGAAGGCGGCAACGTCACCGGGGTGGCCACCCCGGCCGCGCCCTGCACGGCTCCGGCCCCTGTGGCCCCTGTGGCCCCGCTGAACCCGGCCGTGGGGTCCATTCCGGGACCGGCCATGGGCAGCGGCGCGGCGGTGGGCGAGGCCGGGCCCTGGCCCTGGGCGATGCGCGCGGCCAGGCGCGCGCGCTTCAGGTTTTCGGCGGCGCGGGCGTAGTAGCGCGGCTCCACTTCCAGGGCGCGTTGCAGGTGGTACAGGGCCAGGGCGTGCTCGCCCTGCTGCGAAAGGTACACGCCCAGGTTGTTGTGCGCGGCGGCCTCGCCCCCTGCGTTGCGGAACGCCTCGAAGGCTTCGTCGTAGCGGCCCAGGCGGCACAGCGACAGGCCCATGTTGTTCCACACCCGGTTGCCGGGCGCGCCGTAGGTGATGGCCGCGCGGAAATGGTCCACGGCGGCGGCGTCGTTGCCCAGCATGGCCTGCGCGATGCCCGCGTTGTTGTGCAGTTCGCCCGAGCGGGGCAGCAGTTCCAGCGCGCGCAGGTACAGGGCCCGCGCCTTGTCCGGGTGGCCCTGGTAGTTGTGGATGGCCCCCAGGTGGCTGGCCGCCCCCGCAAGGCGCGGGTCCAGCGCCAGCGCCCGCTCGAAGCGGGTTCCGGCCTCGGTGAGGTTGCCTTCGGCAAAGCTGAGCATGCCCGCCGTCTCCCAGGCCCGCGCGTTGTCCGGGGCCAGGGTGAGGGCGGCGTCGATGTCGGGCCGCGCCTCGGCGGCGGCGCCGCGCGCCACCAGCAGCGCGCCGCGCTGGTAGCGGGCCTCGGCCAGCCTGGGATCCAACTGGCAGGCCCGGCTGAACTGTTCGAAGGCCAGTTCCGGCCGGTTCTGGGCAAGGTAGGCCATGCCGCGTTGCAGGTGTTCCTGGGCGTTCATGGCGTCGCCCTGCGGGGTGGGCTTCTCCCCTTCGCCGTCGTGCAGCAGGTCCTTGCCGCTGTGGTAGCGTTCCATCAGCGAAAGGTTGGAGCCACGGGTGGTCTGCTGCGCGCCGCAACCGGCAAGCAGCAGGGCGCAGAGCGCCAGCAGGGCGAGGGCGGAACGGGCGGCGGTGCGGGCGGTCATGGCGTTTTCCTTCGGTGTCCGCAGCCGGGCGGCGTCACTGCTTGCCCCGGCTGGGGATTTCGTTCGCTGGCAAGGAGAGCGGGCCAGCCATGAGGGAGCATACTTTTTTCGTATTCGACCGATATGGCTGGCGACGCTCGACGCCGCCAGCGGGCGAAAGCCTCGCCGGGGCTACTGGCCCATCTGTTCGAAAACACGCATCAACGTGATAAACGCGGGCCCCATGATGGTCACGAACAGGGCCGGAAGAATGCAGAACACCAGCGGGAACAGCAGCTTCACCGGCATCTTGGCGGCGATTTCCTCGGCCCGCTGGAAGCGCGTGGTGCGCATGGTGTCGGAATAGACGCGCAACGTGCTGGAAACGCTGGTGCCGAAGGCGTCGGCCTGCACGATGAGCGTGACCAGGCTGTTCACGTCTTCCAGGGCCACGCGCGCGGCCAGGTTCTTCAGGGCCTCCGCGCGCGACTTGCCCGCGCGCAGTTCCAGGATGACCAGGTTCAGTTCTTCGGCCAGCACCGGGTTGGTGGCCGCCATTTCGCGGGCCACGCGGGCGAAGGCCTGGTCCAGGCCCATGCCCGCCTCCACGCAGACCACCAGCAGGTCCAGCGCGTCGGGCAGCGAGTTGGTGATGTCCAGCCTGCGGGCCTTGATGCGCCGCGAAAGCCATACGTTGGGAGCGTACAGGCCCACCACCGCCGGGCAGATGAACAGCAGCGCCACCATGCCCAGGGGGATGTCGTCGCCCGCCAGCAGGCGGATCACCAGCCCCAGCAGCAGGCCGCAGAGGGTCAGCCCGGCCTTGACGCCCCAGAACACCAGCGGCGCGCGGCGGTTGCGGTAGCCCGCGCGCACCAGCGCCATGCCCGCCTCGTTCAGTTCGTCGTCGCCGTCCTTGACCACCTTGCGGCCCACCCGTTCGGCCACCGCGTTCAGGGCGCCCTTCAGGGAGGCAAGGGGCGAATCGGGCAGGGCCGGGGCGGCTGCGGCCACGGCGCGCGCGCCCCCGGCGTGCCGGGCAAGGCGTGTGTGCATGCGCTGCACCCGCTGGCGGCTGCCGAACACGCCGCGCAGGGCCTGCGCGGCCAGCAGCACCGCGCCGGAGGCCAGCACGGCGGCCAGCAGGGGGAGCATGGTTTCGTCAAGTGGCATGGAACTTCCCCTATACCCGGATGGTGGTCATGCGCTTGAGCGCAACGCCGCCGATGGCCATCTGGAACAGCGAGGCGGTGAGCAGCATGTTGCCCTCGGGCGTGGCGTACAGCGCGCTCATGAACTCGGGGTTCAGCAGGTTGATGATGAACCCGATGCCGAAGGGCAGCACGAACAGGATCCACGCGGTCAGGCGGCCTTCGGCAGAAAGCACGCGCACCCGGCCCGCCAGCTTGAACCGCTCGCGGATCAGCCGGGCGATGTTGGTGACGATTTCCGCCAGGTTGCCGCCGGTTTCGCGCTGGATGTTCACCGACACCACGAAGAATTTCAGGTCCGGGCAGTCCACGCGGCGGGTCAGGTTGTGCAGGGCCGCGTCCGCCGGGATGCCGAAGTTGATCTCGTCCAGGGTCTTCTGGAATTCCGGGCCGATGGGGTCCGCGAACTCGTCGGCCACCATGCGCATGCCCTGGTTGAAGGCGTGCCCCGCCTTCAGCGCGCGGGCGATGAGGTCCAGCGCGTCGGGCAACTGGCGCTGGAAGCGGCCCATGCGGGCGTCGCGCTTGCGCTGCACCCACATGAAGGGCGCGTAGCCCAGCGCCAGCGGCGGAACCACCAGCAGGAACAGGTTGTCCACCAGCAGGTGCATGACCAGGAAGCACGAGGCCGCGCCCAGCACGGAAGCCAGCAGCAGCACGCCCAGGGTGGCCCGCACCTGCGCCTGCTCCAGCGCGAGGTCCATCTGCTTCGTCCACGACTGGGCGGCCAGCGCGCGGTGCAGCCAGTCCACGTCGGACAGGGCGCGGCGGCGTTCCAGGTCCACCCGGTCCTGCTCGTTTTTCGCCCGCAGCAGGTTTTCCATGCGCCGTCCCACGCGCTGCGCCGTGGCGCGGCGGCGGCCGTAGGCCAGGTCCAGCACGCCCATGACGAACACGAACATGGCGATGACCGAGAGTACGGCGATGACGAGCATCATGGCGAAATCCCTTTCCGTTCAGGCTGCCGCGCCTACTGCGACAGGCTGGGGTCGAACAGCGCGCCGCCGAGCTCGATGCCCATGGCGGCCAGGCGCGGGGCGAAGCGCGGCCGGATGCCGCCGGAGCGGAACCGCCCCTGCACCTTGCCGTCCCCGTCCACGCCGGTCTGTTCGAAGGTGAAGATGTCCTGCATGGTGATGGCGTCGCCTTCCATGCCGGTGATTTCCGAAAGGCTGGTCATCTTGCGCGAGCCGTCGGCCAGGCGCGAGACCTGGATGATCACGTCCACGGCGGACGAGATGTACCGCTTCAGCGACAGGGTGCTGATGTTCAGCCCGGCCATGGCCACCATGGTTTCCAGGCGCATCAGGCAGTCGCGCGGGGTGTTGGCGTGGATGGTGGTCAGCGAGCCGTCGTGGCCGGTGTTCATGGCCTGGAGCATGTCCAGCACCTCGCCGCTGCGCACTTCGCCCACGATGATGCGGTCGGGCCGCATGCGCAGGCAGTTCTTGACCAGGTCGCGCGCGGTGACCTCGCCGTGGCCCTCGATGTTGGCGGGCCGGGTTTCCAGCCGCACCACGTGGTCCTGCTTGAGTTGCAGTTCCGCCGCGTCCTCGATGGTCACGATGCGCTCGTCGTGCGGCACGAAGCGCGACAGGCAGTTGAGCATGGTGGTCTTGCCCGAGCCGGTGCCGCCGGAAACGATGATGTTCAGCCGCGCCTTGACGATGCCGCGCAGCACTTCGCCCATTTCCGGGGTCAGCGCGCCGAAGCGGATCAGGTCTTCCAGTTCCAGCGGGTCCTTGGAAAAGCGGCGGATGGACAGGCTGGGGCCGTCCAGGGCCAGCGGCGGGATGATGGCGTTGACGCGCGAGCCGTCGGCCAGGCGGGCGTCCACCATGGGCGAGGCTTCGTCCACGCGGCGGCCGATGCGGGCCACGATGCGGTCGATGATCTTGCGCAGGTGGTCGTCGTCCAGGAAGCGGGTGTTGACCTTCAGCAGTTTGCCGCGCCGCTCCACGTAGATCATGCGGTGGTTGTTGACGAGGATGTCGTTGACCGTGGGGTCGCGCAGCAGCGGTTCCAGCGGGCCGAGGCCCATGACCTCGTCACGGATGTCCTCGACGATCCGGCGTTGTTCCTGGGCGTTGAGGGGGGCCTGCCGGAACTCTTCGCGCAGCAGCTTTTCCACCAGTCGGGCGATTTCGGCGGCCAGGCGGTCGGGCGGCAGCGATTCGGCGGCGGCCAGGTCCATCATGTCCAGCAGGCGGTCCTGCAACCGGGCGCGCAGTTCATAGTAGTGGTCGCCGTGCAGGGTCAGGGTGGTCACGTCGCAGACCTGCTCCGCGTGGGCGGGCCGGGCGGCGGGGCGGGCCATGGGCCGGGCCTTGCCGGGCTGGGCGGCCTGGGCTTCGGCGGTGTCGGCGCGGGGTTCCACGCGGGGTGCGGGGGCCGTCGCGGGTTCGGCCATCGGAGCGGATTCGGGACGCGGGGCGCGGAACAGGGTGGCGGCGTTGACCGGCACGCGCGGGATGGGAGCCTCGCCGGTTTCGTCCGGCCCGTCTGCCCCGCCCAGAGGTGCGGACGGACCGGACCCTGCGGAACCATCGGTCAGATTTGGCAGGCCGGGCGCGGCGGCGACGCCGTTGGGGAAAAGATGGCTGCGGGCGTTGAGGCCCGAGGCGCCCAGGCGCGGCGCCTGCGGTTCGCGCGCGGGGGCGGCGTCGCGCTCCGGGCCGTCCAATTCGAGGTGGAGGCGTCCGCAGGCGTCGTCGTCCGCGTGGATGGCATCCGCACGGGCGGCGGCCGCCGCCACGGGGTCCAGCGTCAGGGCGGGGACGGGGGCGGGGGCGGGCTGCCGCCGCGTGGTGCGCATCAGTCGTTCGGCCAGTCTCATGGCTATCCCCTTGCGCCCTGTAACAGTGCGCCGTGCGGCAGCAGGCCGTCACGTTCGCGGCCCGGCTCCCGTCCCGATTCGCGCCGATTGGGTTCGTGCGTATCGTCGCCCTTGCGGTGCAGCAGCCGCGCGAACAGGCCGCCCGCCTTCATGCCGGGTGCGGCGCCGCCGTTGCCGGGGGCCGGGGCGGCGGGGGCCAGTCGTTCGGCCAGTTTCGCCAGCGAACGGGCCGCCACCGAGCGGGGCGCGGCCTCGCACAGGGGCACGCCCTGGTTGATGGCGGCCACGGCCGCGCCGTAGTCGTCGCCCACGGTGGCGAACACCTTGCGTTCCAGCAGCCGTTCGGCCTCGGACAGGTCCACCCCGGCCTGGGCCGACATGCGGTTGACCACCAACTGGATGCGCGCCGCCACGGACGGCGCGACGGCGGCCACGTCGTCCAGCAGGCGGCGGGCTCCCGCCAGGGCGGGCAGGGCCAGGTCGGTGACCAGCAGGATGGTTTCCGCCTCCTGCATGGAGACCAGGGCCAGTTCGTCGGCGTAGGGGCCGCCGTCCACCACGGTGACGGCGTACAGCGCGCGAGCAAGGTCCAGCACGGCCTTCACCGCGCGCGGGCTGATGGCGTCCAGGTCGTCGCCCGCGTCGGGCGAGGCGAACACTTCGAGGCCGCTGGCGTGCCGCTCGGCCAGGCTGCGCAGGAAGGTGGCGTCCAGCCTGCCCATGTTGCGCGCGCCGTCGGCCCAGGTGCGGGAATATTCCATGTCCAGGAACAGCGGCACGTCGCCCTGGGGCAGCCGCATGTCCATGAGCGCCGCCAGCGGCAGCGCGGCGGGCGCGAAGGCTGCCGGGCCGCCTGTGGCCAGGGCCATGCCGCCCATGTCCTGCATGTCGCGCGCGGCGGCGCCGTTGCGCCCGCCCAGTCGGTTCAGTCCGTTCAGTCCCTTGCCGGACTTCGCCGTATCGTCGCCGGGCACCTTGCCGGACAGGGAACGCGCGGCCAGCACGGCCAGGTTCACGGCCACGGTGGTGGCGCCCACGCCGCCCTTGGCGCCCATGACGTGGATGACTCGGCCGCCCGCCGCCGGGACGGTGGCAGGGCTTGCGGCGCGGGCGGTGCGGCGGCGGCGCGCGTAGCCTTCCAGCGCGGCCAGCACTTCGTCCGAGCGGAACGGCTGGGACAAAAATTCGCTGACCCCGGCGCGCATGGCGCGGATGATCAGGTCCGGATCCTTCCGGCGCGAGGCCACGAACACCTCGCCCACGCGCGGGTCGGACACCAGCGAGGCGATGGATTCGAAATCGTCATTCAGGCTGTCTCCCGGCAAGTCCTCTCCCAGTTCCAGGATGACCAGGCCGAGGTCGTCGGCTTCACCGGGGGAGACGAGGCGGAAACCATCCTGCCGGGCAAGGACGCGGGTGAGTTCCTCGCGCGTGGCGAGGCGCTTGGTGAGGAGGCAGACGGGATGGGTGATGTTCATGGCGGCCTCTCGCTACTTGCCGATCTTGAAGCGGACGGTGTTGCTTTCGTCGGCCTTCTTCTCGCCGTCGCGCATGTTCTTCATGACGCGTTCGGCCACGCGGCCGTCCAGGCCAACGACGGGGTCGTCGTCCGCCGGACCGGGGTTCAGCCTCTGGGCGTCGCGCTGGGCGCGGAAGGCTTCGCCCTGGGTGAAGGTCCATTCGGACATGGGCGATTCCCTGGACGGCCCGGCGCAGCCCGTCAGGGACGTCATGATCGTCAGGGCCAGCGTCAGGACCAGCAGGGGGGCCAGCGGCATGATCCGGGTACGGGCGCTCATTGCCTGCCTCCTTGGGCGTGGCCGGGCAGCACGTGCCCGAATTCGCCCTCCATGCCGGACGGGGCGTTGCCCGAGCCGGTGGCCGGGGCGTAGGCGGCGGGGGCGGTGATGGCCGGGGCCTCGCCCTCCATCTTGCCCTGCAGGAAGAATTCGAATTCCGTGGGCTCGCGGAAGCCGTCGGTGGGCAGCTTGGCCGTGGCGCCGTCCAGCGGCTTGGCCAGGCGCGGGGTGACGATGATGACCAGTTCGGTCTCGCTCTTCTGCCAGTTGCTGGAGCGGAACAGCGTGCCCAGCAGGGGCACGTCGCCCAGCACCGGATATTTCTTGATGTTCTCGCGCACTTCGTCGCGCAGGAGGCCCGCCACGGCAAAGCTCTGGCCGTCGGCCAGTTCCACGGTGGTGGCGGCGCGCCGGGTGGAGATGGCCGGAATGGTGAACCCGTTGATTTCGATGACGTTGGAGTAGTCCAGTTCCGAAACTTCCGGGTTCACCCGCATGCTGATCAGCTTGTCCGAGACCACCGTGGGGGTGAAGCCCAGCGTCACGCCGTACTTCTTGTACTCGATGGCTACGGTGCCCAGGCCCTGCGGCACGGGGATGGGAATCTCGCCCCCGGCCAGGAAGTCGGCGTTCTCGCCGCTGCGGCAGATCAGCGTGGGTTCGGCCAGCACCTTGACCAGGCCGTTCTGCTTCAGCACGTCCAGAAAGCCCATCAGGTTCACCTGGCCCGAGGTGATGCGGAACATGCCGTTGACGTTGGGGCTGGGGACGGCCGCGCTGGGGCCCACGTTCACCACACCCTTCTGGTTGTCCAGGGTGAACAGCTGGCTGAGCATGGTGAAGGCGAAGTCGTTGTTCCAGGCGTAGGTCAGGTCGATGCCCAGGCGTTGCAGCACCGACTTGCGCATCTCGGCCACCTTCACTTCCAGCATCACCTGGTGCACGCCGCCCACCTGCATGAGGTTGGTCACCTTGTCCGGGGCGTACATCTTGGCCATGTCCAGGGCGGTGGCCATGCCCGCGCTGCTGCGCACGGTGCCGGCCAGGGTGATGGACTCGCCCACGGCCATGACCATGATGTCCTTTTCGTCGGGCAGCACGCGGTGCAGCATTTCCTTCAGTTGGGCGAGGTCCGGGGTGACCTGGATGTCGTAGACCTGGGTGATGGCCCCGGCGGCGTTCCACAGGGTGAGGGTGGTGCCGCCCGGCTTCTTGCCGGTGACGTAGACCTGCTGGGGCGACAGCACCACCACGCCCGCGATGGCTTCGTCGGCCACGGACACGCGGGCCGCGGGCTGCGCGGTGCGCACCACCATGGACTTGCCCACGGCCAGCGGCACGGCCTGGGGCGCGGCATCGGCCAGGGCCTGGGTGGCGGCGGCCAGAAGCAGCACGGCGGCCAGCAGGGCGCTGAAGACGAAGGTACGGCGGGCGGGGCGGCTCATTGCGGGAACCTCAGCGTTGAACGTTCGGTGCCGGAGATCATCTCCACCTTGGTCTCGCGTACCTTGGGAACCGGCTTGCCTTCGGGGGTGCTGGTCAGCAGGGCCAGGGTGCCGGGCACGTCGGTGCCGGGGGTCAGCACCTGGCCGTCGTCGGCGGGGTTGCGCAGGGCGAAGTGCAGTTCGCCGCGCGAGGCGGCCAGGGCCAGCGGCTCGGCCTGCTGGGGGGAAATTTCCAGGGTGTACACGTCCACCGACGAGGTGGAGGTGTCGTCGCCTTCCTGCTTCAGTTCGGTGCCGGTGGCCAGCACGCGCACGTTTTCCAGCACCAGCTTGGTGCGCGACTTGGACTTCTCGCGGCTTTCGTCGTCCAGGGTCGCCAGCACGTCCACGTGGTTGCCGGGGCGGATGAATCCGGCCAGGCCCAGCACCTTGTTGCCCTTCACGGCCACGGCGCGCATGCCGGGGGCGATCAGCGTGCTGACGCCGCCGTGCGCCTCGCCGTCCTGCAGCAGGCGGGCTTCGGTGATGGGTTCCCCGGCGGCCACGGCGGCGGAAAGCACCCGGCCCACGGGCATGGCGTCCTTGGAGAAGGCGCCGGAGGGGGCGCTGGCCTTCAGGAAGGGGGCCACCTGGAGCTGTTCGGCCTTCAGTCTGGCGCCGCGCGGCACGTCGGCGGCGGCCACCACCAGTTCGACCTGCTCGGGGGCGGCCACGCGGGGGGCGGCGGCGCGGTTCACCTGCATGAACCGGAACACCAGCACCCCGGCCACCAGGGCCAGCACCAGCGCCAGGGAAATCTGGATCAGGGAGGTGGCGCGCATGACGGCACCCCCCTACAGGACGGCGGCCCAGGCGGGCAGCAACGAGGACATGGCCGTGGGGAAGGCAGCCTGGGCCATGGCGAGGCCGGTGCCCAGCGCGATGGCCACGCCGTAGCACAGCCGGGGCAGGCGGGCGTTGGCGGTGGCGGGCACGTAGTCGAAGCGGCCGGTGACGGCCAGCAGTTCAACGGACACCCGCAGCGAGCGCAGCACGGCGCGCAGTTGCGGCAGGTGGAAGGCCAGCACACCGAGGGCGTACACGCCGCCCGCCAGGCTGGTCCAGATGAAGGCCCGGAACACCGTTTCCGCGCCCAGGAAGGCACCGGCGGCGGCCAGCAGCTTCACGTCGCCCGCGCCCATGACCCGCAGCAGGAAGGGGATCAGCATCAGGCCAAGGCCAAGGCCGAAGCCGGACAGGGAGAAGAGCAGCCCGTCCCAGGCCCCGGAAAGGCCGCCGGTGAACGCGCCCAGCGCCGCGTTGGCCACGATGCCCGCCAGCATGGCGGGAAAGGTCAGCCAGTTGGGAATGCGCATGGCGCGCAGGTCGGTGGCTACGGCCACCAGCAGCACGGCGGCGAGGGGGGCGGCAAGGATGGGGTTCATGGGTGCTCTCCTCTGGTGACCGGGGGACCGGTGGCTGCGGGGGAAACGGGAGCGGTGTTTTTTGCAGGCTGCCTTGGCGGCGGGCACCGGTTCGGACGGATCCTTTATCGCAAGGTTCGCGGTTTCGATGACGAAGGGGCCGGGGGGAACTTCCCCGGCCCCTTCGGGTGGGCGCTTGCGGGATAACCCTTGTGCCGTCGTGCGCTCTGCTATTAAGGCATCGCGCCCGAGATGGTCGTGAAGGTCTCGCGGACCTTTTCGCCAAGGGTGGTGACGGCGCCCACGATGACGGCGGCGATGAGGGCGGCGATGAGGCCGTATTCGAGAGCGGTGGCGCCTTCTTCGTCGTGTATCAGGGTGGTGATGGCCTTGAACATGATTGATCTCCTTCGCTATACGAAATGTTTGTTGGAGGGCCGGGGGGCCGTTGTTGACTCCCATTCAGCAACCCGCGTGCCAAGCAGCGTCATGCAGAACGTAATACGACGTAATATTCCGAAACAATGTGAAATATTTTTTCATGCAGCCCGAAACGGGCTGTTAGAACGGGGGATATCGGGGCGATGCGGGCGGGGTCTGGGGGCGGGATGGTGGAGAGGAATCCACGAATCGTAGAGTGGGAGTGGCGGAAGCGGGTGCGTGGAGGTAGCGGGCGCGGGGGCCGGGAGGAGAAACCCGATGGCGCAAGCGGGCTGCGTGCGAATCTAGGATTCTTGGAGTGAACTGGGCGCAGACCACAAGGGGGTGGAGAAGGTTCGTGCACGTACGGGCAGGGGGCGGTGGGGGAAGCCGCGAAACGCGGCGGGGGGCGGGTTGCGCGGGGCGGCGGAGGAAAATCTAGGATTCCTGGATCAGGGGCAATCCGTTGCGCGGCTTGATGCCGTGCTTCTGCAATTTGGCCCAGAGGTTCTTGGGCGTCAGCCCCAGCAGCACGGCGGCCTCGGTCTGGCGGCCTTCGGCGCGGCGCAGGGCGTCCAGCAGCAGGTTGCGTTCGACCATGCGCACGGTTTCGCGCAGGTCGATGGGGCCGGTGAGGGCCGCGCCCGCAAAGGCGTGCGGGGAGGATGCCCCGGAGGGCGGCACGGCTGGCGGGCCGCAGGCGTCCTCTCCGGCATGGGGTCCGGCATCGGCCGGGTCCGTGTCGCCCGGTGCGGGGACGGGGCAGCACACGCCCCCGTCGGCGTGGCCGCCCGGCGCGCGGCCCAGGGCGCGGTCCACGTCGGGGGCGTCGATGGGGCCTTCGGCGGCGATGGCCGCACGCTCGATGACGTTGGCCAGTTGGCGCACATTGCCCGGCCAGTCGCAGGCGCACAGGGCGGCCACGGCCGCCGGGGTCAGCCCGTGCACGGGCAGGCCCAGGGTGCCCTGCAACCGCCGCACCACATGCTGGGCCAGCAGGGGGATGTCCTCCTTGCGGCTGCGCAGCGGGGGCAGGTGCACCACGGCCACGCCCAGGCGGTAGTACAGGTCTTCGCGGAAGGCCCGTTCGCGCACCCGGTCGGCCAGGTTCTGGTTGGTGGCGGCGATGAGCCGCACGTCCAGCGAGACGGGCCTGCGCCCGCCCAGGCGTTCCACCTGCTTCTGCTCCACCACCCGCAGCAGCTTGGGCTGAATGGCCAGGGGCATGTCGCCGATTTCGTCCAGCAGCAGGGTGCCGCCCTGGGCCAGTTCGAACTTGCCGGGCTGGGACGTGGCCGCGCCGGTGAACGCGCCCTTCTCGTGGCCGAAGAGTTCGTTTTCGAAAAGATGCTCGGGAATGGCCGCGCAGTTCACCTTCACGAAGGGGGCGGCCGCGCGGGGCGACAGCGCCCGGATGGTGTCCGAGGCCAGTTCCTTGCCGGTGCCCGATTCGCCCATGATCAGCACGGTGGTGTCCAGCGGGGCCACCTTTTCGATGAGCGCCTTGACCTCCATGATGGCCCGGCTTTCCCCGATGATGCGGCTGGCCGGGCCGTCGCGGCGCAGCGAGTCGCGCAGGGCGGCGATTTCCGCCTGCAATCTGCGCTTTTCCATGGCCCGGCGGATGACGATGTCCATTTCCTTCAGGCTGAAGGGCTTGGAGAACACGTCGTAGGCGCCCAGCTTCACCGCCTCCAGCGCCAGTTCGCGCGTGGAGTAGGCGGTCATGACGATGATGTCGGTGCCGGGTGCGGCGGAGAGCAGGTGGGGGATGGCCTCCACCCCGGACATGCCGGGCAGCATCACGTCGGACAGCACAAGATCGAAGCCGCCGCCGCGCAGCAGGGCGATGCCGTCCTCGGCGCGCCCGGCCACGGTGACGCGGTGGCCGCGTTCTTCCAGCGCCTCGCGCAGCATGGACTGGAAGGCGGTGTCGTCTTCGATCAGCAGGATGTGGCCGCTCATGCGTTGCCGCTCGTCCGGATGCCGGTGGATGGGGCGGAGCATGCGCCGCACGCAAGGCGGTGGCGCGGTGCCCCAGGGGCGCGGCGGCGCGGCGGCGAGGCCGGACGGCGCGCAAACTGCGCGGAAGCCTACAACGGTCCGCCGGGGAGGGCAAATGCTTAGATTTGCACACCTGTCCGCCCATCCGGACTTCGGTGCGGGGATATGTCCTTGTGCGTGAAGGGGTTGTGCGCGCAGCGGGGCGCACGGCACGGGCGGAGCGGCCGCCCGGATATCGTCCCCGGCTAGCTTCCGGCCTGCTTCACGCGCGGCGGCAGGGGCGACTTTACCAGCCGCTGGTTGAGCGCCTTGCGCTGGTCGGGCGAAAGCTGGCGCAGCAGGGGCGGCAGGTCCTTCATGGCGCGCGGTTCGCCCAGCACGTCGGCGCAGGCCAGCCAGTAGGCGGCCTGGGGCCAGTCCTTGCGGGCGCCCCGGCCCTCGCGCAGCATCAGGCCAAGATTGTAGGCGGCGAGCCCGTTGCCCTTTTCTGCGGCCTTGCGGAACAGCCGCACCGCCTCGCCGGGGTCGGCGGTGCTGGCCCGGCCGCTGTCGATGAGCAGGGCCAACTGGTTCATGGCGTTGGCGTCCCCTTTGGAACTCGCCTGCCGGTACAGGGTTTCGGCGCGGCGCAGGTCCTTCGGCACGCCGCGTCCTTCCTCGTGCAGCAGGCCCAGTTGCAGTTGGGCGCGCGGGTCGCCCGATTCCGCCTGGGCGGTGAGCCTTGCCAGTTGCTCGCCAGCCGGGGGAAGCGAAGGGGCGGCCTGCATTGCGTTTTCCTGGTTGGCCGTGGTCCCGGCCATGCAGGGGAAGGCGGGCGGAATCAGCGGCAGGGCAGCCGCGAGCACCACGGCCGACAGGGCGCGGCGGAACGGGGAAGAGAGGAAAGGCCGGCGGAGCGTGGCGAGCGGGCGGGGAGCGTGCATGAGGGCCTCCGGAGGAATTTCACGGGACATGGCATATCGGTCCCCCGCGGCGCAAGGGGTTGCCGCACCTCGGGACGGTGCGGTAGGTGTGTGTGTCGGTCCCACATTGTCTGGCCGATGTGTTCCCGCAACGGCGTACCCGTTTCCCGCAGGAGTTCCGCATGCAGCTTGGCCGCATGGCGCGCAGCGCCCTTCGCCCCATGATCGTCGGCACCGACATCGAGACCTTTCGCCGGCACTGCGGCGGCAGCCTTGGCGGGCTGTTCCACTGCACGCGCTACCCGGGGCCGCGCCTGCTGTGGGACGGCGGCACGGGCGAGTTCGTGGACGAGGCGGGCGCGGTGGTGGAGGGTCTGGACGCCCTGGCCGGGGAACTGGCCGTGCTGCGCGACGCCGTGGGCGGTGCGCTGGCGGGGGGCGCATCCGCCGCCGTTCCCGTATCCATGGACGGCACCCTGCTGCGCGGGCAGGACGGTTCCGCCCACTACCGCATCTACGACCTTATCCACCCGGACCTGCCGGTATGGCGGCAGGTGAACCTGCTGGCCGACCTGTTCTGCCAACTGGAACACCGGGTGCCCCACGTGCGCCCGGTGCCCCACGAGCATACCCCGGCCATGAAGACGGAGACCCGCGTGGCCCGCTGGCTGGCCACCTGGAAGCGCCCCGGCTGCGGCGGCGTGCTGCTGAAACGCCCCGAACTGGTCTACGCCCCCGGCCGGGAGACGCCAGACGCGTGCTGCGTCGTCACGCGTTGATCGCGTGCAGCGTCGTCATGAGGTAATCGCCTGCTGCGTCGTCATGCGCTGACCGCGTGCAGCGTCGCGATTCGCTGGCGCCCGTGGCGCGCCGTCCCTTTCCGGCCGGAAAAATTGTCATGACACACAGTCATCGTGTCAGAGGGATTGCTTTTCTTCGGCTTTTTCCGCAAAATGTCGTTAGCGGCCCGCATCAGACGCGGCCCGCCCATTCGTGTTGACAATAACGTTGACAATAATGTCCATTCACCGGGACGGTACCACGGCGGGCCTGTCGCCCGTCGTGTCGCACCATGCGAAGAGGCGAGGAAAAGGTATCGGGGAAACAGTCTAGCGAGGGATCCGCGGGTTCCCGGGAGGTTTCGACATGAAACACGTTGTAAAGGCGCTGACGCTCGCACTTGCCGCTTCGCTGCTCATGGCCGCCACGGCCTTTGCGGCGCCGGTGAAGATCGGCCTGATGTGCCCCCTGACCGGCAAATGGGCCAGCGAAGGGCAGGACATGCGCAACATCGTCACCCTGCTCGCCGATGAGCTGAACAAGGCTGGCGGCGTCAACGGCAACAAGGTCGAACTGGTCGTCGAAGACGACGGCGGCGACCCGCGCACCGCGGCCCTGGCCGCGCAGAAGCTGACCACCTCGGGCGTCGTCGCCGCCATCGGCACCTACGGTTCGGCGGTCACCGAAGCCTCCCAGAGCATCTACGACGAAGCGGGCGTGGTGCAGATCGCCACCGGCTCCACCGCCGTGCGCCTGACCGAAAAGGGCCTGAAGCACTTCCTGCGCACCGCCCCGCGCGACGACGAGCAGGGCATGGTGGCCGCCAAGGTCATCAAGGCCAAGGGCTACAAGGCCGTGGCGCTGCTGCACGACAACTCGTCCTACGCCAAGGGCCTGGCCGACGAGACCAAGGCGCTGCTGGACAAGGAAGGCACCAAGATCGTGTTCTACGACGCCCTCACCCCCGGCGAGCGCGACTACACCACCATCCTCACCAAGCTGAAGGCCGCCAACCCCGACATCATCTTCTGCACCGGCTACTACCCCGAAGTGGGCATGCTGCTGCGCCAGAAGATGGAAATGAAGTGGAACGTGCCCATGATGGGCGGCGACGCCGCCAACCATGCCGACCTGGTGAAGATTTCCGGCAAGGAAGCGGCCAAGGGCTACTTCTTCCTCAGCCCTCCCGGCCCGCAGGACCTGGACGCCCCGGCCGCCAAGGCCATGCTGGCCGCCTACAAGGCCAAGTACAACGGCGTGCCCGGCTCCGTGTGGTCCGTGCTGGCCGGTGACGCGTTCAACGTCATCGTCGAGGCCGTGAAGTCCACCGGCAAGGCCGATTCGGCCGCCATCGCCGACTACCTGAAGACCAAGCTGAAGAACTACCCCGGCTTCACCGGCCAGATCTCGTTCAACGAGAAGGGCGACCGCGTGGGCGACCTGTACCGGGTGTATGAAGTGAACGCCAACGGCGAGTTCATCCTGCAACCCTAGCAGCCGCACGCAGCCGACATGGCATGCACGACGGGGCGGGCGCTGCCGCCCGCCCCGTTTCACCGCCGCGCCACTGCCCCGCGCATGGGCGGGCACGGGCGGCGGGACGACGAAATCGCCGGTCGCAAGGCCGTACCGGGGCGCGCGCCGCCCCATTCGCAGGCGGACCCTCACCGGGGTCCGCGTTTCGCGCCGCAGCGCCCGTATCGTCCGCCGTACCATTCGCCGGACCATCCGGCAGGGCGGGCGGCGTGGGGAGAAGAAGCACAGGGACGCGTATGGAAGAATTCTTTCAGCAGTTGACCAACGGCCTTGCGGTGGGGGGCATCTACGCGCTCATCGCGCTGGGCTACACCATGGTCTATGGTGTGCTCAAACTCATAAATTTCGCGCATGGCGACCTGTTCACCATCGGGGCCTATTTCGGCTTCACGCTGTTCACCGCCTTCGGCCTGTCGGGCGCGGTGTCCGGGCCCGGGGCGGTGCTGCTGGTGCTGGTCATGGTCATGGGGCTCGTGGCGCTGATCGGCTACCTGCTGGAACGGGTGGCCTACCGGCCCCTGCGCGGCTCCAGCCGCCTGTCCGCCGTGGTCTCGGCGCTGGGCTCCTCCATCTTCTTCCAGAACGCGGTCATGCTCATCTACGGGGCCAAGATCCAGGTCTACCCCGGCGGCATCCGGCCCAGCTACGTGCTGTCCATCATGGGCATCGACGTGCCGTTGGTGCGCATCATGATGATCGCCGCCTCGGTGGGGCTGATGCTGGCCCTGTACTGGTTCACCCAGCGCACCCGCATCGGCACGGCCATCCGGGCCACGGCCATCGACCAGGGCGCGGCCAAGCTCATGGGCATCGACGTGAACCGGGTCATCTCGCTGGTGTTCATGATCGGCCCGGCGCTGGGCGGCGTGGCCGGGGTGATGGTGGGCCTGTACTACGGCCAGGTGGACTTCACCATGGGCTGGGTCTACGGCCTTAAAGCCTTCACCGCCGCCATCCTGGGCGGCATCGGCAACATACCCGGCGCCATGGTGGGCGGCCTTCTGCTGGGCGTCATCGAAGCCCTGGGCTCGGCCTACATCTCCATCGCGTGGAAGGACGCCATCGCCTTCCTGGTGCTGATCCTCATCCTGATCATCCGGCCCACGGGCCTGCTCGGCGAAAGGGTGGCCGACAAGATATGACGGTGTCGCGCACCACGAGCTACGCGGGCATCGCGGTGGTGGTGGCCGTGCTGCCCCTGCTGCTGAACCCCTACTGGACGGACGTGTTCGTCAGCATCGGCCTGTACTCCGTGCTGGCGCTTTCGCTGAACATCATCCTGGGCCAGGCCGGGCTGTTCCACATGGGCCACGCGGCGTTCTACGCCGTGGGCGCCTACGTGACGGCCATCGCCAACACCATGTGGGGCGTGCCGGTGCTGTGGGCCATGCCCTTCGCCGGGCTGGCCGCCGCGCTGTTCGCCATGCTGGTGGCGCGGCCCATCATCCACCTGCGCGGCGACTACCTGCTCATCGTGACCATCGGCATCGTCGAGATCGTGCGCATCGCGCTGATCAACAACGTGTTCGGGCTCACCGGCGGGGCCAACGGCATCTTCGGCATCTCGCGGCCGACGGTGTTCGGGTTCAGGATCGCCAAGCCCATCCACTTCTACTACCTGGTCTGGGCGTACGTGGCGTGTTCCATCCTGCTGTTCCGCAGGCTGGAGAATTCGCGCTTCGGCCGCGCCCTCAACTACATCAAGGAAGACGACACCGCCGCCGAGGGCAGCGGGGTGAACACCGCCTCGTACAAGCTGTGGGCCTTCGTGCTGGGCGCGTTCTGGGCGGGCATGACCGGCACCATCTACGCGGCCAAGATGACCATCATCTCGCCGGAATCGTTCTCGTTCTGGGAATCGGTGGTGCTCTTCGCCATCGTCATCCTGGGTGGCGGCTCCAACCGGGGCGTGCTGCTGGGGGCGTTCCTGCTCATCGGGATGCCGGAATTCTTCCGCGAATTCGCCAGCGCCCGCATGCTGGCCTTCGGCTTTGCCATGGTGGTGATGATGATCTTCCGGCCGCAGGGCATGCTGCCGCCCCTGCCGCGCTTCTACAAGCTGCCGGAGCGCATCCGCTGCATCACCGGCAAGGGCGGCGACGCGGCCGCTGCACAGGCGGGGGGTGGGGCATGAGCCTGCTCGCGCTGCGCAACCTGACCAAGACCTTCGGCGGGCTGGTGGCCGTGAACAACGTGACGTTCGACGTGGCCGAAGGGTCCATCGTCGGGCTCATCGGCCCCAACGGGGCGGGCAAGACCACGGTGTTCAACCTGATCACCGGCAACTACAAGCCCGATTCCGGCGACATCTTCTTCGACGGCCGCACCATCAAGGGGCTGCCCACCCACCGCATCGTGCAGCAGGGCATCGCGCGCACGTTCCAGACCATCCGGCTGTTCCAGAACATGTCGGTCATCGAGAACGCGCTGGCGGGCTGCCACTGTCGCATGCAGTCGGGCATGCTGGCGGCCATGCTGCGCACCCCGGCCCAGCGCGCCGAGGAAAGCCGCGCCCTGCTGCGCGCCACGCGCGAACTGGAATTCGTGGGGCTGGCCGACGAACACGCCAACCTGGCCAAGAACCTGTCCTACGGCAACCAGCGGCTGCTGGAGATTGCCCGCGCCCTGGCCACCGACCCGCGTTTCATCATTCTGGACGAGCCCGCCGGGGGCATGAACGACCAGGAGACGGCGGCGCTCATCGACACCATCCGCGCCATCCGCGACCGGGGCATCACCGTGCTGCTCATCGAGCACGACATGAGCCTGGTCATGAAGGTGTGCGAAAAGCTGGTGGTGCTGGAATACGGGGCGCTGCTGGCCGAGGGGGTGCCCGCGGCCATCAAGGACGACCCGCGCGTGATCGAGGCGTATCTTGGTGCCGACACCGACGATTAGAATCCGCTCCGAAAGGTCCTTTTGCTCCCTGGCTGCGTCAGGCTCGTCCCGTGCGGAGGTCGAATATGAAAGAATATACTCCCTCCGCCCGGAACTCGCCTTCCTTGCCAGGAAGCAAAAAACCTCTTTCGGTAGCGGATTCCAAATCGCGTGAGCGACACGGCCGCCAGCCCGGGAACAGGTGGCTTCATCCGCCCCGGGCAGGTGAACGGCAACACGTATTGCCGGAACATGCCGCCCCTGTGGGCCGAGGCTCCAACGGATATCGGGAGAGACGATGTTTCTGGAATTGCGCGACCTGCATGTGAAGTACGGCAACGTCGAGGCCCTGCACGGCATCAACGTGCACGTGGACGAAGGCGAGATCGTGACCATCCTTGGCGCCAACGGCGCGGGCAAGACCACCACGCTGATGTCCGTCAGCGGGCTGGTGCGGCCCAGCCAGGGCGGCGTCTACTTCAAGGGCAAGGCCCTGCACGAGATGCCCAGCCACGCCGTGGTGCGCGAGGGCATCACCCAGTCGCCCGAGGGGCGGCGGGTGTTCGGCACCCTGACCGTGCTCGAAAACCTGAACCTGGGCGCCTTCACCAGCAACGACAAGGCCCGCATCCGCAAGACGCGGGACTGGATCTTCGAGCTGTTCCCCCGCCTGCTGGAACGCAAGGACCAGCTTGCGGGCACCCTGTCCGGCGGCGAGCAGCAGATGCTGGCCATCGGCCGCGCGCTCATGGGCGACCCCAAGGTGCTGCTGCTGGACGAGCCCTCGCTGGGGCTGGCCCCCATCCTGGTCAAGTCCATCTTCGAGACCGTGCGCGCCATCAACAAGACCGGCATGACCGTGGTGCTGGTGGAGCAGAACGCCCGCGCCGCGCTGAAGCTGGCCACGCGCGGCTACGTGCTGGAGGTGGGCCGGGTGGTCATGGAGGATGCGGCGGCGAGCCTGCTGGCGAATACGGATGTGCAGGATGCCTACCTCGGCGGCTCTGGCCACTAGGTGATGCCGTCACAAGGGGCTTTTTGCCCTCTGCCTTCGTCAGAACGCCTTTTCGTTCCGGTCGAGTACGATAAGAGCGCGTTGCGGTCGCCATCCGTAAGGCTCGCGGACTCGCCTAACGGCTGCCGCACTCCCTCCACGAAAAGGCGTTCTTCCTCGGCAGAGAACAAAAATCCTCCTTGTGCCGACATCACCGTTTTGGGGCCCGCAGCGTGCCGCTTGGGCCGCGCGGGATGAAACAGACAAAAAGGCGCTCCGGAAACGGGGCGCCTTTTGCGTGCACAGGTTTCCGCAGGTTGCTCTCACCCCGCCAGATGGGCGGCGATGGTGGCCATAAGGTCCTGGCGGGTGATGGGTTTGGTGAGCAGGCCGTTGCAGCCCGCGTCGGCGCAGCGGAGCATGTCCTCGTGGCCGTCGTGGGCGGTCAGGGCCACGATGGGCACCGGGCGGCGGCCCAGCAGGCGTTCTTCCTCGCGCATGGCGCGCACGGTGTCCGTGCCGTCCATGTCGGGCATCACCACGTCCATCAGCACCAGGTCCACGGGGTGTTCGCGAAAGATGCGCAGTGCCGCGCTGCCGGAATCGGCCTCCATGCAGCGCAACGGTGTGTCGCGCAGCAGAAGCAGCAGCAGGGCGCGGTTGGGGGCGGCGTCATCGACGATGAGCACCGTGGCGGGCGGCAGCGGGCGGTCGGGGGCGGTGGTCATCCAGAACTCCGGGAAGCGGGCCGGTTCCCGGCGCGCCGAATAGGGGTGCCGGACGCATGCGGCGGAGTGGTGTTGCAGTGGCGGCGGTTCACCCACCACGTTTCATGCATAGCGCAAGGACGCCCGTAGCCGCAAGGTGGGGTGAAGTGGCGCCGCACGTACCGGCAGGAGTGGGTGCATCATTCCGGCGGCGGCGCGGCGCATTGCCGCGCGTGGCTCCCTTGCGTTGGAAGTGCGGGCATGGCACATCCGTGCGGTCGGCGCGGCCTTCCCCCTCATCATCAGCATGCCCACGCGGCGCAGGAGCAGCACATGGTCACCATCGGCACCCCCAACACCCCCTCCGCAACCCGCATCCTGCTGCTCGGCTCCGGCGAGTTGGGCCGCGAAGTGGCCATCGAGGCCATGCGCCTCGGCGTGGAGGTGATTGCCGTGGACCGCTACCCCAATGCGCCCGCCATGCAGGTGGCCCACCGCAGCCACGTGGTGTCGATGCTGGACGGCGCGGCCCTGCGCCGGATCATCGAGGCGGAACGCCCCCACTGCATCGTGCCCGAGATCGAGGCCATCGCCACCGAAACCCTGCTGGAACTGGAAAGGGAAGGCTTCCGCGTGGTGCCCACGGCCCGCGCCGCCCGCCTGACCATGGACCGCGAGGGCATCCGCCGCCTGGCGGCGGAGGAACTGGGCCTGCCCACCTCGCCCTACCGCTTCGCCGCCACCGGGTCGGAATACCGCGAGGCCGTGGCCGCCGTGGGCCTGCCCTGCGTGGTCAAGCCGGTGATGAGTTCGTCCGGCAAGGGGCAGAGCACCGTGCGCGCCGAGGCCGACGTCATGAAGGCGTGGGACTACGCCCAGACCGGCGGCCGCGCGGGCGGCGGCAAGGTCATCGTGGAAGGCTTCGTGGACTTCGACTACGAGATCACCCAGCTTACCGTGCGCCACGCGGGCGGCATCACCTTCTGCGACCCTATCGGGCACTTGCAGAAGGAAGGCGACTACCGCGAATCGTGGCAGCCCCAGCCCATGAGCCAGGCCGCCCTGGCCGAGTCCCGGCGCATGGCCGAGGCCGTCACCGACGCCCTTGGCGGGTGGGGCATCTTCGGGGTGGAACTGTTCATCAAGGGCGACAAGGTCTACTTCAGCGAGGTTTCGCCCCGCCCGCACGATACCGGGCTGGTGACGCTGATCTCGCAGAACCTCAGCGAATTCGCCCTGCATGCCCGCGCCATCCTGGGGTTGCCCGTGCCCGCGCTGCGCCAGAACGGACCGGCCGCCTCGTGCGTGGTGCTGGCCGAGGGCGACAGCGCATCGCCCAGCTATCACTCCATCGAGGCCGCCCTGGCGGAGCCGGACACCGGGCTGTGCCTGTTCGGCAAGCCCGAGGTGCACGGCAAGCGCCGCATGGGCGTGGCCCTGGCCCTTGGCGGAACCATCGAGGAAGCCCGCGACAAGGCCCGCCGCGCTGCCGCCGCCGTGCGGGTGGAACTGTAGCCGCATTCCCGACGCGCCCACGCGCCCGCTCCGGAATGCCGGGGCGGGCGTTTTGCGTGGCGGGCCGCCCCGCAGGCCGTGCGTTCCCCCCTTTTCAAACGCGCATCCCGCCGCTATGGTGCGCGCCATGCCGAACCAGACCGAAATTTCCACCGCCATGGCCCCTGCCGAAATTCCCGGTACCTTCCATATCCACGCCACCGACGGCGCGGCCCGCACCGGCGTGCTGCACACCGCGCACGGCCCGGTGCGCACGCCCATCTTCATGCCCGTGGGCACGGTGGGCAGCGTGAAGGCCGTGGCCCCCGACGACCTGGACGCCATCGGGGCCGAGATCATCCTTGGCAATACCTACCACCTGTACCTGCGCCCCGGCGACGAGCTGGTGGCCCGGCGCGGCGGCCTGCACGGCTTCAATGCCTGGAAGAAGCCCATCCTGACGGACAGCGGCGGCTTTCAGGTGTTCAGCCTGTCGGCCCTGCGCAAGATCACCGAGGAAGGGGTGGAGTTCCGTTCGCACCTCGACGGGTCGAAGCACCTGTTCACCCCCGAGAAGGTGGTGTCCATCCAGCGCAACCTGAATTCCGACATCATGATGGTGCTGGACGAGTGCGTGCCCTATGGGGCCGACCGGCCGTACACCGAGAAGTCGCTGGCCCTCACCACCCGCTGGGCGCAACGCTGCCGCGACGCCCACCCCAGGGGCGCGGCGGGCAACCTGCTGTTCGGCATCACCCAGGGCGGGTTTTTCAAGGACCTGCGCGAGCGCTCCATCGGGGAACTGACGCAGATCGACTTCGACGGCTTCGCGCTGGGCGGGCTTTCGGTGGGCGAATCCAAGCCGGAGATGATGGACATCCTGTACCACTGCGCGCCCATGCTGCCCGCGGACAAGCCGCGCTACCTGATGGGCGTGGGCACGCCGCTGGACATCGTCAACGGCATCGCCGCCGGGGTGGATATGTTCGACTGCGTGCTGCCCACCCGCAACGCGCGCAACGGCACGCTGTACACCTCGCTGGGCAAGATCAACATCAAGCGCAGGGAATTCGCGGAGGACGACGGCCCGCTGGACCCGGCGTGCGGCTGCTACGCCTGCCGCACCTTCTCGCGCGCCTACCTGCGCCATCTGTACGTGGCCAAGGAACTGCTGGCCTTCCGCCTGAACTCGGTGCACAACCTGACCTATTTCCTCGACGTGGTGCGCGGCGCGCGCGCGGCCATCGCCGAGGGGCGCTTTGCCGCGTACAAGGTGGGGTTCGAGGCCATCTACCCCGAGGAAGTGGTGGCGTAGCGGCGGGCAGGCGGTTTCGCGCGGTCAGGCCGCCCCCGTCCCGTCTCCCCCGTCTCCGGATGCCCCGTTCCCGGACGTGCCATCCCTGCCCGCGCCGTCCGGGCAGGTGGGCGTGGCTTGCGGGGCGCACACCCGGTTGCGGCCGCCCTCCTTGGCGCGCATCAGCATCTGGTCGGCGCGGCGGATCAGGTCGTCCAGCGAATCGTTGGCGCCCCGGTATTCCGCCGCACCCACGCTGACGGTGCAGCCCACCCAGGCATCGCGCACGGCCACCGGAGCGTCCTCCACGGCGGTGCGGATGCGTTCCGCCGTGCGCAGGGCGCGGTCCAGCGCCGTTTCCGGCAGCAGCACGCCGAATTCCTCGCCCCCCAGACGGCCGATAAGGTCGTTCTCGCGCAGGGACAGCCCCATCACGTCGGTGATGTGGCGCAGCACCATGTCGCCCGCCTCGTGCCCCCAGGTGTCGTTGACGGCCTTGAAATGGTCGGCGTCCAGCAGCAGCACCGAGAGCGGGCGGCCGTAGCGCTGCGAGCGCGTGGCCTCGTCCTCCAGCCGGGCCATGAAGTGGCGGCGGTTGGACACGCCGGTCAGCTCGTCGGTGGTGGCCAGCTGTTCCAGGCGCATGGTGTCTTCCACCTGGCCGGTCACGTCCAGGAAGAACCCTTCCACCTCGGGCTCCCCGGCCGTGCCGGTGCGCCGGGCGTACAGCGATATCCAGATGGTCTCGCCCCCGCGCCGGTACCAGCGCAGCCGCTGGCCGGTCACCACCTCTCCGGCGGCCAGGTCGTCCAGCATGGCCTGGCGGTCCATGGGCTCGACGTGCAGGGGGATGACGGAATCGTCCAGCAGGGCGCGGGCGTGGGCCACGTCGCGGAAGCCCAGCAGCGCGGCCCCGTGCTGGTTCAGCACCAGGATGGTGCCGTCCCACGTGGTGCGGAAGATGCCGATGGGCGCGTTTTCCACCAGTTCGCGGTGCTGGCGCTCCGCGTCGCGCAGGGCGGCCTCCGCGTCGCGGCGGGCCATGACCAGTTCGTTCAGGTGGCGGTTCAGCGCGCCGAATTCGTCGCGGCCGGAAAACAGGTTGCGCACGGTGAAGTCGCCGTGCGCCACGCTGCGCATGTACTCGGCAAGCTGGCCCACCCGGCCGGACGCCCCCACGGTGGCCGTGGCGAACAGCACGGCGAACAGGGTGAGCATGCCGCCGATGGCGAGGACGGTGCCGTAGCGGATGGGGGCCACGGCGCGCAGCAGTTCCTCCTGCGGCACCAGCAGCACCAGCCGCCAGCCGGGGCCGGGCACGGCGCGCACGGCGGCCAGCACCCGCTCGCCGTCCACGTCCAGGTAGGTGGCGCCGTTGCCCGCGTTGTCGCCGATGGTGCCGCCCATGGCGTGGCCGTTTCCGGGGGGCGCGTGGGCGGTGTGGGTGCCGCGCGCCAGGTTGCGCAGGGGGGTGGCGTCCACGCGGTCGGCCAGCGCGGCCCCCAGCCCGGTGGCGGTGACCGGCCGTCCGTCGGCGGTGAGCACCAGCAGGCCGCTGCCAGAGGGCAGGGCCACGCCGGACAGGATGTTCCGCAGCCCGTCGGCGGTAATGTCCAGGCCAAGCACGCCCAGGGGCTTGCCGCCCTCCGGGGCGTCCACGGTGGCCACGGTGCTGACCACGGTCTTGCCGGTGATGAATTCGGTGTACGGGTCGGACCAACCCACCACGCCGGGGTGTTCCATGGCCCTGCGGAACCATGGGCGCGTGCGGGCGTCGAAGTCGGGCGGCAGTTCACGCAGGGGCTGGATGGCATGGACGCGCCCCGACAGGTCTGCGAAATAGACGAAGAACGCCTCGGAGCGCAGCCGCAGGAAGCTGGACCAGCTGGCCAGCAGCCCTTCCCGGTCGTAGGGGCGTCCGGCAAGGCAGGCCGCCACGCGCGGGTCCTGGCGTAGGCCGGCCACGGCGCGGGCGTATTCCCCGGCGTACTGGCTGACGATGGCGTTGGCCAGGGTGTCGGCTTGCAGGGCCATGGCCGATTCGGCCCCGTGCAGCATGATGTTCTTGGCGCGCACGTAGGAGAACGTCCCCAGCGCGACCAGCGTCAGGGACGAGAGGATGGCGAGGAGGAGCAACAGGCGTTGCCGCAGGGGGAAGACCCGCATGGCGGTCCTCGCGCCCGGAGGGAGGGCGGGCGCACGGTCAGAGCATGGCCGAAGGTTGCGGAAACTTACAGGATGGAGCGCCGTGCCGCAAGCGTTGCACGAATGTCGGCGGACAAGGGCGTCCGGGAACATCCGGGGAACATTTGGGGGACATCCGGGGGGGGGCACACGCGGCTGCGAGCCTTTTCTTTTTGTACAGCCACGTTGCCCGCATGGCGCGAGTCTGATAGGGCATGCATAAGGTAGGGTGCATGCGTTGGCCTGCTGCCGCGGGCCATGGAACACCCGGCCAGTGTGCGCCTTCGGGAGGGGAGCGGGGCGTCCGTGCGGCGGGCGGCCCGGTGCCGGGGCCGTGCACCGTCACGGCCGTTCACCGCCCGCGACACCGCAAGGGGTATTCCATGTCCGACCTCTCCGGAAAGTCCGACACGCCCGGCGTTTCCGCCCGTTCGGCCGCATCCGGCCCCGGCGCCGGTTCCGATCCGTCCCGGGCCAACCGCCTGTCCGAATCCAAGAGCCCGTACCTGCTCCAGCACGCGGACAACCCCGTGCACTGGCACCCGTGGGGCGACGAGGCCCTGCAACGCGCCCGCGACGAGGACCGGCCGCTGTTCGTCAGCATCGGGTACTCCACCTGCCACTGGTGTCACGTCATGGCGCACGAGTCGTTCGAGGACGATGAGGTGGCCCGCCTGCTCAACGACGCCTTCGTGTGCGTCAAGGTGGACCGCGAGGAACGCCCCGACATCGACGCCGCCTACATGGCCGCCTGCCAGATGCTGACCGGCACCGGCGGCTGGCCGCTGACCATCATCGCCCTGCCCGACGGACGGCCCTTCTTCGCCGCCACCTACCTGCCCAAGCATTCGCGGCCCGGCCGCATCGGGCTGATGGACCTGGTGCCGCGCGTGCTGTCCGTGTGGCGCGACAAGCGCGGCGAGGTGCTGGATTCCGCCGACAGCATCGTGGAGCACGTGCGCCGCCATGCGGAGGCCATGCTGCGCCCGCCCGCCGACGGCCGCCTGCCCGGCGCGGGCACCCTGCACGCCGCCTGCGAGGCCATGGCCTCGGAATTCGACGAGGCCAACGGCGGCTTCGGCGCTGCGCCCAAGTTTCCTTCGCCGCACAACCTGCTGTTCCTGCTGCGCTGGGCGCGCCGCAACGGCTACGCCGCCGGGCAGACGGGGTTGTCCCCGGCCGCCCCCGCTCAGGCGCAGGCCGAGCCCGCGGGGGCCAAGGCCCTGCGCATGGCGGCGCAGACCCTGCGGGCCATCCGGCGCGGCGGCATCCACGACCACGTGGGCTACGGCTTTCACCGCTATTCCACCGACGCCCGCTGGCTGCTGCCCCACTTCGAGAAGATGCTCTACGACCAGGCCATGCTGATGCTGGCCTACGCCGAGGCGTGGCTGGCCACCGGCGACGGCGAGTTCCGCCGTACGGCGGAAGAGACCGCCGCCTACGTCCTGCGCGACCTGACCTCGCCCGAGGGGGCCTTCTACAGCGCCGAGGACGCCGACAGCGAACTGGACGGTGCGCGCGGCGAAGGGCTGTTCTACACCTTCACCCTGGCGGACCTCGAGGAGGCCTGCGCCCCGCTCGATGTGGGAAATGTCGTGGGGAGTGACGTGGGGCATGGCGTGGGCGGCGGCCCCGTCTCCGATGCGGACCCGGCCCACATTTCCGACGCGGACCTGGCGGCCCGGGCCTTCGGCTGCACGGCCTACGGCAACTACGAGGACGAGGCCACCCGCAGCCGCACCGGCCGCAACGTCCTGCACCTGCCCCGCACCCCCGGCGAACTCGCGCGCGACCTGGGCCTGCCCCAGCGCGAGGTGGAGGAACGCCTTGAGGCGGCCCGCGCCGCGCTGTTCGACCTGCGCGCGCGGCGGCCGCGCCCCCACCTGGACGACAAGGTGCTGGCCGACTGGAACGGCCTGGCCATCGCCGCCATGTCGCGCTGCGCCCAGGCCTTCGACGCGCCGCACCTGGCGGAGGCCGCCGCAGCGGCCGCGGACTTCGTGCTGTCGCGCATGTCCACCCCGGAAGGGCGTCTGCTGCACCGCTGGCGCGACGGTGAGGCCGCCGTTCCCGGCCTGCTGGACGACTACGCCTTCATGATCTGGGGGCTCATCGAACTGTACGGCGCCACCGGCGAGGTGCGCTGGCTGCGCCGCGCCCTGCGGTTGCAGGAGGTGCAGGACACCTTCTTCCACGACCCCGAGGGCGGCGGCTACTGGATGACCCCGGCCGACGGCGACGCCCTGCTGGTGCGCCGCAAGGAAGGGCACGACGGCGCGCTGCCCTCGGGCAACGCCGCCTCGCTGTTCAACCTGCTGCGCCTTTCGCTGCTGCTGGGGCGGCCGGAATACGGCGAGCGGGCGCGGGGCGTGCTGCGCGCCTTCGCCACGCAGGTGCGCCATCACCCCATCGGTTCCACCATGTTCCTGTGCGGGGTGGACTTCGCGCTCAGCGGCGGTCGGTCGGTGATCGTGGCGGGCGAGCCGGACCAGCCGGACACCGAGGCCATGCTGGCCGCCGTGCGCGGCACCTACGCCCCCACCACGGTGCTGCACCTGCGGACCAGCGACAACGCGCGCGACCTGGCCGCGCTGGTGCCGTTCACCGCGCATCTCGCCCCGGTGGAGGACCGCGCCACGGCCTGGCTGTGCGAGAACTACGCCTGCTCGGCCCCCATCACCGACCCGGCGGAACTGAAGGAACGGCTGCTGGCGGTGCGGCCGCTGACGCCGGGGTAGCGCGGAACGGACGGCGACTGTTTGTGTAAACGGCATGTTTTGCGGGGAATGCCAGTGTGTTACGAGAGCGCTTGCGTTTCCCCCGGCAACCGGATACACCCCCATTCACGCTTGGTTTCGGATGACGACAGCAGGAGAGACCCCAGCCGGCGGCAAACGGCATGGGGCGCCGACGAAGTAAATCTTTCAGGCGAAAGGACTGCTGCCCGACGAGCCTCTGGAGAGCCTCCACCAGTGGAGCACCGAAGGAGCAAACCGCCCATGTCCTCGCAGGGAACCGGGGTGGCGAAACTCTCAGGTAAAAGGACAGAGTGCCACGCGTGACTCCGGTCGGCATGCGACCGCCCGCGCCAGCGCGCAGGCGGCTCCCGCCCGCGACCCGGCCCGCCAGGCCGATCCTTCGTGATCGCGCCCCGCGCCGGGGGGCCGCCGGACACCCACCGTGCCCCCAAGGCAACGCCCGCCCCGCGCGGGCTGCCGTCCTCCGCTTCCACACCGGCTTTCCCGGCAGGCGAATCCGCCATGCTTTCCGACGCCCTGGTGCCCGTACACCGCGTCGGGAACGTCGCGCATTCGCTTCGCCGCATGGGTTCGTCACGAATGCGTGCCGGAATCCTGCGTGGCGGAACGTGCGCGCGGCGGCCCTGCCGTCGCGCGGCACGTCCGCAACGCGAAGTTGGCAACGCCCTGTCTCCTGGGCGAGTCATGTGGTCGCAGGCCGAAGGGGCGGTCCCTTCGGCCTGTCGCCGTTTTAGGGGAGTGAAAGGCGCATCGGCGCGTCACTGCGCCGGGGGCAGGTGGTGCAGCACGAATTGGGGCAGGGGCGTCCACACCGGGGTGCGCGCCCCGGTGGTGGCCAGCGCCTCGGCTGCCCAGGTGTTGCAGGTGCGCAGGGGGCTGAAGCGGCCGGTGGCTTCAAGGAACAGGCTGCCCGGCCCGTAGCCCGGCCCGTAGCCCGCGCCGTTGCCTTGCTGCGTGGCGGCGATGCGCACGGGCCGCCCCGCCGTGTCGCGGGACAGGCTGGCGGCCACGAAGGCCACCAGGTTCCGGTAGCCCTGCCGCGTAAGGTGCAGGGTACGGGTATCCGCGTCGGGCAGGGGCGGCCCCGGCATCACCTCCACGTGCAGGACGGCGGGGGCCAGGGCCAGCGCCCGCAGGGCCACGCCGGGACGCACCTGGTCCCAGGCGGGCGTGGTCAGGTAGAATTCCCGCGCGCCCCAGCCGACGGCCAGATGGGCATGGGGCGACAGGGCGGGCGCGCCGTCCGTCGCGCCGTCCAGTCCCAGCACTTCCGCCAGCCCCGGTTCCCCTTGCACCTGTGCGGGCAGCACGATGTCCGCATGCACTCCGTTGCTGATCACATGGATGGTCACGAGGGGCGCTTGCCGCGCGGTGTCTTCCGCCGCGTCCGGCACAACCGGCGCGTCCGTCGCGTCAGTCGCATCCGGCACGGCTGGCGCATTCGGGCCGTCCCGTTCCGCCTCGATCACGCGGGCGGCGCTGGTGGCCAGGCAGCACGCAGGCAGCGAAAGCCTGTCCGTGGGCCGGGGCACCGCGCCCAGCACGGCCACGGCCAGCACGTATCCCAGCACCAGCAGCGCCAGGCCGCGCGCCGTCCACGCCAGCGCGCGGCGCGCTGGGTGGCGGGGCGGTCCGGACGGCTGGCGGCGGTGCGAAGGGCGCGTGAAGGGCATGGTGCTTCCTGGCAAGGGTTGGGGATGCTGCCCGCCGACGGGGCGATGATGGCATGATATTCCGTAACCCGGTGGATTGCCAAGGCATTGGTGGGGGGTGCGTGATATCGATGATAATCCGTGGCGGTTTTTCGGAAAATCATTTCACACGGGCGTCCATTTTGGTGTACGCTGTCGGCAGGATTCTCTCCTCCCGTTTGCGTTCCGCATCATGCCGGGGCGCGGCGGGCTTGCGGTCACCCCCTCCACCCTCAAACCGCAGGAGTGGCGCCATGCAGGAAATCAGACTGCACCGTAACGGACGCGAAGACCTCGTCTTCACCGGCGAACACCTGGCCACGGTGGACGACCGTGAATGGATGGGCATAGCCCCCAACTGGTGGGAACTGGCCCTGTACCGTTCCGAAGCGGGGGGATTCGTGCTTTCCTCCGTGTTCTACCTGAACTTTCCCCGGCACCGTGTGCTGCGCGGGGCCGTGGTGTTCCAGAACATCGCCGATGTGCGCGACTACGTGGTCAACGCGTGCAACGGCCCCTCCATGATCGCCGACGGGCTGTTGGGCCGGGCGCGCAGGTGCCTCCGCCAGTTGGACGACCCCATTCCGCCGCTGCCGCGGTTCGCTCCGGTGGCCGATTACGAATCGTTCGGAGAACGCGAGATTCCCTATGCGTGACACCGGATGCACGACGAAAATCCCCCTGCCGTCCGTGGTGAGGGGGGTGTCATGAAACGGCGGCCCTGGCCGCCGTTTTCCGTTGCGGGATGGCCGTGGGGAGAGGGGAGGGACCGGCGGGACAGGCAGACCCGGCAGGGGCCGGCAGGGTCCGGCAGGATACGGCACGCGCCATGCCGCCGCGCCGGGGGTCAGGCGGCGCGCGGCGTGGATGTGGCCCGCACGTAAGGGTGGAACTTGGTGTCGTCGTCCAGCATGTGGCGCGCCACCACCTCGTTGGCGATGACCTCCAGCGCCTCGTCAAGGGGCAGGTCCGCGCGCTCGTAGCGCTCGGCCAGGTTGCCGGCGGCCTCCAGCAGGGTGGCGTGCAGTTCCGCGTGGTGGTCCGTGTCGGGGTAGCCCCGGCTGCGCAGCACCTCCTCCTCGTCGCGGAAGTGCTGGGTGAGCGCGGTGAGCAGTTCGTGGATGATGGCCAGGCAGGCGGCGCGGGGGGCGTTGTCCAGAAAGGCGGCCAGCAGCCGGTTGACCATCTCGAACAACTGGCGGTGCTGGGCGTCGATGCCCGCGTCGCCGCATTCGTACGACCGGCTCCACGAAAGGCGCAGCAGTTCGCCGGGCAGGCGCAGCCCGCCGTGCAGGCAGGCCAGCGGGGACGGGGCTCCGGGCGCCGTGGCCACCTTGTTCCGTCCTTCGGCCTTGGCCCGGTACAGGGCCCGGTCGGCCATGTCGATGACCAGGTCCGGCGTGGCGTTGCGCCCGCCGCGCACCGTGGCTATGCCGACGCTGACGGTGACGTGCCCGGCCGGCGTGCCGCCGGGATGGGCGATGCACAGTCCGGCCACGGCCCGGCGGATGCGTTCGGCCATCAGGGCCGCCCCCTGTTCCGAGGTGCCAGGCAGCACGCAGGCGAACTCCTCGCCGCCGTAGCGGGCCACCAGGTCCGGCGAGCGGTGCACCTCCGTGCGCAGGGCGTGGGCCACGGCCCGCAGGCAGGCATCGCCCGCGAGATGCCCGTGGATGTCGTTGTAGGCCTTGAAGTTGTCCACGTCGACCATCAGCAGCGACAGCACGTCCTCCGAGCGCTGGGCGCGGCGCAGTTCCGCCTCCAGCGCGCAGTCCAGCCGGCTTCTGTTGAACAGCCCGGTCAGCGGGTCGTGCATGGCCTTCCGCTCCCACATTTCGCGGGTGCTGTCGGCGTCCAGCAACTGGCGGTTGTGCAGGGCCACTCCCAGGGTCACCAGGGTGGTGCTGCACAGGAAGGCGGCCAGCAGGAAGGCCGCCTCGCCCGCGGTCGGCATCTGGAACGGGCCGAACCCCATGGTGGCGCTGTAGGACACGGCCATCACGGAGGGCACCAGGGCCAGCATCAGCCCGTGCAGGCGGGCATGGTAGGCCAGCAGCACCAGCAGGGGCATGATGAAATAGATGCACCCGCCGTACCCGTTGAACGACAGGGCGAGGAACACCATGTTGCTCCCCAGCACGCCCCCCACCCAGCGGCATTCCCGGCTGGTGAGACAGCGGTGCGCGGCGCAGGCCCGGTACAGCGGGTAGACCAGCAGCAGCCCCAGGCTCACCGCCATGACCAGCGTGGCGAACATGTGCCCGGCCAGGCTCCACGGCACGTGCCCCCCGCTGGCCTGCTGCAGCGCGATGACCCCCGCCCCGGCCACGGCGGCGGGCAGGCAGACCCGGCCCACGGCGCGGAACAGGTCGGGCACGCTGGCGGGGGGCACGGAGAACACCCGCCGCAGCAGCATGGCGGCCAGGCCGCCGGCAAGGGCGTCGGACACGGCGGCGGACAGGGCGCAGGAAAAGGGAAGGGCGGCGGACCGTTCCGGTCCGGCAAACAGGGCCACGGCCAGCGCAAGGGCCGCGATGAGCGGCATGGCCTGCCACCCGGTGCGCAGGCACACCACCATGGCCACCCCCGCACCGAGGCGCAGGGGGGTAAGGTTGTGCGTGTTCAGGGCGAAGACGTTGGCGTCAAGCCAGGTGGCGGCGCAGTATGCGGCAAGGGCGGGGAAGAGCCAGGCGGCGTGGCGGCGCGTCATGGGTTGGCCGGTTATGGGACGGTCCATGGGGATAGGCTATACGCGATTTCAGGCGGCAGGCAAGGTGGTGCAATGCCCACCATCCTGCCGTTCCGTGCCGTGCCGGGACGCGCCGGGCGTGGCCGCGTGGGGACGGATACGTCCCCCTTCGGGTGGAAGTGGCCATGGCGGACGCCGGATTGGCCCGGCCGTGCGCGGAAATGGCCTGCAATGATGGCGGGTTGGACGAACATTCAGGGATATGGGGGAAAACCCCCATGCAGGGCGCTTGCCGCCCCCATGCTCCCTTAGGGAACGCCGGATTCCCCCAGATGCACCGACGCCACATCGGGAATGGCCCGCACCATCTGCACCAGGCCATGCCAGTCCAGGTCCTCGTCGGTGGCGATGCGCACCACCAGGCGGCAGCGGTCGGTGGCGGCGTCGCATTCGTAGACCGAAACCTGCACGTCCTCGCAGCCGTAGTCGTGCAGGGCGGCCACCACCGCGTCGAAGGGCGCGGACCCGCCGGGCGCGGACACCGTGAGCATGTAGTAGCGCTGCGCATGGGCCGCCACGCGGTGCATCTGCGGCGACAGGTAGACGATGGCCGTGACCACCAGCGCCGTGCACAGGGCGGGCACGTACATGCCTATGCCCACGGAAAGCCCCACCCCGGTCACCACCCACAGCATGGTGGCCGTGGTCAGCCCGCGCACCCGGCTCTTGCCCTTGAGGATGGCTCCGCCGCCGATGAACCCGATGCCCGACACGGCGTACGAGGCCACGCGGGCGGCGTCGGCATGGGCGATGGTGGAGATGTACAGCGAAAGCTGGCCCAGCAGGCAGGCGGCCACGGCCACCAGCATGTTGGTGCGGAAACCGGCGGCCTGTCCCTTGCGTTCCCGCTCGTAGCCCACCAGCCCGCCGAAGGCGGCGGAGGCGGCAAGGCGGGCGATGTCGGGCAGCAGGTCGTGGAGTTGGGTGACGAATTCGTTCATGGAGTGTGGCCCTGCGGTGCGCTCTCCTCTCCGGTGCGGGCGTTGCGGCACGGAATTGCGGCGGCGCAGGAATGCGCTGCGATTGCGGAATGTTGGCGATGCCGGAGGGATGCCCGCCCATGCAACCTACGCCCCTGCCCGGTGCGCTGTCCAGCCGCCATTCCGGCACAATCCCGGCGTCGCCCCGGCGGCGTCCGTGCGCCGGGCTAGGGGTTGTTTCTAAATTAGGATTTTCGTTTGTTGGCAAGGAAAACGAGCCTGCTATGAGGGAGCATACTCTTATCGTATTTGACCGAAATGGCAGGCGAAGTTTGACGCAGCCAACGGGCGAAGGGACAATTTGGAAACAGCCCCTACCCGTGCAGTTGCAGGAACACCAGTTGGTCCAGCACGTCCAGCAGTTCGGCGTACAGGCCGCCGCTGGCCATGGGCGGGCCGAACAGGGCGGCGCGCTGTTCCTTCAGGCTGTGGCGCGAGACGGTTTCCGGAAAGGTCTTGGACAGGGTCATGGCCAGCCGTTCGGCCAGCAGGTACCCGGTGACGCCCTTGTGGAACAGGGTCAGCCGGTGGAGGAAATCCTCCTTGCGCTCGTTCCAGTACGCCTCGGCGGCGGGAGTGGGCGGGGTGGACACGGCGGTGCACACCGCCGCGTGCAGGTTGTTCAGGTTGGCGCCGGGAATGCCCGCGCGCCAGCCGATGAGCCACGAATTGCGCCGGAAGAACAGGCAGTGGTTGATGCCGATGGTCACGATGTCGTCGAACAGCGCGCGGGCGCGCAGCAGGCCGCCGTCGTGCCAGCGGGCGGGCAGGGCGTCCAGTTCCCACGCGGGCACCAGGGGCGTGGCGGCGCGCAGGCCGCCTGGGCCGCTTGGGCCACTTGGGCCACCTGAGGCGGTCGGGCCGTCGGTCAGCCGTTCCACCAGGTGCGCCAGCCACAGGTTGGCCTGGGGCGATTCCGGCGTTTCCAGGTGGGTGTAGCTGAGGGTGTAGCTGCCCTTGCCGCAGGCTCCGTGCAGGATGCACGGCTGCCCGGCGAGAAAGGTGGGCCGCAGGCGGATGCCGTACAGGTCTTCCCACTCGGCGAAGGTGCCGGGGGGCAGGGTGTCCAGCGGCAGGTCGGCCACCCAGAAGTCGCCGCCCGGCTCGGTGTAGCGGGCCAGGATTTCCACGTCGTGGCCGTCCTCCGGCGCGAAGCGGCCGGGCCACCACACCGGCAGGGCCGGTTCCGCCGCAAGTCCGGCGGGGGTCAGGGGGTGCCCGGCGCTGACCGTGGCGTGCACGTGGCCGGACACGAAGTGCTGCATGCGGTCGGTGAACGCCGCGCGCGACCACGGGCACAGCCCGAGGCCGTGTTCGCCGGTCAGGCCCAGCCCCGCGCCACCGCAGAAGCCGAGATAGCGGCCGCCCCCGGCCACGTAGCCGCGCACGGCCCGCATGCCTGCGTCGCCCAGGGCGTCGGCCTTGAGGCGGGCGGTGCCGCCAGGCACCAGCAGCAGGGCGGGGGGATTGCGGGAAAGCAGGCCGTCGGCTATCTCTTGCGCCCGCACCAGCCGGTAGGGCAGGCCCATGCTCTCGGCCGCGCGCCAGGCCAGCAGCCCCCAGATGTGGGATTCGTCCCAAAGTATGTGAAGGGTTGACATCTCTCTGCCGCTCATTAGGGTGGGGAATCCGTTTTGCCGGGGGGCGCCGCCGGGCTTTGCCGTCATGACGATCCGTCCGCACGGCATGCCCGGCGCGGCGTTTCGCCCGTGTCAGGGTGGCCGTAGCGGGTGGCCGTCGCGGACAACTGCCGCGCGCATCGCCCGCCGGTGCGGCACACTACATCATCTTTTCCGGAGATTACAACATGTCGGACAACGCGCTGCCCAAGGGCTACGAGCCTCGGGACGTCGAATCCCGCTGGCGTGCCCACTGGGAGGGGAACAAGACCTTCACCCCCGACCTGGACGCCCCCGGCGAACCCTTCTCCATCGTCATACCGCCGCCCAACGTCACCGGGGCCCTGCACATGGGCCACGCCCTCAACCTGACCATCCAGGACATCCTGTGCCGCCATGCCCGCCAGAAGGGCAAGAAGGTGCTGTGGGTGCCGGGCACCGACCACGCGGGTATCGCCACCCAGAACGTGGTGGAGCGCGGGCTGGCCAAGGAGGGCAAGGGCCGCCACGACCTGGGCCGCGAGAAGTTCATCGAGCGGGTCTGGGAATGGCGCGAGGAGTACGGCACCCGCATCCTGAACCAGATCCGCGCCATGGGCGCTTCCGTGGACTGGACGCGCGAGCGCTTCACCATGGACGAGGGGCTTTCGCGCGCGGTGCGCCAGGTGTTCGTGAAGCTGTACGACGACGGCCTGATCTACAAGGGCGACTACATCATCAACTGGTGCAACCGCTGCCACACCGCCCTTGCCGACGACGAGGTGGACCACCTGACGCGCAAGGACCACCTGTGGCAGGTGCGCTACCCGCTGGCCGACGGCAGCGGCGAACTGGTCATCGCCACCACCCGGCCGGAGACCATGTTCGGGGACACCGCCGTGTGCGTGCACCCCGAGGACGAGCGCTACACCGCCTTCATCGGCAAGACGGTGAAGCTGCCCCTGACCGACCGCGAGATTCCGGTCATCGCCGACAGCTACGTGGACCGCGAGTTCGGCACCGGCGCGCTGAAGGTCACCCCCTCGCACGACCACAACGACTGGGAACTGGGGCACCGCCACAAGCTGGAATTCCTCCAGGTCATCGACGAGGACGGCGTGATGAACGAGCACGCCGGCATCTACGCGGGCCTGAGCAAGGAGGAATGCCGCAAGCGCGTGGTGGCCGACCTTCAGGCGCAGGGCCTTCTGGTCAAGGAAGAGGAGTTGGACCACAGCGTGGGCCACTGTTACCGTTGCAAGTCGGTCATCGAGCCGCACGTGTCCACGCAATGGTTCGTGGCGGCCAGCAAGATGGCCCCGCGCGCCCGCGCCGCCGTGCCCGCCGCCACGCAGATCTTCCCCGACAACTGGGAGAAGACCTACTACAACTGGCTGGACAACATCCGCGACTGGTGCATCAGCCGCCAGATATGGTGGGGGCACCGCATTCCCGCCTGGACCTGCGACGACTGCGGCAAGCTCATGGTGGCCGTGGACGCGCCGGAACGCTGCGCCTGCGGTTCCACCCGCCTCACGCAGGACGAGGACGTGCTGGACACGTGGTTCTCGTCCGCGCTGTGGCCGTTCTCGACAATGGGATGGCCCGACGAGACCCGCGAACTGAAGACCTTCTACCCCACCTCGGTGCTGGTCACCGGCTTCGACATCCTGTTCTTCTGGGTGGCCCGCATGATGATGATGGGGCTGCACTTCATGGACGAGGCGCCGTTCCGCCACGTGTACATCCACGCCCTGGTGCGCGACGCCGAAGGCCGCAAGATGTCCAAGTCCACGGGCAACGTCATCGACCCGCTGGAAATGATCGACAAGTACGGCACCGACTCGCTGCGCTTCACCCTGGCGGCCTTCGCGGCCATGGGGCGCGACATCAAGCTCAGCGAAGACCGCATCGAGGGCTACCGCCACTTCGTCAACAAGCTGTGGAACGCCGCGCGGTTCGCGCTGATGAACCTGCCCGACGACGAACCGCCCGCGCCGGTGGACCTGGACACCGTGCAGGGGCTGCACCACCGCTGGATTCTGCACCGGCTGGAAGAGATGAAGGAGTCCACCGACGCCGCCGTCGTGGGCTATCGTTTCAACGATGCGGCGCAGGGGCTGTACCGGTTCATCTGGAACGAGTTCTGCGACTGGTATCTGGAACTCATCAAGCCGGACATGCAGGCCGGGGGCGAACGCAAGGCGGCGGCGCAGCACGTGCTGCTCACCGTGCTGCGCGAAACGCTGACCCTGCTGCACCCCATCATGCCCTTCGTCACTTCCGAGATATGGGCGGCCCTGCCCGGCAACGCGGGCACCGACCTCGCCGCGCAGCCCTTCCCGGCGGCGCGCCCCGGCTGCGTCAAGCCCGAGGATGCCGCGCGCATGGAACTGGTGCAGGGCGTCATCGGCGCGGTGCGCACCATCCGGGCAGAACTGAACATCGCCCCCTCGCTGCGTCTCACCGCCCTGGTGCGCACGGCCAGCGAGCACGACCTCCAGGTGCTGGAGGAAAACCGCGAAATGCTGCTGGTGCTGGCCCGGCTGGAAAAGGCGGAGTTCGGCCCCGCCATCGAGGCCCCGCGCGCCTCGGCCAGCAATGTGGTGTCCGGCAACGAGGTCATCGTGCCGCTGACCGGCGCGGTGGACTTCGAGGCGGAGCTTGCCCGTCTGGACAAGGAACTGGGCAAGATCGAAAAGGACCTGGTGCAGGTCAACAAGAAGCTGGCCAACGAGAGCTTCGTGGACAAGGCCCCCGCCGAGGTGGTGGCCAAGGAGCGCGCCCGCGCCGGTGAACTGGCCGACGCCAAGGCCAAGCTGGAGGCGTTGCAGCAGCGGTTCCGCGAGGCCATCGGCTAGCGGGTGGGATGATTGCCGGGGAGGCGCTGCCTCCCCGGACCCCTCCGGCAAGGGGCCGCGCCCCTTGCAACCCTTTTTGGCCGTGTGTGGAGGCCGCCGTCGGCGCGCGTGCACGCCTTGTTCCGGTTGCGACGGAAATATTTCTGGACACGGCAAGTGCGCGAAAGGCATCCTCCTGCCGCCTGCGTGCGCGGATGTTACGCCGCGCCCCGCAGACCCGACCCATCAATAAAAAGACGCTGACGTGCGCTCACGCAGAACCACGGAGGAAGGATGAAGGTCTATCTCATCGGCGCGGGGCCCGGCGACCCCGGCCTGCTCACGCTCAAGGGCAAGCGCATCCTCGAATCGGCGGACGTCATCGTCTACGACTACCTCGCCAACGACGCGTTCCTTTCCTACGCCAAGCCCGGCGCGGAAATCATCTACGTGGGCAAGAAGGGCGGCGACCACACCCTGTCGCAGGACAGCATCAACCGCCTGATCGTGGACAAGGCCAGGGAAGGCAAGACCGTGGCCCGCCTGAAGGGCGGCGACCCCTACATGTTCGGGCGCGGCGGCGAAGAGGCCGAGGAACTTCTGGACGCCGGGGTCCCCTTCGAGGAAGTGCCCGGCGTCACCAGCGCCGTGGCCGGTCCCGCCTACGCGGGCATTCCGCTGACGCACCGCTCCTACTCCTCGTCCGTGTCGTTCATCACCGGGCACGAAGACCCCACCAAGCCCGGCTCGGTGCACAACTGGAAGGCCCTGGCCGAAAGCGCCAGCACCTTGGTTTTCTTCATGGGCATGAAGAACCTGCCCGAAATCTCGCGCAAGCTCATCGAGGCGGGCATGCCCCCGGACACCCCGGCCGCCCTGGTGCACTGGGGCACCACCGCCCGTCACCGCAGTCTGGTGGCCACCATCGCCACCCTGCCGGAAGAAGGCCCGAAGCACGGTTTCACCAACCCCTCGCTCATCGTGGTGGGCGGCGTGGTCAACCTGCACGACCGCCTGAACTGGTTCGAGCAGAAGCCCCTGCTGGGCAAGGGCGTGGTGGTCACCCGCGCCCGCGAGCAGGCCAGCGGCCTGGCCGAAGCCCTGCGCGAACTGGGCGCGGACGTGGTGCAGTTCCCCACCATCGAGATCATCCCCCTGGCCGACTACGCCCCGGTGGACGCGGCCATCCGCGAGCTTTCCGACTATGACTGGGTGGTGTTCACCTCGGTCAACGGCGTGAAGCACTTCTGGACCCGCCTTGCCGCGTGCGGGCAGGATTCGCGCGCGCTGGCCGGGCGCAAGGTGGCCGCCATCGGCCCCGCCACGGCCGACGTGCTGCGCGCCAAGGGCATCGAGCCGGACTTCATCCCCGAAAAGTACGTGGCCGAAGGCGTGGTGGAAGGCATGCTGGCGCGCGGCATGGGCGGCAAGCGCGTGCTGCTGCCCCGCGCCCGCGAGGCGCGCGAGGTGCTGCCCGACGAACTGCGCAAGGCCGGGGCCGTGGTGGACGTGCTGCCGGTGTATGAAACCGTGCCCAGCACCGCCCGCAAGGACGACGTGCTGGCCCGCATGCAGGAAGGGCGCATCCACTGCGTCACCTTCGGCTCTTCGTCCACCGTGGACAACTTCTTCTCGCTGGTGCCCGTGGACACGGTAAAGGCCCACCCCGAGGTGAAGCTGGCCTGCATCGGCCCCGTCACCCGCAAGACGCTGGAAGGCCATGGCCTGACCTGCCATATCCAGCCGGAGGACTTCACCATCCCCGCGCTGGTGGACGAGTTGGTCAGGCGTTTGCCCGAGATGTAGCCGGGGCTTCCCGGATGTCGTCGGGTGCCGGGTTTTATCGAATGCTGGTCCGGTGCCGGACCGTGCGCCAGTGCGACTCCATTTGACAGGTGAAACGTCCCGTGTTGTGAGGAATGCGTGACCGGACCGTTCCGGTCCGCAATCCCGCCCGGCCCCGCGCCGGGCGCGGCATCCTTACGGACATCCAAGGGAGAGGCACCGCATGGGCATCGTACGAGCCGTCTGTATCAGCGAGCGGAAAGGCGAACGCAAGCGGGTGGTGGATTCCATCACCCTGCGCGAGGACTACGGCGTGGAAGAGGACGCCCATGGCGGCAGCGGCAGGCAGGTCAGCCTGTTGGCCGTGGAGAGCGTGGACGTGATGCGCCCGCGCATGCCGGAATTGGCGGCGGGCGACTTTGCGGAAAACATCCTGGTGGAAGGGCTGCCCCTGACCCGCTGCGCGGTGGGCGACCGGCTCACCGCCGGGCCGGACATCCTTCTGGAGATCACCCAGATCGGCAAGACCTGTCATTCCAAGTGCAACATTCACAAGACCGTGGGCTTCTGCATCATGCCCACCGAAGGGGTGTTCGCCAGGGTGCTGCGCGGCGGCGTGCTGCGGGCCGGGGATGCCATCGACGTGACGGCGGGGTAGCCCCGCGCGGGGCCTGGCCCCGGCCGTCTGACACCGAACCCGTTTTTCAGGGAGCCACATGACGCTGCAACTGGCCGTGCTTGCCTCCGGCAACGGGTCGAACCTTCAGGCCATTCTCGACCGCATCGCCAGCGGCGCGCTGGATGCCAGGGTGTGCCTTGTGCTGTGCAACAAGCCCGAGGCCCGCGCCCTCACGCGCGCCCGCGCGGCGGGCGTGGCGCATCTGGCCCTTTCTCCGGCGGACCATCCGGACCGGGAATCCTTCGACGCGGCCATGGTGGCGGCCATCCGCGCCCATGGGGCGGACACCGTGGCCCTGGCCGGGTACATGCGGCTGCTCACGCCGGGGTTTCTGGCGGCGTTTCCGGGCCGGGTGGTGAACATCCACCCCGCGCTGCTGCCCAGCTTTCCGGGGTTGCGCGGCGCGGCCGACGCCCAGGACTACGGCGTGACCCTGGCCGGGTGCACCGTGCATTTCGTGGACGAGCAGATGGACCATGGCGCGGTCATCGTGCAGGCGGCCGTGCCGGTGAACCCCGGCGAACCGCTGGATGATCTCAAGGCGCGGATTCACGCCATGGAGCATCGCATCTATCCGCAGGCGTTGCAGTGGCTGGCCGCGGGGCGCTTGCGCGTGGAGGGCCGGGCCGTGCGGGTGCTGCCGCGCGGGGACGGCACGACCGTGCCGGGCGTGCCCGACGGGCCGTGGCTGGTTTGGCCGCCGCTGGAGCCGGGGTTTTAGGCTGGCTAGGGACAGTGCTGTTTTTGGTAGCGCGCACACGCTGCCAGCGGAATCCGTCTTTTTGGGCCGGGCGGCGTTGGCGCGCGATTTTCCCTGCTCACGTACGCCAGTACGCTCCGCGTGAAAATCACGCGCCGCCTTGCCCGGCCACAAAAACTCGTAATTCCTTGCATCGTGTCCGCACCAGCCATCCGCGCCGGAAAGACCGGCGCGGAGTATAAGGAATAAAGGCTCCTTCAATGCTGGAGCGGTGCATCGGATAGACGCATGTCTTTTGGTTCAGAACGGTTTCGTGTCTCTCCCGGCCCGCGTCTTCTTTCCTAACCCCCTCCCTTCTTGCCGTCATGCTCTACAATCTTTTCGCCCTGTTCGGCCTGTGCATGGTGGGCCGCATGAGTCCCGGCCCGGACATGATGCTGCTGGTGCGCCACGGCGCGGGCGGTCCCACGCGCGCGGCCTATGCCTGCGTGCTGGGTATCTGTCTGGGGCTCACCTTTCACGTGACCTGGGCGGTGCTGGGCACCGGCCTGTTGCAGGGCAGCCCCCGCGCGTTCCAGGCGGTGCAGTTGGCCGGGGCCGGGTATCTGGCGTGGGTGGGGTGGAAGGCCCTGCGCGCGCGGGCCGACGAAGGCGGCGGGGGGGCCGCGCCGCCCACCCTGCGCGAGGGCTTTCGCGACGGGCTGTTCTGCAACCTGCTGAACCCCAAGGTGACGCTGTTCATCCTCTCGGTGTTCACGCAGTTCGTGGCCCCCGGCACGCCCACGGGCGAGCGGGTGGCCTACGGCGCGGTCATCGTGCTGGAAGCGCTGGTGGGCTGGACCATCTTCGTGCGCTTTCTGGACACCGCGCCCATGCGCCGCTTCTACGAGCGCCACGGCCTGCATCTGGTGCGGCTGACCGGCGCGCTGCTGCTGCTCCTGGCGGGGTGGAGCGTGGTGTCCTTCCTGCGCGGGTAGCGGCAGGAGGCGGATGAGCCCCGGCCCGTCGTCAGCCCCTCCCCGGAAACGCCCCTGACGCGGGCCGTTACACCGGGCAGCCGGGATACTCGCGCGGCGCTTCGGGCGCGCGGTCGCTGCCGGGCAGCGGCAGACGCAGGGTGAAGGTGGAGCCCCGGCCCGGCTCGGAGGCCACGCCGAAGGCGCCCGCGTGGTTGCGGGTGACGATGAAGTAGGACACCGACAGGCCGAGCCCCGTGCCCACGCCCACTTCCTTGGTGGTGAAGAACGGCTCGAACACCCGCCGCCGCACCTCTTCCGGCATGCCGGTGCCGTTGTCCCGCACCTCGATGTACACCCATTTCTCTTCGTTTCGCGTGCGCAGCACGATGCACGGCTCGTCCTGCGGCGCTCTCGCGGGCATGTCGGCCCGCGAGGCATCCGGACGCGCCGCGATGGCCTGGGCCGCGTTGCGCAACAGGTTCAGCAGCACCTGGGCGATTTCCTGTTCGGAGCAGACCACCGGCGGCAGGTCGGGCGCGTAGTCGCGCACGATGGTGATGTTCCGGAAGTCGTAGCGCTTCTTCAGGTCGTAGTCGCTGGCGGCGATGTCCACCGTGCGGTCCAGCAGGGCGTGCAGGTTCACCGTGGTGCGGCGCGCCCCGCTGCTGCGGCTGAATTCCAGCATGTTGGTGATGATGTTGGCGGCGCGGCAGCCCGCCTCGCGGATGCTGTCCAGGAATTCCAGCACCCGCCGTTCCTCCAGGTAGGCGCGGATGACCGGCAGCGAACAGCCCAGGCGTTCGGCGGCCTGTTCGTTGGCGGGCAGACCGTCGGCCAGCCGCCGCTGGATGTTCTGCGCCCCCTGCAGGATGGCCCCCAGGGGGTTGTTGATCTCGTGGGCCATGCCCGCCGCCAGCCCGCCCACGGACAGCATCTTCTCCGACTGCACCAGCACCTCTTCCATGCGCACCCGGTCGGTCACGTCGTCGATGCGCAGCACGCCCCCGTCGCCCTCGCCGGCGCCGCCCATGGGGTACAGCGATACGTCCTCGTAGCGGTACTGCCCCCCGTGCAGGGTGACCACGCGTTCGCGGTCCACGGGGATGCGGCGCGCCATGGCGGCCGCCAGCCGTACGGCGGTCTCCTCGTGGCCGGGCAGCAGTTCGGCCAGGGGCATGCCCGCCGGGGTCACGGCGTGGCCGGTGCGGCGCAGCGCGGCGGGGTTCATGCGCACCACCCGGCAATGCCCGTCCAGGGCGATGATGGCCGAGGGCATGGCGTCCATCATCTGCTGCACGTAGGCCCGGGTGCGGCGCAGCGCCCCCTCGCGCTGGCGCACCGTGGCAGCCATGTCGCGGAATTCCCGGTCCACCTCGTTCAGTTCCGCCAGCCGCCCGCCGTCCGGGGGCGGCAGGTCGTAGCTGCCGCCCGAGACCCGCCGGATGGACTGGCAGAACTCGGACAGCGGGCGGGCGATGGCCCATTCCAGTTCGGCCAGCAGCGACACGGCGAACACGGTCAGCAGCACCGTGAGCAGCAGCAGGAAGACGGCCATCTCGCTGGCCACCTCGGACAGCACGGCTCCCTGCCGCTTCAGGGTGACGATGGTCCAGTCCGGCCCGGCCACCGCGGCGGTGCAGGCGAACCACGTCTCGTCCTCGAACCGCACCCGCTGCACGGTCTGGTCGGCATCGGGCCGGGCGGCGGTCCTGAAGAAGGGCAGGTGGCCGATGTTCTCCTGGCGCTGCACGCGGGTCAGGTCGGGGTGGGCGATGAGGTTGCCGTAGGCGTCGGCCAGCAACACCGCGCTGTCGCTTCCCGGCAGCAGGTGCAGCACGTGTTCCTGCAATACGTTCAGGCGCAGCGCGCCCACCAGTTGCCCGCCGCCTTCGAGGCGCTCGCTGATGTACACCACCACCTCGCCGGTGTCGGGCAGGGGGGCCGGGCTGCCCAGCCGGTAGCCGCGCCCGTCGTGGCGGTGCGCGTCCCTGCCGCGCAGCACGGGAAAGTCCACCATCACGGGGCCGTCCGGCAGCGAGAACACCACCCGCTGCGCATGGTCCAGCAGCATGATCCGCGCGAAATACTGGCGCGTGGACCGCCGCCGCCCCAACTCCTCGGCCACGCGGGCGGGCGAGGGCGAGGGGGGCAGGGCCGAGGCCAGCCGGGCCAGCGACAGGGCGGCGTTGTCCACGTGCTCTTCGAGGTAGCGGGCCAGCGTGGCCGTCAGCAGCGCGCTTTGCCGTTCGAAGTCGGCCTTGCGGCCAAGGTAGGTGAAGGTGCCCGCGAAGGCCAGGATGCACAGGCCCAGCAGCACCAGCCACACCAGCAGCCGGGTGTGCAGCAGGCGGCGCAGCGAGCGGGGCGCGCTGCCGGGGGCGGGGTCGGTGGCGCGGGCCTGGCCGGTGGGGGCTGTGGGGGGCGTGCTCATTGCAGTGTCGCGAATTCGCCGTCGCGGATGGTCAGGATGAACGAGCGGCGCTGCACGTCGCCGTATTGGTCGAGGCTGATGGGTCCCAGCACCCCGGCAAGGCTGCCGACTTCGGGAAGGGTCTTGCGCAGTCCGGCCGGATCGCCCCCGGCGCGGGCCAGGGCGTCGCCCGCCACCATCACCGCCTCGTAGGCGAAGGCGGCCGCGAAGTTGGGCATCCAGCCGAAGCGGGCCGCGTAGTCGGCCTGGAAATGGCGGAAGGCCTCGTCGTCGAGGTCGGCGGCGTAGGCGTGGGCGAAGACGATGCCTTCCACGTCGCGCCCGCCCGCCAGCATCAGTTCGCGGGTGTAGCCCCACGAGGAACTGTACAGCGCGGGAAAGAACCCGTCGCGGTGGAATGCCTGCGCGGCCATGGCCACGTCGCGCGCCGGGCAGACCAGCAGCACGCCCGATGCGGCCGACTGCCGGGCATGGCGCAGCGCCTCGGAGAATTCCCGCCGGTCGGCGGTGGCGTAGGGCAGGTCGGCGGCCACGGTGCCGCCCAGTTCCCGGAACCGGCCCGCGAAGGCTTCCGCAAACGGCGCGGAGAAGGGGGCGTTGGCGGTCTCGCGCACCATGGCCACCTCGCGCAGCCCGGCGGAGCGGGCGTACGCCGCCAGCGCCACGGCCCACGTGGTGTTGACCGGAATGACGCGGAAGAAGCCGTCCTCCTTGCCCTCCAGCGAGGGGGCGCTGGTGGTGGGCGAGATCAGGGGCACCCCGGCGGCTTCCCACAGGGGCAGGGCGGCCACGGTCTGCCCGCTGGTCATGTGGCCCACGGCCAGCCGGACGTCACGGGCCAGCAGACGGGTGACGGCGGCGCGGGCTTCCTCGGGGGTGGTGCCGTCGTGCTCGGCCACCAGTTCCAGGAGCCGCCCGGCCACGCCCCCGGAGGCGTTCAGGTGTTCCACGGCCAGTTGCGCGCCGTTGCGCCCCTGTACGCCCAGGTCGGACATGAGCCCTTCGAGCTGGCCCGCAAAGCCGATGCGCACGGTGCGCGGCTCGCGCGGCAGGGCCACCATGACCAGCAGACCCAGCAAGACCAGCAGTCCCACGAGGGCGGCCCCCACCGTCACACCCGTGGCCGTGGTGACGCGCCACGGGCGGCGGCCCGGTACGCCGCCATGTCCCGGCGTGTCGCCGGGGGGCTGTGCGTTGCCGTGGGCCGGTGCATTGCCGTGGGAGGGATGCGCCATGTGACCTCTTGCGGGGAAAGATGACCGGGAGCTTATAGCGGCCATGGGGGAAAGTCCATCGGTGGCCGGTGGGGTACCCCCCCCCCGCGCCCCACCTGTTCGCCATGTCCCGCCATGTCCCGCCATGTCCCGCCAGTCCCGCCAGCCCCGCCATGCCCGCGTCCCGCCGTTCCTGTGGACGGGCCGGACGGGCTCTGGCACCATGAGCCCGCGCGGCCACTGCCGGGCGGCATGGTGTCGCCCCCGTGGCGCGCGAGGGAGTCCCCATGCCCGCGCCCCATGCGCCCTCCGATGGTTCCGATGCCCCCGATCCCGCTGACGCCGGTTCCGGCGCGTTCCGGCTGGAACTGTCCGCCGCCGAGCGGGCATGGCTGCTCGATCTTGCCCGCTGGGTCGTGCTGCGCCACCTGTCCGGGGGTGACGACGAACCGGAAGGGTCCGGCGGCCCCGATGACGCCGGGGTGCCCGCGCCGCCCCCCGGCGTGCTGCACCGTTCCCTGGGGGCGTTCGTCACCTTCAAGCAGGGCGGCCACCTGCGCGGCTGCATCGGCTCCATGGTGGGCGATGGGCCGTTGTACCTCACCGTGGCCCGCATGGCCCGCGCGGCGGCCTTCGAGGACCCGCGCTTTCCGCCGGTGACCGCCGCCGAGGCGTCCGGGCTGGAACTGGACATCTCGGTGCTGGGTCCCCTGACCCGCTGCCCCGACCCGTCCCTGGTGCGGGTGGGGCGGCACGGGCTGCTGGTGCGCCAGGGCTTCCGCTCCGGGGTGTTGCTGCCGCAGGTGCCCGTGGAATGGGGCTGGGACCGCGAAACCTTCCTGGCCCAGACCTGCCGCAAGGCGGGCCTGCCCCCCGGCGTCTGGCAGGACGCCTGGAAGGACGGGCGCACCGAACTGTACTGGTTCGAGGCCGAGGTGTTCGGCGACCGGTAATTCCTGCGGTGCCCTTTCGCTCGCCTTCTCCCCCCTCTCCCCCCTTCCTTCCTCCCCGGCGGGCTGGGCCTCTCCGGCCCCGGCCCGCGCGGACTGGCGCGCGCTCGCCTCGTTGACAGTGCCCACGCGCGGGCGTAGGGCACACCTTCCGGCCCAACCCCGTGCGCGGGCGCCCGTCCCGCACCGGCATCCTTTCCGTCCCCCATCCGGCGCGACATCTTCCGTTCCGCCCGCAGGAGCCTTGCGTGCAGCGCGTCCCCGACCTGCCCACCATTCCCAACCGGCCCATGTACGTCTTCCTGCTGGTGCTCACCCTGGCCAACGCCATCGGGTATCAGGGCTGGAGCACGCTCTACACCAACTTCGCCGTGCACGAGGCGGGGCTTACCGGCGCGCAGAACGGCCTGGTGCAGTCCCTGCGCGAGGTGCCGGGCCTGTTGTCCATCGGGGTCATCCTGTTGCTGCTGGTGCTGCGCGAGCACCGCCTGGCCGCGCTTTCGGTGGTCATGCTGGGCGTGGGAGTGCTGGCCGCCGGGTTCTTTCCGTCGTTCGGGGGCATCGTGTTCACCACCATGCTGATGTCCTTCGGCTTCCACTACTTCGAGACCACCAACCAGTCGCTGATCCTCCAGTACTTCGACGTGCGCACGGCCCCGCTGGTCATCGGGCGGCTGCGCGGGCTCAACGCCGGGGGCAACCTGGCCATCGGCGCGGTGATCTTCCTTGCCGCCGGGGTGCTGCCCTTTTCCGGCCTGTTCGCCATCTCGGGCGGGCTGGCCGTCATCGCCGGGCTGTGGGCGCTGACGCGCGACCCGCGCGCCCAGGGGCTGCCGGTGCAGCGCCGGGGCATGGTCATGCGCAAACGCTACTGGCTGTTCTACCTGCTCACCCTGCTGGGCGGGGCGCGGCGGCAGATATTCATCGTGTTCTCGGCTTTCCTGCTGGTGGAGCGCTTCGAGTTCGGCGTGCGCGAGATGACGCTGTTCTTCATGCTCAACAACGCGGTGAACTGGTTCCTGAACCCGCTCATCGGCAAGGCCATCAACGCCGTGGGCGAACGCAGGCTGCTGGTGCTGGAATGCCTGTCGCTGGGGGGCATTTGCCTGGCCTACACCGTGGTCGAGGACCGCTGGCTGGTGGGCCTGCTGTACGTGCTGGACCAGATATTCTTCAACTTCATCGTGGCCGTGCGCACCTACTTCCAGAAGATCGCCGACCCTGCCGACATCGCCCCCAGCATGGCCGTGGGCGTTGCGGTGAACCACGTGGCGGCGGTGGTGGTGCCCGCCGTGGGCGGCATGTTGTGGATGATGGACTTTCGCATTCCGTTTTATCTGGGGGCCGCGCTGGCGGCGTGTTCGCTGGTGGCCACACTGTTCATGCGGGTGCCCGCAAGGGGCGCGTCTTGCTAAATGCTTCGGCAGCGACTACCCTTGTGGGACGATCCGTGAACCGCAAGGAGGTTGTGTCATGCCGCGCCCGTTCCCGCTCCGCACGTCCGCATCCAAGCCGCGCCCATGGGCGCTCCTGCTGCTGTCCGTTTCGCTGTTCCTGATCGCCGCCGCACTGTTCCCCCTGTTTCCCCAGTCCTCCCTGTTCCCCGGAATCGTCGGCGTCTCTTCCGCGCTGGCCGCCGAGGCCGCGCCCAAGGCCGTGGCCGACAAGCCCGCCCCCAACGTGGACCGGGCCGTGCAGGTGGCCGTGGAGCTGGAGGGCACCGACAGCCTGGGGGCGCGCCTGGCCTTCCGCCTGAAGGATGTCTTCAACGCCAGTTCGCTGTTCGTGCTGTCCGAAAAGGACGCGCCCAAGATCCGGGTGCTGCTTTCCACCACGCCGGAATTCCCGTCCCGGCCCGCCGTGGGCTCGGCCTATTCCGTGGTCTGGGTGTTCTCGCAGAGCGAGGGCACGCTGCGCCACTACCTTGCCCGGGAGGTGGGCGTGGTGACCGCGGAAACCGTGGAAGACCTGGTGGCCCACATCGCGGAGCGCACCGACGGCATTTCGGTCCGCTACGGCTACCTGTTCCAGTAGGTCCGCCATGGAGCGCCACCTGCTGCTGACCATGGGGGGAGACGGCGGCGAATCGTGGAACCTGCGTTTCGTGGCCGGATTCTTCCGCTGCAAAACTGCCCTGCGGCTGACGCTGTTCTACGTGGTGCCCGACGCCTACACCGCCGGCCTTGGCGAGGTGATCCTGTCCGACGCGCAGATGCGCCAGGGCATGGAACAGCTGGCCCGGGCCCGCCGGTGGGCCGTGGAGCACGGCTTTGCGGCCGAGAACGTGGAGACGCGCGCCGTGCCCCGCCAGTTCGGCGTGGTGCGCGACATCGTCGAGGAAGCCCACCGGGGCCTGTACGATGCCGTGGTCTCCGGCCGCCGCTACCTGGGCTGGCTGGAGCAGACCTACACCACCAGCGTTTCGCGCGGGCTGCTGGGCGAGGAGATAGCCTTCCCCCTGTGGGTGTGCCACCAGCCGGAGCCGGGCCTGTCCGGCGTGCTGCTGTGCGTGGACGGTTCCGGCGAAAACCTGCGCATGGCCGATCATGTGGGGTTCATGCTGAACACCCCCGGCGCGGAGGACCACACCGTGACCCTGCTGCATTGCCGGGAGCCGGGGCGGGAACCGGGGCGGGAATTGGGGCGCGAGCCGGGCAACGGGGCCGGTCACGGCCCGGACGGCGCGTGCGGCGATACGTCCGGCCATGCGTCCGGCCTTGGCTCGTGCATGTCGGGCGAAGAGGCCATCGCCGCCGCGCGCGAGGCCGTGCTGGCCAACGGCGTGGACGAGGCCCGGATCCGGGTGCTGATGGTGGGCGGCCGCGACTGCACCGACAGGGCCGACAAGGCCGAGACCATCCTGCGTGTGGCCGAGCGGGACAGGTTTGCCGTGGTGGCGGTGGGCCGCCGCACGGCGCTGCCCGATACCCTGATGCGCCGCATGTTCGGACGTAGCGTCAGCGAACGGCTGCACGACCGGGTGAACCGTTTTTCCCTGTGGGTGAGCAAGTAGACCATGCCCAAGCGCGCCGCTTCCCGTACCGGCACGCCGCCCGGCTCCGGGGGCGCGCCGCAGGCATCCCCCGGCACGGCGGAACCGCCCGTGTCCTCCAGTCTGGGCAGCTCGGGCAGCCCGGCCAGTCCGGCTAATCCGGCCAGTTCTGCCGGTTCTGCCAGTTCTGCCAATTCCGTTTGTCCCGCCCGTGCCGCCCGTGCTGAACAGTCGGCGGGCGGCGGCACGCCCGCCGGGGCGGCAGTACCCCGGCAGGTCCTGTTCCCCCAGTCCGCCGCCCAGACCCCCGAGCCCCTCGCCCCCCTCGCCCCCCTTGCCCCCCTCGCGTTGACGCCGGACCAGGAACTGCAACGCCTGCGCGCCGAGGTGGCCGTGCTGCGCCACCGGCTGCGCAAGGCCGAGGCGCGCCTGCTGCCCCTGGATGCCGACCCCGAAACCCCCGACATGCTGCTGGATTCGGTGCCCCTGCTGGCGCTGTGCGCGGATGCCGACGGGCGGGTGCGCATGGTCAACCGGGGCTTCGAGGCGTTGTTCGGGGTCTGGCGCATGGAGGCGCGCGGCCGCAGGCTGGAAGAACTGGTGCCCGCCGGGGTGGCCGCGCAACTGGCGCCCCTGCTGGCGCGCACCTTCGCGGGCGAGCAGCGCGTGACCGGCGAACTGGCCGTCACCGGCGGCGCGGGCGAGCGGCATTTCAACATCACCCTGGCGGGCCGCGGCCTGCCGGGCAGCGGCATCGTGTGCCGGGCGCTGCTGGTGGGGGTGGAGATCACCGAGGCGGTCAACGCCCGCCGCGCCCTGCGCGAGATAGGCGAAACCCGCCGCGCTTTGCTGGATGCGGCGCCGGGGGCCGCCTTCCTGATGGAGCCGGACGGCACCATCGTGGCGCACAACAGCGCCGCCTCGCGCCATGCCTGGCGCGACGGGCAGGACATGACCGGCGAGAGCATGTTCACCCACATGCCGCCGGAGATGGCCGGCAAGCGCCGGGCGGAACTGGCCCGCTGCGTGGCCACCGGGCGCGGCGGCTCTTTCGAGGACCGCGACGGCGGCCGTGTGCTGCGCCACAACTTGGCGCCCGTGCACGACGCCCAGGGCCGCGTGGCCCAGATCGCCGTGTACGTGCACGACGTGACCACCCAGCGCCGGGCCGAAGAGGAATTGCAGGCCACCCTGGAACACAAGGACCGCATGGTCCATGCCCACGAGGCGGCCCTGGGCAGGCACGAACGTCTGCTGCGCCGCATCTACGACGACGTGCCCGTGGGCCTCTTGCACACCAGCGCGGCGGGCAACGTCATCGAGGCCAACCGGGCGCTGTGCGCCATCACCGGGCTGACCCTGGGCGAGATGCGCGGCACCCACGTGCTCGACCTGGTGTTGCCCGAATACCGCGAATCTCTGGCCTATGAGATGCAGCGCAACCGGGCCGAACGCGACCGGGTGGCCCGGTTCGAGGTGCGGGTGCGCAGGCCAGACGGCCAGATCAGGCTGTGCCGCGTGACCTCCACGGTGGTCTGGGGCACCGACGAGCTGCCCCTGTTCGGGCTGGGCGTGGTGGAGGACCAGACCGAACTGCACCGCCTGCGGGCCGAGGCCGTGCGGGCCGGGCAACTGGCCGCCCTGGGCGAACTGGCCGCCGGGGTGGCGCACGAGATCAACAACCCCATCAACGGCATCATCAACTGCGCCCAGCTGATGCTGGACGACGCGGATTCGGCGGCGCAGGGGGGCATGCGCCACGAGCCGCAGCCCGAACTGGCCGGGCGCATCCTGCGCGAGGGCCAGCGCATCGCGGGCATCGTGCGCAACCTGCTGTTCTTCGGGCGCGACCGGCGGGACTCCGACGCGCGGGTGGACCTGCGCGAGGTGTTGCACGACGCCCTGGCCCTTACCCGCACCCACATGGAGGGCGACGGGGTGGTCATCGAACTCGACCTGCCGGAAGCGCCGCTGATGGTGGTGGGCCGCCCCGGCGAACTCCAGCAGGTGTTCATGAACCTGCTGGCCAACGCCCACCACGCCCTGAACGCGGCGTTCTCCACGGGATTCGCGGATGCCGCCCCGCCGGATGCCGTCCCGCCGGATGCCGCTCTGTCTGGCGGGGCGCGGCGGCCCAAGCACCTGACCCTGACGGCCGCGCGGTCTTCGCTGGGGCCGCACCGGGGGGGCCGCACGGGGGGAGGGGGGCGCAAGGGCGCGCCGTCCGAAGCCGGGGACGACCGCTGCAAGGGGGCATGCATCCCCGAGCGCCGCTCCGCCCGGCGCTCGGGCGGCCGCCTGACGGTGAGCGGCCCGTGCGTGTGCGTCACCGTGGCGGATACCGGCACGGGCATCGACCCGGCGGTGCTGGACCGGGTGTTCGAGCCGTTCTTCACCACCAAGCCGGAGGGCAAGGGCACCGGGCTCGGCCTGTCCATCAGCTACGGCATCATCAAGAGCCACGGCGGCACGCTGATGCTGGACAGCGACGGGGCCTCGGGCACCCGCGCCGTGGTGGTCCTGCCGGAGGCGCCTTCCGAGGTCCCGTCCGAAGCCCCGGAAGCGGAACCCCGCAACGCCAGCCCCCGTGGGGAGGTCGCCCATGGCGAAGATACTGCTCGTTGACGACGAGGAGAGCATCCGCTTCACCCTGTCGGCCTTCCTGCGCCGCGACGGGCACGTGGTGGTCACGGCGGCCAGCCTGGACGAGGCGTTGCGCGCGCTGGAACCGGCCAACGGCGGCCCGCCGGACCTGGTCGTCACCGACATCGTGCTGCGCGGCGAGAACGGACTGGATTTCGCCCGCGTCGTGCGCGAGCGCTGCCCCTTCGTGCCGGTCATCCTGCTGACCGGGCGGCCCAGCGTGGAATCGGCCGTGCGGGCGGTGTCGGAAGGGGCGGAGCAGTACCTGATCAAGCCCGTGGACAAGGAGCAGATGCTTCAGGCGGCCCGGACGGCCCTGCGCCACAAGGCCCTGGAGGACGAACGCCGCGCCCTGGTGGCCGAGCGCGAAAACCTGCGGGTGCACCTGGAGGCGGTGTTCCAGGCCGTGCCCGACGTGCTGGTGACCGTGACGCCGGACCTGCGGGTGCAGCGCATGAACCTTGCCGCGCGCGAATTGCCCGGCGGCGCGCGCGATGCCCGCCAGGCGGCGGGGCGGCGCTTTGACGAGGCGTTGGGTCTGTTCGCCCCGCTGTTCCGGCCGGTGCTGGACGAAACCCTGGGCGCGCGCCGGGCCTCGCGCCGACGCCGGGTTTCCGCGCAACTGGCCGACGGCCGGGAGCAGGTGTTCGAGATAGAGGCCGCGCCGCTGGCGGGCGGCGGGGGCGAATTCCTGGGGGCGCTGCTGGTGGCGCGCGACGTCACCCGCCTGGCGGGGCTGGAAGAGGCCCTGGGCCACCGGGCGGGCATGAACCAGATCATCGGGCGCAGCGCGCCCATGTCCGAGCTGTTCCACCTGCTGGACGAACTGGCCCAGACCGACACCACCGTGCTCATCACCGGCGAATCGGGCACCGGCAAGGAACTGGTGGCCGAGGCGCTGCACCGGGGCGGGCCGCGCGCGCTGGGGCCGCTGGTCAAGGTGAACTGCTCGGCGCTGTCCGAACACCTGCTGGAAAGCGAGTTGTTCGGCCACGTGCGCGGGGCCTTCACCGGGGCCGTGCGCGACAGGGTGGGGCGGTTCCAGTTGGCGCACGGGGGCACCATCTTTCTGGACGAGATCGGCGACGTCTCGTCCGCCGTGCAGCTGAAGCTGCTGCGGGTGTTGCAGGAACGCGAGTTCGAGCGGGTGGGCGACACGCGCACCGTGAAGGTGGACGTGCGGGTCATCGCCGCCACCAACCGTCCCCTGCCCGAACTGGTGCGTTCCGGCCGGTTGCGCGAGGACCTGTACTACCGGCTGCGGGTGGTGGAACTGCACCTGCCCGCCCTGCGCGACAGGCGTCCGGACATTCCGCTGCTGGTGGACCACTTCGTGGAACAGTTCAACATCCACTTCCACCGCCGCGTGGCCGGGGTGACCCCGGCGGCGCTGAAGGCGCTGACGGCGCATTCCTGGCCGGGCAACGTGCGTGAGTTGCGCCACGCGCTGGAGCACGGCTTCATCCTTTCGCGCGGCGACGTTATCGACGTGGACGCCCTGCCGCCCGAAGTGCGCGCCGCCGCCGGGGTGGGGTCACCGGCCGCCGCCGTGCCGCGCTCCATCCCCTGCGATACGGACCTGCCCGGAAATGCGGGTGGAGGATGGACCGGCGGCCGGGCCGACCGGGTGGAGTGGGGACGCTCCGGGGCGGGCCACATGGGCGGCGTGCCCCCAGTCGGTCCGGTCGGTCCGGTCGGTCCAGTCAGCCCGGCCGTGGGCCCTGAAGGAGCGGCCCATTCCGGGTTCTACCCCGACGGCACGCCCGTGGACTTGCCCGTTGCCGGGCGGAGAGCGGCCCCGGCGTCCGCCACACCGGCCGAATCGGACGGCACGTCTGGCGGGCACGTGGGCGAGGATGCCGCCCCCTACGGTCCCGACGCGGGCCGCCGCCTGCGCTTGACCCCGGAACTGCTGGCCGACGCGCTGCGCAGGGCCGGGGGCAACAAGGCCCGCGCGGCCCGGCTGCTGGGCGTTTCGCGCCAGACGGTGTACCGCAAGCTCGTGGAGTTCGGCATGGCCGACGGAACGGGTGACGGGGAAGAGGGCGGCCCCGCGAGGCCCGGTTCCTAGCCGGGTGTTTTCCCGCTGCGCGGCCTCGGGCGGTCATCGCCCTCCGTGCATTGCGGCTGCCAGCACGGCATGATGGCCCTCGCGCCCCGCCCGGAATCCCGGCCGGGGCGTTTTTCTTGTCCTGCCACGGCCCCCGTGCGCCCGGTGACGGGCGCGGAGCGGCCCGTGGTCATTCAGTTCTGTTTTTTTCAGCATGTTTATTTTTGGTACATTTTGGTTATTAAAAGGCATTTATGGTTTTTATGGGTGCGTAAAGGTCGTTGTTTCGGATGAACGGTGCCAATCCTTGTGCACGTTTTCTACTTGTTTCGTGACTGTTTGGGCTGCTAACAATACCATCCATTGGTGAAAGACCGGACACCCATCGCCAACCGACAAACCCGGAGGATGCCCATGCGTCGTCTGCTTCTCGTTCTTTGCCTGTTCACCGTGTTGCTGCCCGCGCAGTCCATGGCGGCGGACAAGGTGCTGATGATGGCCACCACCACCAGCACCGCCGATACCGGCCTGCTCGACGACCTCGCCCCCGCCTTCCAGAAGGAGACGGGCATCGAACTCAAGTTCACGGCCACCGGCACCGGCAAGGCGCTGGAAATGGGCCGCAGCTGCAACGTGGACGTGCTGCTGGTGCACGATCCCGAGGCCGAGGCCAAGTTCGTGGGCGAAGGCTTCGGCATCAACCGCACCCAACTGATGTACAACGATTTCGTCATGGTGGGCCCCAAGGCCGACCCGGCGGGCGTGAAGGGCAAGTCCGTGGCCGAGGCCATGAAGGCCCTGTCCGGCGGCAAGGCCCCGTTCATTAGCCGTGGCGACAAGTCCGGCACCCATGCCCTGGAACTGCGCCTGTGGAAGGACACCGGCGCGGGCGTGCCCGAAGGCAAGGAATGGTACGTGGAAGCCGGGCAGGGCATGATGCGCACCATCGCCATGTGCGCGGAAAAGGGCGGCTACACCCTCACCGACCGCGGCACCTGGATCAAGTACGAGGCGGGCCTGAAGGAACCCGGCCCGCTGGCCATCGTGGTGGAAAAGGACCAGAAGCTGTTCAACCAGTACAGCTCCATCACCGTGAATCCGGCCAAGTGCTCCTCGGCCAAGGCCGACCTGGCCGACGCCTTCACCAAGTGGATGGCCAGCCCTTCCACCCAGAAGCGCATCGCCGACTTCAAGCTGATGGACAAGTCGCTGTTCACGCCCAACGCGGGCAAGTAGCCGCGCGCTGCTGACGCATGCCCGGCGGCGGGACGGCGGTGCCGTTCCGCCGCCTTTGCATGGCGGCCGGACGCCCGTGCGGCGTTTGCTCGCGCGGCGGGACTGCGTTTAGTGTCCCTGCAAGGAGACCACCGCCCCATGGACTACCTGCTCGACGGCTTTGCCACCGCCCTGCGCCTGCTGGCCGCGGGCGACGCGGAAACCTTCTCCGCCGTGTGGATCACCCTTGCGGCGTCGGGAATGTCCATCGCCGCGTGTCTGCTCATCGGTGCGCCGTTGGGGTTTCTGATCGGCTACCACGACTTTCCCGGCCGCCGGGCCGTGCGCATCGCCGTGGACACGGCGCTGTGCTTCCCCACCGTGGTCATCGGCCTGCTGGTGTACCTGCTGCTGTCGCGGCAGGGGCCGCTGGGCGACCTGGGGCTGCTGTTCACCATTCCCGGCATGTCCATCGGCCTGACCATGCTGGGGGTGCCCATCGTCATGGCCATGACCGCCCTGGCCGTGGAGCAGGCCGACGCGCGCCTGCGCCTGACCCTGCTCACCCTGGGGGCCGACGGCCGCCAACTGCTCACCGCCACCCTGTGGGAGACCCGCTACCACCTGATGCTGGCGGGGGTGGCGGCCTTCGGGCGCATCGTGTCCGAGGTGGGCATCTCCATGATGGTGGGGGGCAACATCAAGTGGCACACCCGCACCATCACCACGGCCATCGCGCTGGAGACGGGCAAGGGGGATTACGCCCTGGGCATCGCCCTGGGGCTGGTGCTGCTGGCCATCGCCCTGCTGCTGAACCTGTTGCTGGCGGCGCTGCGCAGGAGGGCGGGACGATGAACGGGCACGAGAACCACTGTGTGCCGCCGACACTCTCCGGCACCTCCATGCCCGGCGCCCCCATGCCGGATGCGGCTGACGGGCCGTGCACGGGCGCGCCGTGCGCCCGCTGCGCCACGCCGCTTTATCAGTTGGAGGGCGTGGTGCGCCGCCATGGCGAACGCACCGTGCTCGACGTGCCCCGGCTGGACATCCCCGCCGGGGGCATCACCGGCGTGGTGGGGCCCAACGGCGGGGGCAAGTCCACCCTGCTGCGGTTGCTGGCCCTGCTGGACGCGCCCAGCCAGGGGGTGCTGCGCTTCGCGGGCGAGGTGGTGGGGCCGGTGTCCGCCGCGCGCACGGCCGACCTGCGCCGCTCGGTGACCCTGCTGTTGCAGGAGCCCTACCTGCTGCGCCGCAGCGTGTACGAGAACGTGGCCTACGGCCTGTCCGTGCGCGGCGTGCGCGACGCCCGGAATGTTGTGCGCGGGGCGCTGGAACTGGTGGCCCTGGACCCGGACATGTTCCTGCGCCGCCGCTGGTTCGAACTTTCCGGCGGAGAGGCCCAGCGCGTGGCCCTGGCCGCCCGGCTGGCCCTTGCGCCGCGCGTGCTGCTGATGGACGAGCCCACGGCCAGCCTGGACGAGGACAGCGCCGTGCGCATCGCCGACGCCGCCCGCGCCGTGGCCGCGCGGGGCACCACGGTCATCGTGGTCTCGCACGACCGCGACTGGCTGGAACCGCTGGCATCGCGCATCCTCACGGTGCGGAGGGGCCGGGTGGAAGGGTAGCCCGGCGCGGGCATGGCCCGCCAGACGGCATGATGGCGCTGCCGACGTGCGCAGCGTTGCCGCAATGACGCGAACGCCGCCCCGGACCACGCGAGTGGGGGGCGGCGTTCGCATTTCGGCCCTTGAGGGGCGCCGGATGTCCGATGTCTAGAAACTGTAGACCGGTTTTTCAGGCAGGGGAAACCGGTTCGAAAAACTTTAGAGTTTGGCGTGATTTTTCTAGAGATGGCGGCTGCTGCGGGTTTGACCCGTTGCGCGATTATTCCGACCCCCGGCGGCGGCAACCGCCGGGTATAGGCTGGGGGATTGCCCCGAAAGGGCGGGGGTGAGGGGCGGAACGGAATGGGAATTGGTAAAAGATGAAGCCTGCGCAAGAGGGAGCTTTGTTCTCTGCCGAGGAAGAACGCCTTTTTATGAAGGGAGCGTACTCTTTCTGTACTCGACCGGAATAAAAAGGTGTTCTGACGAAGGCAGAGGGCAAAAGGCCCCTTGCGCAGGCTTCATCTACACGTAGCCGTCTTCCAGCGTGGACAAATCCCCCGTCTCCCGGCCCAGTTCCTCGCTGCGCAGCACCCGGCGCATGATCTTGCCGCTGCGGTTGCGGGGCAGTCCATCGCGGAAGGACACCTCGCGGATCACCGCCACCGGCCCCAGTTCGCGCCGCACGTGCTCCACCAGTTCGGCGGCCAGGTCGTCGGGGCTGACCATGGTGCCCAGCGGCGGGTGGTCGTCCACCAGCACCACGAAGGCCTTGGCCACCTCGCCGCGCAGGTCGTCGGGCACGCCGATCACCGCGCATTCCGCCACCGAGGGGTGCGAGGCCAGGGCCGCCTCCATCTCCGCCGTGCCGATGCGGTGCCCGGCGATGAGCAGCACGTCGTCGGCCCGGCCCTGAATCCAGAAGTAGCCGTCCTCGTCGCGCCGGGCCACGTCGCCGGTGCAGTACCAGCCGGGAAAGCGTTCCCAGTACAGGCGGCGGTAGCTTTCGTCGTCGTTGTACACCCCGCAGGACATGGCGGGCCACGGGCGTTGCAGCACCAGCAGGCCGCCGCGTCCCGGAGGCACGGGGCGGCCGTGCTCGTCCACCACCTCGGCCTCGATGCCGGGCAGCGGCCGGGTGACCGAGCCGGGCTTCAGCAGCGACACGGGCAGGGGGCTGAGCATGATCATGCCGGTTTCCGTCTGCCACCAGGTGTCCAGCACCGGGCAGCGGCCGCGCCCCACGTGGCGGTGGAACCACAGCCACGCCTCCGGGCTGATGGGTTCGCCCACCGTGCCCAGCAGGCGCAGGGTGGTCAGGTCGTGCCGGGCCACGTGCTGCGCGCCGTGGCGCATCAGCATGCGCACCAGGGTTGGCGCGGTGTACAGGATGGTCACGCCCAGCCGTTCCACCATGGACCACACCCGCCCCGGCTCGGGGTACAGGGGGTGCCCTTCGTACAGCACCGTGGTGGTGCCCGCCATGAGCGGCCCGTACACCACGTAGCTGTGCCCGGTGATCCAGCCGGGTTCGGCCGTGCACCAGAAGATGTCCGTGGGCTTCACGTCGAACACCCAGCGCATGGTGCGGTGCACCCCCACCATGTAGCCGCCGTGGGCGTGGACGTGGCCCTTGGGCTTGCCCGTGGTGCCGGATGTGTACAGCAGGAACAGCGGGTCGGTGCTGTCCATGATCTCGGTGAGCGCCTCGTGGTGCTGGCCGCGCACCGCGTCGTGGTACCAGATGTCGCGGCCCTCGGTCATGGGCGTTTCCACGTGGGCGCGGTGCACCACCACCATGTGACGCACCCCGGCGGCCAGGTCCGGCGGCAGGGTGCGCACCGCCTCGTCGGCGATGGGCTTCAGCGGGATGACCCGGCCGTTGCGGTAGAAGCCGTCGACGGTGACGACGACGGCCGGGCGGGCGTCCTCCATGCGGTCGCGCAGCGAGCGGGCGGAAAAGCCGCCGAACACCGTGGAATGCACCGCGCCGATCTTGGCGGCGGCCAGCATGGCGAACACCGTTTCCGGCAGGGGCGGCATGTAGATGACCACCCGGTCGCCCTTGCCCACGCCCAGGCCGCGCAGCGCGTTGGCCAGGCGGTTCACCTCGCGGTACAGCTGGTAGTAGGTGAAGCTGCGCGTATCGCCCGATTCGCCTTCCCAGACCAGGGCCAGGCGGTTCTTGATGCCGGTCTCGATGTGCCGGTCCAGCGCGTTGTGCACGATGTTGCAGCGCGCGCCGGGGAACCAGCGGTGGAAGGGGGCGTTGCTGCCGTCGTGCACCGCGTCCCAGCGGCGGAACCATTCCAGTTCTTCCGCCGCCTCTTCCCAGTAGCCGTCCGGGTCGGCGGCGGCGCGGGCGCGGGCGCGGGCCACGTCCTGCGGGTTGACCACGGCCCCGGCCACCACCTGCGGCAGGGGGCGGAACACGCGTTCCTCGCGCAGCAGGGCGTCGATGGTGCCGCCGGTGAAGGGCAGGTCGCGCACGGGGGGCGCGGCGTCGGCCGGGGCGCCCGGCGCTGCGGGAGGAGGTGCGGGATGTTTGCGGCGCGGCATGGCTAGAGCCCCAGTATCTCTTTCAGTTCGCCCAGCCGCCTGCGGCTGATGGGCAGTTCGATGCGGGTGCGGCCCATGGTGCGCAGCATGCAGTTGCCGCCCGGCACCGAGGCGATTTCCGTCACCATGTCCAGGTTGACCAGATACTTGCGGTGCACGCGGAAGAACCGGTGCGGCCGCAGCCTGCCTTCCAGCACCTTCAGCCGGTACGAGGTCAGGTACTTGTCGGTGGACGTGTGCACGTAGCTGTAGTCCTCGTAGGCCTCCACGAAGACGATTTCGTTGTACGGCACCAGGATGGTGGTGCCGTCCTGGGTGATGGCCAGCTTGCCGATCTCCACCGGGCGGAAGCGGCTGGTGTAGTCCCAGGCGGAACCCAGGGCGGACAGGAAGCTGTCCTGTTCCTCGTCGCCCAGCGCCAGTTGCAGGGTCTGCACCGGGGGGCCGTCGTCGCCTGGATCGCGCGCGTCGTCCCGCCATTCCTCGTGCCAGCCGTCCTGCCACCCGCCAAGGGGTTCGATGTCGCCCGAGGCGATGGCCGCCCGCACGGCGGAGGGGCGAACGTCAGCGGGGGATGCGCCCTGACCGGCGGGCTCCGGCCGGGAAGCGTCGCCTCCACCCTGCCGGGCCGCCTGCGCCATTTGGTCAGGTGATTGGCCTGGCGATTCCGGCGACTGGTTCGGCGATTGGTCTGGCGATTGGCCGGGCATCTGGTGCGACGGCTGGTGCGGTTCGCGCCACCGGGCCCCCGGTTCCGGGGCCAGCCGGAAGTGGGCGCGGAACTGGTCCAGCCGTCCCACGGTGCGCTGGAAGCGTTCGTCCGGGCAGGGAAAGATGAGGTAGTCGGTGGCGTCCAGGTCGAAGGCTTCGAAGGCCAGTTTTTCGTCCGCGGCGATGAACACCAGCGCCGGGCGGTCGCGGCGGCCCAGCAGGCGGCGGGCCAGTTCCAGCCCGGACGTCTCGCCGCCAAGGTCCACCCCGGTGAAGAACACCCCGTAGGGCAGCGCGTCCAGCAGGGCCCACGCCTCGTCGCCGTCGGCGGCCTCGCCCAGCACGCGCAGGAAGGGCACGGGCGCCAGCAGATGGCGCAGGCGTTGGCGCACTTCCGGGTCCGGGTGGGCGAGCAGGGTGTTCAGGCGCGTCATGGATTGAGCCGTGATGGGCCGTGATGGCCGTGGATGCGCGGGGCGCCGCCGTTGTGGGGTGACCGGCCGGGCCGCGAGGCGCACGGTCCGGCGGAACCAGCCCGCCGCGCCGCGCCCCATGCGCCCGGAACAATGACATTCACTCCGCACTGTACATGCGCCACGGGAATCTGAAAAGGGGCGGCGGGTTGGGCGCGGCGAGGTTGTGCGAACAACCTGCGCGCACGGTTCGCGGACCAGCCCACGAGAAAGCCCCCGCGCCGCTTCCGGGGAAGGGGGGCGGGGGCCTGGTCGCCATGGTGGCGTCGGCGCGCCGGGCGCGTCACATGCGCAGGCTGACCTTTTCCGGCGACAGCCTGCGTTCCAGCCGCGCCGCGAACACCGACATGGTGTAGCAGCAGATGAAGTAGAAGAAGGCCACCGTGCCGTAGATCTCCATGGGATGGATCATCAGGCGGTTGTTGATGCCCTGGGCCACGAAGGTCAGTTCCAGCACGCCCAGCACGAAGGCCAGCGAGGTGTCCTTGAAGATGGCGATGAACTGGCCCACAATGGCCGGGATCATCTGCTTCAGCGCCTGCGGCAGCACGATCCTGCGCATGGTTTGCAGGTAGGTGAGGCCCGTGGAGTAGGCGGCCTCCACCTGCCCGGCGGGAATGTTCTGGATGCCGGTGCGCACGATTTCGGCAAGGTAGGCCCCGGTAAAGGCCGTCAGCGCCCAGGTGGCCGACCAGAACACGTTGAGCGTGGTGCCGAACATGACCGGAATGAAGAAGTACACCCAGAAGATGACGATGATCAGCGGGTTGCCGCGAATCAGTTCGATGTACAGCAGGCAGGGGATGCGGAACACCCGGTTGGACGACGAACGCCCCACCCCCACGGCCAGGCCGATGAAGAAGCTGACCGAAATGGCGATGACCGCCATGAGCAGCGAATAGGCAAGGCCGCCAAGGCCCATGAACATCTCGTCCGGCCGCCCGTCGGGAAAGTGCCAGATGAGCAGGGCGCGCAGGTTGTCGAACACCACGTGCCACTGGAAGCCCCACAGCCCCTTGCCCACCGAATAGAGCAGCCCGGCCAGCACGGCCACAAACAGCCCTTTGCCCGCCAGCACGGCGGCGCGGGCGGCGTGCCGCCCAAGCTGGTGCAGCATGGCCGCCAGCGGGGTGTAGGTGGTCTGCGCGGACGAGCGGCGGCGGGCCCGCAGGGCGCGGGTGACCGGCCGGATGAACATGCGGCGGACGAGCCCGAGCGGGGCCAGCAGCGCGTCCACCACCAGCACCGGCGCGGAGCGGCCGGGGGCGGAATCCAGCCGCATGCGGCCGTTCACCCCGTTGAGAATGAACGAGATGACCAGCGACAGCGAAAGGTACAGCACCGTGGCGGCGCTGGTGGCCTCGAAGCCCTTGAAGGTCAGCGATTCCACCTGCTGGGCCTGCCAGGTCAGTTCCGCCACGCCCACCACCATGGCCAGCGACGAGTTCTTCATGTTGTTCAGGAACTCACTGCCCAGCGGCGGAATGATGGCCCGGAACGCCAGCGGCAGGATGATGGTGCGCAGCACCTGGAAATAGGACAGGCCCGAGGAGTAGGCCGCTTCCAGCAGTCCCTTGGGGATGGACTGGAGCCCGGCGCGGATGACCTCCGCCATGAACGAGGCCGTGTAGACGGACAGGCCGATGGTGGCGCACCAGAACTCGAACTGGATGGAGAACAGCGCCTCGCGCGCGTTGTCGGGCAGGATGGCCGGAAAGGCGAAATACCAGAAGAACAGCTGGATGAGCAGCGGCGTGTTGCGGAAGAACTCGATGATGCAGGTGGCCGTGGCCCGCAGCGGGCGGAACAGCGAAAGCCGCGCGAGGCCCAGCATGGTGCCGAGCAGCAGGGCCAGGGCCGAACTGATCAGGGAAATGCGCACCGTGTTGGCGAGGCCCTTCAGGATTTCCGCGCCCATGACCACGCCGTAGGTCTCGTTGCGCGTGAAGAGCATGCTCCACTTGAATTCGTAGCCGAAGTCGAAGACCCAGCCGCAATAGTAGATGGCGAACGCCGCCAGCGAGATGAGGATTGCGTTCTGGACCCAGGTCTTTTCCAGCCAGTATCGGATCATGTGCCGTTCCGGAAAGGGCGCGCCGGGCCCGGCGGGGTGCGGGGGACGGCGGCGCGTGCGTGGTCGTGGTGCGTGTGCGGGCCTGCGGTTGCCGCCCGTCCGCGCGCTGGCGCGCGGGTCTTCAACAATGCGCAAGCCCGGACGGGCCGGGCTTGCGCGCAATGTTCAGCAGTGGCGAACCGTTAGGGCCACATTTCGATCTGGCCGGCCAGCGGCATTTCGAACGGGGTGCCCGGGCCGTACCACTTGTTGTAGATCTGCTTGTAGGTGCCGTCCTTCCACATGTCCTGGATGGCGGCGTTCACGGCGTCGCGCAGGGCGGAATCGTCCTGGGGCATGGCCATGCCGTAGGGCTCGTCGGACAGGAAGTCGCCCACCAGTTCGAACTGGCCGGGGGTCTTGGCGGCGTAGCCGACCAGGATGGAGGCGTCGGTGGACCAGCCGGCCACGCGGCCGTTCTGCAGCGCCTGGAAGCACTCGGATTCCTTCTGGAAGGAGATCACGTTGGCTTCGGCGTTGGGGTCGCCCGCTTCCTTCAGGGCGCGGCGCACGTTGATTTCGGACGTGGTGCCCTGCATGGTGGCGATCTTCTTGCCCACCATGTCCTTGATGGTCTTGAACTGGCCCTTCTTGGACAGGATCTTCTGGCCGTCGAAGAAGTAGGTGATGGAGAAGTCCACGGACTTGTCGCGTTCGCGGGTGTGGGTCATGTTCGACACGGAAAGGTCGATCTGGCCCGACTGCACCAGGGCGATGCGGGTCTTGTTGTTCACCTGGACGCGTTCGATCTCCACGCCCATGCGCTTGGCCACTTCGGTGGCCATGTCATAGTCGAAGCCGCCCCATTCGCCCTTTTCGTTGTAGAAGGCGCCGGGGATGGAGTCGGTCATGATGCCGATGCGGATCTTCTTTTCCTTCTGGATGCGGTCGAAGACCGGACCGGCCATGGCCACGGAGGCCATCAGCACGGTGAGGGCCGAAGCCAGTGCAAGCAGTTTGACCAAGCGCATATCCTTCTCCCTGTTTTGGGTTGCCCACGGCCCCCGCACATGCGGGCAGGCCCCTGCGGGGCTGCGGTCCCCTCGGCAAAAGGGACGGCGGGCCGACAACGGCAAGAAAGGCTCAACAGTCAAAGCGTGTTATGGCAAAGCGTGTTGCGGAAACCGTGATGCGGCGAAGCTCGTGCGGCAAGGCGTGTCCCGGAAAGGTTCCGGGGCGGGTCGGCTAATGCGTCAGGATCTTGCTGAGAAATTCCCTGGTGCGGTCGTGGACGGGATTGCTGAAGAACGCCTCGGGGGTGTTCTCTTCCACCATGACGCCCTGGTCCATGAAGATGACCCGGTCGGCCACCTCGCGGGCAAAGCCCATTTCGTGCGTCACGCAGACCATGGTCATGCCCTCGCGGGCAAGCTGGCGCATGACGTCGAGCACTTCGTTGATCATTTCCGGGTCGAGGGCGCTGGTGGGCTCGTCGAAGAGCATGATGCGCGGCTTCATGGCCAGGCCGCGCGCGATGGCCACGCGCTGCTGCTGCCCGCCGGAAAGCTGGCCGGGGTAGGCGCCCGCCTTGTCGGGAATGTTCACCTTCTCCAGCAGTTCCATGGCCGTCTTCTCGGCCTCGGCGCGGGGGGTGTTGCGCACCAGCAGGGGGGCCAGGGTGATGTTTTCCAGCACGGTCATGTGCGGGTACAGGTTGAACTGCTGGAAGACGAAGCCCACCTCCGCGCGCAGCATGGTGAGGTTGGTGCGCGGGTCGTTGATGTCCACGCCGTCCACCACGATGTGGCCCTTCTGGATGGGCTCCAGCTTGTTGATGCAGCGGATCAGCGTACTCTTGCCGGACCCGCTGGGCCCACAGATGACGACGACCTCGCCCTGCCCGATCTCCAGGGTGATATCCTGCAACACATGCAGTCCGCTGGCGTACCACTTGTGCACATGGTCGAATTTGATCACACGGTGCTCCCCGGTTCTGTCTGGGGCGGTCTGGAACGCTCCGGAAGGGCAGGCGCGGACGGCGGCCCCCCCGTGCGCCGGCATGTGCCGACGCGCCCCGCGCCTGCGAAGTAGCAGAATACGGGGGTACGGGCAACCCGTGGGCTGACGCTTTTGACATTAATGTTTCAATTCGAGGCGTTGCGTCACAAACACACGGCACGCGGGGGCCGGATATCGCCCTTTGTGGCGGGCGGTTGGCGCAGGCCGGGGGGTGCGTGCCCCGCGCAAAATGATGCCGATTTGCGAAATTGTCAGCCCTTGGCAGGAGCGGCGCACCAGTTTCCGCGTCCACCACCGCAGGACGGTGGGGCCGGGCTGCCGCAGGTCCAACCGGGGTCAGGTCCAACCCAGGTCAGGCCGGGCCCGTTGGGGGGAGCTTCGGTCCGGGGGTGGCTCAACTCAGGGCCGGGGCGTCGCAGGGCAGCAGAAGGTAGAAGGCGTTGCCGCCTTCCTGCGCTTCATAGCCCACGCGGCCGCCGTGCAGGTCCACGATTTCGCGCACGAAGTGCAGGCCGTGCCCGGTGCCGTATTCGCCATGGGTGTTGGACCCCCGGAAGTCCGGTTCGAACAGGTGGGGCGCGTCCTCGGCGGACACGGCGGGCCCGGTGGTGAACACCTCCACCCGCGCGCCGTGACGTCCGGCGCCGAAGGCGTCGGGCACGCGGCAGATGCGGCAGCGCACCGCCTGGCGGAGGAAACCCGGAGTGGGGCGGGTGTACTTGACCGCGTTGGACAGCAGGTTGGCCAGCACCTGGCTGATCAGCCCCACGTCGGCGGAAACGCGCACGTGCTCGCATTCCGGGCGTATGTCCATGCGGACCTCGATGCCCTTTTCCTCCAGCCGCGACCGGAAGCGCTCAAGCTGCGGCAGCACCACGCGCTGGGCGATGTCGATCTCCGTCTTCTGGAGCACGTAGTGCCCCTGGTCGAAGTGGCTCTGCCGCAACAGCGTTTCCAGAAACAGGCTGGATTGCAGGAAGTGGCGGTAAATCTCGCGGTACTGCTCGTCCAGCCGTTCGTGCAGGTAGCCCAGTTGGCGGATGGCCTCGGCCTCCGGTCCGCTGGGCATGCGTCCGCCCGCGCTGAGGGTTTCGCGCAGTTCACCCATGGCCTGTATCTTGCCTTCCAACTGCCGGAACAGCAGCTTGAAGTACATGTTGGGCACGATGACGTTGTGGCCGATGTCGTGCACCAGGCTGCGGATGAACCGGATATGTTCGCGGTTCTTCATTTGCAGCAGCCGGTTGTGCAGTTGGAAGCCCACACGGTTGGCGTATTTTTCGTAGTAGAAGCGGTCGTGTCCGGTGAGCGGCGCGGCGGGGTGCAGCACCATCATGCCCAGCACGTCGCCCACGGGGGTGAAGGGCAGGCTTTCCCGGTCGGCATGGCGGCCGCGCACGGGGATGCGGTACTGCCCGTCCTGCATGTGCGGCCCCTCGGCCAGGTGGTCGCGATGGGGCGGATTGTCCGCGAACGGGGGCATGTCCGGGTTGCGCCGCACCAGATTGCCCGAGGCGTCGAGCACGTACAGTTCCGCCTGCATGTCGAACAGGATGCGCGGCACCAGCACGGCCAGGGCGTACAGGTCGGGCAGGGCGTCGAATTCCTGCGCCAGGTCGAAGAACACGTTGAAGGCGCAGATCTGCCGCGCGGTGAAGTTGTAGCGGGTGTAGTCGGAGAGCTTGGCGTGGATGCGCGCGGAGACGTGGTCGGCGCCCAGTGCGGTGGGCGGCGTGGGGGGAGAGGAGTTGGACGGCGGGACGGGGGGGGCGGAGGACTGCTCGGACGTCATGACAACCTTCTGGGCTACCCGGCGGCTGCGGGGCTTTCGGGGCCGTGCGGGCGCCCCGGAAAAGGGGCGGCCCGGTTTGGCGTCCGCTCGTGACAGACGACGGGGGCGGTCGAGCGTTTGCCGGTGGGGGGCGGGGCATCCGATGGCTGCTGGTCCGTTGTCATCATGCATCATTTCCCGCTCCGCGCCAAGGGCTTGGGCCGGGTTCGCGGGGTATTCGCGCGGTGCCGGAGGCAGCCCGGAAGACCATGGGACGGGCTGTGGCCGAATCCCGGTGGCGTCAGGGTGGCGTCAGGGCGGCATCGGGGCGGCGTCGGGCCGCAACGCCCCCGCAAGTCTCATTGACGCGGCGTGGCGCGCCATGCCATCACCCCGTGAAGAAACGGGATCGCGCGGGACGCCCGGCCAGACCGGCAGTCCGGCCGGTCCCGCACGGAAGGGGGGGCACATGGTGCCGCAGGTGTTGGGGGTGTATGTTTCGGTGCGCACCGAGCGCACGGGCATGGGCACCACGAGCAGGGACGTTTCGCAGAAGATCTACTGGCTGGTGGCCTGTCTGCCTGAAGGGCCAGACGGGCCGTACAGGCCAGACGGGCCGGGCGATACGGACGGGGGGCGGTACATCCTGCAACCGCTGACCGACGCGCATCTGCCCTCGGGACTGGTGAAGAACCTGCCCGAGGCGGACTTCATCGAGCATTTCCTGCCGGACACGGAGTGCTACGAAACGTTCATCCGCCCGGCGGCCGATGCGCTGGCCGCATACATTGACGAACTGCCCGCGGACGAGCCCTTTTCGGTGGAGCGGTACAGTCCGCTGGCCCTGCCGTTCGACCAGCTGCGCGTGCTGGACGGCCTGCTGGCCGTGCTGCGGGGCAGGCCGGGGCTGGTGCCCCGCGAGCACGACGTGCCCGACCTGCGGGCCATGCTGGCGGGCATGTCGCAGCTGCGCATGGCGCCCGACTTCCAGAACCGCGTGGCCGGGGTGGCCATCGGCCTGCGCAAGCGCGGCGACTATGCGGCGGCGGAATACTACTATGAACGCGCCCTGGCCGTGAGCGGCCAGGAAGACCGCATCCTGTTCAACCTGGCGCGGGTGTATTACGAGACGGGAAGGGCCGAGAAGGCCGCCGACTGCCTGCGCCGCGCGCTGGAGGCCAATCCCGGACTGGCGGTGGCCGAACAGTTCCTGCGCTTCGTCCTGACCGGGGCGCGCTCCGCCGATGCGGGCGGTGTCCCCGGCGTCACCCCATCCGGCAAGGAGACCCCATGAGCGATGACCGCCGCACCTATCCCCGGCTGCAACTGGACTGCCCCTGCTTCGTCACCCTGCGCCGCGACGCGGGCGACGTGCCGTGCATGGTCGGCAACATCAGCGCGGGCGGGGTGATGCTGCAACTGCCCCCCTTCTGCGCGGCCGAAGGGCTGCCCTTCGGCGAGGTGGTGAGCCTGGTGGAGGTGCCGCAGGCCCTGTCCGGCGCGCTGGAAGGCGTTCAGGGCCGGGTGGCCTGGTGCAGCGGCGCGCAGGCGGGCGTCTGCTTCGACGACGTGCTGCCCTTCGGCGTGGACGACATCATGGACATGCTGGACGAGGTCTGCTGAGCGGGCGGGCATGCCCACCGTCTCCGGATGGCGCGGCGTGCCGGTTTGCCGTCGCGGCTGCTCACCGGGCGTCCGCCGGTGCGTACACCAGCCGGAAGTCCAGCGAAATGGCGTCGTCCACCCGGTGGTAGCCCAGGTGCCGGAAGAACCGCGCCGAGCCGTACAGCACGCCCCAGCGGGTGCGGTCCAGGTCGCAGTGCCCGGCCAGCGCCAGCCCGCCCGCATCGTCGATACGCCGCACCGCCACGTTCATGGCCAGCTTCCCGCGCACGCCGCGCAGGGCGAGGTGCGCCGTCAGCCGGTAGTTGGGGGTGGTGGCCGTGGCTCCGCGCAGGGGCGTCAGGACCATGTCCTCCAGCGTGGCCTGCGGGAACAGGGTGACGAAGAAGAAGTCGTCCGAGGCCAGATGGGATTCCAGCACCGGCCGCAGGGCGTCGTCGGCGATGTCCCGGTCGCGGATGGAGCGCATGTCGATGCGTAGCCCGCCCTGCCCGTGCCCGCCGGAGAAGGCCAGCGCGCCCCCGGCGCAGTCCACGGTGCCGGTGTGCGCGCCGTTGTCGTTGCGGCCGGTCCAGTGGATGACGGAGGCCGCCGCATCCAGCGCGTGGCGGCCGTCGGGCATGACCACCGGCGGATGGGCGTCCAGCCGGGCATGGGGGGCGCTGCCCTCCAGCGGAAGCCCGGCGGCGCACCACGCCTCCAGCCCGCCCGCGAACCAGCGCACGTCGGTGTGCCCCTGGCGCAGCAGCTTTTCCGCCGCCATGCGCCCGTCCAGCGAGCCCGCGCCCGCGCCGCAGACCAGCACCGGCACCGAGCGGTCCGGGGCCAGCGCGGCCACGGCGTCGCAGAACACCACCTCGTGCACGCAGGCCTGCACCGCGCCGGGGATGTGCCGCTGCTCGAAATGCTCGGGCACCATCACGTCCAGCACGATGCCCGCGCGCGCCTCCACGAAGGCCCGCGCCGCCGCGAGCCCCACCTTGCGTACCTTGTGAACCGTGGTCATGTCGCCTCCTTGCGCGTGGTGTCCGCCGTCCGTCTCCATGGCCGACGGGACGCGCCCGCCGGACCCGATGCGCCGTGAAAGCCCCTACCGGTCCAACCCGGCGGGGGCCGGGTGGCGGATGAAGGTGCCTGACCGCACCTCGCGGAACGCGGTTTCCAGTTCCTGGTCGGTGTTCATGACGATGGGGCCGCGCCAGGCCACGGGTTCGCCCAGCGGGCGGCCGGTGAACAGCAGCAGGCGCAGGCCGTCCCCGCCCGCGCGGAAGGCCACGGAGTCCTCCCCCTCCGCGCGTTCCGCCCCGCCGGGCCGCCGGAACAGCACCAGGGTGCGGTCGGCCACGGCGGTATCGCCGGTGTTGCCCGCCGCCGCCCCCGTAATCACCCCTGTTCCGCCAATGACGTAGGCGATGGCGGTGTGGCCGCGCGGCACGGGGTGCTCGTGCGTCACGCCCGCCGGAACGGTCAGGTCCAGGTAGCCCGGATCGGTGACGATGTCCGCCGCAGGCCCCGTCACCGGTCCCGCCGCGCCGGTCACCGTCCCGGCGATGACCCTGGCCGTCACCCCCTGCGCCAGTTGCGCCACGGGGATTTCCGCCGCCGTGATGCTGCGGTAGCGCGGCTCCATCATCTTGTGGCTGGCGGGCAGGTTGGCCCACAGCTGGAAGCCGTGCATGGCCCCGTGCGCGTCGCCCTTGGGCATTTCCTGGTGGATGATGCCGCTGCCCGCCGTCATCCACTGCACGTCGCCGGAGGAGATGACCCCCTTGTTGCCCATGCTGTCGCCGTGCTCCACGTCGCCGCGCAGGATGTAGGTGATGGTTTCGATACCCCGGTGCGGGTGCCATGGAAAGCCCTTGATGAAGTCTTCCGGCCGGTCGGAGCGGAAGTCGTCCAGCAGCAGGAACGGGTCGAACATGGGGGCCTCGAAGTAGCCGAACATGCGGCGCAGCCGCACGCCCGCGCCCTCGGTGACCGGTTCCCCGTGCAGGACGAGTTCGACGTCTCTCGGCATGGCGTGCCTCCCTTCTTGCGGTGATGGCGGGTGCGCCGTGGGCCGTGGCCGCCGCCAGACGGCCGCCGGACAATGGGGCGGGCTCCACGGACCCTGCGCCACTTTGGCACACCGGACACGCGGGGGCAAGGCGCGGTGGAAAGATTGGCGGATGGTGGGGAGGGGGAGCGGGCGCGAGGCGGACGGACGATGGCAGGGCGATGGAGGCGGGGCCGGGCAGGGCGTCCGCCGCGCCCCGGCCATCCCGTCAATGCCCGGAATACGCCAGCACGTGGTTCAGCCCGGCGCTGGACTTCTTGATGTCCGTTCCTTCGATGCGGTAGCGGGTCAGCCGCCAGGCGTCCAGGTCGATGTGGTCGATGCGGCCCTGGCAGGCCGGGGTCAGGTGCGGGGCGATGGCGTCGGCCAGTTCCTGCGCGTCGCAGTACGGGCCTTCGTAGGCGATGCGCAGAAGGTCGCCCTCCAGTTCCACCCACTCCTCGCCGATGGCCCCGGCCGCGGCGCGCAGCATGTCCTGTCCGGCGGGCCATACCGCGCCGTAGACCTTTTCCTGAATCATGTCGCGGGCCATGCTGGTTTCCTTCTGGTTTCCTTTGCGTGTGCCCCGTTGCCGGCGGATGATTTTTGTGCGCCTTCGGCGGGCGGAAACGTTTCTGGTTTTTTGTACGCCTCCGGCGGGCAGGGGACGTTGTCCCCTGCACCCCTTGATAGGGGTATCCAGGTTGTGAGCGGGTCATGATGGGGGTGCAGGGGGCGGTAGCCCCTTGCCCGCCGGAGGCGTACAAAAAAGAGCGAACCTAAGGCAACGCCTACAACCGGAATTCCCCGTCCTCGTAGACCACCGCCCGCTTTCCCCCCGGCGTGACGGCGGTGACCCGGCGCGGGGTGGTGGCCACCAGATCCCAGTGCAGGCTGGAGCTGTTGAAGCCCAGGTCGCGCCGGGCATCGGCGGTGAGTCCGCCGGACGGCCCGGAGAAGGTGTTGGCGTAGGACTGGCCCAGGGCCACGTGCATGGAGCCGTGCGGACCGCCGTGGTTCTCGTCGTACAGGGTGTTGGCCATGAACCGGGTGATGCGCGAGAAGCGCCGGTCCACCAGGGCGAATTCGCCCAGCATGGCCGCGCCGGGGTCGCTGTTGAGCTGCCCGGTGGCGAAGCCTTCGCCCCGTTCGGCGTCCAGCCGCACCACCCGGCCCTGCCGGAATTCCAGGCGCACCCCCTGCACGATGTTGCCGGAGCGGAACGACGGCAGGTCGGCGGTGTACACCCCCTCCACGCCGCGCCAGTCGGGCGAGACGTACAGCTCGAAGCTGGGAATGTTGCGGCCGGTCACCCCGGCCCAGCGGCGCATGCGGCCCACGCGCAGGCGCAGGTCGGTGCCTTCGGCCTCCACGTGCAGGTCGGCGTCGCCCAGTTCGTCCAGCTTCGTGCGGATTTCCTCGGCCTGCTTCGCCACGCGGGCCCAGGTGGCGGCGGGGTCGGCCTCGCCCAGCAGGCAGGCGCGGCGCACCTCGTCGGCGTAGTCGGCGGGCGAAAGCCCGGCCTGCCCGGCCAGGGCCGCCGTGGGCCAGATGCACAGGGTCCAGCCGTAGGCGCCCATGTCCTCGCGCAGGTGGGTGATGTCCTGCAACGGGCGGCGGGCGGCCTGGGCCATGGCGATGCGCTCCGGCTCGATGGAGGCCAGATGGGTGAGCGATTCCGGCGCGATGATGGTGATGCACCCGCCAAGGTGGCTGTACAGGTCGCGCTCGCCGGGAATCAGTGTGGTCAGCCGCTTGTTGTTGGCCCTGGCGTAGAAGTCGTACTCCATGCGCGGGGTGGGCTGCATGCGCGGCACGGGAATCATGCCCATGTCGTGCAGCCTGCCGCACAGTTCCTCTGCCAGGGGCAGGCCCGGCAGGTCGAAGCGCACCAGCACGAAGTCGCTCTTGCGCAGGGGCGCGCGGCGGCCGCGCGCCAGGCCCCACAGCATGACGTCGGCGTATTTTCCCAGGGTTTCGGCATCGTACATGGCGTGCTCCAAAGGGTGCGGGCCGCGCGGAGGTGTCGCCGTCGCGGCGAAGTTATCATTGCCGGGTCAACGGATCGTGCTATCGTGGGCGCGTGGTGCCTTGGAAACCCGTTTACGGTTTCCGCGCCGCGTCCACCCGCACCCCCCTGTGCAGGGCCCGGACACGTCCGGGAGATACGTACGGCAGCAAACGTATCGCCGAAGGGACGCGGCAAGGGCAACCCGGCCACTCATCCTCCCCCTTGCAGCGTCGGCCGCGTTCCAGCCCCTCGGAGCGCGGCCGGCCTCTTTTGCGGCGCGCGGCGTCAGGGCAGCGTGCGCGGAGCCGGGCTGTCGTCCGGCAGTTCGTACAGGCTGGCCTCGCGTCCGGCGTCGCGCCCGGCCTCACGCCCGACGCCTTGAGGGACGCCGTTGCCGGTGGACGTATCCCCCTGCCCAGGGTTGCCGGTCGTGCCGGTCGTACCGGCCGCGCCCAGGGCGTCCGACGCGCCGTCCTGCGGCGACGGTTGCAGCATAGCAGGTTTTTCGCCGGGGGGAACGTGCCCGATGAACGCGCCCGCCCTGTCTGGCTGGTCTGGCTGGTCCGCCCCGTCTGTCTGCCCTGCCCCGTCTGTCTGGTTGGTCTCGTCCGCCGGGGGGCGGCATTGCCCGCGCCCGCGCGCCAGCCGCAATCCCTCGCAGTCGCCCAGGGCGCAGGCCCGGTAGAAATCGTCGCACATGGGGCCGGGCTCGCCGCGCACCTGCCACGCCGCCCCGCGCACCCGCCAGTGGGCGGCCACGTCGGGGCGCAGGCGGATGGCGGCCGAGGCGTCCTCCACGGCCAGGGCGGGCATCTGCAAGCGCAGGTGGCACACGGCGCGGGCATGCAGGGCGCGGGCGAAGCCGGGGGACAGCCTGAGGGCGCGGTCCTGGGCCTCCATGGCGTCCTGCGGCCGGTCCAGCAGCAGCAGGGCTTCGCCCAGGGCGTTCCACAGCAGCGGGTTGCGCGCGTCCAGCGTCACGGCGCGGCGCATGTGGCGCAGCACGGCCTCGGGCGCGAGGCCCCAGCCGTTCCCCGCGCCGTTTGCGGCCTGAGGGGCCGGGACCGCCGCGCTGTCCCCGTCTTGGGCCTCGCCCTCGGCGGGGATGCCGGTCAGGCAGGCGCGGTACAGTTCCAGCGCTTCCAGCGAGCGGGCCAGCGCGCCCAGCCGCTGGGCAAAGGGGCTTTCATCGTCGCCGCCGTGGCGGGCCACGTGGCGGGCGGTGGCCTGGGCCGCGTCAAGGGCCTCTTCGGTCAGGGCGGCTTCCCGGCGCAGCGCTTCTTCGTGCAGTTCCAGCAGGGATTCGTTGCGCAGCACGGCGCGGACGAGGTCGGAACCGTCGGCTGCGGCATCGCCTGACCCCGCGACAGCGGCGTCACCGGACGCCATGCCGGGCGGCGGCACGGCCTGCACGGTCACGGCCACGCGCACCTCGGGCGGGTAGCCTTCCACGCGGATGGCGGTGACGCGGGTGGCCAGCACGGCGGACGCCACGGCCAGGCGGCGCTGCGGATCGTGCGCGGCCAGGGCGGCGAAGGACGCGGCCGCGCCTTCGCGCAAAATGGGCATCCCCTCGCGCAACGCGGCCAGGCGCGCGGCGGAGCGGGCGATGACGAGGGCGGATTCCTTGCGCAGGCCGCCGCCGAAGGGCACCGTGACGGTGCTGGCGGCGTGCGTGGTGGCGGCTGTCGCCAGCAGGATGGCGATGCCGCAGAGCAGCCGGGCAAGCCCGGCGCGGGGGCGGGCGGGAGGGGGCGGTACCGGGCCCGTTGCAAGGCCCGGCGCCGCCCGTCCGGAATGACGCATCTACTTCTTCACGGTGGCCTGTATCTTGCGGGCCGCGGGTTGCAACACGTCGCGCAGGGTTTCGGCCAGCAGCTTTTCGGCCACGTCCGAGGCGGGGATGACCTGCTTGGACTGCCCGCCGGAAAGGTGCTCGGTGTACAGCGTCCTGGTGTAGTCGGACACGGTGACGGCCAGCTTCATGGACGTGCTGAACTCGGTGGTCTTCAGTTCCTTCAGCCACACCTCGTTGACCACGCCGGTGACGATGTAGTCGGGGCCGCCCGCGCGGGCCTGTTCCGGGGTCAGGGCGAAGGACACCTGCAAGCCCTGGCGGGCCAGTTCGTCGGCCAGCGAGCGGCTGACCCAGTCGGACACGGTGGACGAGGCCACGAACGAGGTGCCGTCCTTGCGTTCGCCCACCTGCACCACCGGGCGCTTGTCCTCGAACATGACCACGGTCACGCGGGGGGCGGAAGGATCGGGCAGCACCGAGGCGTCGGGCGGCGAGTAGAGCAGGCGGACCGAGTTGCCGGGGGCGCAGGCCGAAAGGGCCAGCGCGGCAAGGACCAGCAGCAGCGCGGCGAGCGTGCGCGAAACGTTGTGGTGAAGCATTGTTCCTCCTGTGCGCGGTGCGCAACGCGCGGCGCATGGATGTTCGCCGCCGGGGCGGCGGGTGTTACAGCGGGGCCAGCGGCAGGTAGAGGCGGGTCAGCAGGTCGTCCTCCGGCGTGGCGCCGGGATCGTTGAGGTAGGCCTCCATGCGGGGCGCGTTCATGGGGGTGCGCCCGCTGGCGGGCAGCCATTCCCAGTACAGCGCCGACCACGACCACGGCAGGGTGGCGTAGGGCCCCTTGTGCACGGCCACGGCGTATTCCCTCGGGCGGATGATGCGCACGGTGACGTAGTCGTCCGGCTCGAAGTCTTCGGGCACGGTGACCACGGCGTCGTAGCGGATGCGTTCCGGGGGGGTGGTTTCCGGGTCGTCGTGGCACAGGCCCAGGAACATGGTGGACGCGCTGGTCACCTGCCGCCGTGCGATCCACGGCGTGAGCAGCTTCCACGCCTCCGGCCCCGATTCGGCATAGGGGCCGAGCACGCGGATGCCGGCCACGCGAAGTTCCGGCAGGCGTTCGATGCGCACTTCCATGTGGCTTGTGTCTCCCTGTTTCCCGTCTCCCTGTCCGGTCTCTATAGCGCAAGCGGGACCGAAATCAAAGGGTTGCGCAACGCGTTTTCCCGTCATGACGGCGCGTTCCGGCTTGGCGGGGGCGTTTGCGCGGGTGCGCGGGCCATGCCCGGAGCGGGGCATTTTCGTGACGAATCAAGCAACGACGCGCCTTCGTGGGCGGAAACGGTTGACAAGGGGGCCAACCTCTGTAAAAGCTGCGCCCTTGCACCATGTGCATGCAATACCGCGCCGCCGGAGCGCGCGCGGACCGAAACCCCCCATATGGAGATACCGATGACCAAAGCTGAACTGGTTGAAAAGATCCGCGCCAAGGCCGGTCTTGCCTCCAAGGTCCAGGCCGAAGGCGCCCTCGACGCCACCATCGCCGTGCTCGCCGAAGCCCTGGCCGCCGGCGAATCCGTGACCTTCACCGGCTTCGGCAGCTTCAAGGTGACCGAACGCGCCGCGCGCAAGGGCCGCAATCCCCGCACCGGCGAAGAAATCACCATTCCTTCCGGCAAGGTGGTGAAGTTCACCCCCGGCAAGCTGCTGAAGGATTCCGTGAAGTAGGCAGCCCACGGGCCGCAGATTTCCGCGCCCCGCGTCTCCTTGCCGGAGACGCGGGGCGTTTCGCGTTTTCAGGGTGAAAGGGAAGACCAGGACGCGGGGCCCGAAAGTGGGGCCGGGCCGCCTCAGGCGGCGGGCTTGCCCTTGGGCGCGTCCACCAGCAGCACGGCCAGGTCCATGACGTTGGTCAGGGTGGGGCCGGTGCGCAGGATGTGCCCGGTGCGGTCCAGGAAGTGGTAGGCGTCGTTGTCGGCCAGGTGCCCGTGCGCGTCCACGCCGCATTCCCTGGCCACGCACAGGGTGCGGCCCGAGGCGTAGCCCCCGGCGGCGTCCGTGGGTCCGTCGGTGCCGTCGGTGCCCGCGCAGAGCATGGCGATGTGCTCGCAATCGGCCAGTTCGTCCATGCGGATGGCGGCGGCCAGGGCCATTTCCTGGTTGCGGCCGCCAAGGCCCCCGCCGGTGAGGGTGACGGTGGTCTCGCCGCCCGCCAGCAGGCAGAACGGCCCTTCGGGGTGGGGCAGGGTTTCGGCGGCGCGGGAGGCTTCCTCCACCAGTTCGCGGGCGCGCACGCGGGCCTCGCCGGTCATGGTGTCGGTAAGGATGCGCGGCCGGTAGCCGTGCGCGGCGGCCGCTTCCGCCGCCGCCTCCAGCGCCAGCCGGTTGCTGGCCACGATGCAGTTCTGCACCGCGCCGAACACCGGGTCGCCGGGCTTGGGCGTTTCCGCCGCCATGCCGCGCAGGCCCGCCGTCAGCCGTTCGATGACCGGCCCGGGCAGCCTGTCGAGGATGCCGAACCTGTCGGCGATGGACTGGCAGTCGGCGTAGGTCGAAACGTCGGGCGAGGTGGGGCCGGAGGCGATGACGTCCAGATCGTCGCCCACCACGTCGGAGATGATCAGCGAGACCACCCGCGCCGGGGCCGCCGCGCGGGCCAGGTTGCCCCCGCCGAAGGCGGACAGGTGTTTGCGCAGGGCGTTGATCTCGTGGATGGTGGCCCCGCATTCCAGCAGCAGGGAGGTGGCGGCGCGCATGTCGTCCAGGGTGATGCCCGGTTGCAGCGCCGGGGTCAGCGCGCTGGCCCCGCCGGTAAGGGCGCACAGCACTAGGTCGCGCGGGCCCGCCGCGCGCACTAGGTCCAGGATTTCGTTGGCCGCGCGTTCACCGGCGGCGTCGGGCACGGGGTGGGCGGCCTCGCGCAGGGCGATGCGCTTCAGCGGGGCGGTGTGCCCGTACTTCACCACCACCACGCCGTCGTGCACCCGGTCGCCCAGGATGTCCTCCAGCGCGGCGGCCATGGGGGCCGCGCCCTTGCCCGCGCCCACCACGTACACCCGTTCGTGGGCGGCAAGGTCGTAGGCGCGCCCCGCGATGTGCAGGGTGTCGCCCTCGCGGCGCACGTGGCGGTGCACGGCGCGGTCGGGGGCCACGGCGTCAAGGGCGCGGGACAGGATATGGTCGAGGACGGCGCGCTGTTCGGGGGTCATGCGGCGATCTCCTTGGGGCGTCGTTGCGGGGACGTGTTGGGGGTGGGCGCGGGGCGCGGCTTCCGGCCCGTGGCGGTCCTTCGCCGGGGAAGGAACGGGCGGACGCCGCCGCGTGATGCATGGTAGGTGGGTGGAACGCCCGTGGTCAAGAGGGGGGGCAGGAGGGAGGCGGAGAGGACCGGGGAACCCGCGCGAGATTCCGTCCGAATGGCCCCCTGCCCGGTGACAGCGCGCCCGGCGCGTGCTATCTTTCACCATGAATCCCCGTGCCCGCGCCGCCCCGTGGGCCGCGCGGGGCATGGGGCAACGGACAGCAGAAAACACGCAGGAGACAGCCATGAAACGCCGCATCCTTTCCGCCGTCGTGCCGGTGCTGCTGCTGGCGGCCTCGGTGCTCGCGCTTTCCGGCCTTGGCGGCTGTGCCGTCTATTCCGTGCCGAAGGACGAACGCACCGTGGGCACCATGGTGGATGACAGCACCATCCGCACCACCATCAAGAGCGAACTCATGCAGCGCGACGCCTCGGACGGATACGCCGTGAAGGTGTACAGCTACGATGGGCGCGTCTTCCTGGTGGGCGAGGTGCAGTCGTCGTTCCGCGACCCGGCCGTGAGCATCGCCCGCAAGGTCAAGGGCGTGCGCTCGGTGACCACCCACTGGTTCGACCCCGGCACCGGCAATACCGCCGACGACCTGGCCATTTCGACCAAGGTGCGCACCAACCTCATCGCCGAAAAGGCCCTGAGTTCCACCCAGATCGACCATGAAGTGTACGGCGGCCACGTGGTGCTGCTGGGCATGGTGCGCGCGCAGGCCGACGTGGACCGCGCCGTGGCCGTGGCCCGCGGCGTGGGCGGCGTGCGCTCGGTGAAGTCGTACCTGATTCCGTAGCCATCCCGCCGTACCCGCGCGCGGGCCGTGCGCGGACGGCCGAAACAGCGCCCGACATGGCGCAAGGAGACATCGATGCAGAAGTACAAGTGCCCCTGCGGCTATGTGTACGACCCCGCCGAGGGCGACCCCGAGCACGGCGTGGGGCCGGACACCCCCTTCGCCGACCTGCCCGACGACTGGGTGTGCCCGTGGTGCGACGCGGAGAAGGAATACTTCGAACCCGTGCAGTAGCCGCGAGGACCGTTTCCGCGACAGCAAATGAACGACGCCCCCGGTCCGCCCCTGTGAGTCAGGGCGCGCCGGGGGCGTTTGATGTTTGGGGAATGTTCTGTGATTAAGGACTGTCGGGTGTCGGAAAGCCTCCGGTGGGTGCCGGTATGCAGTGCATCGGCGCGCATGCGTCGATGCGGAGTTGGGGCGGCGTCGAGGCAAGTTGCCGGTGGCTTTCCGCTCGCGCCCCTAGTCCTGCATTACGCTTTCGATGACGTCCAGCGCGGCGTCCACCAAGGCTTCCGTGGCCTGGGTGCCCATGTGGCCCAGGCGGAACACCTTGCCCGCCATGGGGCCGAAGCTGCCCGAGACGATAAGCCCGCGCTCGCGCAGGCGGCGCTGCCATTCCGGCCAGTCGAAGCCCTCGGGAATCAGGGCCGCCGTCACCGTGGGCGAGTTCACCGCGCCCTCGGCCGTCCACAGGTCCACGCCCAGCTTGGCGAGGCCCGCGCGGCAGCGATCGGCAACTTCCCGGTGCCGGTCGAAGCAGCCCTGCATGCCCCCCGTTTCGTTCAGGATGGCCAGCGCGCCCGCGTTGAGCGCGGCGGTGCCGTGCCAGTACGGGGTGTACGGGCAGCGGCCGTCCCGCTGCACGGTGCGGAACGGGGCGATGGCGTCGTAGCCCTGGTAGCCCACCGCCTCGATGACCTCCCACGCCGCCGGGCTGACCGACAGGAAGCTCATGGACGGCGGGGCGGAAAGACACTTCTGCGAGCCGCCCAGCACCAGGTCCGCGTGCCAGGCGTCGGCCTGCACGGGCGCGCCGCCCACGCTGGCCACCGCGTCCACGTAGAACAGCGGCACGCCGCAGGACTGCTTCAGCGCGCCAAGGCCGGCCAGCGGGTTCAGCGTGCCGGACGGGGTTTCGCAGTGCACGGCGGTGAGCATCTTCGGGCGGAAGCTGCGTATGGCGTCCTCGATGCCGGTGAGGTCGTCGATGGTCTCGTCGTACGGCAGCGAGACCTTGAGCACCTCGCAGCCGATGGACGCGGCCATGTCGCCGATGCCGTCGCCGAACACGCCGGTGCCCACGGACAGCACCCTGTCGCCGGGCGTAAGGCAGCTTTTCAGCGCGGCCCACAGGGCCAGCATGCCCTCGCCGGTCATGAGCACCACGTCGTGCCGCGTGTCCATGAGTTGCGCGAGGTTGCGGCCCGTCTCCGCGTACAGGGCCAGGTAGTCCGGCTCGATCTGGCCGGAGCCGTAGTCGCGGGTCATGGCCGCCAGCACGGCGGGGTGCAGGGTGACCGGGCCGGGCACCATGGGGATGGGGGCGTACGGCTTGTGAGCCATGGGGGTGACCTCCGGTGGGGGCTTGGGGCGGTGGGTGTTGTGTGCGCTGTGCGTCGTGCGAACTACAGATCTATCAACTCGACCTCGTCCGGGGCGATGGCCGTACCCAGGAACAGCCCGCCGGTGCGGGCGAAGCGGGGCACGTCGTCGGTGGTCAGAAAGCGCGCCTCGCCGCATTCGTTGCCGCCCGGCCCCGTGCGGACGGGCCGCACCAGCCCGGCGGCCTGCAATTCCGCCTGTACGGCCAGGGCGGTGGTGGCGGCGGAATCGACGATGACCGGCTCCGGCCCGATGACGTTGCGGATGGCCCGCGCCAGCAGGGGAAAGTGGGTGCAGCCCAGCACCAGGCAGTCGGGCGTTTCCGGCGTGTCGCTGCCGGACGCGGGGCGAAAGATGGGGTCCAGGTAGCGCGCGGCGATGTCTTCCACGATCCTGCCGTCCACCCAGCCTTCCTCGGCCAGCGGCACGAACAGCGGGCACGGCTGCCCGATGATCTGCGCGTCGGGCCGCAGGCCGTGGATGGCCTTGTGGTAGGCGCGGCCCCGGATGGTGGATTCCGTGGCGATGACCGCGATGCTGCCCCGGCGCGAGGCCCGGCAGGCGGCCTGTGCGCCCGGCTGCACCACGCCCACCACGGGCAGGCCGGGGTTGGCGGCGCGCAGGGCGTCCAGCGCCACGGAGGTGGCCGTGTTGCAGGCCACCACCAGCAGCTTGATGCGCCGCTGCACCAGCTTGGACGCGGCCTGCACGGCGTAACGGGTGATGGTTTCCGCGCTCTTGGTGCCGTAGGGCAGGCGGGCGGTGTCGCCCAGGTACAGGATGTCCTCGCAGGGCATGCGGGCGCGCAGGGCCTTCAGCACCGTAAGGCCGCCCACGCCGGAATCGAACATGCCGATGGGCAGGTGCGCGGCGTCGGGGCCATCATGGTCAGAGCCCGTGGCGGCGGGGCCGCACGCGGGGCCGTCTACTTGCATCGGTCCTCGTCCTCCAGAAGTTCGTAGCTGCTCACGGTCACCGGGGCGCGCAGGGTGTCCAGCACCCGTTCCAGCAGGATGCCCTCGCGGCTGGGCGAATTGTGCCCGAAGGTGGCGCGGATGCCCAGCGTGACGAAGTGCACGGCGCGGTCCATGGCGATGGGCAGGCTGTCGCCCTGCAACAGGCTGCCGGTGAGCACGCTGGCGAAGGTGTCGCCCGTGCCGGGATAGTGCGCGGGTATGTACTGGCAGTCCACCTTCCAGAACCGGTCGTGGGTGCTGTGGTAGGCCGCCACCGAACTGACGCCCGCATGCCCGGCCACCGGCACGCTGGTGATCACCGCCACGCGCGGGCCCATGGCCGTCAGGCGGCGCAGCCAGTCCTTGAGGTCCGCCGTGGAGATGGATTCGCGGTAGGGCTCGTCCAGCAGCAGGGCGGCCTCGGTGAAATTGGGGGTGATGACGTCCGCCTTGTGCACCAGCCAGCGCATGCGCTGCACCATCTCCATGTCCATGGTGGGTTCCAGCTGGCCGTTGTCGCCAAGCACCGGGTCCACCACGGCAAGGCCGCCCTCCACCCGGCAGGTGTCGATGCACCGGGCGACAATCTCCACCTGCGCCGGGGACCCTAGAAAGCCGCTGTACACCGCGTCGAATCGCAGCCCCAGGGCCTGCCAGTGGTCCAGAAACAGGCGCATCTGGTCGGTAAGGTCCAGAAAGCTGTAGTCCGTGAAGCCCGCCGTGTGTGTGGACAGCACCGCCGTGGGCATGGGGCAGACCTGCGCGCCCATGGCGGACAGCACGGGAATGGCCACGGTGAGCGAGGTGCGGCCGAAGCCGGAAAGATCGTGGATGGCCGCCACGCGCGGCACGGCATTGCGCATTGCAGGGCTCCTTGCCCGGTGTTCCGGACTGGCCGGGCTCCGGGCAGGACGATGGATGCCCGGAGTATGCCCGGACGGGCATGGTCCGGCCCGGCGGGCACACCATCACCACGGAGCGGGGCAAAAGGCAAGAGTGTAGAGGTATAAGAACAGTTTTGAAAACAGGCTTGACCAAAGCGCCACGAGTCGGCACAGGAGAAAAAAGGAGGATTTATGTCACGATATACTCTTGACGATTCGGCGGGGGAAGATGCCGCATTTGTTATCACTATAAATTATGATCCGTTGGCAGAATCCCCGGCAAGGATATTTATGGTTGCCGGGGAGTTGCTTCAAATATTACAAAAAGTTGATACACTATTGACCGCTAGCGTTGATGAGCAGATAGGCTCGCGATTCGTAATAGAACGAATCGAGTCTGGCTCGTTGAGAATGCGTATAGCAACGCTTTTGAAGGCTGTAGATGATGATGCTTTAAAAAGTATGGATTGGAAAAAGGCTGTTGGGAAATATGTTGTAAAAGCGAAGTATTTTTTACTTAAGAAATTAGAGAATTGTGAAATCAAGAGTAAAGCTGATTTGGACGGGTTGGCTCATGACATCAGGATTCTTGCTGAACAGACGAATGTTCTCAGGATGCCTGCCTATAGAATGGTGCAGCCACTTGATCTTGCAGGCAGTATTGTTGGACTCGGGAAATCGCTAGAAGGGTTAAAAACTGGCGAGTCGATAGAATTCTATTCTGGTGACGGGAGTGCCAGAATCGAAAAAGACAATATGCTATCACAAGATTATGTTGAGGAACTTCTTACGGAGAAAACGATTGTCAATACTGTGGATAGAATTCTAACCGTAAAGAAGCCTGACTTTCTTGGGGATTCAAGATGGGTCTTTAAATTTTCAGGCACACTTTATGAAGCAAATGTTGATGACGTGGAATGGCTATCAAGATTTCGCTCTGGGAGCATTGATATTAGACCTCAAGATTCATTGCATGTGACTGTAAAAGAGTCGTTTCGATATGGTTCAGGCGGCGTGCTAATTTCTCAGAAAAATACAATACTTTATGTTCGGGATATTGTCCGGGCTAAGAGGGAAATGACTTTGGGGCTCCCGTATCATTAAACTGTATGATATTTTTGATGCAGTGAGTGGAAGGTGTGTCTATAGTCTGCGAGTGTATTACTGGGTTATGACAGTATGGCTGGTAATCTTATTTAAAAAATTCCACCACGTACTTCCCCGCCGTAAGCAGCAGGACGCAGCACAGCATCCACTTGATGAGCCGGGCGGAAACGTACTTCTGGCAGCGCGCGCCCAGGTACATGCCCGCCATGCCGCCAAGGCCCAGCAGCAGGCCCAGCATCCAGTCCGGGGCCACGGACATGTGTGGGTACAGCGGCGCGATGGCCATGTAGAAGGTGACCCCTGCCACCGAGGTGACGAAGGTGCCCATCAGGGCCGCGCCCGCCACGGTGTACACCGGCAGCCCGAAGAACGAGACGAAGAACGGCGCGATGATGGCCCCGCCGCCGATGCCGTACACCCCGCCCACGATGCCCACGACGAAGCTCAGGCTGAAGATGCCCACAGTGCGAAAGCTGTAGGTTTCGCCGTAGAAGCTGTACGAGATGCGCGACAGGCAGCACTCGTTCATGCACACGGCGGGCAGGTCGTCGGGGTTCCTGCCTTCCGCCGCCGCCTTTTCGCGGTGGGCGCGCACCAGCGTGCGGAACTTTTCCTCCGCCGTGGCCTTGCCGTTGCCCGCCTTCTTCTTCGTCAGGTCGCGCACCATGCGCAGGGCGATGTAGGCCAGCACGCACGCGGCGAACAGCTTGAAGTCGCGCGCGTCGGGCAGCCAGGTCACCCGGACCAGGGCCCCTATCAGTACCCCCGGCAGCGTGCCGACGATCACCACCCACGTCAGCGGCCAGACCATGCGCCCTTCGCGGATGTAGCGGTACACCCCGCTGGGGATGGCCACCACGTTGTAGAACTGGTTGGTGGCGCTGACGGAGGGGTTCACGTAGCCCAGGAAGGACATCTGGAAGGGCAGCAGCAGGAACGCGCCCGACACGCCCCCCATGGACATGAAGAATGACACCACGAACGCCACCAGCGGCGGTATCCACGGTTCCGCGTGTATGCCTGCGACGGGGAAGTACATGGCGGCCTCCTGCGCGTGAGCGGCCGGGGCGGGGAAGACCGGGACGGATGCCGGACCGGCGGTGGCGGACAGGATGCCCGGCCGGTTCCGGCGGTTCTTTTTCTGACACGTTTTTTATAATCTTCGTGTTAGTTGAAAAATAGCGCATGGCCGGGCTGATGTCACGGATTATTTTATTTTCATGCCTGTGCGCGGAATGAATCACGGCTTTTATTTTCGCGCGTCAGCGCCTATATGATAAAAATTCTGACGACGGACGGACGGGTTCGCGGCGTTCGCCGCCGTATTCCGGACCTGTCGCCGCAGGGCGCACGCCCGGCGACAGACACGGCCCCGCCCGGCCCCACGCGCACGCAACCAACGGGACACCCATGCGACAGGACGACAGCCTCGAACGAATCTGGGAAGCGCTGGCCGAAAACGTGGCGGAACGCCGCCACAATCCGGCGGGCATGCTCTCCATACCCGACGACGTGAAGTATCTGGACACGGTGGAACTGGCTCGGCTGGAAGAGGCCTTCCGCCTGTGGGCCGCCCGTCCGGCGCGGGGCGACGTGCGCCGCTCGCGCCTGCGCATGCTGCTGGTGTTCCTGCTCATCCGCCACACCGGGGCGCGCCTTGGCGAGGTGCTGGCCCTGGCCCCGGCCCGCGACATCGACACGGCGCGCGGCGTGGCCCGCCTGGGCGAACCGGTGCGCGAGGTGCAACTGCCGCCCGATCTCGTGGCCCAGCTTTCCGGCCTGCTGGACGAGGCCGTGGCGGGCGAGGGCGAACGCCCCTTCGACGTGGACCAGGCCCACGTGCGCCGCAAGTTCTACGAGCGCGCCCACGAGTGCGACCTGGCCCCGGACCTCGCCAACCCCAGCGCCCTGCGCCGCTCGCGGGCCATCGAACTGCTGCGCTCGGGCCTGCCGCTGCCGGTGGTGCAGCGGTTGCTGGGCCATTCCACGGCCAGCCTGACGGCGGCGTACATCGACGTCTCGCACGAGGACATGCAGCGCATGGTGGGCCACGCGCTGGACCGCGAGCAGCGCCGCCGCACCAGCGCGCGCAACGCCTTCTACGGGCGCATCGCGGCGGTGGTGCGCGGCGACGTGCAGTCGGTGGTTTCGGTGCAGACGCCGTCGGGCATCCGGGTGGCCTCGGTCATCACCAACGACAGCCTGGACAATCTGGGCCTGCGCCCCGGCGTGTTCGCCGCGGCGGAGGTGAAGGCCCCGTGGGTGGTGCTGACCGTGGGCAGCGAGGCCCCCACCTCCACGGCGGGCAACGTGTACCCGGCCACCATCGTCAAGGTGCTGATGGGCGCGGCCACGGCGGAAGCGGTGGCCCGGCTGGAGGACGGCACCGAGATCTGCTCCGTGCTCACGGCGGACCGGGTGCGCTCGCTGGACCTGGCCGTGGGCACCCCGGTGTGGGTGCTGATCAACGTGTTTTCCGTCATCCTGAACGTGAGCTGACGGCGCGGGGCGTCGCCCCCGGCCCGCCCCGCCTTCGCCCCCCGTCTTTCGCCCCTACCTTTCGCCTGCCGGGGCCGGACCGTGCGCCAGTGCGGCGCTCTCGACTTTTGCCCGCCGCTCCGGTATGTGGCGCGGACACACCATGCCGCCTGAGCGCGCAGGCAGTTTCCGCCGGCGTGCCCCCCGCGCGGAGTTCCGTCGCATTTCCGTCGCACAACAGGCCGCACTCTCAAGGAGGCCGCCATGCCATGCCGTACGCTCTTCCTCCGGTCCGTGGATGACGGGGAGGAACTGCAGGCCCTGCTCGCGGGGCGTGACAACCCCGGCGACACCGTGGAACCCGCCGTCCGCGAGATTCTGGATACCGTCCGCGCCGGGGGCGACGCCGCCCTGGCCGACTACACCCGCCGTTTCGACTGTCCCGGCTTCGACGCCGCGCGCATTCGCGTGGGCGAAGACGAAATCGCCGCCGCCCTCGAAGAGGTCGGCCCCGGCGACCGGGCCATCATCGCCGAAGCCGCCGCCAACATCCGCGCCTTTCACGAGGCGCAGAAGGAACGGTCGTGGTTCTCCACCCGGCCGGACGGCTCCGTGCTGGGCCAGATGGTCACCCCCGTGGACCGCGCCGGGCTGTACGTGCCCGGCGGGCAGGGCGGCAACACCCCGCTCATCTCCAGCCTGCTGATGAACGCCATTCCCGCGCAGGTGGCCGGGGTGCCGGAAATCGCCGTCATCTCGCCGCCCCGCAAGGACGGCACGCTGAACCCGTTCATCCTCGCCGCCGCGCACCACCTTGGCGTCACCGAGGTGCACCGCGCGGGCAGCGCCTGGGCCATCGCCGCCCTGGCCTTCGGCACCGAGACCGTGCGGCCCGTGGACGTCATCGCCGGGCCGGGCAACATCTGGGTGACCACGGCCAAGCGGCTGCTCATCGGCCGGGTGGGCATCGACATGATCGCCGGGCCCAGCGAAATCCTGATTTTGGCCGACCACACCGCCCGCGCCGACTGGGTGGCCGCCGACATGCTGTCGCAGGCCGAGCACGATCCGCTGGCCTCGTCCATCTGCGTCACCGATTCGCCCGCGCTGGTGGACGCCCTGAAGCTGGAACTGGCCGCCCAGTGCGACACGCTGCCCCGCGCCGACATCGCCCGCAAGGCGCTGGCCGACTGGGGCGCCATCGTGGTGGTGCCGGACATGGACACCGGCGTCGCCATCACCAACAGGATCGCGCCGGAACACCTTGAAGTGCTGACCAGAGACCCGTGGGCGCTGCTGGGCTCCATCCGCCATGCCGGGGCCGTGTTTCTGGGCGGCTGGTCGCCGGAGCCGGTGGGCGACTATTTTGCCGGGCCCAACCACGTGTTGCCCACCATGGGCACGGCGCGCTTCTCGTCCGCCCTTTCGGTGCAGACCTTCTGTAAGCGCACCAGCGTCATTTCGGCCACGGCCGCGTTCACCCGCAGCAACGCCGCCTCCATCGCGCGGCTGGCCCGGCTGGAAGGGCTGGAGGCGCACGCCCGCTCGGCGGAATCCCGCAACAGGTAGCGGCGGGCGGGGAGCGTGGCCACCTGGGACGCGCATGGCGTCAGGCCGCACTTTGTACCGGCCGCGCATCTTGTACGGCCCGCCCGACCCGCGTTATCGTATCCGAAGGCCCGGCGGTTCCGGCCCGCCCCCGCGCGGCCGGGCCCGTCGGCACCGGCAAGCCGTGACGCCGCCGGGCGTCGCGCAGCATCGCACCGCAACCGCAGACAAGGGAAGACAAGGGAAGATACATGCAGGTCGTCACGCAAACCGACATCAAGGAATACCCGCTGCTCTCGCGGGGCAAGGTCCGCGACATCTACGAAATCGACGCGCAGACCCTGCTCATCGTCACCACCGACCGCATGTCGGCCTTTGACGTGATCATGGGCGAGCCCATCCCCTACAAGGGCGTGATCCTGAACAGCATCACCCTGTTCTGGATGCAGCGCTTCGCCGGGCTGGTGAAGAACCACCTCGTCGAGCACGACGTGGACCGTTTTCCCGCGCCGCTCGCCCCCTACCGCGACATGCTGGAGGGCCGCGCCGTCATCGTGCGCAAGGCCAAGCCCCTGCCGGTGGAATGCATCGTGCGCGGGCACATCACCGGTTCCGGCTGGAAGGACTATCAGGCCACCGGCGCGGTGTGCGGCCACAAGCTGCCCGCCGGGCTGCCGGAATCGGCCAAGCTGGAAACCCCGCTGTTCACCCCCTCGACCAAGGCGGAACAGGGCGAGCACGACGAGAACATCAGCATCGAGGAAGCCGCCAGGCTGCTGGGCGCGGACCTGGCCGCCAGGGTGCAGGAGCTTGCCATCGCCATCTTCTCGCAGGGGCGCGAATACGCCGAAGGGCGGGGCATCATCATCGCCGACACCAAGTTCGAGTTCGGGCTGGTGGATGGCGAGGTGATCCTGATCGACGAGGTGCTCACCCCCGATTCGTCGCGCTTCTGGCCCGCCGAAGGGTATGCGCCCGGCAAGGGCCAGCCCAGCTTCGACAAGCAGTACCTGCGCGACTGGCTGGCCTCGCAGCCGTGGGACAAGACGCCGCCGCCCCCGGCCCTGCCGGAGCACGTCATTGCCGAAACCGGCAGGAAGTACCGCGAGGCGTACGAGATTTTGACCGGCCAGAAGCTGGCCGTTTAGACAGGCGGCAAACTGTCCTTTTTCCCGCTGGCGTCGTCAAACTTCGCCCGTCATGGCTTTGCTGTCCTTAGCCGTAAGACTCGCAAGCTCGTCTAACGGCTAAGGCTCGGTCGAATACGATAAGAGTATGCTCTGCGGTCGCCATCCGTAAGGTTCGCTTTGCTCACCTAACGGCTGCCGCACTCCCTCATGGCGGGCTCGTTTTCCTAGCCAGCGGAAAAAAATCCTAGTTTGCCAGTATGTCGCATGCGCGTGGCGCTCCCGAGGGAAGAGCGCCGCGCCGCCGCAAGCCGGGACGCCGCGCCGCGCGCTGCATCCCCGTTTTTCCGTCATCTACCCAGAACAACAGGGAGAACCGCATGCTGCTCGCAGGAAAGAAGGCACTGATCTTCGGCGTGGCCAACAACAAGAGCATCGCCTACGGCATTTCCAGGGAATTCAAGAACCACGGCGCCCAGCTGGCCTTCAGCTACGTGGGCGAGGCCATCCAGAAGCGCGTGGAGCCCATCTGCGAGGAACTGGGCGGCGACTTCACCTTCCCCTGTGACGTCACCGACGACGCGCAGGTGGCCGCCGCCGCCGAAATGGTGCGCGAGAAGTGGGGCACCGTGGACGTCATCGTCCACTCCGTGGCCTTTGCCCACCGCGACGACCTGCACGGCCGCTTCATCGACACCACCCGCGACGGCTTCAAGCTGGCGCTGGACGTTTCCGCCTACTCGCTGGTGGCGCTGTGCAAGGCTTTCGAGCCGCTGCTGCACCCCGGCTCCTCGGTGCTGACCATGACCTACTACGGCGCGCAGAAGGTCATCACCAACTACAACGTCATGGGCGTGGCCAAGGCCGCGCTGGAAGCCTCGGTCCGCTACCTGGCCGTGGACCTGGGCGCCAAGGGCGTGCGCATCAACGGCCTGAGCGCCGGGCCCATCAAGACCCTGGCCGCCTCGGGCATCTCGGGCTTCAAGCAGATCCTGGACCACATCGAGGAACATTCACCCCTGCGCCGCAACGTGACTACCGAGGACGTGGGCCGCGCGGCCGTGTACCTGGCCTCGGACCTGTCGTCCGCCATGACCGGCGAGGTGATGTTCGTGGATTCCGGGTACAACGTCATGGGCATCTAGCACGCCATCCACAAACGGGCGCTTTTGCCCGATGGCGTCGTCAAACGGCGTTTTTGCGCGGGTCGAGTACGGTAAGAGCGCGCTGCGGTCGTCATCCGTAATGCTCGCAGGCTCGCATAACGGCTGCCGCACACTCCCCTTGCAAAAACGCCGTTTTCCTTGCCCTCGGCACAAAATCGCTCCGCTTGCGGACGGCGTGATAATGCGCGGACGGATGTGGGGAAAGGCAAAGTGTCTTTCGTGCGTAAGCCGATGGTTTCGGCTTTTTCGCAAGGGCCCACCCTTTCGGGTGGGCCTTTTGTGTTTGCGGCAGTTGCGGACGGCGTGTTGTCGCTCGGGCGGGGTAGGGATTGAGAAGCGGTGCCAACCCTTCCGTATTCCGAGAAATGGGGCCTGCGGAACGGCGGGCGGAGGATTGGCGCGCTCCCCGCACTTTTCGCTTGCCATGCTGCCCCGGCGTCTGCTAGACACTGCCTTCTCGCACGGAGAGGTGTCCGAGATGGCCTAAGGAGCACGATTGGAAATCGTGTGTACCCTAACCCGGTACCGGGAGTTCGAATCTCCCCCTCTCCGCCAGTTTTTATGCTTGATACAGATCGGGAGCCGGACGGCGGCAACGCCGCCAACCCCGTCAGGTCCGAAAGGAAGCAGCGGTAACGGTTGTGGCCGGGTGTCCGGCTCCCTGAAGGCACAAGGCAGCTTGTGCCTTCATCTGTTATGCGCCCGTGTTCATCCGCACGTGCGCATCGGCGGTCCCGGATGCTCCCGCGTTGCGGGCGCTTCCGGACGGGGCAGCCCGAAAGGGAAGCCTCGGCATACCACCGCCACCTCCAAACAAGACGGCCAGCGCAATCGGGAGCGCTGGCCGTCTCGTTTTTCCAGGCTGAAATGGAGGGATTCACTCCCCGAACCTCCCCGCGCCGTGGCCCATGCGGTTCACGTTGGCGGCCTCGCGGCTGGGCAGGGTGTACAGGCGCACCTTGTGGCTGCGCGGAAATTCGCGCTTGAGCAGGGTCTTCAGCAGGCGGCGCACCGCGTCGGCGGAAAGGGCGGTCCACGTCTCCTCGTGAAATCCCGCCTCGAACACGTCGTAGCTGTCCGGCCCGGTGCGCACGATGGCCACGGAACGGTTGCGCTTGTAGGTGCGCAGATCCAGGCAGTGGCCCGTTTCCAGCCGGGGCAGCCGTTCGCACACCGTGGCGATGAGGGTGGTCTTGTCCAGCATGGGCCGTGATGTCCGGGTGATGTCCGGGGGTTCGTGCTTGCGTCGGGTCGGCGCTTCTGCGACGTTGCTTCTTCGGGGTTTCGCCCTGTGCCCGGTCCGGGCGGCTGCCGCGCACAGGCGTGGCGTCAGCCGAACGGAGCATCGCGCGAACGGAGCATCGCACGCACGGAGTATCGCACATGGACACGCAGCAACTGTTTCTGGCGTTCGGCCTGACGCTCTTCGCCGGGCTTGCCACCGGCATCGGCTCGGCGCTGGCCTTCTGGACCCGGCGGACCAACACCTCGTTCCTAGCCGGAGCCATGGGGTTTTCGGCGGGCGTGATGGTCTATGTCTCCTTCGTGGAGATTCTCGTCAAGGCGCGGGAGGCCCTCAGCGAGCAGTGGGGCGAAACGCCTGGCGCATGGGCGGCGGTGCTGGCGTTCTTCGCGGGCATGGGCCTCATCGCGGCCATCGACAGGCTGGTGCCCGACTACGAGAACCCGCACGAACTGCACTCCATCGAGGAACTGGACGCCGGGCTCGACAACCTGCCTCGCAACGAGGCGCACGACTTCGGAAAACTGCGTCGCGCGGGCGTGTTCACGGCCATCGCCATCGCCATCCACAACTTTCCCGAGGGGCTGGCCACCTTCACCGCCGCGCTGACGGACCCGGCCATGGGCATCGCCATCGCCGTGGCCATCGCCATTCACAACATCCCGGAAGGCATCGCCGTTTCCGTGCCCATTTTCTACGCCACCGGCGACCGCTGGAAGGCCTTTCGCTATTCCTTCCTGTCCGGGCTGTCCGAGCCCGTCGGCGCGCTGGTGGGCTATCTGGTGCTGCTGCCGTTCTTCTCCCCGGCCGTGTTCGGAGTGCTGTTCGCCGGGGTGGCCGGGATCATGGTCTACATCTCGTTCGACCAGTTGCTGCCGGGCGCGGAGGAGTACGGGAAGCACCACGTCTGTATCTTCGGGCTGGTGGCGGGCATGGCGGTGATGGCGCTCTCGCTGTTGCTGCTGGGATAGCGGCGGCGCGTGCCGGGCGTCCCGGGGCCGGGTCAGTCCTTCATGGTTTCGTCGATGGCCCCTTCCAGAAGCAGCAGCCAGCGTTTCATGGGCAGACCGGACGCGCCGAAGCCGTGCAGCCGGATGTTGCGGCCGGAACCGCCCAGCACCCGGTGGCAGGGAATGACCAGCGGCCACGGGTTGCGCGCCATGATCTGCCCCACCCCGCGCGCCGCGCCGGGGCGGCCCGCCAGCGCGGCCAGCCCGGCGTAGGTGGTGAACTGTCCGTGCGGAACCTTGTCGCGCAGGGCCATGAGCACGTCGCGGGTGAACGGGGTCAGGCCGTCCATCAGGAAGGGCAGGTCGGGCCAGCGTACCGGCTTTCCGGCCACGTAGGCTTCAAGGGCGGCCTGAACGGCGCGGCCATGAGCGGTGACCGGACCGGCGGGCAAGCCGGGCCAGGAATCCGGGCGCGGGTTGCTCCACCCGTCGCGCGCGGCGGGCGCGGAGGCCAGCGCGGGCGCGTCCCAACTCATGGTGATCTCGCGCAATCGGTCGCCACGCCAGTGCAGGATCAGCGAGAGCGGTCCGGCCACGAGGCGTTCGCGCACCTCGTCGAACAGCGATTCGTCAAGGAAGTCAGCCGTGGCGAGGCGACGGCGGGGGGTGGTGGAATGTCGTGACATGTGGCCTCCGCGAGGTCGCTCCGGATAGTATGGTGTTGCGTGGCGCTGCCGCTCCGTTGCGGATGGCATGCCTGTTGTGCACGGAACCATAGAATCATTACAATACGGGGGGCAGGGGGCTTTGTCCCCTCAGGGGGTTCCAAGGGGCGACAGCCCCTTGGCCGCCGGAGGCGAACAAGAACACCGCCACCCCTCCACCGGCCGCAGGTGCGCAAAAGCCGCGCACGCCGTCGCGTATTCCGCCTCCCACGCGCGGGCCTGTTCCGTGTCGCGCAGGCGCGGCGCAGCCCCCGGCAGGCGGTGGGGCGGCACCGCGAACCATGCGGGCGGGGCGGACGGGGCGTCCGGCGTATTCGGGGTTTCCCCCGCCACATCCTTCCCCTGCCAGGTGTCCCGCTCGGCCAGCAGTTCGTGGATGCGCGCCGTGGTGGCCCGCTTGTCCCCGGCCCAGTCCGGGGCCAGCAGTTCATCCCCCGCCGGGTCCCCGGTCAGGCGCTGGACGACGATCTCCGGCCGCAGCCGGGGCAGGGCGCGGGCCATGAGGTCCGCGTACTCCTCGCGCTCCAGCGGGGTATATTCCCCGGCCCGCCACTGCCGCGCCAGCGCGGTGTGCTCGCACACGTACAGCCCGTGGAATTTCACCCCGTGCACCGGCAGCCAGTTCACCCAGTCCACCGTGGCCAGGAAGTCCCGTGCGTTCTCGCCCGGCAGCCCGGCCATGAGGTGTGCGCACACGCGCAGCCCCCGCGCGGCGGCCGCGCGTACCGCCCGCTCGGACGCGGCCGCGCCGTGCCCCCGGTTGATGCGGGCCAGGGTGGCGTCATGGGCCGACTGCAACCCCAGTTCCAGCCAGACTTCGGGAAGGGGGAGTGCGGCCACCAGGTCGAGCCGTTCATCATCCACACAGTCGGGCCGGGTGCCCACCGCCGCGCCCACGATGCCCGGCAGTGCAGGCAACGCGCCGAGAACATGGCGCAATTTGTCGATTGGCCCATATGTGTTGGAAAACGACTGCAAATAGGCTATGAACAGTCCGGCGTTGCGCGTGCGGGCGTAACGCCCCGTCCAGACCGTCCACTGTTCTTCCAGCGTCAGTCCATCTTCGCCAAGCCCGGAACCGGAACCGCGCGGGTTGCAGAACACGCAGCCCCCGCGCGACAATGTTCCGTCGCGGTTGGGGCAGGAGAATCCGGCGTCGAGCGGCACCTTCTGGACGCGCGCGCCGAAGCGCAACCGCAAATACGTCGCCAGCAGGTGCAGCCGGGCCGTGGTGTTTTCCATTGACAATGGCTGTCCTTTTGGAAGAATGCCCTGTTTCCAACGTTGATACGCATTCCCCCTCAGAGAGGCAAGTAAGATAACATGGCAAAGATACTGGATTTCGTCCTTGGAATGTTTTCCAACGACCTGGCCATAGACCTGGGTACGGCCAATACCTGCGTCTACGTCAAGGGCCAGGGCATCGTGCTGCGCGAACCCTCGGTGGTGGCGGTGAAAAAGGATACGCGCGGCAACAACGTGGTGCTGGCCGTGGGCCACGACGCCAAGCGCATGCTGGGCCGCACCCCTGGGAACATCCAGGCCATCCGGCCCATGAAGGACGGCGTCATCGCCGACTTCGAGATCACCGAGGCCATGCTGCGCCACTTCATCTCCAAGGTGCACAATTCCCGCCGCCTGGTGCGGCCGCGCATCATGATCTGCGTGCCCACCGGCATCACCCAGGTGGAAAAGCGCGCGGTGAAGGAATCGGCCCAGAGCGCGGGCGCGCGAGAGGTGTACCTGATCGAGGAGCCCATGGCCGCGGCCATCGGGGCCAACCTGCCCATCCAGGAACCCACCTCGAACATGGTGGTGGACATCGGCGGCGGCACCACCGAGGTGGCGGTCATCTCGCTGTCGGGCATCGTCTACTCGCGCTCGGTGCGCGTGGGCGGCGACAAGATGGACGAGGCGATCATGACCCACGTCAAGCGCAAGTACAACATGCTCATCGGCGAATCGTCGGCCGAAGAGATCAAGATCAAGATAGCCTCGGCCTATCCCATGGACCCCGAGCAGCAGCTTGAGGTGAAGGGCCGCGACCTCGTCACCGGCATTCCGCAGAACATCATCATCACCTCCGAAGAGGTGCGCAAGGCCATTTCCGAGCAGGTCGAGAGCATCGTCCAGGCGGTGCGCATCGCGCTTGAACAGACCCCGCCGGAACTGGCGGCCGACATCGTGGACCGGGGCATCGTGCTCACGGGCGGCGGCGGCCTGCTCAAGGGGCTCGACCAACTGCTGCGCGAAGAAACCTCGCTGCCCATCACCGTGGTGGACGATCCGCTCTCCACCGTGGTCATCGGCACCGGCAAGGCGCTGGACAATCTGCACATCCTGAAGGAGGTGTGCATAGATTAACGCCTCGCTCAAGCGCATCATCCTGCTTCTGGTACTGGCGCTGTTCCTGTACCTCGGCCTGTATACCTGGAACCAGAGAACCGGCGTGCTCGACAGGCTGGCGGAACACGCCGGTCTCGAATTCGTGGGCGCCATCCTGAAGCCGGGCGTGTGGGCGAGGGACCAGGTCGTTTCGTCGTGGAACAACTACCTCGACCTGGTCGGGGTGCGCGAGGAAAACGAGGCGCTGCACGAGCAGGTGCGCACTCTTTCGCAACAGGTGCAGGTTGCCTCCGAAGAGCGGGCCGAACTGGCCCGCCTGCGCGCGTTGCTGGAACTGGAACCCCCCGAAGGCTGGCGGCCCCTTGGCGCGCGCGTGGTGGCCAACCGGCTTGGCCCGCAGGCCGCCCTGGAATCGGCCATCATCAGCCGGGGCTACTATTCCGGCGCGGGGCCGGGCACGCCCGTGGTCACCCACGAGGGCGTGGTGGGCCGCGTGTACCGCGCGGGACCCTACACCGCCACCGTACTGCTGCTGACCGATCCGGGCAGCCGCATGGCCGTGCTCAGCGCCGTCAACCGCACCGCGGGCATTCTGGTGGGCACCGGCCCGCGCGGCCTGCTGGAGATGAAGTACGTGCCCCAGAACGCCCGCATCGAGGTGGGCGAACTGGTGCTGACCTCGGGCCTGGAGGGCGCCTTCCCCAAGGGGGTGCCGGTGGCCCAGGTGGAAAGCGTGTCCCAGTCCGACCTTTCGCTGTTCCAGACCGTGTACGCCAGCCCCCTGGCCGACCTGGAAGCCTTGGAAGAGGTGTTGCTGCTGGAGCGCCCTCCCGTGCAGCCCGGCGCGCGCACCCTGCCCCTGCCCGCGGTCAACGCCACCCAAGGCGTGGGGCCGGGCACCGGCCATGGTCCGGGCCAGGGCAACGGCACGGCGGGGCACGGCGGCCAGCGCGCGCAGCCGGTGCAGTCCAACCAGCCCGCGCCGCGCGCGCCGCGTCCGCAACCCGCGCAACCCGCGCAGCAGCCGCAGCAGGCCCCGCAGCCTGCCCAGGCTCCCCGGCAATAGGCGGCATCCGCCCGGCCCGCGCGGCATCGCGCGCTCCGGCGCGCGGCGCGCAACGCAACCCAGGCCCGTCCAACCAGTCCAACCAGTCCGGCCCGGTCCCGTCCGGTCCCGTCCGGGCGCAACCACCAAGCCATGCCGGAACGTCCATGAATTTCAGCAACCTCGTCTGGTGGGCCTGCTTCATCGTCGCGGGGGTGTGGCTCCAGCAGGGGCTGCCCGGCGTCGACGTGCTGGTGGCGGGCCTGCTGGTGTCGTTGCAGGAGCGGCGCCACTACCAGACCTTCTGGCTGCTGCTGGTGCTGCTGCTGGTGCAGGAGGGGGCGGGCACGCTGGCCTTCGGCTCCACGGTCCTGTGGTACGGCGTGCTGGTGGTCTTCTTCAACGTGGGGCGCTGGCTGTTCGAGGCGGAAAACCTGGCCTTCGTGGTGCTGCTCAGTCTTGGCCTTGGCGCATGCCACTTCCTGTTCACCCTGATGATGGCGTCCCTGCAACAACTGGACATCCCGCAGGACAGGCTGCTCCTGGAAAGCGTGTGGCAGGCCTGCGTCGTTCCCCCGGCCTGGTGGCTGACCCATATCGTGCGCCGGAGATGCATGGGCGATGCGTATACAGTTTGAGCCGGAAGGCTTCCAGCCGCCCCGCGCGGGCCTGATACTGCTTCAGTGCATCGTGGCGGGGCTGTTCTTCCTGTTCGTGGTGCGCTTCTGGTACCTGCAGATCCACCGGGGCGAGGAATTCGCCCGCCTGGCGCGCGAGAACCGGCTGCGCCAGGAACGCATCTACGCCTCGCGCGGGCTGCTGCGCGACCGCGACGGCCGCCTGCTGGCCGAGAACCGCCCCGCCTTCGGCCTTGCCCTGGTCCGCGAAGACTGCCGCGACATCCCCTCCACCCTGGCCCAGGTCAGCGAGTGGACGGGCATCCCCCTCGAACAGCTCACCGCCAAGTTCAACCAGGACCGCCAGCGGGTGAAGCCCTTCGAACACCTGCTGCTCATTTCCGACATGCCCTTCGACCTGCTGGCGCGCATCGAGAACCGCGTGCTGCAATGGCCGGGGCTGGAGATCGTCACCCGGTCCAAGCGCAACTACCCGCAGGGCGAGCTGATGGCCCACATCCTGGGGTACGTGGCCGAAGCCAACGAAAAGGAACTGGAGGACGACAAGGACCTGAACCTCGGCGACTTCGTGGGCAAGCAGGGGCTGGAACTGGTGCTGGAACGCCGCCTGCGCGGCCAGAAGGGCCTGCATCAGCTGGAAGTGGACGTGCTGGGCCGCCAGTTGAACAAGAAGCTGGTGCAGGAACCGGTGAGCGGCGAGAACATCGACCTCGCCATCGACCTCGAACTGCAACAGGTGGCCTGGGAGGCGCTGGAGGACGAGACCGGCTGCGTGGTGGCCATGGACCCCGACACCGGCAAGCTGCTGGCCCTGGTCACCAAGCCTTCGTTCGACAACAACGCCTTTGCCGCCGGGCTTTCGCTGAAGGAATGGACGGCCCTGCGCGACAACCCCCGCCACCCCCTGCAGAACCGCGTCATCCAGAGCGTGTACCCGCCCGGTTCGGTGTGGAAGCTGATGATGGCGGGCATGCTGCTGAACGAGGGTGTGAACCCCGCCGACTCGGTGTGGTGCACGGGCGAGGTGGCCCTGGGCAAGCAGGTGTTCCGCTGCTGGAAGAAGGGCGGCCACGGCCGCGTGGACATGATGCGCTCGCTCATCGAGTCGTGCGACGTGTACTACTACCAGATGAGCGACCGGTTCGGCATCGACAAGATCGAAGCCTTCGCCAAGGCCTGCGGCTTCGGCGCGCCCACGGGCATCGACCTGCCGCACGAAAAGTCGGGCCTGGTGCCCTCCAAGGCGTGGAAGCGCCGCCGCTTCGGCGAGCCGTGGCACCGGGGCGAAACGCTGAACGTCTCCATCGGCCAGGGCTTCACGCTGGTCACGCCGGTGCAGGTGGCGGCCTTCGTCTCCGCCCTGATGAACGGCGGCAAGCTGCTGAAGCCCAGCCTGCTGGCCGACGAGGACCCCACGGTGCGGTCCTCGCTGCCGTTCACCGCCTCCGGCCGCAAGATGATCCTCGACGGCATGCGCCTGACCGTCAACGACGACCGGGGCACCGCCAAGGTGCTGCGGCGGCCCGATGTGGTCATGGGCGGCAAGACCGGCACGGCGCAGGTCACCAAGCTGAAGATGGTGGGCGAGCAGCGCGTGCGCACCGAAGACCTGGCCTACGAGCACCGCGACCACGCCTGGATCGCCACCTGGGGCGAGAAGGCGGGCAAGCGGCTGGTGGTGGTGGTCATGGTGGAACACGGCGGCCACGGCGGCTCCGACGCGGGGCCCGTGGCGCGCCGGGTGTACGACAGGTTCTTCGGCCCGCCGCCGGGCGCCGCGCCGCTGGTTCCCGCCGGACAGACCGCTCCGGCCGCCCCGGCAACTCCGGGCGTGGCCGCCCCCGGCCAGCCCGCGCAGCCCATGCAGCAGATGCAGCCCGGCCCGGCCCCCCGTCCCGCCGCCCCGGCCGCGCAGGAGCAGCCGGACCGGCAGGATATGCAGGACCGGCCAGACAGGCCAGACAGGCAGGAAGAAGGACTGCGCACCGTGCCCACGGGCCGTTCGGCGCGGCCCGCCGGACGCGACCGCGCGGCGGGCAGGGGGGCCGAGGCCAGCGAGGTCGAGGACGCGCGCGAGGGCCAGCACCGCTACGACCCCGACACCTTCGACCCCGACGCGGACTCGCCGGACGGGCGGGGCGGCGACGACGGCGTGGTGCCGCCGCTGCGCCGCTTCCAGAACGTGGCCCCGGAGGACGGACAATGAGCCCCATCGACCGACGACTGATCACCCACATGAACTGGGGCCTGGTGGCCTTCACCGCGCTGCTGTTCCTGGCCGGGGTGGCCAACCTGTACTCGGCCAGCGGCGTGCGCATGGAAGACGGCATCGTGGTCTCCACGTTCTACCAGAAGCAGCTGCTGTGGGGGCTGATGGGGCTTGGCGGCATGGTCTTCTTCATGCTGTTCGACTACCGGCACATGAAAAGCCTGGCCCTGCCGCTGTTCATCGTCACCATGATCCTGCTGGCCGCCATCCCGGTGTTCGGCAAGGTGGTGTACGGCGCGCGGCGCTGGCTGCCGTTGGGGTTCATGAACCTGCAACCCAGCGAGGTGGCCAAGATCGCCATCCTGATCATGGGGGCGCGCTTCCTGTCGCGCAGCCGCGAGCCGCTGGGCTGGAAGGGGCTGTTCGAGGTGCTGGCGCTGGGCGCCCTGCCCGCCGGGTTCATCGTCATGCAGCCCGACCTTGGCACCACGCTGCTGCTGCTGATGCTGCTGGGCGGCATCACCCTGTTCCACGGGGTGAGGCCGGGCGTGCTGAAGACCTGCCTGGTGGTGGTGCCCTCCATGCTGCCGCTGGCCTGGTTCCGCCTGCACGACTACCAGAAGCAGCGCATCATGACCTTCCTCGACCCCGGCAACGACCCGCTGGGCGCGGGCTACCACATCATCCAGTCGCAGATCGCCATCGGTTCCGGGCAGCTGTGGGGCAAGGGCTTTCTGGGCGGCACCCAGAGCCAGCTGCGCTTCCTGCCGGAAAAGCACACCGACTTCGCCCTGGCCGTGTTCGGCGAGGAATGGGGCTTCATCGGCTGCGTGCTGCTGGTGGTGATGTTCTGCCTGTTCCTGCTCAGCATCTTCAACACCGCCCGCGACGCCAAGGACCGCTTCGGCAGCTACCTGACGGTGGGGGTGTTCTTCTATTTCTTCTGGCAGATATTGATCAACATGGGCATGGTCATGGGGCTCATGCCGGTGGTGGGGGTGCCCCTGCCGTTCATCAGCTACGGGGGCAGCGCAACCCTGGTCAATTTCTGCCTGATTGGGCTCGTGCTCAATGTCTCCATGCGCCGGTTCATGTTCAAGACATCGTGATTACTGAAAATACAAAGCTGCAAAGCGTTGCACTTTCGCTCACAAAGGAGGCGACACACATGGCAAGGGACGAGATAAACGCCTTCCTCGGCGCGGGCACCGTGTACCAGGGCCAGCTGAGTTTCCAGGGGGCGGTGCGCATAGACGGCAACTTCGTGGGCGAGGTGCATTCAGAGGGCACGCTCATCGTGGGCAAGGACGCCAACGTGGACGGGCAGGTGCGCGTGGGACAGCTGATCCTGTCCGGCCGCGTCACCGGCGAGGTGACGGCCCAGCGCAAGGTCATCCTGCACCGCACCGGCAACCTCAACGGCAACCTTTCCACCCCCGTGCTGGTCATGGAGGAGGGCGCCGTCATCGAAGGCCGCATCACCATGCAGCCCGCCGAAAAGACGGAGTAAACGCCGCCCCTTCACATGCCCTTCCAGGCCGCCTTCGGGCGGCTTTTTCATTTGTATCGCAATGACGGCGGGTTGGGGTCCAGAAGACTGTTTGCAAAGGAAAAAAGACTTTGACACCCGGGTTGTAATCAGCTAAATCCAACCCGACTTTGAGCTTAAATTCACAACCTCACCAAGGGAGCAGGCATGATCGATCTGAACATCACCTTCTTCTTCCAGTTGGTGAACTTCCTTGTGACGCTGGTTGTCCTGAATGCCATCCTCATCCGGCCGGTGCGGGATATCATCAGACAGCGGCGTGACAAGATGTCCGGTCTTCTCGGCGAATCGGAGCAGTTCGCCGGTCAGGCCGACGCCAAGCTGAAGAATTACGAGGCCACCCTTGTCAAGGCCCGCGCCGAAGCCACGGCCGAGCGCGACAAGGCCCGCGCCGAGGGCGTGGCCCGGGAGCAGGTGATCCTGGCCGACGCCGGCAGGCAGGCCCAGGACTACCTGGAAAAGTCCCGGCAGGAGGTGGCCGCCCAGGTGAAGACCGCCATGGACACCCTGAAGGGGCAGGTCGACGCGCTGGCCGCCAAGGCTACCGCCAAGGTGCTGGGCTAAGACACCACGTCAGTGCGCAACAGCAAGGAGGGATCGGCGTTGAAAGGGCTGAAACACAGTGCAGCGGCGCTCGGACTGGTGCTTGTCACCGCCGGCGTGGCGCTGGCCTCCGAGGGCGGGGGCGAGCACCATGCCGACTGGGGCAACTTCGCCTTCCGTGTCGCCAACTTCGTCATCTTCATCGGCATCATCTACTGGGCCGCGGGCAAGAAGATTGTGGGCTTCTTCTCCGGCCGCAGGAAGGGCATCGAGCAGGAACTGAACGACCTTGAAAGCCGCAAGGCCGAGGCCGCCAAGAACCTGGCCGACGTCGAGCGCCGCATCGCCAACCTGGAGCAGGAGCGGCAGGGCATCCTGGCCGAATACCGCGCCCAGGGCGAAGCCATGCAGGCCGCCATCATCGAGAAGGCGGAAAAGACCGCCTCCCAGATCACCGAGCAGGCCGCGCGCACGGCCGAGAACGAGATCAAGCAGGCCATGGAGACCATGCGCGCCGAGATGGCCGACCAGATCATCGCCGCCGCCGAAAAGATGCTTCAGGAAAAGCTCACTGGTGAGGAGCACGAGAAGCTCATCGACAAATACTTAACGAAGGTGGTGCTCAATTGACCGGCAACATCGTAGCTCGCAGATACGCCCGTGCGCTTTTCGCGCTGGGCGCGAAATCGGGCGTCGGTGAGCTCGATAAGCTCGGCAGCGACCTTGCCGCGCTTGCCGGGGCTCTCGACGCGGCGCCCGAACTTGGCCGCATCTTCCGCAATCCCATCATCACCGCCGATGAGAAGCGGAACGTGATCCTGAAACTGGTCGAGAAGTACGGCGTCAGCGCCACCGTCCGCAATTTCTGTCTGCTGCTGACGGACAAGGGGCGCCTGGACTGCCTTTCCGACATACAGGCCTTCTACGGCGTTCTCCTCGACGCCGAAAAGGGCGTCATCCGCGGCGAGCTGATGACGGCCGTTGAACTTGCGGAAGCAAAGCGCGCACAGGTCAAGGCGGCTCTTGAACAGCAGGCCGGACGCAAGCTGGAACTCACCTTCAGCGTGAACAAGGACATCCTTGGCGGCGTCGTGCTGAAGGTCGGCGACCGGGTGCTGGATGCCAGTCTGCGCGCGCAGTTAGGTATCCTCAAAGACAACATCAAGAGGGGTGAGTAGGGCTATGCAGATCAAAGCCGAAGAAATCAGCAAGATCATCGAAGAGCAGATCCAAAGCTATGAGCAGCGGGTCGAGATGAGCGAAACCGGCACCGTCCTTTCGGTCGGTGACGGCATTGCGCGCGTCTACGGCGTCCGTAACGCCATGGCCATGGAACTGCTCGAGTTCCCCGGCGGTCTCATGGGCATGGTGCTGAACCTTGAAGAGGACAACGTGGGTGTTGCTCTTCTGGGTGAAGACACAGGCATCAAGGAAGGCGACCCGGTCAAGCGTACCGGCAAGATCTTCTCGGTTCCCGTGGGTGACGAGGTCATGGGCCGCGTGCTCAACCCCCTCGGCCAGCCCATTGACGGCCTGGGCCCGCTGGAAGCCAAGGAGTTCCGCCCCGTGGAACTGAAGGCGCCCGGCATCATCGCCCGCAAGTCGGTGCACCAGCCCATGCCCACCGGCATCAAGGCCATCGACGCCATGACGCCCATCGGCCGCGGCCAGCGCGAACTGATCATCGGCGACCGCCAGACCGGCAAGACCGCCGTGTGCATCGACGCCATCCTGGCCCAGCGCGATACCGGCATCCGCTGCTTCTACGTGGCCATCGGCCAGAAGAAGGCGACGGTTGCCCTGGTGGCCGACACCCTGCGCAAGCACGGCGCCATGGAATACACCACCATCATCTCCGCCACCGCGTCGGAACCCGCGCCGTTGCAGTTCATCTCGGCGTACTCCGGCTGCACCATGGCCGAGTTCTACCGCGACAAGGGCGACCACGCCCTGATCATCTACGACGACCTGTCCAAGCAGGCCGTGGCCTACCGCCAGATGTCGCTGCTGCTCCGCCGTCCTCCGGGGCGCGAAGCCTACCCCGGCGACGTGTTCTACCTGCACTCGCGCCTGCTGGAACGCGCGGCCAAGGTCAACGATTCGCTGGGCGCCGGTTCGCTGACCGCCCTGCCGATCATCGAAACCCAGGCCGGCGACGTGTCCGCGTACATCCCGACCAACGTTATCTCCATCACCGACGGTCAGGTGTACCTGGAACCCAACCTGTTCAACGCGGGCATCCGCCCCGCTATCAACGTCGGTCTGTCGGTGTCCCGAGTGGGCGGCGCCGCGCAGATCAAGGCGATGAAGCAGGTTGCCGGCACCATGCGTCTGGACCTTGCCCAGTACCGCGAACTGGCCGCCTTCGCGCAGTTCGGTTCCGACCTCGACAAGGCCACCAAGCAGAAGCTCGACCGTGGCGCGCGCCTGGTGGAACTGCTGAAGCAGCCCCAGTACCAGCCCATGCCCGTCGAACAGCAGGTCGCCTCCATGTACGCCGCCACCCGCGGCCTGATGGACGACGTGCCCGTGCTGACCATTCGCAAGTTCGAAGCCGAGATGCTCGACTTCCTCAAGAACTCGAAGGCCGACATCCTGAACGACATCAAGACCAAGAAGGCTCTCGACGCGGACATCGAAGACCGCCTGAAGGCAGCTGTTGCCGAGTTCAAAAAGGGCTTCCAAGCCTAGGCGGGAGGTAACCGATGCCTTCTTTGAAAGACGTCAAGGTCAAGATCGCCGGGGTCAAGAAGACCAAGCAGATCACCAAGGCCATGAACATGGTGGCCTCGGCGAAGCTGCGCGGTGCCCAGCAGCGCATAGAACGGTTCCGCCCCTACGCGGCCAAGTTCTATGACATGCTGGGGGACCTGGCGAGCAAGGCGGACAGCTCCGTCCACCCGCTTCTGGAAGTGCGCGAGGAAATCAAGACGTGTGGGATCGTCCTCGCCACCTCCGACCGCGGGCTGTGCGGCAGCTTCAACTCCAACCTCATCACCACCGCCCTGAAGCTGGCCGCCAAGAAGGCCGCGGAAGGCAAGAAGGTCAAGTTCTACTGCGTGGGCAAGAAAGGCCGCGACGCGGCCCGCAAGACCGACCACGAGGTCGCCATGGCGCTTGCCGACCAGATGGGCAGCTTCGACTTCCAGCTCGCCAACCGGATCGGGCTCGACGTCATCAATGCCTACCTGACGCGTGAACTGGACGAAGTGATCATGGTCTACGGCGAGTTCGTGAGCATGGCCAGGCAGTTGCCCATCGCGCTGCCCATCCTGCCCATCGCTCCCAAGGAAGAGGAGGCCGCCCCGGCTGCCCCCGCCTCCAACAAGGAGTACATCTACGAACCCGCCGTGGAGGGCCTGCTGGCCGAACTGCTGCCCCGCTTCATCAAGGTGCAGCTGTATCGCGGCCTGCTCGACACCTCCGCCAGCGAGCATGCGGCGCGCATGGCCGCCATGGATAACGCCACGCGCAGCTGCGACGACATGATCGGTTCCCTGACGCTGCTCTACAACAAGACGCGGCAGGCTTCGATCACGCGCGACCTCATGGACATCGTCGGTGGCGCCGAGGCGCTGAAAGGCTAATAAGGGAGCGTACACACATGAGTGCTAACATTGGCAAGATCGTTCAGGTCATCGGCGCCGTCGTGGACGTCGAGTTCCCGAGCGGCAACCTGCCGAACATCTTGAGCGCGTTGGACATCAAGAACCCCAACAACAGCGACGCGCCCCAGCTGGTCTGCGAAGTTGCCCAGCACCTCGGCGACAACGTCGTCCGCACCATCGCCATGGACGCGACCGAAGGTCTCGTGCGCGGCATGGAAGCGGTGGACACCGGCAAGCCCATCATGGTGCCTGTCGGCAAGGCGTCGCTTGGTCGCATCATGAACGTGGTGGGCCGTCCCGTTGACGAAATGGGCCCCATCGATACCGACAAATACCTGCCCATTCACCGTCCGGCGCCGGAGTTCACCGAGCAGAACACCAAGGTCGAACTGCTCGAAACCGGCATCAAGGTCGTGGACCTGCTCATCCCGTTCCCCAAGGGCGGCAAGATGGGCCTGTTCGGCGGCGCGGGCGTGGGCAAGACCGTTATCCTCATGGAAATGATCAACAACATCGCGAAGCAGCACGGCGGCATCTCCGTGTTCGCGGGTGTTGGCGAGCGTACCCGTGAAGGGAACGACCTGTACCACGAAATGAAGGACGCCGGCGTTCTGGAGAAGGCCGCGCTTATCTACGGCCAGATGAACGAACCGCCAGGAGCCCGCGCCCGCGTGGCCCTGACCGCCCTCGCCTGCGCGGAATACTTCCGCGACATCGAGAACCAGGACGTGCTGCTGTTCATCGACAACATCTTCCGCTTCACCCAGGCGGGTTCGGAAGTGTCGGCGCTGCTCGGCCGCATGCCCTCGGCGGTGGGTTACCAGCCCACCCTGGGCACCGACCTTGGCGGCCTGCAGGAACGCATCACCTCCACGGTCAAGGGCTCGATCACCTCGGTCCAGGCCGTGTACGTGCCCGCGGACGACCTTACCGACCCCGCGCCTGCCACCACCTTCTCGCACCTTGACGGTACGCTGGTGCTTTCGCGTCAGATCGCGGAACTCGGCATCTACCCCGCGGTGGACCCGCTCGACTCCACGTCGCGCATCCTCGACCCCAACGTGGTCGGCACCGAGCACTACTCGGTGGCCCGCTCGGTCCAGCAGGTGCTCCAGAAGTACAAGGACCTGCAGGACATCATCGCCATCCTCGGCATGGACGAACTGTCGGACGAAGACAAGATGACCGTCGCCCGCGCGCGCCGCATCCAGCGCTTCCTGTCGCAGCCGTTCCACGTGGCCGAAACCTTCACCGGCACGCCCGGCGTGTACGTGAAGCTGGAAGACACCATCAAGGCGTTCCGGGGCATCCTGAACGGTGACTACGACCACCTGGCGGAAGGCGACTTCTACATGGTGGGCGGCATCGAGACGGCCCTCGAAAAGTACAAGAAGCGCCAGGAGCAGCAATAAGGAGTGACCCATGGAAAAGTCGCTCCATCTCGAAATCGTCACGCCTGACAGGCTCGTGCTCAGCGAGAAGGTCGACTATGTGGGCGCGCCCGGCTACGAGGGCGAATTCGGCATCCTGCCGAACCACATTCCCTTCCTCTCCGCGCTGAACATCGGCAGCCTGTACTACAAGGCTGGCGGCAAGACGCACTGGATCTTCGTGTCCGGCGGTTTTGCCGAGGTTTCGGACAACAAGGTGACCGTGCTGGCCGAATCGGCGGAACGCGCAGAGGACATCGACCTCGAACGCGCCCGCAAGGCCAAGGAACGCGCCGAGCAGCGCCTGGCCCAGGCCAAGGAAAAGCTCGACGGCGCACGGGCCCAGGCAGCCCTGCAACGCGCCCTGGCGCGCATGAGGGTGCGCGGCGCGGCCTAGCCCGCCGCACACGCCCGGTCCCAAGACGACATGAGACGGCCCGGAGGGAAACCTCCGGGCCGTTTGCGTTGCGTGTGGTTGCGGCGGGGCGGGCCCCGCGCGTCAGGGCTACCCCAGGGCCTTGGCGGCGATGGAGCGGAATAGCTTCAGGCTGTGCGGCTCGTTGCGGAATTCCGCCGAGGGCACCTTGGCCACGCCGTCGCCGTAGCGCTTGTACGCGGCGGCGGCCTTTCCTGCCGAAATGTTCTTGCCGCCGGGGCAGACCACGTTGCCCGAGGGGCTCATGGCGCAGCCCATGGCGGTGGCGGTCTGCATGAACTTGTGGGCGAATTCTTCCGGTTTCATGTATCCTCCCAGGTCGCGGTGTTGCGAGAAGGGCCCGCCGCCGGACCCGCGCGCAGGCTGGCAGCAGGGCGGGCGGCAACGGGCGGAACCATGTCCGAACTATGTGGGAAAGGCCGGGCATGGCCCCAAGCTTTCCCACCGTCACCATAAAGACACACCGGACACCAACCGTCAAGCCGACGATGCCCGGCATGAGCCTGCGATGCGGGAGGGGGGGGGAGTGGCATGGCCGACAGGCGTGCCGGAAATTTTCCGGAAACACGTTGACACGGTAATGGTAATTGTTACTGTGTAGTCGAGTGGTGCTTCCTCAGCCACACTCTCTCTCCTTCACATTGGCGACGGTTCACCTGCGGGCCGGGAGTGGCAGCCCGGCCCGCTCAGGTGACCGGATGCCCGCAGGGGGGGAGGCAGCCACGCGGAATTTCGACGCCCCGGCGGCATGCAGGCCGTCAACGAGATGTTTTACGCAACAGGCGGCGCGCAGGCCATCAGCGAGATATTTTACGCAACAGCGGCGTGCAGGCCACTTGGCACGCGAACCCACACGGCGGGAGTGAACGATGCAAGACCTGAAGACGCTCGGCCACATGGATATCGACTGGAACCTCAGCCCCGAGCACGCGGTGACCATGTACCTCGAGTGGGGCAACAACAACTGGCATTCGGAATACCCCCCGGTGCGCTCCAAGGACGACGTATCCACCTATTTCGTGGTGGACACCTGGGGCTCGCGCCCGGTGGTGCGCCTGGTGCGCCGCAATTCCGAGGCGGCGGAGGACATCTACAGCGCCCCGCTGCCCGAACGGCTGGCCAACCGTTTTCTGGCCGAGTTCGGCGACCTGCGCGGCATCTACGAGCCCACCCCCGAGATCAAGGAGTGGTTGCGGCACGAGATGGGCCTCGCATAGGCACCCGGCCGTTGCGTCCGTGAGAGGCCGCGCCCGCAGGCCGGGCAAGGTGTCCGGAACCGTCCGCAATCTGTCCTGACTCCAGATTTTCTCCTTCCTCCAACCATCGCAGCTATGGCAAGGATCCCCCTTCGGCCCCGGCATTGTGCCGGGGCCGTCGGTGTTTCGGGGGGCGGCCTCGTCCCGCCCGCGCGCCGCCATGCGCATTTCCCGCCCCGCAACCCCGCGCCAACCTCGCGCCAACCTCGCGTGGACCCCGCACGAACCGGGCCGGTGCACATCCTTGCACGAAAAATTGGCCTTCCCCTCTTTACGACGGGCAACCCCGCCTTACTATTCACACCAGCCAGCGCCGGAACGGCTCGCACCGGGACGGCGGCCAGCGCAAGATCATTCCGCGATGCGTTCGCGTACCCTTTGAGGAGGAAGACAATGGGCAAGATCATCGGCATCGACCTCGGGACCACCAACTCCTGCGTCTACGTGATGGAGGGCAAGGATCCCAAGTGCATCACCAACCCCGAAGGCGGGCGCACCACGCCCTCCATCGTGGCCTTCACCGACAAGGAGCGCCTTGTCGGCGACATCGCCAAGCGCCAGGCCGTCACCAACCCCGAGCGCACGGTGTTCGCCGTCAAGCGCCTGATGGGCCGCAAGGGCGACGCCCCCGAAGTGAACAACTGGAAGACCCACAGCCCCTACCGCATCGTGGCCGGGGCCAACGGCGACGCCGCCGTCGAGGTGCAGGGCCGCCAGTACTCCGCCGCCGAGATTTCGGCCATGATCCTCGGCAAGCTGAAGGCCGACGCGGAAGCCTACCTTGGCGAAACCGTGACCGACGCGGTCATCACCGTGCCCGCCTACTTCAACGACGCCCAGCGCCAGGCCACCAAGGACGCGGGCCGCATCGCGGGCCTTGACGTCAAGCGCATCATCAACGAACCCACCGCCGCCTCACTGGCCTACGGCTTCGACAAGAAGGCCAACGAGAAGATCGCGGTGTTCGACCTTGGCGGCGGCACGTTCGACATTTCCATCCTCGAGGTGGGCGACAACGTCGTGGAAGTGCGCGCCACCAACGGCGACACCTTCCTGGGCGGCGAAGACTTCGACCAGCGGGTCATCAACTACCTTGTGGAAGAGTTCCGCCGCGAGAACGGCGTCGACCTCTCCAAGGACCGCATGGCCCTGCAACGCCTGAAGGAAGCGGCGGAAAAGGCCAAGAAGGACCTTTCCACCTCCATGGAGACGGAAATCAACCTGCCCTTCATCACCGCCGACCAGAACGGTCCCAAGCACCTGATGATGAAGCTTTCGCGCGCCAAGCTCGAAAAGCTGGTGGAAGACCTGGTGGACCGCACCATCGAGCCGTGTCGCAAGGCCCTGGCCGACGCCGGCCTTTCCGCCGCGCAGATCGACGAGGTGGTGCTGGTGGGCGGCATGACCCGCATGCCGCTGGTGCAGAAGAAGGTGGGCGAGTTCTTCGGCAAGGAGCCCAACCGCTCGGTGAACCCCGACGAAGTGGTTGCCATGGGCGCGGCCATCCAGGGCGGCATCCTGGCGGGCGACGTGAAGGACGTGCTGCTGCTGGACGTGACCCCGCTCTCGCTGGGCATCGAGACCCTGGGCGGCGTGTTCACCCGGCTCATCGACCGCAACACCACCATCCCCACCCGCAAGAGCCAGACCTTCACCACGGCGGCGGACAACCAGCCCTCGGTGTCCATCCACGTGTTGCAGGGCGAACGTCCCATGGCCGGTGACAACATGACCCTGGGCCGCTTCGAGCTGACCGGCATTCCCCCGGCCATGCGCGGCACCCCGCAGGTGGAGGTCACCTTCGACATCGACGCCAACGGCATCGTCAACGTGTCGGCCAAGGACCTGGGCACCGGCAAGGAACAGTCCATCCGCATCACCGCCTCGTCCGGCCTGTCGGAGAGCGAGATCCAGCGCCTGATCAAGGAAGCGGAGTCGCACGCCGACGAGGACAAGAAGAAGCAGGAACTCATCGAGGCCCGCAACCAGGCCGACGGCCTGATCTACGGCACCGAAAAGTCCATCGCCGACCTCGGCGACAAGCTGGACGCCGCCACCAAGGCCGACATCGAGGGCAAGATCGAAGCCCTGAAGAAGGTCATGGACGGCTCCGACGCGGACGCCATCAAGTCCGCCTCGGAAGAACTGTCGCGCGCCTCGCACAAGCTGGCCGAACAGCTGTACCAGCAGAGCCAGCAGGGCCAGCCCGGCGCCGGTCCGGAAGCCGGTCCCGAGGCCGGTCACGCCGGTTCCGCCAAGGGCGACGACGACGTGGTGGACGCCGACTACACCGAAGTGAAGAAGTAATCCGCCGTCCCTGGCCGCCCGCGCGCATGGCGGGGGCAAGGATGGAATGTCACGGGGCGCGTCGCGCGTCCGGCCGGTCCCAGGGGGCAAGGCCGGGCGCAGGGCGCGCCCCGCTTGCATTCCGGGGCCACAATGTATAGCCTGACGCGATTCGCCGCAGGGCATGCCAAGGCACGTCCGCCCGTTTCGCGGCACCGGGTTCCGCCCCTGCGCCGGTTTCCGCCTTCGGCGCGTTTTCCGCGCGGCAACCCCGTACGGCAGGTCCGCGCGGGCCACCCGGCAACCAACGGTCCACCCCATGGTGCACACCACGGTACCCACGATGCAGCACGTTCTTTCGCGCGCCACGGTCCTGGCCCTGCTCGCGCTCATGATGCTTTCCGCCGCCGGGTGCGGCGGCAAGCGGTCCATCATCATTCCGCAGGAACCGGTCACCCCGCAGGCCCAGCAGCCGGTGCGGCGCTCCGTGCTGGACGAGGGCAACGAGGCCCTCGCGCGCGGCGACGCGGCCACGGCCGAACGCATCTTCGGCATGATGACCGCGCGCACCGACATCACGCCCGAGGAGCGCCTGGGCGCGTGGCGCGGCTACAGCATCGCGGCCGAGGCCAACGCCCACCCCAACCTGGCCCTGGACGGCCTGGAGGCGTGGCGCAGGCTGGACCCCGCCGCCGACGCCGGGCAGGAATGGCAGGACACCTGGTACCGCGCCATGACCCGCATTTCCAGAAACGAAAGCCGCCAGCGCGCCAGCGGGGTGTTCGGCGACCAGGCGCGTCCGTGGGGCCTGCGCGCGCAGGCCGGGCTCATCGTGGCCACCCGGCAGTGGGAAGGGGGCGACATTCCCGGCTCGCTCCAGACCCTGTCCAGCCTGTGGTCCCAAGCGGGCGCGCAGGGCGGGGGCGGCGCGGGCAGCCAGTCCTTCCGCGCCGCGCTGGAAAACCGCCTGCTCGACGAACTGAAGCGCGCCGACCAGGCCACGGTGGACAATCTGGCCGCCAGCGTGACCCCGGAAAACGAGGGCCGCTACCCGTACAACATTATCGAACTGGAGTCGGCCCGGCGCATGGCCGCCGCCAACGCCGGTTCGCTGCGCGCGCTGGAAACCCTCACCCGGTTGCAGCGCAGCGGCAACTTCAACGATCCCAACCTGCTCGGCGGGGTGCTGACGCCGCTGGAGCAGGGCGGCATGCGCGCCTCGCGCACCGTGGCCCTGGCCCTGCCCATGACCGGCGCCTTCGGCAACATCGGCTGGAAGATCTCGCGCGGGGCGGGCGCGGCCCAGTGGGAGCTTTCGCGCACCGGCGTGGAGGTCGAGGTGGTGGTGCTGAACACCGAATCGCCCGACTGGCTGGACAAGCTGGCCGCCCTGCCGCCCCAATGCATGGTGGTGGGCGGGCCGCTGCGCACCAACAACTTCAATGCCGCCAGGGAACGCGGCCTGACCGGCCAGCGCGCCTTCTTCACCTTTCTGCCGCAGCTTGACGGCAGCGACGAGGGCCGTGTGGCGTGGCGCTTCTTCACCAGCCCCGACGATCAGGTCGACGCGCTGCTGAACTTCACCCGGGACAACCTGGGCGTGACCAGCTACGGCGTGCTGCACCCGGACGACGCCTTCGGCGGCAGAATGGCCTCGCTCTTCGCCGAGCGGGCCCGCGCGCGCGGCGGCAGCGTGGCCTCCACCATGTCCTACCCGGCGAGCAGGCACCAGGAATGGAACCGTATCGCGGGCAGCTTCGTGAAGGTGCGCACCGTCAACAGTTATCCCGTGCCCGCCGTCACCTTCGAAGCCACCTTCCTGCCCGACGGCTGGAAGAACACCGAGATGTTGGTGCCCAACCTGTTCTTCCACGGCGAGGACCGGCAGGTGCTGCTGGGCACCACCCTGTGGGAGCAGGGGCTGGCCGGGCAGAAGGGCGTGGACGTGCGCAACTTCGGCCTGGCCGTGTTTCCCGGCGCGTGGAACGGCGCGCAGTCCTCGCCCGCGGGCGACGCCCTGGCGCGCACCCTGCGCGAGGCGGGCAACCCCGACGCCCCCGACTTCTGGGTGGGGCTGGGCTACGACTTCGTGCGCTTCGCCACCACCCTGGGCCTGCCGGAAACAGGCTGGACCCCGGAGGAGGTGAACCGCCGCCTGGCCGACGCCCAGCGCATGCAGTGGGCCATGGGCGCCCTGCACTGGTCCGCCGACGGCCGCGCCTCGCAGGACCTGTTCCTGTTCACGCCCGCGTCCGACGGGTTCAGGCCCGTGGAGCCCACGGAGTTCCGCCAGAAGCTGGAACGCACCCGCGAACGCCACGAGGCGCGGGCCAAGGCCGCCGCCACCGCCACCCCGCAATAATCCGTACGTCATACAGGACCGATCATGACCACCATCAGCACCGATCAGGTGGCCGCCATCGCGCGGCTGGCCCGGCTGGCCCCGGACGAGGCCCGGCTTGAAATTTTCGCCCGGCAGTTCGGCGACATCCTGGGCTACATGGAGATGCTCAACGGCCTCGACACCACCGGCGTCGAGCCATTGTACAGCCCCGTGGAGCACGCCACGGCCCTGCGTCCCGACGAGGCCGCCCCGCGCTGCACGCGCGAGGACGTGCTGCGCAATGCGCCGGAGGCTGACCACGAATTTTTCATTGTCCCTCGGATCGTGTGACGAGGTGCGGGGATTCCGCGCCGTGGCGGCGTCAGACTTCCTTTCCGGGGCTTGAAATACGAGAAGAGTATTCCTGCGCCCCGGAAAGATCGCCTTCCTTGCCACGACACGGACTTCCCGCACCTGACGCGCGGAGGCGCGCAGGGGAGTGGGGAGAAAAAAATACCTCCCGCCCTGAACCGAAAATCCGCCGCGCTGGTCGTGCCGACGCGACGGGAAAGGTAGAAAGGCAGAGCGGCGATGCACCTGGCGCGCGGAGGTGCGACGGGGGAAGGCAGGAAGAGAGGGTATCCGCCTGACGCGCGGAGGCGCGTGGCGCGGTTACCGATGCCTGTCTGGCCCGGTGGCAGGCAATGCAGGGGGACCGGGGGAACATGTTCCCCCGGCGGGGTTCGGGGCGGAGCCCCGATTCCTGACCCTCCTCTCGTGCAGATATTTTCCGGAGAGTTCACAGACAAGGCCCCGCCAAGCCGGCGGCATGCACAGCCAAGGATAGCAGATGTCCGATACGTCCACCGCAATCGTTTCCCTGTCGCTGGCCGAAGTGCGCGACCGGCTGGCCCGGCGCGAACTGACGGCGGAGCAGGTCACCGCCGCGTGTCTTGACCGCATAACGGCCACCGAGCCCGCCATCGCCGCGCTGCTCACCAACCGGGGCGAGGTTGCCCTGGCCGAGGCCCGCGCGCTGGACGCGGCCGGGCCGGACCCGGCAAAGCCGTTGTGGGGCGTGCCGCTGACGGTCAAGGACGCCCTGACCACGGCGGGCACCCGCACCACCTGCGGCTCGCGCATCCTGGGCGAGTTCACCCCGCACTACGACGCCTTTGCCGTGGCCCGGCTGCGCGAGGCCGGTGCGGTGATCCTGGGCAAGACCAACATGGACGAATTCGCCATGGGCTCGTCCACCGAAAATTCCGCCTTCGGCCCCACCCGCAACCCGTGGAACGCGGCCCGCGTGCCGGGCGGCTCCAGCGGCGGTTCCGCCGCCAGCGTGGCGGCCGGGCAGTGTTTCGGGTCCCTCGGCACCGATACCGGCGGCTCCATCCGCCAGCCCGCCTCGCTGTGCGGCTGCGTGGGGCTGAAGCCGACATACGGAAGGGTATCGCGCTTCGGGCTGGTGGCCTACGGTTCGTCGCTGGACCAGATCGGCCCGCTGACCCGCACCGTGGAGGATGCGGCCCTGCTGCTGTCGGTCATCGCCGGGCACGACCCGCGCGACGCCACCAGCGCCGACCTGCCTGTGGACGACTACCTGGGCGCGCTGGCCGCCCGCAAGGACCTGTCCGGGGTGCGCATCGGCGTGCCGCGCGAATTCCGGGGCGAGGGCATCGACCCCGAGGTGTCCGCCGCCTGCGAAGGCGCGCTGGACACGGCGAAGGCGCTCGGGGCCAGCATCGTGGACGTGGAACTGCCGCACACCCCTTACAGCATTGCGGCGTACTACATCATCGCCCCGGCCGAGGCGAGCTCCAACCTGGCCCGCTTCGACGGGGTGCGCTACGGCCGCCGGGCGGAGTCCCCGCGCGACCTGGCCGACCTGTACGTGCGCTCGCGCGCGGAGGGATTCGGCGACGAGGTGCAGCGGCGCATCATGCTGGGCACCTACGTGCTGTCGTCCGGCTACTACGACGCCTACTACCGCAAGGCCGCGCAGGTGCGCCGCCTGATCCGCGAGGACTACGGGAAGGCCCTTGCCCGGTGCGACGTGCTGTGCGGCCCGGCCTCGCCGGTGACGGCGTGGGGCCTTGGGGAACTGACCAGCGACCCGCTGAAGATGTACATGATGGACGTGTTCACCCTGTCGCTGAACCTGGCGGGCCTGCCGGGCCTGTGCATCCCCGTGGGCATGGGCGGCCGTTCCGGCATGCCCGTGGGCTTGCAGATGCTGGGCCGCGCCTTTGGCGAGGGCGACCTGCTGGCCGCCGCCAACGTGCTGTCCGGCGCGCTGGGCGTGCCGGGCGTGGCCCCCGCCGCGTCCCCCGATGCGTCCCCTGTCGCGTCCTCTGCATCTGGCGGGGGCGGCGCGTAAGCGCGTCCGGATGACCGCACCCCGTACCACGGCAGCCCGCGCAGCATGAAGATCGCCGTCGCACTCAGCGGAGGCACCGACAGCCTGTTCGCGCTCCTGCTCCTGCTGGAGCAGGGGCAGGACGTGTTCGGCCTGCACGCGCGCTTCCTGCCTCAGCAGCCCGGCAAGCCGGACCCGGCCGAGGCCATCGGCACCCTGTGCGCCCGCCTTGGGGTGGACTTTCACGCCGTGGACCTGGCCGACGCCTTCGAGGAGGCCGTGGTGGCCCCGTTCATCGAGGAATACGTGGTGGGGCGCACGCCCAACCCCTGCGCCCGGTGCAACGCCACCATGAAGTTCGGCCTGCTGCTGGACGCCGCGCGCCGCCTTGGCGCGGCCCGCCTGGCAACCGGGCATTACGTGCGCCAGTTGCGCCACCCGGAATGGGGCATGACCCTGCAACGGGGAACCGACCCGGCCAAGGATCAGAGCTATTTCCTGTCGCTGGTGGCCCGCGCCCGGCTGGAGCAGGCCGTGTTCCCGCTGGGCAACTGGCGCAAGGAACAGGTGAAGGCCGAACTGGCGAAACGGAACATCGTTCCGCCGCTGCCGTCGGAAAGCCAGGAAATCTGCTTCGTGCCCGGCGACGACTACCGCGCCTTCCTGCGCCACCGGCAGGCGCGCCTGCCCGGCCCCGGCCCCATCGTGACCGTGCGCGGCCGCAAGATCGGCAGCCACCGGGGGTTGTGGCAGTACACCGAGGGCCAGCGGCGGGGCCTGGGCATCGCCTGGGACGAGCCGCTGTACGTGGTGGCCAAGGACATGGAGAACAACGTGCTGCTGGTGGGCGGGCGCGAACACCTGGCCGCGCGCGGCTGCCTGGCCGAGGACGTGAACCTGCTGGTGGACCCGTCCGACTGGCCCGCCGAGATCAGCGTGCGCACCCGCTACCGCCAGGCCCCGCAGCCCGCGCGGGTGACCGTGGGCGACACCGGCATGGCCGTGCGCTTCCGCGAGCCGCAAACCCCGCCCGCGCGCGGGCAGGTGGCGGCGGTGTACGATGCCGAAGGCCATGTGCTGGCCGGGGGCGTCATCCTGGGGCCGGTGTAGGCCCCGGACTCCTTGCGGCCGTGGCGGCCTTCGCCCCTACTGCGTCGTGCAGATGCACTGCGACACGTTCAGGGCCTGCAAGTAGCGGTGCGTCAGCAGCGACATGTCCAGTCCCAGCTCGGCAAAGCCCCGCGCGGCATCGCCGAAGTCCCCCCGCTCGTACGACTCCACCACGTGCAGCCAGTGCGCCAGCGCGCCGCGCCGCTCGATGAGCGCCTCGTCGATGTCGCTGCTGAGCCGGATGTCCGCCAGAACCGCCTCCATGGGCATGCCCAGGATTGCGTCCAGCAACGAGAACAGACCGGCCAGGTACAGCCTGTCCGGCGGCGGCCCGCCGGTGGTGCTGTTGCGCAATGCCTCGGCAAAGATGCCCCTGAACACCGACATGCGGATCAGTTCCGGCACGAACGGCCCCTTGGCGATGCCGGAAAGCAGCGCGGCGCACAGCCACCGGCGCAGCCCCGCCTCGCCCATGAGCCTGGCCGCGAACTCCACGGAGGATACCCGCGCGGTGAAGGAGAAGTGCGCGGAATTCAGGTAGCGCAGCAGCCGGTAGGACAGCGACACATCGGCCCGGATGGCCTCGATGAGGCGCGGGGTGGTGGTGCTGCCGGAAGAGAATATCTTGATGGTCTTCAGCCGCAGGGCCTGGGTGGTGCTGACGGTGCACCCGGAGGCCAGTTGCGGGCGCGCCATGAAATACCCCTGGAACAGATGGCACCCCAGCTTGCGGCAGTATTCCAGCGTGGCCCGGTCCTCGATCTTTTCGGCCACCACCCTGGCCCCGACCGCAAGCACCCGCTCCACGTCCCGCGCCACGTCCGCGCGCGGCCTGTGCAGCACTTCCACCTTCACGTAGTCGGCCAGGGGCAGCAGTGCGTCCGCCGGGCCCGGCCCTGCGTAGTCGTCGAGGGCGATGGTGAAGCCGCGCTGCTTGAGCGCCGACAGTTGCGCCATGACCCCGGGCGAGGCCGAGGTGGTTTCCAGCACCTCGATGCAGGTGCGGGCGGGGTCGAGCATGTTGGCCAGACCGCTGAGCAGCAGGGATTCGTCGAAGTTGACGAACAGCATCCGGGCGTCGCCCAGGCTGTCCATGATCAGCGGCAGGCCGTCGATGATCACCGAGGACGTGGCGACGGCGCCGGAAAATGGCGGGCAATTGCCGGGCGGCCAGCATGCGTTTCTGTACAACAGCTCGAATCCGAAAATGTGACCGGCGATGTCGAAGATGGGCTGGTGCGCGACCATGACGGGCGTGCTTCCGGGGCGCCCAGGCATGGCATCCCTGGCGGGCGTGCCGGTTGTTGCCGTGTCGGGTGGGCGGACATCGTTGTTCAGGATTTCGTCCATGGGGCCTTCCGCTCCTGGAATTGTCTGGTTGTAGTCGAGCCCACATGAAATAATCGGAATCCGTGACCCGCGACAGTCGGGCATGCCCCATGAATGGGTGTGAGTACATGCTATTGATGGAGATGCGGGTGGGGACGCCGGGCAGGAAATGGAGCAGGAGGGGGGCGGGGGCTGGTGGCGTTGATGCCGGAAAGGGTGGGGGCGATGCGCCTTTCATGCGGGTGGCGCATGGGGGCGGGCGGGTGCGCGCGGGATGACGGGCATCCGGCGTCGTTGGCCCGTGGGCAACAGGCGAGGAAGGGTGCGGGTACGGGGCGGCAATCGGAAGGAAGGGATCAGCAGAGTTTGGGCAGGGGCATGGCGGCGGGGTGGGCGTCCGGGTGGCTGGCTGTGGCGGCCAGCACGCGCGGCGTGGATACGGCGGTCAGCGCCCCGCGCAGCACGTCGGTGTCCAGCGGCTTGGGCAGCACGGCGTCGGCGCCCATGAGGTGGGCGGTGCGGATAGCCGACTCCATGTCCATGACCGGCGTGCCGCCGGACATGGCGATGACTTTCACCCCCGGGAACTCGCGCCGCAGCTGCGCGATGGTGGCCAGTCCGTCCTGCTCGGGCATGATGATGTCGGTGATCACCACGTCGGCCGGGGCGGTGCGCTGGCAGGTCATGCACGAGCGGCCGTTGTCCGCCGTGGCCACCTCGTGCCCCCAACTGCATAGCAGGGCTTCGAGAAAGCACAGCGTCACGGCATCGTCGTCCACGACCAGTATCCGCACCTTGACCTCCGGTGGGCATGCGGGAAGGCCCGCGGGATGTCCGCGCCGCCGGTGCGGCAACGCGGGTGTCTTGCCTGTGAACCGGGCATTGCGCCCGGCCCGTCGCCATGCGGACACGTGTCCGCAAACGCCATTGCCCCCACGGGGGCCGGGCTAGCGCTCGGCCGACATGCGCAGGGGCAGCAGGGGACGATGGATCTCGGCGCCGCCCGCATCGGGCTCCAGACGGTAGCCCAACTGCCGCGCCATGTATTCCAGCGGCCTGATGTTGCCGGTGTGCTTCATGATTTCAAGAAGCGTCTCGACACCCAGCTTGGCCCCGGTATCGTACGGGTTGATCTCGCGGAGCAGGGTGGAGTAGGGCTTGCCGATTTCCTTGGCCAGCGCCTTGGCCGGGGTGGGGCTGTCCAGCACGATGCCGTGGACGATCTTGGTCAGTTCGGAAAGCATGAGCGGTCTCCTGGTTGGGATCAAGGGCGACACGCGCATGTCCTATCAAAAGTCATACCATGGCGTTATTTTTGGTATTGATCAATGAAGGTAGTGTGTTGTGTGATGCGGGAGTGGGTGCGCAAGCATCCTCATGTAATTTTTTTCGGTATTTTGTCTTGTAAAAATTTACAATGTCATTCTGGTGTGGACGAACCGTCCCCCGCCCATTGCCGCATCACGCCGTGCTTGCGCAGCAGCGCGTACAACCGTTGCCGCGACAGTCCGGCCATGCGGGCGGCCCTGGTGATGTTGCCCCCGCTGGCCAGCAGCAGGTGGTGCAGGTAGCCCTTTTCCACGCTGCCGAGGGCGGCGTTGCGGTAGTCCTTCCAGGCCGGGGGTGCGATGCCGCACGGCGGTTGGGGCGCCGGGGCTATTCCGCCGGAGACGGTCTGGCCGGGCGCACCCGTGGCGGGGGGCGGGCAGGCGATGCCCGGCACGCAGCCCGCGGGGCTCCTGGCGTTCCCTGGTGTACCCTGTCCGGCCAGGTTGCCGAATCCGTCCGCTCCGGCGCCTGCGCCGGGCGCCAGCCTGTGGCGGGCGCGGCGGGCGCGCAGGGGCACGGGCAGGTGTTCCGGTTGCACCACCGGCTCCTCGCGGGCCTGCAACAGCGCGCCCTCCACCACGTTGACCAGTTCGCGCACGTTGCCGGGCCAGTCGTACGCGGCCAGCGCCTCGAACACTTCCGGGTCGAAGCTCTTGGCGCCGATGTCGTCGCGGCGGCAGATGCGCGCGGCGTGGGCGGCGACCAGTTCGCGGATGTCCTCCTTGCGTTCCCGCAGGGGGGGCAGTTGCACTTCCACGGCTTGCAGGCGGAACAGCAGGTCCTTGCGGAAGGCGCCGCGCTGGGCCATGTCCGGCAGGTTGCGGTTGGTGGCGGCCACCAGGCGGAAGTCGCTCTCCACCTCCTCCCTGCTGCCGATGGGCCGGAAGCGCCGTTCCTGCAGCACGCGCAGGAAGGCCTTTTGCTGGGCCAGGGGCAGTTCGCCCACTTCGTCCAAAAACAGGGTGCCGCCGTCGGCCTGGCGGATGAGCCCGGCGCGTGATTCCATGGCGCCGGTGAACGCCCCGCGCCGGTAGCCGAACAGTTCGCTGTGCAGCAGCGAGCGCGAAAGCGCCGCGCAGTCCAGGGTGATGAATGGCCCCGAGGCGCGGCGGCTGTTGCGGTGCAGCGCCCGCGCGAACAGTTCCTTGCCGGTGCCCGTCTCGCCGGTGATGAGTACGGCGGCGTCGCCCATGGCCGCCTCGGCCAGCCGTTCCAGGCATGCGGCCAGACGCGGGCTGGCGCCCACGATGCCGCCCGTGTCCAGCGGGCGGCGGTGCATGCGGGCCTGCCGGTCGCGGTGGCGCAGGGCGCGGTCCAGGGTGAAGCGCATCTGCTCCAGCGAGGCGGGCTTTTCCACGTAGTCCCACGCCCCGTCGGTGATGGCCAGTTCCGCGCCGTCCGGGTCGCCCGCCGCCGTGACGATGATGATCTCGGGCGGACTGGCCATGTGGCGCAGCCGGGGCAGCATGTCCAGGCCGTTGCCGTCGGGCAGGCGCACGTCCAGGAACACGGCGTCGAACACGTCGCGCTCCAGCAGGAGGGCGCCTTCCGCCAGCGAGTGGGCGGCGGACGAGGCGTGGCCCTCCATCTCCATGGCCGAGCGCAGCATTTCGCAGAACAGTTCGTCGTCGTCGAGGATGAGCACGTTGGCCATGTGGTCAGGCTCCGTAGGGATCAGTCGCCGTGGGCCACGGGCAGCAGGATGTCCACCATGCAGCCCAGACCGGGCCCCGCCGCGATGTCCAGCCGCCCGCCGTGGGCCCGCACGATGCCCGCCGCGCGGGCCAGGCCGCGCCCCTTGCCCTCGTGCCGGGCCTTGGTGGAAAAATAGGGGTCGCGCATGCGGCACAGGGTGTCCGCGTCCATGCCCCGTCCGGTGTCGCGCACGCGTAGGCGTACCCAGCGGCCGGGATGGCGCGGCGAGGCGGTGATCAGGGTGGTTTCCACCAGGATGCGTCCGGAGGGATTGTCGTTCTGAGGGGACGGGGGGGCCTGGGGGGACTGAGGGGTGGCTGGAATGGCATGCCCGGCGCTGTCCGGCGATCCCGTGTCCCGTGTCTGGGCCTTGCTTATGTCTTGGCCCATGTCTTGTCCCATGTCCTGCACCGCCCAGGCGGCGTTGCGCCATATCTCGGCAAAGGCCTCGCGCAGGCGGGCCGCATCCACGCGCACCGGCGGCAACCGTTCGGGCTGCGGCGGTTCCGGCGTGGGCTGGCCGCGGGATACCGTCCACCGGACATCGGGGGGCAGTTCGCCCGCAAGCTCGGCGCACCAGGCGGTGACCAGGCCGTGCAGGTCGGCCGGTTCCGGGTTCAGGTCCACCCGCCCGGCGACGGACTGGGCAAAGGCGATGACCTCCCGGGCGCGCTGGCAGCCCAGCACGATGTTGTCCAGACTGCGCACCACCATGGGGTCGGTGGCGGGTGGCGCGGCGGGGGCGGCGTGCAGCCGCGAGACGGCGATTTCCGCAAAGCCCAGGATGGAGGCCACCACGTTGCCGAAGTCGTGCGCCAGCCCCACGGACAGGGCGTCCAGCGCCTGGCGCAGGTGGGCGTCGGGTACGGCGGGGGAGGAGCCGGACGGGGAAATGTCGGCATGGCTGGCCGGGCCGGGATGATCCGCCAAGTCTGCCAGATCCCACATATCCCACAGATCCGGGGCATGCAGTTGCAGCAGCACCCCGGTACGGCCGGGGGAGGCTGGCCGGGTGGGGGTATCGGCGGCGTGATCGCGCAGGTCCGGACACTGGAGGATGGCGCGGGTTTCGGTGGGGTGCAGGGTGCGCACCAGCACGCCGCCGCGCACGGCGGCCGGGCGGGGTGATTGGCTGGCCTGGCCGGGGGCGGGCGGAAGGTCCAGCAGCCAGTGCCACCCCGCGCAGGGGGGGCAGCCCTCGGACAGGGGCAGCAGATCGTGCAGCATGGCGTCCGGCGGGGGGGCGGCAAGCCCCAGCGCACGCAGGAACAGCCCGCTCACGCCGAGCACGCGGCCCGTGGGGGCCACCGCGCAAAGGCCGGTTCCGGCATGGTCGTGCAGCAGGCGTGTCATGTGCGTTCCGCGTCCGAAGGGTGCGGCGGGGAATCCGCCGGAATCTCCATTGTGGTCCCATACTGCGCAAAGTCGCGCCGCAAGGCAATGGGCCGGGGTGCGGAACCTGCGGGCGCGCGGGGAAAACGGCTCGGTGCGCGGCGGGAGGGGCGGCGTGAGATGCGGTCGAACCGACGGGGTGGCGAGGGCGGGTCAGCGGCGGCGGGTGGTGTCCATTTCCTTCAGCCGCTGGTGAATCTGGCGCGCCCGGCGCGGGCCGATGCCCGGCACCTCGGCCAGTTCCTTCTCGTCGGCCTCGCGCATGGCGGCCAGCGTGCCGAAGCGGTCCCACAACAGGCGCGCGGTCTTGGGCCCCACGCCCTCCACCCGTTGCAGTTCGCCGGTCAGCGCCGCCCCGGCCCTGGCGCGGCGGTGCCGCCCGATGGCGAAGTCGTGCACCGCGTCGCGCACGTGCTGGAGAAACAGCAGTTCCGGCGCGCCGTCGCGCAGGGGCAGTGGGTTGGCGCGGCCGGGCAGGAAGACGCGGTCGGCCACGTTGCCCGCGCGGCGGTCTGCCCGGCCGTCCCCGGTGCGGGCCTTGGCGATGGAGGCCAGCGCGAACAGCCCTTCTCCGCCCGCCTCGCGGATGGCCCGGTGCACGGCGGAAAGCTGGCCCCTGCCGCCGTCGATCAGGACCAGGTCCGGCCACGGCGGGCCGGAGGCGATGCGCCGCCGTGCCCACTCGGCCAGGGCGGCGTAGTCGTCGCCCGCCGTGAAGGTGGGCGTTTCGTGGTCCGCCGGATGGTCCGTGGGATGGGCTGCGGGATAGGCTGCGGAATGGTCCGCCGGACGGTCGAAAGCGTAGGCGCGCCAAGCGTCGCGCACCGGGCGGCCATCCTCGAAGACCACCATGCCCGCGCGGGTGGACCGGCCGCCGGTATGCGAGATGTCCACGGCCTCCACCCGGCGCACCGGTGCGGACAGGTGCAGGGCGCGGGCCAGCAGGTCCGGCAGGGGGGCTTCCGTCTCGCGGCGGGCATGTTCGCGGGCGTTGGCGGCGGCCATGTCCACCAGCCGGTTCTCCTCGGGCGAGCGGGGGGCCACGATGCGCACCGGGCCGCCGCGCAGGTCGGCCAGGGTTTCCTCGATGGCGCGTAGGCTCATGTCTGTGGCCGCCTGGGGCGGGAGGGGGGCGTCGTCGTCCGCACCCACGCCATCCACACCGTCTGTCACCGGCAGCCACGGCACCACGATGCGCGCGGGTATGGCCGAATGCGGGCCATAGAACTGGCCCAGGAAGCTCAGCAGCAACTCCGGGGCCTCCTCGAAGCCCAACCCCGGCCACAGGAAGGCCCGGCCATCCAGCACCGCGCCCTGGCGCACGAACAGCACGCCGAGACCCAGCCCGCCGCCGGTGTCCACGATGCCCACCACATCCAGGTCGCCGCCGCCCGGCAGCACGGCGGCCTGGCGCTCCACGGTGCGCTCCACGGCCCGGATCTGGTCGCGCAGTAGGGCGGCCCGCTCGAATTCCAGGGATTCCGAGGCGCTTTCCATCTCGCCGCGCAACTGGCCCACGAGTTCGCCCGAGCGGCCGGAGAGCAGCATTTCCACCCGGTGCACCAGCGCGGCGTAGTCGTCCCTGGGCACGTCGAACACGCAGGGGGCAAGGCACTGCCCTATGAAATGGTACAGGCAGGGGCGCACCCGGTTTTCCAGGGCGCGGTCGGTGCAGCGGCGCAGGGGAAAGGCGCGGTGGATGGCCTTCCACGTGGCGCGGGCGGCCCCGGCCGAGGCGAACGGGCCGTAGTACTGGGCGCCGTCGCGGCGCACGGCGCGCACGATGTCCAGGCGCGGGTAGGGGTGCTTCTTCTGCAGGCGAAAGAGCACGTACTGCTTGTCGTCGCGCAGCACGATATTGTAGCGCGGCCGGTGCTTCTTGATCAGGCTGGCCTCCAGCAGCAGCGCCTCCTTCTCGGTGGTGGTGCTGAGGGTGTCGAGGCGCTCGGCCTGGCGGAGCATGGCGAGGGTCTTGGGGGTCTGGGGCGGCGGCGCGCCTTCGACCGCCTCGCGGAAGTAGGACGCGACGCGGCGGCGCAGGTGTTTGGCCTTGCCCACGTACAGGATGCGTCCGGCAGCGTCCTTGAACAGATAGACGCCGGGCGTATCTGGAATGCTCGATATGACGGGCTTTTGCATGCGGAAGAGGGGCGGCCCGCAGGGTGCGGGCCAGGTGTCAAAAGCGTGACTTTCGGGTGACCGCTCCTGTGCGAAAGGGGAATGCGGCGGGGGCGGTCGCGTTCCGGTCTCCCCCATCGGGCCTCGTGCGTCAAGTACGGGCGAGGCACGGGCGGGGTGCGTGACGGTTCCGCACGGGCCGGGTCGAAAAACTTCTACCGTAAAAAAATTTTTACACCGGCTCTTGCCAAGGTTTTGCGGGAGGAGTATGTTCCGGACCGAATCCTAGTGTTCCCGCGTCAGGAACATCGCACTTGAACCGCAAAGGAAGGAAGGGAAAACAATGAAGCGCATCGTTACTCTGATGCTCGCCGCCATGCTGGTGCTCGGCTCCGTCGCCGGCGCCTCGGCCGCCGACATCAAGGTGAAAGGCCAGTGGGACTTCAGCTTCGAGTGGCTGGACAACCCCGATTTCCAGGGTGAAGACAACGACGGGCCCAACGAAGACACCTTCGGCGCCAAGCAGCGCCTGCGCACCCAGATCGACATCATCGCCAGCGAAAACCTGCGCGGCGTGGTGTTCTTTGAAATGGGCGATACCGTGTGGGGCCGCAACGATGGTGCCCTGGGCGCCGACGGCAAGTCCGTGGAAGTGAAGCGTTCGTACATCGACTGGACCGTGCCCAACACCGACCTGATGGTCCGCATGGGTATCCAGGGCCTGGCCCTGCCCGGCGCCGTGGCCGGTTCCCCGGTCCTCGACGACGACGTGGCCGCCCTTACCCTGTCCTACAAGTTCAGCGACATGGTCGGCCTGACCGCCTTCTGGGCGCGTCCGTACGACAGCTACTCTGGTGAACCCGCCGGGTCGCACAACAACAACGCGTTCGACGAACTGGACCTGTTCGGCCTGATCGTGCCCGTGACCCTCGACGGCGCCAAGATCACCCCCTGGGGCATGTACGGCGTCCTCGGCAAGGATGTGGTCCGGGGCGAGGGCAATGGCGCTTCCTGGAACCAGGCCGCCTACGGCCTGCGTCCTGCCAACTACTCCGGTACCCAGACCTTTGGTGACGACTCCACCGCGTGGTGGGGCGGCGCCGCGTTCGAACTGACCATGTTCTCGCCCCTGTCGTTCAAGCTGGACGCCATGTACGGCTCCGTGGACGGCGACGAGATCGGCAGCATCGACATGGACCGTGCTGGCTGGCTGGTGATCGGCGCCATCGACTACAAGATGGACATGATGACCCCCGGCATCTTCGCCTGGTACGCCTCCGGTGACGACGACGACGAAAACAACGGTTCCGAGCGCATGCCCTACGTTGTGCCCGACTTCGGTCCCACCTCGTTCGGCTTTGACAAGGTCGGCGCGCCCATCGCCACCGACTCCCTGGCTTCCGTCAGCGGTACCGGCATGTGGGGCGTTGGCGTGCAACTGGCCAACATCTCCTTTGTCGAGAACCTGAAGCACACCCTGCGCGTGGTGTACATGGAAGGTACCAACGACAAGGATATGGCCGACCATGCTTCCGTGCGTCCTGTGGACAGCAATGGCGCCGCTTGGAATGGCCTGTACCTGACCGAGAAGGACAGCCTCTGGGAAGTGAACTTCGACCACTTCTACAAGATCTACGAAAACCTCGACCTGATCGTCGAAATGGGCTACATCAAGGCCGACCTTGATGAAGACACTTGGCACGATCAGGACTTCGACGACGCCTGGAAGCTCGGCTTCAACCTGAAGTACAGCTTCTAGGTTGCATTGTTCCTGACGCACCCCGAGGGGAGGCCGTGCGGCCTCCCCTTTTTTTATCCAAAAAACCACAGGCATAGCCGGTGGTTTTTATTCTTGGGTTTCCTGCCGCTGCGCACTGAGGGCGGCATCGAAACGATGCAGTCGGCGTGGCTGGCGCCCTTGTGGTTTCGGCGCTGTGCGTCATTGCAAAAGCGGTCCGCTTTCGCCATTTTTCATTTTTGTCGTACAAAAAATTCGCCGGGTGGTGGGCAAAAAGCGCCCGTCGCACAATTGTTGCCAAAATTTTAAACTTCGGGTACGTAGTGCGGGTGGTTTCAGGCACCCCCAACAGCAAAGAAGGAAGGAGCTTTCATGAAACGTTTTGCTACCCTGATGCTGGCCTTCGCGCTGGTGCTGGGCGCCTTCTCCGGCGCGCAGGCCGCCGACATCAAGGCCAAGGGCGTGTGGGCCTTTGACTTCTCGTGGCTCGACAGCGGCGACTACAAGTCCTCGGATGACGGCGGCGACGGCGAAGACGACTTCTCTGCCGCGCAGCGCTTCCGTACCCAGATCGACGTCATCGCCAGCGAATCCCTGAAGGGTGTCGTGTTCTTCGAAATCGGCCATCAGACCTGGGGCCGTGGCAGCCAGGGGGGTGCCCTGGGCGCCGATGGCAAGGTCGTCAAGGTCCGCCGTTCGTACATCGACTGGCTGGTGCCCAACACCGAACTGAAGGTCCGCATGGGTATCCAGGGCCTGTCTCTGCCCGGCGCCGTGGTGCCTTCCTCCCCCGTGCTCGACGACGACGTGGCGGCCCTTACGCTGTCCTACGCCATCAACGACATGGTGGGCGTGACCGCTCTGTGGGCTCGCCCCGTTGATTCCAGCAGCGGCAACTCGGCCGCCGATAATCGTAACGACTTTGACGAAGTCGACGTGTTCGCGCTGGCAGTGCCCGTGACCTTGGACGGTTTCAAGATCACCCCCTACGGCGTGTATGCCTCCGTGGGCAAGGATATCGACTTCACTGATGTCCCCAACGAGGGTTTTGAATTCACCCGGGGCATGCTGAGCATGGATGAAACCATAAACGGCATCAATCAGGGCTCCGACACCTACAACGCCTGGTGGGGCGGCGTGTCCTTCGAAATGAGCTACTTCGCTCCCTTCGGTCTGAAGGTCGACGCCGTGTACGGCTCCAAGACCGCTGACGACGATGCCGACTCCGCCGAACGTGCTGGCTGGCTGGTTGCCGCCCTTGCCGAGTACAAGCTCGACATGGTCACCCCCGGCATCATCGCCTGGTACGGCTCCGGCGAAGACGACGACATCACCGACGGTTCCGAGCGTATGCCTTCCATCTCCCCCACCGGCTGGGGCGTGACCAGCTTCGGCTTCCCCGGTTCCGTGTACCGTCAGGACTCCTACTTCGGTCTTAACGGCGCCGGCACCTGGGCCGTGGGCCTGCAACTGGCCGACATCTCCTTCATGGAGAACCTGTCGCACGTGTTCCGCGTGGTCTACATGCAGGGCACCAACGACGCCGACGTGGTGAAGGGCAACCCCGCCGTCATCGATGCGTTCAACCCCGCCGCTCACGGTTCCCAGGGCGCTGCGGTGTTCCTGACCGATGAAGACAGCGCCATCGAAGTGAACTTCGACACCACCTACAAGATCTACGAGAACCTCTCCCTCGTGGTCGAAATGGGCTGGATCAAGCTCGACATGGATGAAGACACCTGGGGCACGGACGACTTCTCCGACGCCAAGAAGCTGGTCTTCAACTTCATCTACGAGTTCTAAGCCTTACTCTGCCTGAGACCGCACACCCCGCCGGGGGCCGCAAGGCCCCCGGTTTTTCATTTTCCGGCCCCGGAAAGCGGGGCGCAGGTGCGCGGGTTGCCCAGTGAAGCAACCAGCGTCCGGGGGATTCCCCCCTGAAAGAGGACTGCAAAGCCCCCGTCATTTCTGACGGAGGCTTTGTGTGCATACAGTGCGCTTCCGGTTGGAGGGCTTGAACACGTTGAAGCCCCTGCAAGATTCTATCTGCAACCCGGCCAGATATGGCCGCAAGAGGACGTTGCTTATTGCAAGCGCAGCATGTCCTAACAAGCCTGAAGCCGACACTTGCGTTTTGCCGCAAGCATTTCCCGGCGCAAAATGGCGTTGATTTTCGTCTGGTATCCCTTGCCGCCGCTTTTCAGCCACGCCAGTACATCCGCATCGATGCGAACGGTGGTCATCTTCTTGTCCGGGCGGTACATGCAGTCTTGGGCCGGGATGTCCGAATAGTCAATCTCTTCATCGGGCATGCGAGCCAATGCCGCCAGCATTTCTTGCTGCTTGGCGGTCAAAGGGGGGGGATTATGCTGATCAAGCTCGAATCGAGTGGTATGCTTTGCGTTCTTGCTCATTGGCCTTCCTCGCGGATATGATACGGATACTTTCGCCCGCTGGCCCGCGTTCGGTATAAATGACGACCAGAACAACCGGGTCTACCATGCCGATTATTCTCCAACGGTCTTCATCCTCGACGTGGTCTGCGTCAAACACCTCGAGTCGCATGGGATCGAGAAAGACGCGGGCTGCAACTTCAAAATCGACGCCGTGCTTGCGCGCGTTCTTTTCGGCCTTGACGGGATCCCATTCAAATTTCATGGCGCCGCCGTTGTCATTATAAAAATGTTACAACAAAGCCGGGCGATGTCAAGATACGCCAACGGTTGATATCGCCAGAGCCCCAGCCGGAGATGGCCGGGGCTTTTCTGTTTCCAGACCCGGAAAGCGGAGCCCAGGGGCGCTGGCTGTACCCAAGCGAAACGGCCCGCACCTTTCCGTGTGCGGGCCGTGTGCTGTCCTGCGCGGTTCGTATCCTGCCCGTATTCTGCTGGGGGCGCGCCATCGCCGGGTGGGATTCCGTCCTCTCCGCGCTGTCTAGGCGGGGTGCACGTTGTCGCGCGCCCAGTACATGAGCGGGAAGCGATTCTTCACCGCTTCGATGATGCGGTTTTCCTCGGCGCGGTCCATGGGCAGGATGCGGATGTACACGCGGCGGGTGGGTCCGCCGGCATCGTCCATGGAAGTGAGGATGGAGATGATGCGCGCGCTGTGTTCGCGCAGGGTGTCCACGATGGGCTTCAGCGTGCCGGGGGTGTTCTCCAGTTCGAAGGCGAACTGCACGCCGCCGTGGCGCACGCCGGTGATGGTGATGAGCACCTTGAACACGTCGCTGTCGGAAATGATGCCCACCAGCTTTCCGCCGTCGTCGATGACGGGCAGGCCGCCGATGCGCTTCTCGATCATGTTCAGGGCCACGGTTTCCACCGTGTCGTCGGCGCGCACCGTGAACGGGTCGCGCGTCATGATGTCTTTGACCTTGATTTCGGAAAGCAGATAGTACAGCTCGTGCATGTCGAGCGTGGTGGCCTTGGAGGGGGAGGCTTCCTTGATGTCCCGGTCGGAGACGATGCCGATCAGGCGGCCTTCGGCGTCCACCACGGGCAGGCGGCGGATGCGGTTCTCCTTGAGGATCTTGGACGCCTTCATCATGGACGTGTCAGGCGTGACGGTGATGACATCCTTGGTCATCCATTCGCGGATGAGCATATGGTGAAACCTCCTTGGTCGCGGATGGCGTGCGTTGATGTTCTAGGGTATCCTGTTGGAACCATTCTATACCTGTTTCCGGCAGGAGCACAACCACCCGGCGGGCGCCCGGCCGGGGGAACCGGGCGGAATGGGGCGGAACCGGGTGGAATTGGTCGGAACTGGGCGGAGCGGGCGCCGCCACGCCATGCCGGTGTGCGGGCAACATCAGGGGAAGCAGCATGTTCGAAAGGGAATTGCGCAGCATCAGCATGACCGTGTGGTGGAACCTTGCGCTGCTGACCATCGGCGGCACGCTGTTCTCGCTGGGCATGAAGTCCATCGCCGTGCCGCACGGGTTCATTTCCGGCGGCATCTTCGGCACGGGCATCTACATATACTACGCCACGGGCGCGCTGTCGCCGGCGCTGTGGTACGTGCTGCTCAACCTGCCCATCTTCGTGCTGGGCTGGCTGTTCGTCAGCCGCCGCTTCTTCCTGTACAGCCTGTACGGCACGGCGGTGACCACCATCGCCGCGCAGTTCATCACCTGGCAGGCGCATATCGCCAACCCGCTGCTGGCTGCCGTGGCGGCGGGCACGGTGTGCGGGGCGGGCCTCGGCATCGTGCTGCGTTCGCTGGGCAGCGAGGGCGGCATGACCATCATCGCCATCATGCTGCACCAGCGCTGGGGCATGCGCGTGGGGCAGGTGAGTTTTCTCTACAACTTCGTGTTGTTCATGGTGGGCCTGGCCACGCTGGACGTGGACATGGTGCTCTATTCCGTCATCCTGGTGTACACCTATTCGCAAGTCATGGACTACGTGCACTCGCTGTTCAACCAGCGCAAGATGGTGTTCATCATTTCCGAGTGCTCGGAATGCATCGCTGCGGAAATATTGCAGCACCTGCATCGCGGCGCCACCTTCCTGCAGGGCAAGGGCGCGTTCACGGGGCGGGAAAAGCAGGTGCTGATGACCGTGGTGCACAACCACCAGTTGAAGCGATTGGAGGAAACGGTGTTCCGGCACGACCCCAATGCGTTCATGATCGTGGAGAACACCTTCAACGTGTTGGGGACGGGTTTTTCCAGGCGCAAGGTGTACTAGGCGGCACGGATACGGGCATTGCGGAACCGAGCCCAGGCGTGGCTTCATGAATACGGCGGCGGGCAGGGGGCAACTTCCCTGTCCGCCGCATCATTTCAGGGCAGGTAGCAGGCGTCAGTCTTCCTCGATGACATGCAGGCTGGCGCACAGGGCGGTCAGGGTATCGGGCTCCGGCTGTCCGGCGCTGCGCAGGCAGACCGTCACCAGCTTGTTTTCGTCGCCGATGAGCCATGCCGCGCCCTCTTCGCGGGTGGGGCCACGGGACAGCCCGCGCAGCACCGGCAGCGCCCCCAGCAGCGGGCGGCGCAGCGTGCGCTGCCAGGCGGCGGTTTCGCGGGCGCGGGGCGGCTGGCAGTACGGCAGGCGGGACCGCACCTCGCGGGTATCCACCCCGGCCCGGCGGGCGGCCCAGTGACGCAGCGGCAGCCCCTGCAACACCACGTTGGCGGGCGAAAGGCGCTCTACGGACAGGGTGTCCGCGCCGCGCCGAAAGCGCAGGGCGCACAACCCCGGCCGGAAGGTGAAGTCGCGCAGGGCGAAGCCGGGGGGGACGGAAAGCTCCATGTCGTGCAGCCGGTAGGGCATGGCCTCGTGCCGGGGGTGCAGGCGCAGGGTGGCCAGCACCGTGGCCGCCTCCAGCAGGGCCGCCTCGTCCGGTTCCGGGGCGTGCAGGCGGGTGACGGCGGGCGTCGTGCCCGGCCCGGCGGTTTCCCCGCCGCCATGGGCGGCCGCGTTCCCGGCGGGAAAGCGGATTTCAACGGTGCACAGGGCCTCCGCGTCGTGGCACAGGGCGCCGCAGCCCCCGTGCCAGGCAAAGGGTACGTAGGCCAGCCGGGGGCGCAAGGTGGCCAGCACCTGCGCCCAGCGGGCGGGCACCCGGCGCGGGTCGGCGGTGAAGCCGGGAAGGCGGCGGTTCTGGCGCTCCAGGGCCGCGCGGCGGCGGGGGACGGAAAATTCGGCGGGGTCAGGCCGCCAGGCGCATTCCAGCGCGGGGCGGCCGTGCCGGGACAGCGCCAGGAAGTGGTGCTCCACGTCGGCGGGCTGCCAGTCGGGCGGGGCGGAAAGGCTCAGGCCGTTCCAGGCGATACGTCGCAAGTGCGGTTCGGATGATGGGGGCGCGGGGTCCATGTGGTCCGGTCTGGGCGCCGGCGGGGCAAAAGGGACGGGCTGCGGCCACGCGGCCATGGGCCGTCGCGGTTGCGGTGGGGCGGGGGAACGTCCGTGGCGTTCCGGGCATCGGGGCCCTCACACTGAAAGCGTACCCAATCAATTGCCAGGGCGCAAGGGGAGCGGCGCTGGTTCTCAGCGCTCCCCGGCGCGCAGCAGGGCTTCGCGGGCGTCGTGGTCGCGGCCGCGCACTTGCAGGGCGCGGGCCAGTTCCAGCCAGCCCTGTTTCAGATCGGGCCGCAGGGCCACGCTCTGCCGGGCCATCACTTCCGCGATTTCCGGATCCTCGCCGCCGTCCAGGTACAGCCGGGCCATGAGTTGCAGGGCGATAGCGTCCTGCGGATTGTGCAGCAACGCCTCGTGCAGGTGTTCGCGGGCTTCGTCCGGACGGCCCTGGCGCATGCACAGCCGGGCCAGGTGGCGGCAGGTCAGCGCCGCGCCGCCATCCAGTTTCGCGGCCTTGGTATAGTACTGCCGGGCCTGGGCGAAGCGCTTCTCGCCCTCGGCCAGCTGGCCCAGACGGATCAGGGCGTAGACGTGGCCCGGCGCGTTGCGCAGGCACTTGCGGAAGCAGTCGCGCGCCTCCGCCGTTTCGCCCTCGGACTGGCACACGGTGCCCAGGTTGTACAGGGCCATGGGGTCGCCGGGCTTGCGGGCCAGCGCCTCGCCGAAGTGGCGGCGCGCCTCGGAATGCCGCCCCAGGCCCGCCATGCACACCCCCAGCGAGTTCCAGGCCATGGTGTTGGTTTCGTCCGCCAGCAGGGCCAGCTTGTATTCCTCGATGGCCCCGAAGGTGTCGCCCAGGCTGTAGCGCTTGTCCGCGCTGATGTTCAGGGCCAGCGAATCCAGCACGCCCACGCGCGGGGGGGGCAGCAGCATGGCGTATTCCAGGGCCTTGAGGCAGTTTTCCAGCGCGTCGGCCTTGCGGTAGCTGAGGTACGGATGGCAGGCCACGCCCACGGCGGCCCCGATGCGCAGGCGGCGTTCCAGTTCATGGCACAGCGCGCCGTACACTTCCCGCGCCCCGTCCGTACCATCGGGAGTCATGCCGGGGTGGAAGAAGATCAGGCTGTTCAGGCCGTAGCGTCCGCCCAGGGCCTGCGGCCCCAGCAGGTCGCGGCATAGTTGGGCGGCCTCGGCCATGAGTTGTTCCGGATGCGCGGCCCGGCCTTCCGGCTCGCGGCCTTCGTCGGACAGGCGGACGAGCGCCAGGGAGAAGGCGTCGCAACGTTCGCGTTCGGCGCTCCAGCGGGCCAGAAAGTCGCCGTGCCGGAACAGGCCGGTCAAGGGATCGGTGCGCGGGGCCTCGCCGCCGTCGCGCACGGTGACGCCCTTTTCCTCGGGCAGCAGGGTCAGCAGGTCGCCGGGCTCCACCGGCCAGGTGGGGTCGCCGACGTGCATGATTTCGGCCAGCGAGGTGTTGTCGCGCACCTCCATCAGCACCACCTCGCCCTTGTACAGGGGCTGGCGCGGCTCCTGCGAGCCGCCGCGCACGGGGTAGGCCACCGACCACACCGAAAAGCGCTGCCCTTCGCGGGCGTTCATGTTGCCGCCAAGGCTCACCACCACCCGCGACAGGGGCAGGGTTTCCAGCACCCGGCCGCCTTCGGCCAGGATGCGCGAAAATCCCATCACCGGCACGCCGGGGGCCGCGTCGCCCTTGCCGTCGCCGTCGCCCGGCGACAGGGCCGCCGCCTCCACGGCCACGGCGGCGGCCAGGCGGGCCTTGCGCAGCAGCACCCGGGCCTGTTCCCCGTGGTCGCGGGCAAAGGCGGCGCCCTCCATGTCCTGCGGGTAGACGGCGAATCCGGCGGAAACGGCCACCCCCACCGGCTCGTCGGTGAGCCCGCAGGTGATGGTCACCCCGCGCAGGCGGCGCACCATGTCCACGGCCAGCTTGCGACAGCCGCCGGAGGTGCCCGCAGGCACGAACAGGGCGAATTCGAAGTCTCCGGTGCGGGCGGGCAGGGCCTGTTCCGGCGCGGCGCTGCGCAGTTCTTCGGCCAGCGCGGCGATGAGCCGGTCGGCGAAGACGTAGCCGTGGTCGCGCGCCACCTCGCGCAGGCTGCCCAGGCGCACGGCGATGACGCCCATGCTGGCCCGGTGCCCGGCGGCCAGGTCGCACTTGCCCTCCGACGCGATGGAGAAGCAGTCGCGGATGCAGTCCACCTCGCGCGCGATGGCGTCCAGTAAGTGCTGCCTGGTGGCCAGCCCCGTCACCGGGTCGGTCAGGCTGGCCTTGTACAGTTGCAGGTTTTCCAGGCACAGCGCGGCCACGCCCGGCAGCACCGGCGACAGCGCGCGCACCGTGCGCGCGGCCACCCCGCGCGCCACGAACACGCCAAGCTGCTCGCCCTGGTGCAGCAGGGGCACCAGCAGCTTGCGCTCCTGCGGCAGCCACAGCGGTTCCGGGCCGCTGGCGGCGCGGGGAAAATACAGGCTGTACGCCTTGAAGGACAGCACGCGGGCCATGGCGTCGCGCAGACGGTGTTCGAAAGCGATCAGGTCGCGCCGATTGAGCTGGACGAGATGTTCGGGGCGTGCGGGACGGCACGCGGCGGAAGTCCCGGCGGCGGGTTGGGCGGCGGACTGGGCGGAACTGCCCGATCTGCCCGATCTGGCGGACACGGCGGCGCGGGTGGTAGCAGGCTGCTTCATGGGCATGGCTTATACCGTCTTTCCGCACTGTTGGAAAGGCATGCGGACGTGCCCGCTGCATGGAGCGCCATGGCCGGGGCGGGGTGGCGTTCCGCCCGGCGTGCGGGTGGCGGTTGAACCGTGCGGTGGCTTGGGCTATGGTCCCGAATGTCCGGTCAGGCCGGATTGGCGTGGACCGGGCAGCGCGGATCGGGCAGCGCGGATCGGGCAGCACGGATCGGGCGCACTTTCCGAAAACATTTCCCAGGCATATTTCCCGAGAGCACTCCCATGACGGAACCCCATATTCCCGCAGAAGTCCGCGCCGTGTTCGACGCCCTGTACGGGCGGCGCAGCATCCGCCGCTTCACCGATGCGCCGGTCACCCGCGACGAGATCGTGGCCATGCTGGACGCCGCCCGCTGGGCGCCCAGCGGACTGAACAACCAGCCGTGGCGTTTCCTGGTGGTGCAGCGTGGCGATCCCCGGCAGGATGCGCTGGCGGGCTGCACCAAGTATGCCCGCATCGTGCGCGACGCCGGGGTGCTGGTGGCCGTGTTCCTCGACCGCGAGGCGTGCTACCACCCCATGAAGGACCACCAGGGCGCGGGCGCGTGCATCCAGAACCTGCTGCTGGCCGCCCACGCGCTGGGCCTGGGAGCGGTGTGGCTGGGCGAGATCGTCAACCAGGCGGAACAGGTGGAACAGGCCCTGGGCCTGCCCGCCGGACGGTACGAATTCATGGCCCTCATCGCGGCCGGGCGCCCCGCCCAGCGCGGCTCGTCCAGCCGCGTCCCCCTTGAAGAACTGCTGCTGGAGGCCCTGTGAAGCCGCGCATTTCCACCTTTCCCATGGGGCCGCTGGAGACCAACGGCTATCTCGTGCACCTGGACGGGGCGGCCGTGGCCGTGGACCCCGGCGGCACGCCGCGTCCCATGTTGCAGTACGCCGAAAAGAACAAGCTCACGCTCACGCACATCCTGATCACCCACCTGCACTTCGACCACATCTACGGCGCCGCCGCCCTGGCGGAGGCCTCCGGCGCGCCGGTGCTGGCGGGCGCGGCCGACGCCTTCCTGATGGAGACGGAACTGGGCCGCGGCGGGGCCTTCGGCTTTCCGCGCGTGGCCCCCTTCAGCTACCGGCCGGTGGAAGAGGGCGACCTGGACCTGGGCGCCCTTGCCTGCCGGGTGCTGGCCACGCCGGGACACACGCCGGGCAGCCTGTCGTTCCATTTTCCGCAGGCGGGCGCGGTGATCGTGGGCGACCTGCTGTTCCACCGGTCCATCGGCCGCACGGACTTTCCCGGCGGCGACCTGGACGCCCTGCGCCGCTCGGTGGTGGAGAAGATCTTCACCCTGCCCGACGACACCGTGGTCTACCCGGGCCATGGGCCGGAGACCACCGTGGGCGCGGAGAAATTGAACAACCCGTACTTTACGGAGTTTTCCCTGTAGGGACTGTTTCCAGATGGCCCTTCATGGCAGGCTTGTTTTCCTTGCCAGCGAACGAAAGTCCTGATTTGGAAACAGCCCCTAGTGTTTACGCGCAAGCTGTTATATCGGAGCGTATGGATATGCCGGAACCGTTGATGGTGGACCTGCGCGCCACCTGCTGAGGGGTGGGCCTGGAGGTAGGTTGGTACCTCCGTTTCAAGCCGGATGCGGTTCTGGTGTTTCTGGTCGGCCACGGGTCCGTGGATGCGGCGCTGGGTGCGCTGCACACGGTTTCCGGCTGGCTGGCCGAGGTCGTCCGGCACGACGGCCATGCGGAAGTCCGCTTCCGGCGGGGCGCGCCGGAGCCGGAGCCCGCGCGGGATGCCGGGGCGGCCGCGTCGAATGGGCCAGACGATGCCGGTGGGGGACGCCACACCGGGGGGCACGGCAAGGAGTAGCCATGAACGCAAGCACCATTCCGGCCCGGGCGATTTCGTGCAGCCCGCGGGCGAACGGCAACAGCGACAAGCTGGCCGCGCTGTTCGCGCGCGGCTTCGCCGAGGCGGGCGGCAACATCGAGGTCACGCTGATGCGCCAGTACGAGGTGCGCCCCTGCGTGTCCTGCTACCGCTGCCAGCACGACCCCAACGGCTGGTGCTTCCTGGAGGGCACCGACCGCAGCGCGCCGCTGTTCTCCATGCTGTTCGAGGCGCCCGCGCTGTTTTTCGCCGCGCCGGTGTTCTTCTATCACCTGCCCGCCATGTTCAAGGCGTTCATCGACCGGGGCCAGTCGTACTGGCTGCGGCGCGAGGATGGCGACGAAAGGTTGCTGTCCCTGCCGCGCCGCACGGCCTGGGTGTCCCTGGTGGCCGGACGCAAGAAGGGTGAGCGCATCTTTGACGGCAGCCTGCTGACGCTGCGCTACTTCCTGGCGGCGTTCAACATCACCCTGGCCGAACCGCTGCTGCTGGCGGGCTACGACGGGCCCGACGACATCGCCAACGACCCGGCGACCTGCGCGCGGGTGCTGGAATACGGCGGCAACGCCGCGCGGGCCATGTTCGACGGCCAGGCCATGGCCGTGAACCAGTAGCAGGTGCACCCGCTTCTGGCCCGTCTGGCCGGTCTGGTAGATCTGGCCGGTCTGGGGGCGTGGGCGCGCGCCTGCGGCCTGGCCGAGGTGCGTTGCGCCGCCTGCGGCAGACCGTGCGACGGGCACCCGGCCACACCATCCGGCGCGCCGGAATCCCCTTCCCATGCCCCGGCATTGTGCCCGGCCTGCGCCCTGGCTCTGGCCCCGCGCCGGGGCGGCATCTGCCCGCGTTGCGGCGCGCCGCACGCCTTGCCCACCCTGCCGGACGCCCCCTGCGTCCATTGCCTGGCCTCCCCGCCGCCGTGGGCGGCCTTCCGCATGCACGGCCTGTACGAAGGCGCGCTGCGCCATCTGGTGCTGCGCGTGAAGTTTTCGGAGGACCACGCCGCCGCGCGGCTGCTGGGCGGTCTGCTGGCCACGGCCTGCGCGGACCTGCCACGGCCGGACGGAGTGGTGCCGGTGCCGCTGCACCCGGAACGGCTGCGCCGCAGGGGCTGCAACCAGTGTCTGGAACTGGCGCGCCTGCCCGCCGCCGCCCTGGGCGCGCCGCTGCGGCCCGGCTGGCTGACGCGCGTGACGCCCACCCGCCCGCAGACGGGCCTTTCGCGGCAGGAACGCCGCCGCAACCTGCGCGGGGCCTTCACCGCCCATCCGGACGTGCGCGGCAGGCGCATCCTGCTGGTGGACGACATCTGCACCACCGGCACCACGCTGGCCCGCGCCGTGGACTGCCTGTTGCGGGCCGGTGCCGTGGCGGTGGACTGCGCCGTGGCGGCGCGCACCCCGGCCCATCCCGGCCGACAGGGATAGCCGCCGGTTTCCCCGCGTTTCCAGCGCCCGGGCAGGGCGGTCGGCTTCGCTTTTCCGCCTTGCCGCCGCCCCCCGCCCCCTCGCCCCCGGCGTTGTCCGCATTTCATGGTGACACGACACATTGTTTCGTGTAACGAAACATCGCATATTTAACGCTTCGTATTCCCGCACGCATATCAACAGGAAAGGAGTGTCCCATGCAGCTTCGCAGGCTCGTCGGCGCGCTGGCGCTGGTGCTCGTCACCGCTGCCCCGGCCCTTGCCCACTTCGGCATGATCATCCCCGACGCCCCGGTGGCCACCGCCGCCAAGCGCGCCACCACCGTCACCCTGTCGTTCTCGCACCCCTTCGAGGGGCACGGCATGAACCTGGAGCGGCCGCAGGCCTTCGGCGTGCTGCGGGTGGACGATGGCAAGACCGAGCGCACCGACCTGCTGGCCTCGCTGAAGGAAGCCAAGGTCATGGGCAAGACCGCCTGGAAGACCGATTTCACCTTCCCCAAGCCCGGCGTGTACATGTTCACCATGGAGCCCAAGCTGTACTGGGAACCGGAAGAAGACTGCTACATCCAGCACCTGACCAAGGTGGTGGTGCCCGCCTTCGGCAACGAGGACGGCTGGGACACCCCGGCGGGGCTGAAGTTCGAGATCATTCCCCTTACCCGGCCCTTCGGCAACTACGCGGGCGGCGTGTTCACCGGTGTGGCCATGCTGGACGGCAAGCCCGCCCCCGGCGTGGACGTGGAGGTGGAATACTACAACGCCCAGGGCAAGTACGCGGCGCCCACCGAATTCCACGTGACCCAGGTGGTCAAGACCGACGCCAGCGGCGTGTTCACCGTGGCCTGCCCGCTGGCTGGCTGGTGGGGCTTTGCCGCGCTGACCACCGCGCCCGAGCAGGTCAAGGGTCCCGACGGCGCCATGAAGGACGTGGAGATCGGCGCGGTGCTGTGGACCCGTTTCGACGCCCTCAAGCCCGCCAAATAGCGCGCGGCGGGGCACCCCGCCGGGCATGGCCGACGTTGCGCGCCCGGTTCCGGCTTCGCCGGGGCCGGGCGTCGCAACATGCGCGGAATGGTCGAGGCCAGAGAGTAACCGGCGCGCACGAAAAGGGCGGGGCGCGTGATAGGTGCCCCGCGACGACTTGCATTCCACGGGCGAAACCTTATGATTGCCCGAACGCCACCGGCGCGGCCCCACGGCGCACCGGTCCCAGCGCCAGAACCGGTTCGGAGGCCCTCCATGCGCGTGCTCATCGTCGAGGACGACTTCACCAGCCGCAAGTTCCTGCAGACCATCCTTTCGCCTTACGGGGCCTGCGACATCGCCGTCAGCGGCGTCGAGGCGGTGGAGGCGTTCGCGGCGGCACTGAACACGCAGCAACCGTACGACCTTGTCTGTCTGGACATCATGCTGCCCGAGATGGACGGACAGGAAGCGCTGCGGCGCATCCGCGCCCTGGAGCGCGAGCGCGGGGTGGCCCCCGCCGACGAGGTGCCCGTGGTCATGACCACGGCCCTCGACGACCCGCGCAACGTGGTGGAAGCCTATTACAAGGGCGGGGCCACGTCGTACGTGCCCAAGCCCATCGACCGCCAACTGTTCGTGCAGATGCTGAAGGGACTGGGAGTGATTCGCTAGGATTTCTCCGGGAATCCGTTTCCTTCCCCCGCATCCGCCCGGCGCATCCGGCCACCTGCCGCAGCGCCGACCCGTCGCATGCCGCCGTTTCGATGGTGGACCGACGCCGCACCGACACCCACGTCGTTGCACCGGCCCGATACGTTGCGGGCCGCAACTGATGCGGTATGCCGGTGGGCACAGCCCGCCAGTCTACCCCGACTCCGACCAACCGCACGCAACCATCGGGAGTACCCATGACCCGTACCCGGATTATTGCCTGTTGCCTGGCCGTGGCCGTGGCCTTTTGCCTGAGCATGACCGACCTTGCCGACGCCAAGCGTCTCGGCGGGGGCAAGTCGTTCGGCGGCAGCCCCAGTTACCAGCGCAGCTTCACCCCCACCCAGCCTTCGCCTTCCTCGCCCGCCGGGCCCAACATGAACCGGCAGCAGCAGACCCAGCAACCCGGCCCCACCGCGCCGCAGCAGGCCCCGCGTTCCCGCTTCGGCGGATTCGGCGGCATGCTGGGCGGCATGCTGGCGGGCAGCCTGCTTGGCTCGCTGCTGTTCGGCGGCGGCTTCGGCGGCGTGGGCATGGTGGACATGCTGCTCATCGCGCTGGTGGTCTTCATGGCGCTGAAGTTCTTCGCGGCGCGGCGCGGCGGCGGCGCTCCTGCCCCGGCCACCGGTCCCGCTCCGGACAGGGGCATGCGCCGCGACGCCGACTACGGCGCGCAGTCCGGCTCCGGCGCCGGGTGGGACGCCCTGCGCTCCGCCCCGGCGGCGGCCGCGCAGCCCGCGTCCCCCGGCATTCCGGAAGGCTTCGACACCGAGGACTTCCTGCGCGGGGCCAAGCTGGCCTACACCCGCCTGCAATCCTCGTGGGACCGGCGCGACCTGGACGACATCGCCCAGTTCACCACCCCGGACATACTCAAGGAAATCACCCAACAGGCGCAGGAAGACCCCGGCCCCTCGCGCACCGAGATCCTGTACTGCAACGCCAGCGTGCTGTCCGTCACCGAAGAGAAGGACCGCACCGTGGCCACGGTGTTCTTCGACGTGCTGATGCGCGAGGACGCCCAGGCCGACGCCCCCGGCCAGGTGCGCGAGGTGTGGCACTTCGTGCGCTCGGGCAGCGAGATGTGGCGTCTGGACGGCATCCAGCAGGTGGAAATGTAGCGGCGCGGCCGAAGCCGGACGGCGGGCAGCGCCGTCCGGCCGGGCCGCGGACCGATGACGCGAACGGGGCGGTTTTCCGTGGGCGGACCCACGGGAAACCGCTCCGTTCCGTTGCGTGCCTGCGGACGCCGGGGGCGTTATCCGGCCGAGAGCCGCCGCAATTCGTCCAGCACCGCCTGGGCGTGCCCGTCCACCTTCACCGGCGACCACACCGCCCGCACCGTGCCGTCCGGCCCGATGAGAAAGGTGGAGCGCACGATGCCGGTCACCGCCTTGCCGTACATCATCTTGGCGCCGAAGGCCCCGTAGGCCCTGGCCACGGCCCGGTCCGGGTCGCTCAGCAGGGTCACGCCCAGTTCCTGCTTCAGCGTGAAGTTGCCGATGGCTTTCGGCGAATCGGGGCTTACCCCGGCCACGGCCGCGCCCGCCGCCGCGAAGTCGGACAGCATGCAGGTGAAGTCGCGCGCCTCGCGCGTGCAGCCGGGGGTGCTGGCCTTGGGGTAGAAGTAGAGCACCAGCCATTTTCCGGCAAAGTCGGCAAGGGCGCGCGGCGCGCCGGATGCGTCCGCCAGCCTGAAACCGGGGGCCGCCTTGCCTTGCAACGAGGCGGCGGTGATCAGTTCGTTCATGGGTGTGCTCCGTGGGTATCCGGTCATGGTGCCGCCCGGAACGCATGGCCCTTGCGGCGGGCGTGCGTTCCGGGCGGTTGTCGTTCCGTTGCTACTGCTTCTGGCCGGGCAGCAGGTTCCTGATGGCCCCGCCGATGCCCTTCACCGCCTCGCCGCCCTTTTCCACCGGGGCCTGGATGACGTTGCCCGCGCCTTCCAGGGTGTTTTGCAGCATCTTGGCCGGGTCAACCCCGTAGCTGGGCGAGTCCAGCGGGCCGCTGATCTTGATGGGTATCTTGGGCAGGCCGGTGACGTCGAGGGTGGCGGCGTAGTCCACCACGTTGCGGCCAAGGTCGGCCGTGCCCGCGCCCGTGGCGCCGATGCCCGGCGAGACGAACCTGAGGTCCCTGTTGCTGACCACGCCCTTGTCGGCGCGGATGGACGCGGTGAGGCTGTCGAACTTCTGGCCCGATGCCCCGGCCCGCCGGGATTCCGCGCCCTTGATGCCTTCGGGGATGATCTGGAAGCCGTGGATGGTGCCCTGGGTCATGGCCAGCGAGGCCGTGCCCGCCAGGGTGTGCTTGGCGGCGTTCCAGTCGTCGCCGGTGGCGGTGAGGTCGGTCTTCGCGTCGGTGCGGGCCGAAACGTGCCGCTTGCCCAGCGCGGCCTGCTGCAATTCGCCCACCTCCACTCCCTTCACGGTGCTGACGATGCGCGACTTCGTCGCTTCGGCGCGGGTGTCGGCGGTGATGTCGCCGTCCACGGAGCCGCCGCCCAGGTTCAGCTTCAGCGGGTTGATGCGCACCAGGCCCTTGTCGGCCACCAGGCGCACCAGCACGTTGGTCATGGGCACCTTGGAGGCGACGAGCCGCCCGGCCTTGAAGGTGGCGTCCACGTCGTAGGCGCGCAGGGCCTTCTTGGCCTCCGCCGCGCCGCCCTGCTGGGCCGCCTTGCCGCCCTGCGGGGCGGAGGCGGCCTTTTCCGGCGCTTTGCCCCCGCTCTGCCTGTCGCCTTCCGGGGGCAGGTAGCGGTCCACGTCGATGGCGTCCAGCGCCAGTTCCGCCCGGATCACCTGCACCGGGCCGGGCACGGCGGACGCCTTGCCCTGAATGGCGGTGTCATCCAGCTTGCCGGTGATGGAGCGCACGTCCACCTTGGCGGGCGCGGCCTGCACGTCCAGCGTGAGGTCCAGCGCTTCCAGCGCCTTGGGGTCGGCCGTACGGACGGGGGTGCCCAGCGCTTCCAGCGCCTTGCGCGGCGAACCGGCCAGGGTCAGCATGCCTTCGAAGGCCTGTGCGCCCAGCGCGGCGGTGCCGTTGGCGCCGACCTTCAGGGTGGGCGTGGACAGCGACAGCCGGGCGATGTCCAGCCGCTGCGGCACGGTGTGGAAGGTCATGTCGCCCGCCAGTTCCACCTTGCCGAGCCCGGCGGGGATCACGCCGCCCTTGGGGGTGAGGGTCACGGTCAGGCTGCTCACTTCCAGCACCGAGCCGCCCAGGTCGGACTGGACCTTGGCGGTGACGGAAAGGTCGGCCTCCATGTCCGGCTTCTGGCCGGACATGGCTACGGTCAGCCTGATGTCGGCGGGGTCGCCGCCGGGAGCCAGGCCGTTGACGTCCACGTTCAGGTCGCGGGCGCGGAACTGCTGTCCGGTGGGCAGGTCGCGGAAGGACAGCGAGGCCCCGTTCACCGACAGGGTGTCCACGGCCACGGCCAGGGGTGCGCCGCCGGAACTGCCAGAGTTGGCGGAACCGGATGCCGGGGGCTGGGCCGGTTGTGCGCCGGGTGTGCCGGTTGCGCCGGACGCGCCGGACGTGCCGGGGGTCTGGCCGGGCTTGGCGAAGTCCCAGTTGGTCCGGCCGTCGGCGGCGCGCACCAGGTTCAGGTGCGGCCCGTCCAGGATCAGTTCCGCCACCTCCACCCGCTTGGACAGCAGCGGCATGAAGGCCACGCGCAACCCGCCGCCCTTGATGCGCAGGAAGACGTCGTCGTCGCCCGCCGGGGAAGACGGGGGGGACGGACTGGGGAAGTCCGGCGGGTTGCCGAGGTGCATGGGGCCGAAGGCGATGCCCAGCCACGGGAAGAAGGACAGCGAGAGGTCGCCGTCGAAGACCAGTTCGCGGCCGGTGGCCGAGCGCGCGGCGTCGGCGATGCGGCCCTTGTAGTCGTTGGGGTCGATGGTCGCCACCACGATGGCGACGGCCGCCGCGGCAAGGATGACCAGGGCGCCGATGGCGGCGGCCACGAGTTTGAGCGTTCTGTTCATGGCGGTGCTCCCGGTTTGGGGTTGCCGAAGAGGACAGCGGACGCGGGCCGGGGCCGCGCGGACACGGCGGCGGAAGAAGGAAAGCCCGAGCCTTCCCTAAGGATAACCCACCGGGGATGTTGGGGCAAGGCATGGAGGTAAATCGGGGGCGTCCGCGGATCGGGGAGCGGGACCGGACGCTCTGGCGGACCGGTCCGATTCGCGCTAGACCTTGGCCCATGAGTTCCGTCACCATGCCCCCCGCAGCCGTCTCCCGCCCGCCCGCCCCCCGCCCGCCCGCGCTGATGGTGCAGGGCACCTGCTCCAACGCGGGCAAGAGCATCCTTGCCGCCGCGTTCTGCCGCATCTTCCTGCAGGACGGCCTGCGCGTGGCCCCGTTCAAGGCGCAGAACATGGCGCTCAATTCCTGCGTCACCCCCGACGGCCTGGAGATGGGCCGGGCGCAGGCGGTGCAGGCGGCGGCCTGCCGTCTCGACCCGGACGTGCGCATGAATCCGGTGCTGCTGAAGCCCTGTTCCGACGTGGGCTCGCAGGTCATCGTCATGGGGCGTCCGGTGGGCGTCATGCGAGTGCGTCAGTACGTGGACTACAAGCCACGGGCGCGCGATGCGGCCTTTGCCGCCTACGACAGCCTGGCGGCGGAGCACGACGTGATGGTCATCGAGGGGGCGGGCAGCCCGGCGGAAATCAACCTGAAGGCCCACGACATTGTGAACATGGCCATGGCCCGCCACGCCGGGGCGCGGGTGCTGCTGGTGGGCGACATCGACCGGGGCGGGGTGTTCGCGGCGCTGGTGGGCACCATGGAACTGCTGGACGGCTGGGAGCGCGACCTGGTGGCGGGCTACCTGCTGAACAAGTTCCGGGGCGACGCCAGCCTGCTGGACCCGGCGCTGGACTTCATGAGGGAACGGACCGGCCGTCCCGTGCTGGGCGTGGTGCCGCACCTGCGCGACCTGGGCCTGCCGGAAGAGGATTCCGTGACCTTCAAGGAAGGGCTGCCGGGCCTGCGGGACGGCGGTGTGGAGGGAGAAGGCGGCGGCGATGCGCTGGACATCGTGCTGGTGGACTTGCCGCACATCAGCAATTTCACCGACGTGGACGCCCTGCGCGGAGAGCCGGACGTGCGGCTGCGCGTGGCCCGCGTCCCGGCGGACCTCGCGGGATCGGCCGGACCGGGGGGGCGTTACCCGGATGCGGTGATCCTGCCCGGCAGCAAGAACACCACCGGCGACCTGCGTGCCCTGCGCGCCTCGGGCATGGCCGGGGAGTTGGCGCGCCTTGCGCGCGACCCGGACGGGCCGGTGGTGGCGGGCATCTGCGCCGGGTTGCAGATGCTGGGCCTTTCCGTGGCCGACCCGCTGGGGCTGGAAGGCGGCGGGCGCGAGCAGGGGCTGGGCCTGCTGCCGGTGCGCACCGAACTGGCGGCGGAAAAGACCCTGCGCCGCACGGCCGGGGTGCACCCGCACAGCGGCCTGCCGGTGGCCGGGTACGAGATCCGGCACGGGATAACCGTTGGAGAGGAGGGGGGAGGGGCCGGTGACGCGGGAGACCCGGAAGACGCGCGCGTCTTCCTGCTGCGCGAGGACGGCGGTGCGCTGGGCTGGTCCGTCGGAACCGGGCCACGGGAGCGGGTGTGGGGCACCTCGCTGCACGGGGTGTTCGACGCGGACGGCTTCCGCAGGCATTTTCTGGACGGGTTGCGCGCACGCCGGGGGCTGGCTCCGCTGGGCCGGGTGGTGGCCCCCTATTCGCTGGACCCGGCGCTGGACCGGCTGGCCGACGCCGTGCGCGCCGCCGTGGACATGGACGCCATTTACGGTATGCTGGGCTTGGCGCGGGCCTGATGCCGAAAAGGAGAGGCGATGTGTACTGACGGAGAGAGACGGGCTGCGGCGCGGGCCATGCCGGATGGTTGCGGCCGGATTTCGCGCCTGGCGGCCCGGTGCCTGCTGGCGTGCCTGCTGACGGGGCTGCTGGCGGCCCTGTCTGCCGTGTCCGCCGTGGCAGCCGAATTTTCCGAATCCCCCGCTCCCGCCCCCGTTCTCTCCATCGGCCACATGCCGAATTTCGGCGACCAGCCCGCCACCGAAGGGGCCAGTGCCCTGTACGCGGAGGCGGTGCGCGTGCTCTCGCAGGTGCGCAGCACCCGCTACACCGGCAACTACGTGGTGGACGAGGAGACCGGCCGGTTCGAGCTGAACTGTTCCGGCTTCCTGTCCATGCTGCTGTACGAGGTGAACCCCTCGGCGCTGGCCACCGTGGACCGCAGCGGCAAGCACTACCGCCCCCGGGCCGAGGACTTCCACCGCAGCATCCTGCGCGCCGGACCCAAGGGCGACGGCACGGGCTGGCTGCGGCTGGAGCGGGTTTCGGACCTGCGCCCCGGCGACGTGGTGGCGTGGCTGCGGCCCGCCGAACGCAGCGCCAGCTCCGCCACCGGCCACGTCATGGTGGCGCTGGGCGGTCCACGCTCCAACCCGGCCCGGCCCGGCGAGGTGCTGCTGCCCGTGGCCGACTGTACCCTGAGTCCGCACGGCGACCTGGCCGCCATACGCGAGGCGGGCAGCCCCGAATTCGAAGCCGCGCGGCCCACGCAACCGGCGATGGAACCCGTGCCGGGCGCCACCCTGGGGCAGCCCCGGACGCCGGAGGTGGAGGCCCCCCCGGCCATTGCTCCCGGCATAGAGCGGGGCAGCGCCGCATGGCTTGCCGCACTGCCCAGGGACACGCGAGAGCCGGGCATCGGCGGCGTGGGCACCGGGGTCATCGGCCTGGCCACCGACGCCACCGGCCACCCCGTGGCCTACTGGTGGCGGGGCGGTGTTTCGCGGCACCGGCTGGTGACCTCCATCATGCTCGGCCGGCTGGAATAGCCGGCCCGGCCGGGGCGGGACTGTTCCCGCGCTTCCGGTCAGGCCGTCTTTCCATTCCCCGGCCTCGCGTCCGGGCGTCCGGAGCCCCTCCGGCTCGATTCCCGCTATTTGGCCAGTTCGTCGGCCTTCTTGCGCAGGTAGTCGCCAAGATCGTTCATGGCCGCCTTGGCCTTGAACAGGTTGAGTTGCAGCGCATCGGTAAAGCCCAGCACGTTGGCCCCCTCCTTCAGCGGCGTGGACGACTGGCCGAGGGTGGCGTGCTTCAGGCGGCCGCCTTCCACCACGAACACCGTGGTGTCCACCATGTTGCCCACGAATTCCTTTTTCACGTCCACGGTGAGCACCACGTTGTTGCCCTTCAGTTCGCGCTTGGTGATGTCGCCCATCACCGATTCGCCAAGGTATATCCTGTCGTCCTTGATGTCGGGCACGGCGTCGAACACCACCCGGTAGTCGTTCTCGAACAGCCCGAGCACGGCGTGGGCGCTGGTGGCCGCGCCCGGCAACAGCAGCAGGGCGAAGACAAGCATGAGGGTGCGCATGGGAACCTCTCTTCACGGTTGGGTGACGGTTGCGGATGGCGGGCGCGCCGGGCGCGGAGACCGGGACGCGGTATCCGGCAAGGCCCGGCACGGTACTGCCCGCAGCATACACCCCCGCACGCGTCGCGGGCAACCACATGTCCCCGCCGGGCGCGGAAACATCCCGCACCCTCGCGCGGGGGGCAGACATTTTTCCGGGCTGCGGGTACCATGGAAGGAGCAACCCCGGCGGGCGCCGCTGCCGCGCGCCCCCGAACACAACGGGAGGACACATCCATGGGCATCATCTGGTTTCTGCTGCTGGGCGCGCTGGCTGGCTGGCTGGCCGCCAAACTGATGCAGGGGCGCGGCTTCGGCTTTCTGGGCAACATGGCCGTGGGCGTGGTGGGCGCGGTGCTGGGCGGTTTTCTGTTCCGCATGGTGGGCGTGCACGGCGGCGGCATGACCGGATCGCTGGTCACCGCCGTGGTGGGCGCCATCGTGCTGCTGTTCCTGGTGGGCCTGATAAAGCGGAACTGATGCGGCGTGGCGCGCGCGGCCCGCGGCATTGCCCGCAGGCCGCCGCCGCTACTTGTTGTCGCGCATGATCTGCCTTTCCAGCACGAATTCCACGCGGCGGTTCCTGGCCCGGTTCTCTTCCGTGGTGTTGGGGAACAGCGGGTTCATGTCCGCAAGGCCGGTGGCGGTGATGCGGTGCGGGTCTATGCCCATGTCCAGCAGGGTGCGCAGCACGTTGATGGCCCGGGCGGAGGACAGGTCCCAGTTGTCGCGGAACCGTCCGCCCGGAGCGGTAGGCGAACTGTCGGTGAAGCCGCGCACGTTGATGTCCTGGTCGGGGTGGCGCACGAACAGGTCGTACATGTGCTGCAACAGCTTGCGGCCTTCCGGCGTGATGGAGTCGTTGCCCGGCTCGAACAGCACCCCGGCGGGCATGTTCAGGGTGATCTTGCCGTCCTCGCTGCTGCCGGTGAGGATGTCGCTCATGCCGCGCGACTGCGCGAACAGCCGTACTTCCGCGTAGAGCCGGTTCTGGGCTTCCACCAACTGGCGGCGGTACATCACCTCGTCCACCACGCTGCCCACCTTCTCGTCCTTCAGGCGCACGATGCGCGAGCCTTCCCCCACGCCCAGGGCCTGCTGCACCGAGTTGATGGAGTCGGAGAACATGCCCTTTTCCACCGAAGACATGGAAAAGAGCAGCACGAAACAGGCCAGCAGCAGCAGGGACAGGTCCGAGGTGGTGATCAGCCAGATGGCGTGGTCGTCGCCATCGGATTCCATGGCCTTCTGGCGTTCCTTTCTATCGAGCATAGCGGCGCTCCTTGGGGGACAGGAACGAGGACAGCTTTTCGTAGACCAGGCGCGGGTTGTTGTTTTCGAGGATGCACTTGGCCCCCTCGAAGATGATTTCCAGCCGGTGCACCTCAAGCTGGGTGCGCGCGGCCAGCTTGCCCGCGATGGGGGTGAGGATGAGGTTGGAGAGCATGGCCCCGTAGAATGTGCAGATCATGGCCACGGACATGGACGGGCCGATGCTCTTGGGATTGTCGAGGTTGGCGAACATCTGCACCAGGCCGATCAGCGTGCCGGTAAGGCCCAGCGAAGGGGCCAGCAGGCCCAGCCGCTTGAACACGTTCTGGGCCACCGAATGGCGCTTGCACAGTGAGGATATCTCGATCAGCAGCGAATCCTTGATCAGTTCCGGCCCGGCGTTGTCGGCGATGAGCATGCACGCCTTCTTGAGCACCGCGTCGTTGGTGTGCACGTGCTCCAGGGCCACGATGCCCTCGCGGCGGCTCAGTTCGGCGATGCGCACCATGGTGTTCACCACGTCGGCGTCGGAGAATTCGCGCATCATCAGCGTTTTGGATGCGGCGCGAAATGCCTGAAGCACCTGGTTGAGCGGAAAGTTTATGCAGATGGCCGCCAGCGAGCCCCCCACCACGATCATGAAGGCATGCAGGTCCACGAACAGCCATATGGAACCGCCGCCCATGATGGCCCCGAAGACCATGGCAAGTCCGACGATGAGGCCGAAAAGGGTTGCGATGTCCATGCGCCGTACTCCGGAGTGGCGTTAACGTGTGGTGAAAGCGTATACATTCTGCCGGTTGGCGTGCAGGGGCGGCCATGGGGCGCTGCCGATGCAACGTTCTGCCAAGGCGCGGAGATGCGAAAGCTTTTGCAGGGAGGTACGCTGCGTACGTGTTGTCCGCACGGAAGGGGGCATTGTGCCGCGCTGCGCCTGGCATGAACCCATGCCTGTTGCAGGTTGGTGCATTTCACGTGGAAATGCAAGCAGGTGGAATGGCGGGGTGAAGGGAACACCCCGCCTGGGCTGGCTTTTCATGCGCCTGCCGCGTGCGGGGGACGCCGGAGCGGGAGGAGTATCCCCCGGAACCGTGCGGGGCCGCCCACCCTGTGCGGGGCGGTGGCAGCACGCGAAAAGGGTCACGGTGTGCACCGTGACCCTTTGTCGTCTGGCGGAGAGGGAGAGATTCGGCAGTTCGGATACGTTTCCTGCCGAACTCACCGATTTTCTTCAGGTCCGTCGAAGGGCCTAGAGAGCGTTTGTAGCAGGGGGGTGTATCCGGGGCAAGCAAAGGGATGCTTGTATTTAACTTGACGTTGCTGGCTTGAGTCCTTTGAAAATACTGTGCATTTCGTCACGCGTCTGGACCATGAGCAAAGACACAAGTGATAGACATATAGTAATATAATCCTCTTCTATCTCGCTATGTACACCTCTTCCGCGTTCTTGAGAATCCATTCGGTAGTATGCCATTGGCAGTCCGTGTACTTGGGCAGAGAATAGGCGAAACGCCCATCGATAAGTTTTCTTTTCAAAACCAGCAAGAGCAGCAATGTCTTCTAGTTTGTGAATATATGCTTGTTTTCCTTTCAAGATCTCTGCTTGTATCTTTTTGTCAAGCGATAAAAAGTAGTTGTTTTTATTTAGTCTTTCTCGAAGGTCTTCCATCATATTTTTGTGGTATGCGGCATCTTTTGTAGCGATCGGGTTGTCCTTAAACAGAAGATATCTGCTTCGGCAGTCATGAAGATTTAGTATGTTCCATCGGCATTCCCATTCATCATTGCTTATTTCTTCATAGCATATATAATGAAATGCTAGTCTTATTTCAAGGATAGACCGAGCAAGTACAGCTATGCTGGCATAGTCCCAGTGTGGTATATTTATTTGATATAGTGGAGAGTGTGGTACAAGCATTGATATGCTCACACCACGTGTGCAAAGTGTCGTGAATAAAACTGAAGCATAGAAATGCCTTCCAGTCGGCGATTTGATTCCAGCATAATCTCTGGAAACAGAGATGCATTCGCGGATAATGTTGTCAAGCATGTTCACTCGATCAAGATAGTCTCCGGACGGGGATTTTTTCGGCATAGCATTTTACCACGCGTTGTTATGTTAGGCGTCTCATGGTGTTGAGTATGCTGGATGCATGCCACTTACCACCCCGAGGGGCGGCAACACAACGACGGTTTCAGCTCTTCGGCTATCCCTTTGGCCGAGGTGATCTTTGATGCCTGGATGGACTTGACGAGGGGCCGAAGCCCTGTGCCCGTGCGTCGGCGTTCTGCTTTACGGCGTCCACTCCGGCGGCATTGCCGTATTCCCGGAGGTGTGCCGCCCCGGTGGGGCACCCCAGCTTGCCCCCTCGCTCTTTGGCTTCGGCGAGGGCGGCCTTGGTCCGGGATGAGTGGCCTTCCGTTCCTCCCGTGCAACGAGGGCCATGATGCCCACGGTCAACTCGTTAGCGTTCGGCATGTCGGCGGCCACGAAGGACTCCCGGCTTGTGTAAGTTCGATTCATGATGCCAACAGAAGGAAAACATAGTGAATTAATACGAAAAGGGTCACGGTTTGCACCGTGACCCTTTGCCGTCTGGCGGAGAGGGAGAGATTTGAACTCTCGATACAGGTTTTGCCCGTATACTCCCTTAGCAGGGGAGCGCCTTCGGCCGCTCGGCCACCTCTCCGTTGTCGCGCGGACAAGCCGCGCGAGAAAGCGTGTGTACCCGGTTGGCGGGCGCGCTGTCAAGCACGCGGGCCAGATTCATGGGGCGGACCCCATGGCGGGGCGGTGCCGCCTGCCGCTAGCTGCGGTAGTCGGCGTTGCAGCTGACGTAGTCGTGCGTCAGGTCCGAGGCCAGCAGGCGGTAGCTGCCCGGCCCGTTGCCCAGCATGATGTTGACCACGATGTCGCGCCCGGCCAGCGGCTCCTTGAGCAGGGCGTCGAAGTCCAGGTTGGTGGGCTGCCCGCCCCGGAACAGTTCCACCCCGCACAGGGACACGATGACCGCCGCCGGGTTGAAGACGGCCCCGCTGCGGCCCAGCGCCGCCACGATGCGGCCCCAGTTGGCGTCGCGGCCGTACATGGCCGTCTTCACCAGTTGCGAATGGCCCACGGTGCGCGCGGCCAGTTCCGCGTCGGCGTCGTCGCGCGCGCCCGCCACGTTGATGTGGATGACCTTGGTGGCCCCTTCGCCGTCCTTCACCAGCATGTAGGCCACCTCGCCCAGCACGCCGGTAAGCGCCGCGCCCAGCACGGCCAGGTCCGCGCCGCGCGCGGCCACGCCCGAAGCGCCGTTGGCAAGGCCGAACACGGTGTCGTTGGTGGAGGTGTCGCCGTCCACGGTCACGCGGTTGAAGGTGGCGTCCACCGCGTCGCGGAACAGGGCCTGCCAGGCGGCGGGCTCCACGTCGGCGTCGCACAGCACGGTGGCCAGCATGGTGGCCATGTTGGGGCAGATCATGCCCGCGCCCTTGGCCATGCCCGCCAGGGTCACCGTGCCGCCGGAAAGCTCCACCGTGCGCGAGGCGAACTTGGGGAAGGCGTCGGTGGTCATGATGGCCCTGGCGAAGTCTTCCGGCCCCTTCTTGCCAAGGTCGGCGGCCAGGGCGGGCGCGGCGGCGGCCCACAGGTCCATCTTCAACTGCGCGCCGATGACGCCCGTGGACGCGGGCAGGATGTCCTGCGGCGCAAGGCCGGTGGCGGCGGCCACCAGTTCCAGCGTGGCGCGGCAGTTGGCGAGGCCCTCGTCGCCGGTACAGGCGTTGGCCTGGCCGGAATTGATCAGCACCGCGCGGGCCTTGGGCGCGCGGGCCAGAATGTCGCGCGCCACCAGCACCGGGGCGGCCTGGAACAGGTTCTTGGTGAACACGGCGGCAGCCACGGCGGGGGTGTCGCTGACCGCCAGGGCCAGGTCGTCGCGCCCCGACTTGCGGAACCCGGCGCCCGTGGTGGCGAAGCGGAAGCCCTTGGGAGCCGCGCAGGTGGCGGGGACTTCCTGAGTGGTGGCCGGGGTGTCGTTACTGGCCCTGTTCGGTTGCATGGTCGGCTCCGTGTTCGGCCCGTCGGGCCGGTTGGCGGGTGCGTGGGGTGCCCGCCGTGCGTATTACGGGCAAGTCCCGGAAAAGTGAAGGGCGGCGCGGGAACTCCCGCGCCGCCCCTGTGTGTGCGACAGTGCCGTGGGGCGCGTTACGCGCCGCAGCACTTCTTGTATTTCTGGCCGCTGCCGCAGGGGCACGGGTCGTTGCGGCCGACTTTGGGCTCGGCTCGTCGCTCGGGCGTTGCGGACGGGGTTTCCTTCTGCGCGCCGGAATAGTTCAGGCTCTTGGGCTCTTCCTTGTGCTTGAATTCCTGCTTCAGTTCTTCCTGCGGCACCTGCTCCTCGCGCTGGATGCGCAGGCGGGTCAGGGCGCGGAACAGGTTTTCGCGCACGCGGAACAGCATGTCCTGGAACAGCGAGAAGCCCTCGCGCTTGTATTCCTGCTTGGGGTCGCGCTGGCCGTACCCGCGCAGGCCGATGCCGTCGCGCAGGTGGTCCATGTTCAGCAGGTGTTCCTTCCAGCAACGGTCCACTTCCTCCAGCAGGAAGAAGCGCAGGATGTCGCGGTACACCTCGCCGGTGTCGCGCTTCAGTTCTTCCAGTATGGACAGCACGGCCCCGCGCGCGGTTTCGCGGTCGGGCAGGTTGCCGTCGGCAAGGGGCAGCACGCGGGTGATGTTGAACACGTCGCGCAGGCGGGCCATGGCGTAGGCCTTGGCGTCGTCGCCCTCGCCGCCCTTGCCCTGTTCCACGTCGCCGTAGATCTCGTCGAACAGGTCGTCCATGAATTCGAGGGCGGTGTCTTCGAGGTCCGCCTCCATCATGGTCTCGCGGCGCAGGGTGTAGATGACCTCGCGCTGCTGGTTCATGACGTTGTCGTAGTCCAGCAGCGTCTTGCGGATTTCGAAGTTGTGGCCTTCCACGCGCTTCTGGGCGTTTTCGATGGCGCGGCTGACCATGCGGTTCTCGATGGGTTCGCCTTCCTCCATGCCCAGCTTCTGCATCAGGCCGGAGATGCGGTCGGACCCGAACAGGCGCATCAGGTCGTCTTCCAGCGAAAGGTAGAACCGCGACGAGCCGGGGTCGCCCTGGCGGCCGGAGCGGCCGCGCAACTGGTTGTCGATGCGGCGGCTTTCGTGGCGTTCGGTGCCCAGGATGTGCAGGCCGCCCAGTTCGCGCACGCCTTCGCCCAGCACGATGTCGGTGCCTCGGCCCGCCATGTTGGTGGCGATGGTGACCTTGCCGCGCTGGCCCGCCTGGGCCACGATTTCGGCTTCCTGCTCGTGGTGCTTGGCGTTCAGCACGTTGTGCGGCACGCCCGCCTTCTTGAGCATGGCCGAAAGCAGTTCCGACGTCTCGATGGAGATGGTGCCCACCAGCACCGGCTGGCCGCTCTGGTGCAGTTCGCCGATGGCGGCCACGATGGCGTCGAACTTTTCGCGGCGGGTGCGGTAGATGGAATCCGGGTAGTCGCGGCGGACCATGGGCTTGTTGGTCGGGATGGTGATGACCTGCAACCCGTAGATCTGCTGGAATTCCACGGCCTCGGTGTCGGCCGTGCCGGTCATGCCCGCCAGCTTCTTGTACATGCGGAAGTAGTTCTGGAAGGTGATGGAGGCCAGCGTCTGGTTTTCCGCCTCGACCTTCACCTTTTCTTTGGCTTCCAGCGCCTGGTGCAGCCCGTCGCTGAAGCGGCGGCCCGGCATGAGGCGGCCGGTGAACTCGTCCACGATGACCACCTGGTCTTCGGGGGTGACGATGTAGTCCACGTCGCGCCGGAACACGTGGTGGGCCTTCAGGGCCTGCAACACGTGGTGCTGGAAGGTGATGTTGCCGGGGTCGAACAGGTTGTCGATGCCCAGCAGTTCTTCGCATTTCGCCACGCCCTCGTCGGTGAGGGTGGCGGTGCGGGCCTTTTCGTCCACGGAAAAGTGGGTTTCGGCCGAAAGCCTGGGGATGATGTCGTCCACGCGGCGGTAGAGGCCGGTGGAATCCTCCGACGGGCCGGAGATGATCAGCGGGGTGCGCGCCTCGTCGATGAGGATGGAGTCCACTTCGTCCACGATGGCGAAATTGTGTTCGCGCTGCACCAACTGGTGCGGGTAGAACTTCATGTTGTCGCGCAGGTAGTCGAAGCCGAATTCGTTGTTGGTGCCGTAGGTGATGTCGGACCCGTAGGCGGCCTTGCGCTCCTCGTCGGTCAGGCCGTGCACGATGACGCCCACGGACAGACCCAGGAAGCTGTACAGGCGGCCCATCCACGCGGCGTCGCGTTTGGCCAGGTAGTCGTTGACGGTGACGACGTGCACCCCGAGCCCGGAAATGGCGTTCAGCACCACGGGCAGGGTGGCCACCAGGGTCTTGCCTTCACCGGTCTTCATTTCGGCGATGCGGCCTTCGTGCAGCACCATGCCGCCCACCAGCTGCACGTCGAAGTGGCGCATGTTCAGGACGCGCCTGCCCGCCTCGCGCGTCAGCGCGAAGACTTCGGGCAGCAGGTCGTCCAGGCTGCGGCCGTTCTGGGCCTGTTCGCGGTATTCGGCCAGGCGCGCCGGAAAGTCTTCGTCGGCAAGGGCCTGCATCTGCGGCTCAAGGGCGTTGATGGCCTCGACGCGGGCGCGGCAGCGCTTGATGTAGCGGTCGTTGGAAGAGCCGAAGAGGCTTTTGAACAGGATATCGAACATTCCTTCTCCCGAAAGATGGAGGCGGTGGGAACGCGGGGCGGCCAGGGCCGGTTGCCGCGCGGAAGGCCCCGCGCGGGGCGGGGCTGGCGATGGCCGCAAGGGCGACGTGCCGGGCGGGCCGCATGGCGCGGCGTCCGACGTGCGGCGGCGGAGCGGAAAACATGGGCCGCGCGGCGGGTGGCCGAACCCGTCTCAAATAAGTCAAATACCGTCTGTTGGCAATGCGCGCACCTTGAATTCACACGCAGTATTCCGGAATGACAGGGAATCGTGACGCATGCATCGCGCCGGGCAATGCCGGGGCGGGACTAGCCTTTCGGCAGGCCCACCACGTCCAGCCAGTGCAGCACGCGCACGTTGCGGGGCGCGGTTGCGGCCAGTTGCAGAGTGCAGCCGCTGCACCCGGTCAGTACGGTGACCTCCGGAGCCTGTGCGGCGTCGGGCGGGGCGGCTGGCGCGTTTGCCAAAGATGTCGGGGCGGACGCCGGGGGGGACGCCGGGCCAGATGTGGGGGAGGGCGCGAGGGAGGACGCGGCGGCCCGTTCCGGCAGCAGGGCGTTCCAGCAGGCATCGGCCACGGTGCGCGAAAGGTCGGGCGCGGCCAGTTGCAGCACGCCGCCCATGCCGCAGCAGTTCACCCCGCCGGGGGCGCGCATGCGGTCGCCCAACAGGGCGCGCAGCCACACCGCGTCGGGGTCCGTGCCCTTGCGGTGGCAGGGCTGGTGGTAGCGCACGGGCGCGGGGGCGCCGGGTTCGGGCAGGGCCGGGGCGTCACCGGTGACGCGGAACGCGGCCTCGCCCCACAACGTGGACAGGGAACGCAGGGCGGCGGTCCATGCCTCGCGCTCGCCGTCCTGCCAGTCGAGATCGGCGTGGCCGGGGTATTCGCCCAGACCGTGGTGGCAGGTGGCGCAGAAGGTGACCAGCAGCGGGCGGCCCGCGGCGCGCCAGGCGTCCAGGTTGCGGGCGCGGGCCGAGGCGGCGGCATCGGGGATGCCCGCGTGCTCCAGCGTGGAGCCGCAGCAGGTGAAGGCGTCCTCGTCGCCCTGAGCAGGCGCGGGGTGCCCCAGCCAGCGCAGCAGGGCGCGGGCCGTGTCCTTCCAGCGGGGGCGGATGCGCCGGGCGGTGCACCCGGCAAAGAGCATGGCCGGGGGACGGGCGGCCTCGCCGCGCGTTGCCTCCTGCGTTGCCTTTTGCGTCGCCTGATCCGCCACTATCCACGGGGCGGGCGGCGGCGGGGGCAGCATGGCGGCGGCGGAGCGAAGCATGTGCTGCACGCCTTCCGGCACCACCGCGCCGGGCACCACGCGGGTCGACCTAGAGATTTGGGCCAGCGCGGGCCACAGCAGGCGGCCGTGTTCGATCCACTGCTTCCACAGCCACTGCTGCCAGTTGGGGTGTCTGGCGCGCAGGGCGGCCAGCGCCTGCGGCACCGACAGCCCCTGCGGACAGATGGTCGCGCAGCGCCCGCAGGACAGGCAGCGGTCGGCCAGTTCGCGCGCGGGCTTCAGGCCCAGGCGTCCCGGCTCGTCGCGCAGGGCGGCGAACACCAGGTGCTTGGCGCGGGGCGAAAGTTCTTCCCGCCCGGTGGTCAGGAAGGCGGGGCACACGGCCGTGCACTGGCCGCACAGCAGGCAGGCGCGGGGCCGTTCGGGGGCGTCGCCGTGCGCGGTGTCGGCCGGTGTGGCCGTGGTTCTGGAAGTGGTGTCCGTGCTCATGATGTGTTGCCGCGTGGTGTGGGAGCGCCCCTAGTAGGCCTTGTCGGGATTCATGATCCCCAGCGGGTCGAAGGCGTGCTTCACCTGGCGCATCAGTTCCGTTTCCAGGGGCGAAAGTTGCAGGTGCAGGAATTCCTTCTTGGCCATGCCCACGCCGTGCTCGCCGGAAAGGGTGCCGTCCATGGACCGGACCAGGCGCATGACCTCCACGGTGGCGGCGTCGGCGCGGGTGACCTCGGCCTGGTCTGCCCCGTCGAACATGATGTTCACGTGGATGTTGCCGTCGCCCACGTGGCCGTACGTGAGGATGGGCAGGTCGTGGGCCTGAGCGATGGCCCGGATGCCGGTCAGCGCGTCCAGCAGGCGGCCGCGCGGCACGGCGATGTCCTCGCCGATCTTGTTGGGCCGCACCAGATATGATGACGGGCTGATGCCGCGCCGCATGGCCCACAGGGGGTCTTCCTCGTCGTGGCCCACCCCGTGGGCGGACCACACCGGCGGTTCGTTGCCGGGGGCGGCATCCGTGGTGTGCAGGGCGTCGTGCATGCGTCTGATTTCCAGCGGCAGCGATTCGCGGCTGCCGTCCAGGCGGATCAGCAGCGCGCCGCGCACAGAGTCGGGCCATGGGGGCGGCTGGCGGCGGGCCACGCAGTCCAGCACTTCCGGGCTCAGGAATTCCAGCGCCACCGGCAGGATGCCCGCGCGGAAGATGCGCCGCACCCCGTGCATGGCCGCCTCCATGGACGAGAACCCGGCCAGCAGGGTGGCCGTGGCCTGCGGCAGGGGCAGCAGCTTGAGCGCGATGCGGGTGACGATGCCCAGCGTGCCTTCCGAGCCCACGAACAGGCGGGTAAGGTCCAGCCCTACCACGTTCTTGTGGCAGCGGCCGCCGGGGCGCAGCACCCTGCCGCCGGGCAGCACCGCCGTGAGCCCCAGCACGTATTCGCGGGTGACGCCGTACTTCAGGGCGCGCATGCCGCCCGCGCAGGTGGCCACGTTGCCGCCGATGGTGGAAATGTCGATGCTGGCCGGGTCCGGGGGGTAGAACAGGCCGCGCGCCTCCACGGCGCGTTGCAGGTCGGAGGTGACCACCCCCGGCTCCACCTCGGCCACGAAGTCGTCGTCCGCGATGTCGAGGATGCGGTTCATGTGCAGCAAGGATACCACGATGCCCGGCCGGGTGGGCACGCACGCGCCTACCTGGTTGGAGGCGCGGCCCCGCGCGTATACGGGCAGGTGTTCCGCCTGGGCCAGGCGCAGCAGTTCCACCACCTGCGCTTCGGTGGTGGGGCGCACCACGGCCAGCGGAGTGCCCATGCGGCGGCCCGCGTCGGTGGCGAAGATCAGGGTCTGCTCCGGTGCGAGCAGCAGCGAATCGCCGGGAAAGATGTCCCGCAGGGAACGTTCCTGCGCGGCGGTGAGATGGGGGGCTTGCGTGGACACGAAAATATCCGGGGCTGATGCGGTTGGAGATTGGCTGAAAGATGGTCGGGGGGCAGGGAAAAGGGGAAACGGAAACGGCGGGGCGGCGGTGGCGGCGGCTTCGCCGTCACGGTTGCCTAGAAACGGGCCAGTTCGCGCTCCGTATCCCGGTCGGCGGCGCGGCGCTTCAGGTCCTCGCGCTGGTCGTGCAGCTTCTTGCCTCGGCCCACGGCTATTTCTACCTTCACCCGGCCCTTGCTGAAGTGCAGGTTCACCGGCACCACGGTCAGGCCCTTCTGCGCCACGCGCAAGGCCAGCGTGTCGATCTGCTTGGCATGCAGCAGCAGCTTGCGGTCGCGGTCGGGGTCGTGCTGGGCGTAGCCCGCGTTGTCGTACGGGGCGATGTGCAGTCCCACCAGGAAGGCTTCGCCGTTGCGGAAGTCCACGTAGCTGTCGCGGAAGTTCACGTGGCCCGCGCGCAGGCTCTTGACCTCCGAGCCGGTCAGCACGAGGCCAGCCTCCATGAAGTCGTCGAGTTCATAGAGGTGCCGGGCCTTCTTGTTCTGGGCGATGAGGGCGGGAGAGGGTTTCTTGCTCATATGTTTGGGGAATGTTCGTGCGGTTGCAGGCGCGCGGGGAGGGATGGGCCATCAGGGGGGATGGCGGCGGCAGCGGTGGCGAGGCGTGCGCCGGGCGCCGCGCGATGACATGGCGCGCAAGGGGTTTCAAGACCAGAAATCGGCGGGAATGGCAAGGGTTGGGGGGAAGGGGGCCCCCTTCGGGAAAGGCGTCAGCCCCTAATCGTCCTGGTCCAGCATGGACGAGAAGAAGGTCAATTCTTCCGGGAACCTGTTGTAGATCGTCTCCTTCACCATGCGGTTGATGGTCGAGACGGTGGACGCGCTCAGCACGTCGCGCAACAGTTCCTTGCACTCTTCCATGTTGGTGCGCCGCAGAATGTGCTTGATGCCCGGTATGGCCTGCGGGGCGATGGATATGGCGTCGATCTGCATGCCCAGCAGGATGGGCAGGCAGTACGGGTCGGACGCCACCTCGCCGCACACGCACACGGATATGCCCATGCGGTGGGCCGAATCCACCACGTACTTGATGGACCGCACGATGGCCGGGTGCAGCGGCTGGTACAGATAGGAGACGTGCTTGTTGCCCCGGTCGATGCCCAGCGAATACTGGATCAGGTCGTTGGTGCCGATGCTGAAGAAGTCCACTTCCTGCGCCAGCGCCTCGGAAATCAGCACGGCGGAGGGCAGTTCCACCATGATGCCCACGGGCATGTCCGGGTCGTAGGGCTGGCCTGCCGCGTCCAGTTCGGCGCGCACCTCGTTCAGGATGTGCTTGGCCTGCCGCAACTCGTGCAGCCCCGAGATCATGGGGAACAGCAGCGACGCGCTGCCGTGCGCGCTGGCCCGCAGGATGGCCCGCAACTGCCGCCGGAACACCTCCTGATGACGCAGGCAGAAGCGGATGGCGCGCAGGCCGAGGGCGGGGTTGGGCTCCTGCAACTGGCTCTGCTCGGCCAGCATCTTGTCCGCGCCCACGTCCAACGTGCGGAACACCACCCGACGGGGGGAAAGCAGGCTGGCCAGTTGGGCGTACTCTTCGTACAGCTCTTCTTCCGTGGGCGGGGTGCGGCGGTTCAGGAAGGCGTATTCGGTGCGGTACAGGCCCACGCCGTCGCCCCCGCCGTCCAGCACCTGGGGCACTTCCTCCACCAGTTCGATGTTGGCCTGCACGTCGATGCGGTAGCCGTCCAGGGTTTCCGCGGGCAGGGTGGACTGGCGGCGGATGGACTTCTGGTAGTTCTCGAACTGGTACTTGAGGTCGGTGTAGTCGGCCAGTTCCGCCTCGTCCGGGTCCACCAGGATGAGGCCGCGCAGGGCGTCCACGATGACCAGGTCGCCGTCGGCCACGGATTCCTCCAGCGACGAGACGCCGACCACGGCGGGAATTTGCAGGCTGCGCGCCAGGATGCCGGTGTGCGAGGTCTTGCCCCCTTCCGCCGTGGCGAAGGACATGATCTTGACCGTGGGCAGACCCATGGCGTCGGCCGGGGTCAGGTCGTGGGCCATGAGCACGATGCGCTCGTCCGGGGTGCGCAACGGCTCCGCGTGGCGGCCCACCAGACGGGCCTGGATGCGTTCCGCCACGGCGCGCACGTCCTGCACGCGCTCACGGATGTACGGGTCCTCGATGGCCGAGAACGCGGCGGCGATGGCGTCCACCGCCTGGTCCAGGGCCCATTCGGCGCAGATGTGGTGGTCGCGGATGCGTTGCGAGGCGGCGCGGATCAGCTTGGGATCCTGGCAGATCATCATGTGCGAATTGATGATCGCGGCGTGGTCGCGCAGTTCGGCGGGCACGTTGTCGCGGGCGCGGGCAAGGTCCTCGCGCACGTCGGCGGCGGCCTGCTCCAGGCGGGCCACCTCCGAATCCGCCGCGCCGGGCGGGATGATCTCGAACGAGACGCTTCTGCGGCGGCGGTTGGTGAAGAACGCCTTGCCGATGGAAACGCCCGCCGAAACGGCTATGCCCTGCAGAATTTCGCGCGCCACCGGCTACTCCTCGCGAAAGCGGTTGCTGAACAAGGCGGAAAGGTGTTCCAGGGCGTGGCGCGCGTCGGCGCCCACGCCGCGCAGGGTAAGGCGCGTGCCCTTGGCGGCGGCCAGGGAGAGGATGTCCAGAATGCTTTTGGCGTCCACCTCCATGCCATCCATGGCAAGAAAGAGTTCCGAGCCGAATTTCTGCGCTTCCTGGGCCAGGCGGGCGGCCGGTCTGGCGTGCAGGCCCTGGTCGTTGACCACGCACACCGTCACGGTAAGTCCTTCCTGCGTCTCTTCTATGGGTTCCTGCACGTCGTGTATCCTGTCGGCTATGGAGTCGTAAGGTTCGTGGTGCGGGCGGCGTCCAGAAATGTTGCCAGGGGCTGTTTCCAAATCAGGCTTGTTTTCCTTGTCAACGAACGAAAGGACAATTTGGAAACAGCTCCTAGAAGCCCCAGGGCATGGGCATCCAGTCGTCGGCCCAGGGCAGGGCGAAGGCCGCGGCGGTGGCGCAGGCGGCCAGAAAGATGCGCGAAACATGAAAGCGGCCGATCAGCCACGAGGCCAGCATGAGCAGCAGCGCGGACAGCGTCCAGCGCGTGGCGTGCTGGTGGTGCGGCCAGATCAGCCACAGCAGCCCCGCCAGCACCACGGCGTTGCACAGCTTCAGTTTTTCGCCCCAGTTGATGAGGTCCCACTGCTTCAGCCGTTGCAGCACCTTGAGCCCCTCGCGCAGGCCCGCCGCAAAGGTGAACAGCTTGAACACCTGCAACGAGACGAACAGCATCAGGCTCCACAGGAACGCCGCGCCGTTGTTGCCCGAAACCACCAGCGCGCAGGTGGTCAGCGACCAGAATACCAGCATGCTGCCGCCGAACACCGAATCGCCGATGGCCGACAGGGTGTACACGGTGGTGTCCTTGAGGCTGCGCAACACCTCTGCGGGAAAGGTTCCGCGCGCGATGCGCGCCTCCAGCGACAGGAAGGTGCCCACCAGCAGCGGCGCCCAGAACGGGTGGGTGTTGAAGTGGCGCAGGTAGCGCTTGCGCGCCTCGCGCCGGGCGCGCGGGTCGGGGTAGATGGCGGCCAGCCCCGGCTCCATGGCGAACACGATGCCGATGTTCTGGTGCCCCCGCGTGTTGAACGCCGCGCCCACGAGATACGACCGCAGAAAGCACAGCAGCAGGGTCTTGGCGTCGGGCATGGAGGGGGCGGGCGTGGGCATGGGGCACCGTGGCAAGGCCGTTGTCGTGTTGTCGCGTTGCGGGTTCGGCCGGATTCCGGGCCGGGGGCGCGTTCGCCGGGGAACGGTTCCTAGCGGTTGTCCTGCAACAGCTTGTAGATGTCCTTCACCGTCCAGCCACGGGTGGCCTCGTGCACCCGGCGGGCCAGTTCGCGCGGCTTTTCGCCGGGGGCGGCCCTGGCCTCGTCCGCCAGCAGGGCCAGCACGTCCGCGCGCGGGGTGGCGGTCACGGATTCCGGAGGACCGATGACTACCGTGATTTCTCCAAGCAATTCACGGGTCAGCTGCGCCCTGTTTTCCAACCGTAGAAGGATAAACTCCTCGTGGGGCTTGGTCAATTCCCGCGCGATGCAGCACTCGCGCGGGCCCAGCACGGCATGGGCGGCGTCCAGCGTATCGGCCAGCCTGTCCTTGCGTTCGAAAAACACCAGGGTGGTGCGCACGGCGGCGTATTCCGCGAACAGCCTTTCCACGTCGGACCGCTTGCGCGGCGGAAAGCCCAGGAAGGTGAACGGCTGCGGCGCGATGCCGCTGCCCGCCAGCGCCGTGACCGGGGCCGAGGGGCCGGGCAGCACCGAAACGTCGATGCCTTCGGCCCGGCAGGCGCGCACCAGCCGGAAGCCGGGGTCGGCCATGAGCGGCATGCCCGCGTCGGAGATGAGCGCGACGTGCGCACCGGCCCGCAACTCGTCGAGGATGCGCGGCAGGCGTTCTTCCTCGTTGTGGTCGTGAAAGCTCATGAACCGCTGGGCGGACATGCCGCAACGGGCGAACAACTGCCCGGCGCGCCGGGTGTCCTCGGCCAGCACCAGCGCGGCCTGGGTCAGCACTTCGCGGGCGCGGGGCGACAGGTCACCAGGGTTGCCAAGCGGCGTCGCCACCACCCAGAGACGCGGTGAGGTCGAAGGCATGGGGGTAGTGCTCCAGCGTCAGGGTTGCCCCGTCGTGCACCACGCACACGAGGTCGAAACGGCACGGCCGGTCCCAGGCGTCGTGGGCGGCCAGATACTGCCGGGCGGCGCGCACCAGCTTGCCGCGCTTGGCCGGGGTCAGCGCTTCGTCGGGCCGGGCGGGGCCGCTGGCGGCGCGGGTCTTCACTTCCACGAAGACCAGCGTGCCCCGGTCGTCGCAGACGATGTCCAGTTCAAGGCCGCCGTGCCGCCAGTTGCGGGCCAGCACCCGCAGGCCGCGTTTTGCCAGCAGCCGGGCCGCCGCCTCTTCGCCCCGCGCCCCAATGGTGGCGGTGGCGGATGGCGTGGCCGGGGGAGTGGCGCGGCGCGGGCTCACAGCAGCGACCCCTGGGTCTGCGGGGCATCCGGCCGCACCCCGCGAAAGGTGGCCCGGTGTTGCGGGCAGGGGCCCCGTTCGGCGATGGCCGCCATGTGCTCCGCCGTGCCGTAACCCTTGTGCACGGCAAGGCCGTAGCCGGGGTGGCGGCGGTCCAGGGCGGTCATGAGCCGGTCGCGGAAGGTCTTGGCCAGGATGGACGCGGCGGACACGGCCGGGACCAGCGCATCGCCCCCCACCACGGCGCGCTGCGCGGGCGCGGGGCAGACGGCGGCGTCGGGCGCGGCGCGGGCCGGGCAGGGCGGCTGCCCCGCGAACACGGCGTCCGGGATGGTCTTGTCGCCGTCGATGATCAAGGGGATACCGGACAGGGGGGGCAGGACCGCCGGATCGAAGCCGTACGGGCTTGAGCCGTCCCGGCCCGCATGGCCGGGGCGCAGGGCGCGCACGGCCCGCCACATGGCGTGGAAGGTGGCCTGCAATATGTTGATGCGCTCGATGTCGCGCGGCCAGACCACGCCCAGGCCCCAGGCCACGGCGTGCTGGCGGATGCGCGGGGCCAGGGCTTCGCGCCTGGCGGCGGTGAGCTTCTTGGAATCGGTCAGCCCGGCAAGGCCGGGCAGCAGGGCGGCCAGGGCGGCCGCGTCGGCGTGGGGGGGCAGGATGACGGCGGCGGCCACCACCGGCCCGGCAAGGCAGCCGCGTCCGGCCTCGTCTATACCGATGTATGGCGTTGCCGGCCCGATATACGGCGTGGCGGGGTGGGCGGGGGCCATGTCCGCCAGCAGCCCCTGGCGCATGCCGGGCGCGCCGTGCGCGGAACGCGCGCGGGGTGCGCTGGCGCGGCGGGCGGGCGGTGACATGCGGCCTCCTGCGGGTGGGGGGACAGGTGGAGCGGGCCGAAACGGAATGCGGAGCGTGACCGGCCTTGGAGCAGGGGGACGGGGGCGCGCCAACGAAAAAAGGGGGGACCGGCGTGCCGGACCCCCCTTGCATGAAGCAGTCTGGCCTAGAAGCGGTTCTTGGGCTTGATGCGGGCGGCCTTGCCCTTGAGTTCGCGCAGGTAGTACAGGCGGCTGCGGCGCACGCGGCCTTCGGTCACCAGCTCGACGTGGTCGATGAAGGGAGAGTGCAGGGGGAACACGCGTTCCACGCCCACGCCGTCGGACACCTTGCGCACGGTGAAGGTGCCGCCGGTGGTGCCGCGGTGGATGCGGATGACGTTGCCCTGGAACACCTGGATGCGTTCCTTTTCGCCTTCCACGATGCGCAGGTGCACCTTCACGGTGTCGCCGGACTTGAACTGGGGCAGGTCGAAGCGCAGGTGTTCGCCTTCGATTTTCTTGATGATATTCATGATCGTGTCTCCCTTGGACCGGAGTTTTTCGCTATCGTGGTCTCGCCGGTTTCGCCTAATAGCAGTCGCCGAGAATCCTGTCCATGATGATGGCGGCGGCGGTGCGCACCGAAAGGTGGTTGTACCCGTCCATCCACCGGACGGGCCGCAGGGTGCCGTCGCACGCCGCCGCGAGGTGCGGCGAGAGGCCGTGCCCGGTGCCGAACAGCAGCAGCACCGGACGTTCCGCGAGGACGGACCGCACCTGACCGAAGGTCGTGTCGCCCGCGCCGCGCGCGCTGGTGGTGATCACCAGGGGGCGCTGGCCCGTGCGGCGGGTGATGTCGTCCACCGCTTCCTGTACCGTATCTGCGCCGCGCACCAGCCCCAGCGCCTCGCCCCGGTCGGGGTTCGCCGCCAGGCCCGGCCCCTCCGTCCAGTGCCGGAGGATGCCGTCGAGCAGCCGCCGCTGATCTTCGATGGGGGTCACGATGTAATACCCGCCGAGACCATACGTGCAGGAACAGCGACCTATATCGTGAATGTCGAGGTTTGTCAAAGACACGGCCACCGATTTTTTTTCCTTGTTCAGCACCGGGTAGTGCACCAGCGCGCAATGCAGGTTGCGGCCGGGCCGTTCCACGGTTTCGGCGGCCTCGCGCCGCAGGAAGGCCATGTCGGTTTCGGTCAGCGGAGCCTCGGGCAAAAGTTCCGGGCGCAGGCGCAGGGTGGCCGCCAGCGACTGCTCGCGCCGCCACGCGGCGATGCGGCCGTGGTCGCCGGAACGCAGCACTTCGGGCACGGGCAGCCCTTCGAACACCTCCGGCCGGGTGTAGTGGGGGTATTCCAGCAACCCGTCGGAAAAGCTCTCGTCCTCGCCCGACTCCTCCTTGCCCATGAAGCCGGGGACGAGGCGCGCCACGGCCTCGATGACGTTCAGCGCCGCCGCCTCGCCGCCGTTGAGCACGAAGTCGCCCACGCACACCGGCTCGATGTCGAACAATTCCTCGATGCGCGCGTCGAACCCCTCGTAGCGGCCACACAGGATGGTCACGCGCTCTTCGCGGGCCAGTTCGCGGGCCATCCGCTGGGTGAAGCGGCGGCCGCGCGGGGCCATCATCAGGATGCGGCCAAGGGGGGCCTGTGCCTGCATGTCCCGCAAGGTGACGGCCAGCGGTTCGGGCAGCATGACCATGCCGGGGCCGCCGCCATAGGGGCGGTCGTCCACGGTGCGGTGACGGTCGGTGGCGGCGTCGCGCGGGTTGCGGAAGGAAAAGTCCACGGTGCCCGACTCGCGCGCCTTGGCCATGAGCCCGGCGGACAGGGGCGAGTCGAAGAATTCCGGGAACAGGGTGACGAGGGTGAAGTGCATGGCGGCTGCCTGGCGCTATGCGCCGCCCGTTCCTGTCTGTTTCCCGGTCCCTGCCGGTTCCCCGGCTTCGTCCCGCCCGGCGTCATCGGCACCGGATGTGCGGTCGGCGGACTTGTCCGGCGTCTCCAGGTACAGTTCGATGAGCCCCGGCGGCGGGGTGATGCGCACCTCGCGCGCGTCGAGGTCGATGGACGCCACGAACTCGTCCACGGCGGGGAGCAGCACTTCCTTGCCGTCGGCGGTGCGGATGGACCACACCTCCTGCCCGCCGGGCATCTGCACGTCGTCGAGGGTGCCCAGCGCCTTGCCCGTGTCGTGCAGCAGCACGCGCAGGCCCAGCAGTTCGTGCAGGTACACCTCGTCCTCGTCCAGTTCCGGCAGGCGGTCCCTGGGCACCAGCACGCGCATGCCGCGCAGGGTTTCCGCCGCGCTGCGGTCGGCGATGCCCTCGAACAGCACCAGCGGGCGGCCCTGATGCCGCCGCACCGCCGCCACCGTCATGGCGCGGGGCGCGCCGCGTCCGGGGCGCAGCCACAGGGCGCCGCGCAACAGGTCGGGCGAATCGGCCCAGAAGTCCACGCCCACTTCGCCGCGCAGGCCGTGCGGCCTGCCGACGAGGCCGATTTCGATGAAGGAGTCGTCGCTCATGTGCGCCCGGTGCATGGATTGAGGGTGATGGCCGTAGGTCGTCGGGAAAGGGCCGCAGGTTTCGGCCCGCCGTGCGCGTGCCCGGCCGCCCAAGCGACAAGAGCCCTTCGGCTTGCGCGTCCGGGCTAGTCGTTTTAATGGCTGCTGTCGCGTGTTCCCGTACCGTGGCCCACCGTGCCCACCACGGCACGCCGTGGCGTACCGGGAGGGAGGAGCGCCGGCTACTCGAGGATTTCGAGCACGGAACGCTTGCGCGCCTTGGTGGAAGCCGCGCCCAGAATGGTGCGCATGGCGCGCGCCGTGCGGCCCTGCTTGCCGATGACCTTGCCGAGGTCTTCCTTCGCTACCTTCAGTTCGAGAACGGACGTCTGTTCGCCCTCGACCTCCGTCACATGCACGTCTTCCGGCTTGTCGACGAGGGATTTCGCGATGTATTCGACCAGTTCCTTCAGCATGGCCACCTCCACAGGATGTTCCGCAGGATTACAGCTTCCGGCGAGGCGCCTCCGCGACGGGATGCCGGGCAAGCCGGCGCCGCACTACCCGGCCTGCTGCTTGAGCAGGGCGCGGACGGTGTCGGTGGGCTCGGCGCCCTGGTCCAGCCACTTCTGCACCTTTGCGGCGTCGATCTTCACTTCGGCAGGGTTCACCATGGGGTTGTAGAAGCCCAGGAATTCCAGCGGACGGCCGTCGCGGCGCGCGGCGCTGTTGACGGCGACGATCCGGTAGAAGGCACGCTTCTTGTTGCCCATGCGGGCGAGTCTCAGCTTCACGGACATGGCTTGGTCTCCAACTAGTCTGTGTATAGTATGGTATCTCGGGAAAAGCGCAAGTGGGCGAGAATTCCCACCCGGCAGCTTTTCGTCCTCAGCGCTTCTTGCTCTTGTTGCGTTGCTGCTTGCGCAGCTGCTTCTTTTTCTTGAGCGCGGTCTTGGACATGGGGTTGGGACCGCCGGGCGCGGCTTCGCCGTCACCCGCGCCGGGCATGCCCGGCATTCCCGGCATGCCGCCGAGCCCGCCAAGGCCCCCCATTCCTCCCATTGCTCCAAGTCCGCCCATGCCACCCATTCCGGGCAGCCTGGGCATGCGCGGCATCTTTCCGGCCTGCGCGGGCTTGCCCCCGCCCATGACCTTTTTCATCATGTCGCGCATCTGCTCGAAATTCTTGATCAGCTGATTCACGTCCTGCACGGTGGTGCCGGACCCCCTGGCGATGCGCTGGCGGCGGCTGCCGTTCAGCACCTTGGGGTTGCGGCGTTCCTGCATGGTCATGGAGCTGATGATGGCCTCTACCCGGCCCATCTCCTTTTCCGGCACGTTCATCTCGCCCAGCTTTTCGCGCAGCGCGCCCATGCCGGGAATCAGCTTCAGAAGGCCTTCCAGCGAGCCCAGCTTCTTCAGCCGGCGCATCTGGGTGCGGAAGTCCTCCAGGTCGAACTCCGCTTTCTGGAACTTGCGGCCCAGTTCCTCGGCCTCTTCGGCCTTGATGGTGGACTGCGCCTTCTCGATGAGCGTCATCATGTCGCCCATGCCGAGAATGCGGCCCGCCACGCGGTCGGGGTGGAAGACCTCGATGTCCGAGAGCTTCTCGCCCATGCCCACGAACTTCACCGGCTTGCCGGTGACCGAGCGGATGGACAGGGCCGCGCCGCCGCGGGCGTCGCCGTCCATCTTGGTGAGCACCACGCCGGAAATGTCCAGCGCGGCGTTGAACGCTTCGGCAACCGTCACCGCGTCCTGGCCGGTCATGGCGTCGGCCACGAACAAAATTTCTTGCGGTTCGACGCGGCCCTTGATGGAGACCAGCTCCTGCATCAGGGTTTCGTCGATGTGCAGGCGGCCCGCAGTGTCCACGATGACCACGTTGCACTGCTTTTCGCGCGCGTCTTCCACGGCGGCCGCCGCGATGTCCACCGGGTTCATGCCGGTGGCCGAGGGGTAGGCCGGGATGTCGAGCTGCTTGGCCAGCGTGTGCAACTGGTCGATGGCCGCCGGGCGGTACACGTCGGCGGGCGCCAGGTACGGACGCATCTTCTGCTTGCGCAGCAGGTTGGCGAGCTTGGCCGACGAGGTCGTCTTGCCCGAGCCTTGCAGACCCACCATCATGATGACGTAGGGCTGTTTGCCGCGCAGGTCGAGCTGGGTGGCGCCGCCACCGAGCAGTTCGACCAGTTCGTCGTGGACGATCTTCACCACCTGCTGGGCAGGGGTGAGGCTTTTCAGCACGTCCTGGCCGAGGCAGCGCTCGCGCACGCGCTCGATGAAGTCGCGGACGACCTTGAAGTTGACGTCGGCTTCCAGCAGCGCCAGACGCACCTCGCGAAGGCCATCCTGGATGTTGGCTTCGTCGAGGCGGCCCGTGCCGCTGAATTTCCGGAAAACTCCTGTCAGCCTGTCCGAGAGACTGTCGAACATGAATACCCCGTCCGGCGAATATCGTAAGAGGAGGTTCGGTACATGGGTTTGGGGGGGAAGTCAAGGATGGGGGTGGTGGGAAGGGAGGGGACGGGCCGGGTGCAACTGCGCACGACCTCATTCCCGCCCGCCGGAAATATGTGGAGGCCGCACCCAGCAGGGCACGGCCTCTCCTTTCTTGCTCTTGTTCCGAATGTACCCACGTCAGCCTTTGATGGCCCGCCTGAACCCTTCCTCCGACCGCGCGATCACATCCTCGCCCACGCAGAAGGTCAGCCGGAAATGCCCCGGCCCGCCGAAGCCGGAACCGGGCACGGCCAGCACCTTCTCTTCCATCAGCCGGTTGACGAACTTCACGTCGTCGCCGCCCGGCGCCTTGGGGAAGAAGTAGAACGCCCCGGCGGGCATCTGGAATTCATACCCCGCGTCGCGCAGGATGCGCGCCATGAGGTCGCGGCGTCGGGCGTAGATGCCTGCGTCCACCTGCGAGCCCAGCGCCTTTGCCATCAGGTGCTGGCCCACGGCGGGCGGGTTCACGAAACCGAGGATGCGGTTGGTCAGCAGCAGCGCGGCCGTCAGCGTGCCCCGGCCTTCCATCAGCGGGGACAGGGCGATGTAGCCCAGCCGTTCCCCCGCCAGCGAAAGATTCTTGGAGAACGAGCTGACCACCACCGCGTGCGGGTACAGGGGCAGCAGCGAGGGCACCTCGTCGCCGTCGTAGGACAGGAAGCGGTACGGCTCGTCCGAGATCAGGAAGATGGGCCGCCCGTGCCTTGCCGATGCACGGCCCAGCGCCGCCGCCAGTTCGGTCAGCTCCGCCCGGTTGTAGATGACCCCGGTGGGGTTGTTGGGCGAGTTGACGATGAGCGCGCGCGTCTTGGGGCCGATGGCGGCCTCGATGGCGGCCACGTCCAGCGCGAAGGTGTCGGGCTTCGAGCCCACGGTGCGGAAGACGCCGCCGTGGTTGGCCACGTAGAAGCCGTACTCCACGAAGAACGGGGACACGGCCAGCACATCGTCGCCGGGCTCCAGCACCGCGCGCAGGAAGGCGTTCAGCCCGCCCGCCGCGCCGCAGGTGAGCACCACGTCGTCGGTGGTCAGGTCCACGCCCTGCTCCCGCGAAAGATGCGCGGCCAGCTTCGCCCGCGCCCACGGATAGCCGCCGTTGGGCATGTAGCCGAAGGCGAAGGGCTCGCCCGCGTGGTCGGCCAGTTCGCGCAGGGCCTGGGCCACGGCGGGCGGGGCGGGCAGGTCGGGGTTGCCCAGGCTGAAGTCGCACACGGCCTCATCGCCGTACTGCTGCTTGAGGGCGATGCCCGCCTCGAACATCTTGCGGATCCACGACGAGCGTTCAAGGTACCCGGAAATCTGCTGGGAGATGAGCGACATGCTGTGACCTCGGCGGTTGATCGGTGCTGCGGGCGGTCCGGCGCGAAGCTGGCGGCGGACCGCGAACGGCGCGGGGGAGGCGACGCGCGGTGCGTTACCTCCCCCGGCGGGTCATGAACTAGAACATGGAATTGGCGTCCAGACGCAGGCGGTTGATGCGCACCCGCCGCAACTCCTTCTGCACTTCCAGTTGCAGCTTGCGCTGGCGCGCCTCGTGGATTTCCTGCGCGAAGAAGATGCCCTCGCCGGGGCGCTCGGACTCGCTCAGGCGGCGCACGGTGGCCTCGCAGGCGCGGCGTTCCTCCTCGAGCAGGGCCATCTGGGCCTCCAACTCGGGGATGCTATTCGGCAATGATGCGTCGTCGAGCGGGCTTGGCGCCGTCATCCTTCTGCTCCTTGGGCTTGCGCGGGGCGTTTTCGGGCGAGGGCAGGCCGTTGTACAGCGCCCAGAAGCCCGGCATCAGTTCGGTCACGTTGCCGGGGTTGGACAGGTGCAGGCCGGGGCGCAGCAGCGCGCCCAGCGCCAGGCCGAACGTCCAGGCCGCCGTGGGGCTGGCCCAGGGTGAACCATTGGCCGGGGCCCTGGAACCGGCGGGCACCACGGCGCGCAGCACCGGCTGGCCCGCCTCGGTAGCCAGGGCGAAGCCCAGTTGTCCGGCAAAGCTCTCGGCCGTCACTTCGTCCACCCCTTCGGGCAGGAGCGGCGCGGGCACCACGTCCACCTTGGCCGCGCGGGCCGTGGCGGCGGCCAGGGCCAGCGCCAGCGGGGCGTAGTCGAGGGGCAGGGCGGAGGCGTCCAGCGGGGCGGTGGGCGCGGGCGCGGCCTGCACCGAGGGCTTCATGGCGGGCCTGGCGGCCACGCCCTTGGCGTCGGCGGTGACCACGAGGCCCGAGGCGCGCAGCAGGTCCAGCACCTGAGCGGCGTGAGGCTGCGCGGCATCCCAGGTGCCGGAAAGCCGGGCCTCGCCGCCGGTGAAGGCGGGCATGGCCAGCATCACGGCGGCCACCAGCGGATCGATGCCCATGGCCGGGGCCTTGGGCACGCGCAGCCTGGTCGTGGGGGCGATGCGCACCGACAGGGCGGCCTCGCCGGTTTCGCCCAGCGTGGTCACGTCGGCCTTGCAGGCCCTGAGCAGGGGCAGCACCTCGGCGATGCAGGAGGCGGCGTCCGGGTGGTCGGCACAGTGCAGGGTGATGGCGGCGTTCCAGAACGGGGCGGCCAGCAGCAGCGCGGTCAGCGCGTCGGCGGGCAGTTCGGCCGGGATGCGCGCCTCGTCGGGCAGCACGCCGGAACATTCCAGACGCACCGGCAGGCCGGACGACTTGGGGACCACGGGGGCCAGGCGCGCGCCGAGCTGCGGCAGGAACTGGCGCAGGGGGGTGGTGTCGGTCATCTTCAGGGCCGGGCCGCCGGTGAACTTGACCTTGCCGACGGCTCCAAGGGACAGCGCGGCCAGCAGGTGGAAATTCAGGGAATCGTCGCCCGCGTAGATGACCTTGTCGGTGAAGTCCAGGGCGTCGCCGCCCTTGCTGCGCACGGTGGCGTCGCCTTCCCACGACAGGTGCGCGCCTGCCTGGTTCAGCGCCTTCACGGCGTCGATCAGGTGGTCGCCCAGCATGGCCCCGCCCCCGTCGCCCCCCCCGCCGTCTCCGAGGACGGCCTCGGCACCGGCGGCGGCGGCCAGCGCCACCCACAGCCGGGTGGGGCGGGCGGCCAGCGGTCCATATATATTGATGGAGACCGGGCGGCGCGGCGGGGCCAGGTTGAAGCTGGGGCGCACCTCGCCTTCGGGGCTGCGCTCCTGGATTTCCACTTCCTGCAGCAGGGCGAACAACTGGCGCACGAAGCGCGGGTCGCGGCTGACGCGCGCGGCGGCGCTTTCCCACGCCTCGCGCAGCTGCTTTTCGGCCACGGTGTCGCGCGCGGGGGCGGAGGACACGCCGGGACGGCGGCTGCCGCGCACCTTCTGGAAGAGGCGGGCGCGCTTGGCCAGCAGACGGATGATGTCCCGGTCGAGTTCCATGATGGTCTCGACCAGTGACTGGCCGGAAGAGGGGCGGCCCTGGCCGGGGCGGGGCGGGCGGGTGGGCCTGTCGGGACGGGCGGACCGCTCGGACCGTTCAGGCTGTTCGAAGCGCTCCGGCTGGGACGCGGCATCCCGTTCCGGATGGCCGGACGGGGAATCGTTGGTGTCGTGCATGGGGGAACCTGTGTTGGGATGGTGATGTGGCGTACCACCTAGCCCGAAACGTGTTCTTCGGCAAGTGGCAAGGCCCGGGGATGCCCCCGGGGCAGCGGCGGCCGTGGCCGCGCGCGCGGCGTCACCTGCTTGAGACAGGGCGCACATGCTCGGCCGGGATGCGGTGGCGGCAGCGCTGCCTGTTATTCCATATGGTTGCACAGAAGGTACGGGCTCACCCCGCCAGCACCTTGCGGCGGCGGGCCGCGCCCGCGTGACATTTTGGCGGCATGCGCATACCGTCACAAACTCGTCCCTCTGGTGTCGCGGCGCCATGTAACTGCTTGTTTGAACAGTCATAGCCGGGAATTCCGGTCCGGAATCGGTTCGATCCTCCATCGCGGGAAACCCGTTCCGAACGGTCTTTCGTGAAAAAATGGATAAAAGGCCGGGAATCGGCGGCGGACGGTCTTGAAACTCTGCCTGCTTCACGATACACCGCAAGGGGCAGTGCGGCGGGCCCGGCCCCCACGGGTGGCGGCAACGTGGTGAAAAAGCCGAATAAATCCCGAAAAAACAGTGCGATGGCGTATCCTTGTGAAGGGTTTGAACAAGTTGCTTGACACTATCGGGCCACATTGTTAAATCGGTCACAAGCAACACGATTAGGCCGCCAGGCGGCGATGCAGTCCGAAAAGGCAGGCTCCCGAACCTGCTTTTTCAGCCTCCATCGACATGATGGTGGGATCCGCATGGGTTGAGGCTGACAAGGTATAACCCCTTAATTCGCTGAGTTGGAGGATAAGGTATGCCGACTTATGTTGACCCGTCCAAGTGTGACGGCTGCAAGGGTGGCGAAAAGACCGCTTGCATGTACATCTGCCCCAACGACCTCATGATCCTCGACCCCGAGGCCATGAAGGCCTACAACCAGGAGCCCGAAGCCTGCTGGGAATGCTACTCCTGCGTGAAGATCTGCCCCCAGGGCGCCATCACGGCCCGCCCCTACGCCGACTTCGCGCCCATGGGCGGCACCTGCATCCCCATGCGCTCGGCCGACTCCATCATGTGGACCGTCAAGTTCCGCAACGGGAATGTGAAGCGCTTCAAGTTCCCCATTCGTACCACCCCTGAAGGCTCCATCAAGCCCTTCGACGGCAAGCCCGAAGCTGGCGACCTCGAAAACGAACTGCTGTTCACCGAGACCGCCCTCATCGCTCCCAAGGTCGCCCTGGGCGAGAAGGCCGCGATCAGCGACGCCGATCTGAGCCAGTGCTGGTATGAAACCGGTTGCGAAGGCGGCAACCGCTAGTCCGGAACCCACCGCAAGTCATTGCGATAAGGAGATTTAGCTATGCCGATGATTCCCGTTAAGGAACAGCCGAAGGGTGTGGCCATCGCCGATCCCATCGTGAAGGAACATGACGTCGACATTCTCATCGTCGGCGGTGGTATGGGCGCCTGCGGCACCGCGTTCGAAGTCGTTCGCTGGGCCGACAAGTACGCTCCCGACCTGAAGATCATGCTGCTGGACAAGGCCACCCTCGAGCGCTCCGGCGCCGTGGCGCAGGGCCTGTCGGCCATCAACACGTACCTCGGCAAGAACTCCGCCGACGACTACGTGCGCATGGTCCGCACCGACCTGATGGGCCTCGTGCGCGAAGACCTCATCTTCGACCTTGGCCGTCACGTCGACGACTCCGTGCACCTGTTCGAAGAGTGGGGCCTGCCCTGCTGGATCAAGGACGAACACGGCCACAACCTCGACGGTGGCCAGGCCAAGGCCGCCGGCAAGTCGCTGCGCAACGGCGACGAGCCCGTGCGCTCCGGCCGCTGGCAGATCATGATCAACGGCGAATCGTACAAGTGCATCGTGGCCGAAGCGGCCAAGAACGCCCTTGGCGAAGCCCGCATCATGGAACGTATCTTCATCGTGAAGCTGCTGCTCGACGCCAACACCGAAAACCGCATCGCCGGCGCCGTGGGCTTCAACCTGCGCGCCAACGAAGTGCACATCTTCCGCGCCAACGCGATGATGGTTGCCTGCGGCGGCGCGGTGAACGTGTACAAGCCCCGCTCCACCGGTGAAGGCATGGGCCGCGCCTGGTACCCCGTGTGGAACGCCGGTTCGACCTACACCATGTGTGCCCAGGTCGGCGCCGAAATGACCATGATGGAAAACCGCTTCGTGCCCGCCCGCTTCAAGGACGGTTACGGCCCGGTCGGCGCGTGGTTCCTGCTGTTCAAGGCCAAGGCCACCAACTACAAGGGTGAAGACTACTGCGCCACCAACCGCGCGATGCTGAAGCCCTACGAAGATCGCGGCTACGCCAAGGGTCACGTCATCCCGACCTGCCTGCGTAACCACATGATGCTTCGCGAAATGCGCGAAGGTCGCGGTCCCATCTACATGGACACCAAGACCGCCCTGCAGAACACCTTCGCCACCATGACCCCCGAACAGCAGAAGCACCTCGAGTCCGAAGCTTGGGAAGACTTCCTCGACATGTGCGTGGGTCAGGCCAACCTGTGGGCCTGCATGAACATCCAGCCCGAAGAACGCGGCTCGGAAATCATGCCCACCGAACCCTACCTGCTCGGCTCGCACTCCGGCTGCTGCGGCATCTGGGTTTCCGGTCCGGACGAGCCCTGGGTGCCCGAAGACTACAAGGTGCGCGCGGACAACGGCAAGGTCTACAACCGCATGACCACCGTCATGGGCCTGTGGACCTGCGCCGACGGCGTGGGCGCTTCCGGCCACAAGTTCTCCTCCGGTTCGCACGCCGAAGGCCGTATCTGCGGCAAGCAGATGGTCCGCTGGTGCATCGACCACAAGGACTTCAAGCCCGCCATCAAGGAAACGGCCGAAGAGCTGAAGCAGCTCATCTACCGTCCTTACTTCAACTACCTGGCCGGCAAGGACGCCTCCACCGATCCGGTGGTGAACCCGACCTACATCAGCCCCAAGAACTTCATGATGCGCCTCGTGAAGTGCACCGACGAATACGGCGGTGGTTGCGGTACCTACTACACCACCTCCGCTGCGGCGCTGGACACCGGCTTCGCGCTCATGGACATGCTGGAAGAAGACTCCCTCAAGCTGGCCGCTCGCGACCTGCACGAACTGCTGCGCTGCTGGGAAAACTACCACCGTCTGTGGACCGTGCGCCTGCACATGCAGCACATCCGCTTCCGTGAAGAGTCCCGTTACCCCGGCTTCTACTACCGTGCCGACTTCATGGGCCTCGACGACTCCAAGTGGAAGTGCTTCGTGAACTCCAAGCATGATGCGAAGAAGGGTGAAACGAAGATCTTCAAGAAGCCCTACTACCAGATCATTCCCACCGAATAGGTGAGCTTCAGGGGCGGTTGCGGCAAGCCGCAGCCGCCCCTTTCTCCTTTCACCCGGACGGCCTAAGCCGGGGCAGTAAGCATGCCTTATTGTCTGGGCTTAGGCCGTTTTGACGAAGGCCCGATAAACTGTAGGGAGGATAGCGAGAATGTCGAACTCCATACTCGTCGTCGGAGGCGGTTTCAGCGGACTTACGGCCGCCATTGAAGCCGCGGAAGTCGGCTATGAAGTGTACATCGTCGAGAAAACACCATTTCTTGGCGGGCGGGTTGCGCAGCTGAACAAGTATTTCCCCAAGCTTTGCCCTCCCTCCTGCGGCCTGGAAATCCAGTTCCAGCGCATCAAGAAGAACCCCCGCATCAAGTTCTTCACCCAGGCGGAAGTGACCGCCGTGTCCGGCGACGCCGGCAACTACACCGTCAAGGTGCACATCGAGCCGCGCGGCACCGTGCCGAGCAGCGCCGATCTTTCCCTGCTCGCCTCCTCCCTTGAAAGCGACGTCGACAACGAGTTCGAACTGGGCCTCGCCAAACGCAAGCCGCTGTACATGAGCGTGCCCTTCGCCTTCCCCAGCCGCTTCGTGCTCGACAAGGCCGCGCTTTCCCGCGCCGACGAGCTGAAGGTCGGCAAGAGCGCCTTCTGCGACATGAACGAAGCCCCCCGCGACATCGAGCTGAATGTGGGCAGCATCGTGGTCGCCACCGGGTGGAAGCCGTACGACGTGACGAAGCTTTCCAACCTGGGCGCGGGTAAGTTCGCCAACTGCGTGTCCAACATGCAGCTGGAGCGCCTGGCCTCGGCCAGCGGCCCCACCGCCGGGCAGATCAAGCGCCCCTCCGACGGCAAGGCCCCCAGGAAGGTCGCCTTCGTGCAGTGTGCGGGCTCGCGTGACCAGAACCATCTGAACTACTGTTCCTACATCTGCTGCATGGCCTCCCTCAAGCAGGCCCTGTACGTGCGCGAGCAGTACCCCGACGCGGAAGTGACGGTGTACTACATCGACCTGCGCACCCCCGGCCGCTATGACAAGTTCCTGCGCAAGGTGAAGGCGGACGAAAAGATCGCCCTGGTCAAGGGCAAGGTCGCGGGCGTCGAGGAAGACGCCGCCACCGGCGACGTCATCGTCGAGGTGGAAGACGCGGTGAAGGGCGAAAAGCGCAAGCACCGCTACGACCTCGTCGTGCTGGCCACCGGCATGCAGCCCAGCCTTGCCGGCCAGAAGCTGCCCTTCGACGTGCCCGTCGACGAGGAAGGCTTCATCGTCGGCGGCGAGGAAAAGGGCATCTTTGCCGCCGGGTGCGCCCAGAAGCCGCTCGACGTGATGCGCACCGCCCAGTCCGGCACCAGCGCCGCCCTGAAGGCGATTCAAACGGTGAGAGGGAGGTAATACAGAATGGCCACCAAAATTGGCGTCTATTTCGACCAGTCGAGCATCGGCGGCGGTCTCGACCTTGAGTCCCTTGCCGACACCGTGGGCGGCAAATGGGGCGATCTCACGCCGGTCTGCAAGGTCTTTCCCGTCCTTGCCGACAAGAAGGCGCGCGACGAGATCGCTGCCGACATCGAGGAAGAAGAGCTGGACGGCGTGCTGCTGTGCGGGGCTTCCCCCCGCGTGGACTGGGACCTCTACGAGTTCGAGAATGTGCTCGTCGACCGCGTGAACCTGCGCGAGCAGGGCGTGATGAGCTACAAGAACCCCGACGGCTCGCTGGCCGACCCCGAAGCGGCCCCCGAACTGCTTGAACTGCTGGTTACCGACTACGTGAACATGGGCGTCGTCCGCCTGCAGAAGACCACCGCGCCCGACGGTTCGCCCTCCGAGGGCGTGCGCCGCATCCTGGTGCTGGGCGGCGGCTGGACCGGCCTTACCGCGGCCGTCAACGGCTCGCTGGCCGGGCACGAAGTGGTGCTGGTGGAAAAGGACGAAGTCCTGGGCGGCCGCGCCCTGGGCCTGCTGAAGACCGTGCCGCTCGTCCACCCGTACACCGACGTGCACGAGACCGGCATCGAAAAGAAGATCGCCGCCGTGCAGGGTGACGAAAACATCACCGTGTACACCAAGGCCACGCTGGCCAAGCTGTCCGGCCAGCCCGGCGACTTCACCGCCACCATCGCCCTTGCTTCCGGCGAACAGGAAGTGAAGGTGGGCGCCGTGGTGCTGGCCACCGGCTGGCAGCCGCAGGACACCAAGGTGCTCGAGCCCTTCGGCTACGGCAGCCTGCAGAACGTGGTCACCGCCGCCGAGTTCGAGAAGATGGCCAAGAACGGGGGCGTCAAGGCCCGCCGCGTGGCCTTCATCCTGAACACCGCCCTGGCCGAACCGGCCGACCCCTACGCCGAACTGTGCGCGCCCGAGGCCCCGGCCGAAGCGCCCGCCCCGGCGGAAGGCGAAGCCGCCGCCCCGGTGGTCAAGGACCACGAAAGCGTGCGCCACCTGCCCATCTCCAACGCCATCAGCAGCGTTGTCGCCCTGAAGCAGGCCGGCTACGTGTGCGACGCCTTCGACGGCGCGCAGGCGTTCATCCTGTACGACAGCATGGTGGTGCAGGGCATCCACGAGCGGTTCTACAAGGCCGCGCAGGACCGCCTGGGCGTCATGATGTCCAAGGCGGACATCCGCTCCGTCACCCAGGCCGCCGACGGCAGCCTGAACGTGCTGTGCGACAACACCCTGATCGGCGACGACATCGAGATCAACGTGGACATGGTGGTGCTGCCCACCGGCATCGTGCCGGCCACGGCCAAGGACCCCATCGTCAACTTCGACTACCGCCAGGGCCCGGCCTTCCCGGACCTGGAACTGTTCGAGGGCTATGCCGACTCGAACTATATCTGCTTCCCCTACGAGACCCGCCGCACGGGCGTCTACGCCGCCGGCTGCGTGCGCCAGCCCATGATGCTGGACGCGGCCGAGGAAGACGCCGTGGGCGCCACCATGAAGGCCATCCAGTGCATCGAGTCCTCCAACCGGGGCGTTTCGGTGCATCCCCGCTCGGGCGACCTGTCGTACCCGCTGTTCAACTTCGTCCGCTGCACCCAGTGCAAGCGCTGCACCGAGGAATGTCCCTTCGGCGCGCTGGACGACGATGAAAAGGGCACGCCGAAGCCGAACCCGGCCCGCTGCCGCCGCTGCGGCACGTGCATGGGCGCCTGCCCCGAGCGCGTCATCTCCTTCGCCAACTACAACATCGACCAGATCGGCTCCATGATCCGCGAGATCAACGTGCCTCCGGACATGAAGAAGGGCGGCCCCCGCGTGGTCATCCTGGCCTGCGAGAACGACGCCTACCCCGCGCTGGACATGGCCGCGTTGCGCGGCAAGCACTGGAGCCCGTACGTGCGCGTCATTCCCGTGCGCTGCCTTGGCTCGGTCAACGCCATCTGGGTTGCCGACGCCATGTCCAAGGGCATCGACGGCGTGATGATGCTGGGCTGCAAGTACGGCGACGACTACCAGTGCCACTTCGTCAAGGGGTCGGAAATCTGCAAGCGCCGCAAGGAGAACATTGCCGAGACGCTGAACCGCCTTGGCGTGGAACCGGACCGCGTGGAGCAGTACGAAGTCGCCATTGACGAGTACGACAAGCTCCCCGGCGTGATCGAGGACTTCATGAACATGATCCTTGAGAAGGGTCCGAACCCGTTCAAGGGGTACTAGGAGGAGATGGAACATGGCTCAACCCGTCAGGATTCAACCCGATCTTGAGTTCGTCAAAGAACTGCAGGCAGTCGGTGGCGAATCGCTCAAGAAGTGCTACCAGTGCGCCACCTGCAGCGTGGCCTGCCCCATCTCCCCCACGAACAACCCCTATCCCCGCAAGGAGATGGTCTGGGCCTCGTGGGGCCTGAAGGACAAGCTGCTGACCGACGTGGACATCTGGCTGTGCCACAACTGCGGCACCTGCTCCGACCTGTGTCCCCGCGGCGCCAAGCCCGGCGACCTGCTGGCCGCCCTGCGCAACATGACCTACGCGCGGCTCACCCAGCCCTCCATCGTGGGCAAGTGGCTGTCCTCGCCCCAGTATCTGCCCATCCTCATCGCCATTCCCGCCATCCTGTGGGCGGTGGTGTGGATGATCATGGCCGGCGTGAACGGTTCCGTCTTCCCCGAAGGCGAAATCGTGTACGGCAAGCTGTTCCCCGGCGACTTCACCATCGACCCCATCTTCATCCTCACCTTCTTCACGGCGGTGGGCATCCTGTGGAAGGGGACCAAGAACCTTCTCGCTTCGTTCCAGCCCGAGGGGCGCACCATGATGCTCGGCAAGACCAAGCACTGGACGCTGCACCTCATCGACGTGATCCTCGAGGAAGTGGTGACCCACTCCAAGTTCAAGGATTGCGGCGCGGACAAGTCCGACCGCAAGGTGGGGCACATGACCCTCATGTACGCCTTCATCATCCTGGCCATCGTCACGGGCGTGGTGGCCGTGGGGCACTGGGGCGGCAAGGTGATTCCGGCCATCGAGATCCACACGCCCATGCCCCTGACCTTCCCGGTCAAGATCCTGGCGAACATCGGCGCGGTGATGCTGCTGATCGGCCTCGCCGTGCTCACGGTGCGCCGCAGGGCCCTGGACCCCATGAAGACCGGTTCGAGCTACTACGACTGGTACCTGCTGGGCGTCATCTGGGTTGTGGCCGTCACCGGCGTGCTCTGCGAACTGCTCCGCCTCGCGGGCATCGCTCCGGTCGCGTACAGCATGTACTACCTGCACCTTGTGGCGGTGTGGATGCTGTTCGCCTACCTGCCGTGGTCGAAGCTCGGCCACCTTGTGTACCGTACCGCCGCGCTCACCTACGTGCGCGCCATGGGCCGCCGCTAGCGGCAGAGAAGGCGGCGCGCGAGGGTGCGCGCCCGGCCGGAACAACGAACCGAGAAGTCATTCTTCCGATATCAGGAGGCTGCAATGTCTGACGAAGGTCGCAGAGTGTTCAAGATGGAAACCGTTCTCGGCCTGGTCGCCGGGAAAGCCGGTGCCGACGTGTCCGACCTGCTGGGCTACCTTGCCCAGCGCGCCCTGGCCACCGAAGAGGAAGCCGCCGTGGCCCCCATGGCCAAGGGCTGGCTGTACAGCCAGAACCCCGCGTTCATGCAGTGCGGCGAAGCCGAAGGCAACTACGACGACTGGGTGAAGAAGCAATGTGGCCGCCTTGGCGACAACGTGTCCCTTCAGCCCATTTCCGCCGCCGAACTGGCCGGCATCAGCGTGGTGCTGGACAAGATCGCGGCCCTGAAGGCCACCGTGGCCGAACAGGAAGACGCCATCGCCGGACTTGAAGCCCAGGTGAAGGAACTGACCCCCTTCAAGGGACAGGCCGCCGACCTCGAGAAGAAGCTCGGCCAGTCCGAGCAGAAGGTGCAGGGCCTGAACGGCGACATCGCCAACCTGAAGAAGGAACTGGCTCCCTTCAACGGCAAGGTGGCCATTGACGAGAAGGAAATCGAGTCCAGCGTGAAGGACATCGTTTCCCGCGCCGTCAAGGACGCCCTGAAGGCCTTGCCCGTGGCCGCCGCCGGTGCCGCTGCCGCCGAGGGTGGCGACGCTGCCGCCGGGTTCGATGCGCCCGCCGAAGACACCAGCGGCGGCGTGCCCGATACCTTCGGTTTCGGCGCTTCCGGCGCCAGCGACGACGGTTTCGGTTTCTAGCCGCTACGCGGCTTGATGTGAGAAGAGAGCGCCCGGCCGTATGGCTGGGCGCTTTTGCGTTTGGGGGCGAGGAGGGGGAAGGGGAGGAAGAGGGGCGCGTGCGCTGATGGGGACGGTTTCTACGAAGACAGTCCTGCCTCCCCGGTCACCCTCGATTTCGTTATGCCTCCGGCGGGCAAGGGGCCGCAAAGCGGCGGCCCCTTGCATCCCCGCGCTCCAGGGGGGCTTCGCCTCCCCTGGACCCCCGGGGTATCATGCACCGCATTCTTCACCGGGCAGCTTCCCTCGGCCAAAGCGCCTTCGGGTAATCTTCCCGGCGGAATGCGATGTGCGCATGACTCTCGCTGGCATGGCGAACCGAGGGTGCCACCATCTGAACCCCCGCCGCGACGCATGTGCCGCCGCCAAGGCGCGGCGTCACACGCTTCTACGCGCGGCACCTTTCCTTCGGGCGTTGCGTATGATGCCGCGCTTTCTAACCCGCGATTGTTTTGCACGTAGCAATGTTTGGTTCCCATCATCCCTTCAGCACCACCAGGGGGCGGAAGTGGTCGATGACGCGCACCAGCACGCCGTCTTGTGCGGCCAGCACTTCGGCGATGGGCTTGTAGGCGTCCGGGGCTTCGTCCAGCACGCCCTTGTCGGCGCGGCAGACGATGCCGCGCATCTGCGACCGGAACCGTTCCAGCGGGATGGTGCGCTGCGCCTCGTTGCGGGACATGCGGCGGCCCGCGCCGTGCGAGGCCGAGGACAGGTATTCGGCGTTGCCCAGCCCTTCGGTGACGTATACCCCGTCGCGCTGGTTGGCGGGGATGACGCCGGGCTGGCCCGCGTCCGCCGGGGTGGCGCCCTTGCGGTGCAGCACCAGCGGCGCGCCGGAAGGGCCGGGCTGGTCCCCGGGCTGGTTCAGGACCACGGCGTGGTTGTGGTTCTCGTTGATCATCCGGCCCAGCAGCATGGCGATTTCGTGCTCGGAAAGGGGAGGCTGGCCGGAAGCCGCCGGGCTTGCGGCGCGGCTTCCCTTGTGCGGAACCAGTTGCCGCTGCACATCGGCCAGGGCGCGCAAGGCGTGCTCCAGCATCAGGCGGCGGTTGAGCAGGGCGTAGTCCAGCGCCCAGTCCATGTCCTGCCGGTAGGCGCGCCCCAGCCGTGAATCCAGCGGAAACAGCCGCCCCTGCTTCATGTACCACGCGCCGATGTCCCAGCCGGAGCGGCGCGAGCCGGAATGCACGGTGACGCCGATTTCCCCCCGGCGGTTCACGCCCACTTCGAGGAAATGGTTCCCCCCGCCAAGGGTGGCCAACTGGATGGATTGGCGCGCGTTGACCGCGCCGGTCAGCTGCGTGTCGCCGCTGGCGCTTTCGAAGCTCGGCAGATCGTAGTCGCCGGGAGCGCGGGTGGCCGTGCCCACCGGAATGGCCAGGCGCAGCCGGTCGAACAGCAGGCGGCGCGCGGCCTCGTCGGGCAGCACTTCGTCGGCGGGCAGGCCAGTGTTCACGTGGCACATGCCGCAGCCGATGTCGTAGCCCACGAAGCTGGGGCTGATGTGCCCGTCCAGCAGGGCCACCCCGCCGATGCACAGGTCGTAGCCCGCGTGGGCGTCGGGCATGACGGACAGATGCACCATGCAGGGCAGGGCCAGCGCGCTTTCGATCTGGTCCCAGGTGGCGGCGTCGAGGCGGTCGGGCGGGATGGTCAGGGACAGGCGCGGCGGCGCGTGGGGCACGCCGGTGCAGGTGGCGTAGGCCATGCGGTCGTCTGGAGCCTGGCGGGCCGCGCCGGATGTGCGCCGCTTGCCGCGTTCCCGGCGGGAATCGTCGGCGGGTGGCTGTGCGCCCCGCTTGCCGGTGTGTTTGCTGTGTGTCTTGCGTCCCATGCCCCATCCATAGGGCAGGCGACGCGGGCGGGCAAGCCGGGCAAACCGTACGGCATGAAAAGGCCCCGGACTGGTCATGCAGGTCCGGGGCCTTGGTCTGGAACAGCGGCGCATTCTTGCGGGCTACTCGCCCATCTGGAAATCCACCTTGATCTTGTACAGCTTCGTCGCGGGCAGGTTCAGGATGGGGATGCCGGTCTTTTCGGTGATCTCGGCCAGGGTGGCGCACACGCTGTCCCACGAGGGGCCGATGCAGGTGAACCAGATGTTGTATTCGTGGTCGCGCAGGTAGTTGTGGGTGACCCCCACGTGGCCGTTCACCTCGGCCACGAAGCTGTCCATGGCCTCCGCGGGCACCTTGGCCGCGCACAGCGTGGAGCGGAAGCCCAGCTTGGCCGACTGGAAGTTGGCCCCCAGGCGGCGGATAAGCCTGCGCTCGCGCATGGCGCGCACGCGGGCCAGCGCTTCCGCCTCGGTGATGGCGCATTTCTCGCCGATGACGGCGTAGGGGCGCGATTCCAGCGGAAAGTCCGACTGGATGACGTCCAGGATGCGCTTGTCGATCTGGTCGAGCGTGTCAGCGGGAGCGGCAGTGCCAGTGTCTGGGGCAGTGCAGCTTTCGGCGTGGGATGCGGTCATGATGCCTCCGTCAGCGGCACGCGCCGGTGCGCCGGGGGGTGTACGAGCACAGCGGTTCCTCGGCCATGTGGTCGCCGCTCATGTTGTAGGCGCGCGCGCGGCAGCCGCCGCACACCTTGTGGTATTCGCACGGGCCGCACTTGCCGGTGTAGGCGTCTTGGTCGCGGAACTGCTTGAAATGGTGCGTGTTGCGCCAGATTTCGGGGAAGGGCGTCTCGTGCACGTTGCCGCAGTCCAGTTCCAGGTAGCCGCACGGCTGCACCTGTCCCACGTGGCTGATGAAGCAGAACCCGATGCCCCCGAGGCAGCCGCGCGTCAGGGCGTCCATGCCGAAGGTGTCGGGCGTGACCGCCACGCCCTCTTCCTTGGCCCGCTGGCGCATGATGCGGTAGTAGTGCGGCGCGCAGGTGGCCTTAAGGTGCATGGAGGTGGTCTTGCGGAAGTCGTAGAACCAGTTCAGCACGTCCTCGTATTCCGTGGCCGAGATGACCTGGTCGCCAAGGCCCGCCGCGCGCCCGGTGGGCACCAGCAGGAAGATGTGCCACGCCGCCGCGCCGATGCGCTCGCACAGTCTGAAGATGTCCTTGAAGCTGCCGAGGTTGTCGCGGGTGACGGTGGTGTTGATCTGGAACTCGATGCCCGCCTGCTTCAGGTATTCGATGCCCCGCAGGGAGGCGTCGAACGCGCCGGGCACGCCCCGGAAGGCGTCGTGGCTGGCGGCGTCCGGCCCGTCGATGGAAATGGAGCAGCGCTGCACGCCCGCTTCCTTCATCATGCGGGCCGTTTCCGGCGTGATCAGGGTGCCGTTGGGCGACATGACGCAGCGCAGGCCGATGCCGGTGGCGTACGCGATGAGTTCGTACACGTCGGGCCGCATCATGGGGTCGCCCCCGGTGAAGATGATGATGGGGTTGCCCACCTGCGGAAAGGTGTCGATGAGGGCCTTGGCCTCTTCGGTGGAGAACTCGCCGGGGTAGGGCTCCTCGTGCGCTTCGGCCCGGCAGTGCTTGCAGGCCAGGTTGCACGAGCGGGTCACCTCCCACGCGATGAGCTTGCAGGTGGGGGTGCCGTCGGGCAGGGTGCGCGGCATCTGCGGCGCGCCTACTCCGGAAGGATGGCCGGAAGGATGACCGCCGCCGGGATGGCCTCCCGGCTGTCCGCCCTGCGGGCTGGCCGGATGTCCACCAGGATGTCCGGCCTTGCGTTCGTCGCCGGGGTGTTGCGGATGGCTCATGCTAGTTCACCAGCCCTTTGCGCAGCAGGTCTTCGGTAAAGTAGGTGATGATCAGCCCGGCCCCGGCGCGCTTGATGCCCAGCAGCGATTCCATGACCACGGCGTCCTCGTTGATCCAGCCGTTCAGCCCGGCCGCGCGGATCATGGCGTATTCGCCGCTCACCTGATAGGCGGCCACGGGCACGTCGAAGCGGTCGCGCACGTCGCGGATGATGTCCAGGTACGGCCCGGCGGGCTTGACGATGAGCATGTCCGCGCCCTCGGCTATGTCGGCCGCCGCCTCGCGCATGGCCTCCACCCGGTTGGCGGGGTCCATCTGGTAGGTCTTGCGGTCGCCGAACCGGGGGGTGGATTCCGCCGCCTCGCGGAACGGGCCGTAGAAGCTGGAAGCGTACTTCACCGCGTACGACATGACCGGAATGTGGGTGAACCCGTTCTGGTCCAGCGCCCGGCGGATGGCCTGCACCCGGCCGTCCATCATGTCCGAGGGGGCCACCATGTCGGCCCCGGCCTCGGCGTGGCTCACGGCGGTCTTGGCCAGCAGCGACAGGGTGGGGTCGTTGTGCACCTCGCCCGAGGTGTCGCCCTGGCGCACCAGGCCGCAGTGGCCGTGGTCGGTGTATTCGCACAGACACACGTCCGTGCACACCACCAGGTTCGGCCAGCGCTTCTTCAGCAGGCGCACGGCCTGCTGCACGACGCCGTCCTTGTTGTAGGCCTCGCTGCCGCGATAGTCCTTCTCTTTCGGGATGCCGAACAGGATGCAGCTGCGCAGGCCCGTGGCCACGGCGGCTTCCACCTGCTTTTCCAGTTCCTGCAACGAAAGCTGGTACTGGCCGGGCATGGCCCCGATTTCCTTGCGGAAGGCGGGGTCGTCGGTTTCCACCACGAAGTAGGCCATCATCAGGTCGGCCGGGCGCAGCGCGGTTTCGCGCACGATCTCGCGCAGGGCGGCGGTGCGGCGCAGTCTGCGCCCCCGGAAGAAGTCCCCGAATTCGGACATGCCGTCTCCTGGAGTAGGCAGGTTGAAACGCTTGGCGTGGCGTGCGCCCGGACGGCACAGGGCCGTCCGGGCGCCGTCATGGCAGGTATGGTTCCGGCGCGGGGCGTGCCTACGCGCGGATTTCGTCGTCGGTCAGGTAGCAGGCGGGGTCCTGGGCCCAGACGTCGCCGTAGTAGGCTTCGGCGCGGGCGCGGAAGTTGCCGCCGCAGATGTTCAGGAAGCGGCAGGTGGCGCAGCGGCCGCCCACGTACTGCTTCTTGTCCTTCAGCTTGTGCAGCAGTTCGATGTTCGGGTCGTCCCAGATCTGCGAGAAGGGGCGTTCCAGGACGTTGCCCATCACGTGCTGGCGCCAGAACTGGTCGGGGTGCACCTTGCCGTCCCACGAGATGCAGCCGATGCCGCGCCCGGAGCTGTTGCCCTCGTTGTACTGGAGCAGTTCGAACACCTCGGCGGCGCGCTTGGGGTCTTCCTTCAGCATGCGCATCCACACGTAGGGGCCGTCGGCGTGGTTGTCCACGGTCAGCACTTCCTTGTGCAGCCCGGCGTCGAACAGTTCGCGCGTCTTGTCCATGAGCAGGTCGACCATGGCGCGGGTTTCGGCGTGGTCCAGGTCTTCCTTGATCAGTTCGGAGCCGCGGCCGGAGTACACCAGGTGGTAGAAGCAGATGCGCGGCACTTCAAGGTCGCGCAGCAGCTGGAACAGCTTGGGCACCTCGCCCTGGTTGCGCTTGTTGATGGTGAAGCGCAGGCCCACCTTCAGCCCTTCGGCCTTGCAGTTCTCGATGCCTTCCAGCGCGCGGCGGAACGAGCCGGGCACGGCGCGGAACCTGTCGTGCACCTCTTCGCCGCCGTCCAGCGAAATGCCGACGTAGGACAGGCCCACTTCCTTCAGTTCGCGGGCCTTCTGCTTGGTGATCAGGGTGCCGTTGGTGGAGATGACCGCCCGCATGCCGCGCGAGGTGGCGTGCTTGGCCAGTTCCACCAAGTCCTGGCGCACCAGCGGTTCGCCGCCGGAAAAGAGCATCACCGGCGCGCCGTAGGCGGCGAGATCGTCGATGATGGCCTTGCCCTGTTCGGTGGAGATTTCGTCCTTGCCGTCGGGGTCGATGGCCTGGGCGTAACAGTGCACGCACTTCAGATTGCAACGGCGGGTCATGTTCCAGACCACCACCGGTTTCTTGTCCTTGGAGAACTGGAGCAGGTGGGAGGGAAGCTGGCCCGAATGGCGCCCGTAGCGAAGGGCGTCGGAGGGCTCGACCTGACCACAGTAAAGCTTGGAGATGCCGATCATTCTCACTCCTGTTGGCTGGCCGCCGGACGCGCTGGCAAGAGAGAGGCCCCGGCCTTCTGGCACGGGGCGTAGCGCGGCGGGCTGGCACCGGAAAAACGTCCTCACGCCCTAGCATAATTCGTGACGGAGGGAAAGCAACCCCGGCGCGGCGGGCATTGCGGCGCAACGGTCCGGAGCGGCGCGCGCGGACGGGGGCCGGGGCGGGCGCAAGGGTGCGGGGTCAGTAGTCCTTTTTCCACATGATGCCGAGTTCGCTCGACGTGGGTGAACTGCGGCCTTCCAGGTTCAGGCGGGGCAACAGCTCCACTTCCACCCGCGCGCCGGTGGTGCCCGGTTCCGCGCCCTGCTCCACGCCCACGTACACGTTGTCCAGCAGGTACTTGCCCGCCTCCAGCGTGGGGTGGGCCTGCTCGGCGCTGCCGGATGCGGCGGTTCCGGACAGGGACGGGTCGCGCGGGGTCGTGGCGGCGCGCTGGCGGGCCGGGTCCGACGAGCCTACCCGCAGCACGTCCACTCCCAGGGTGCGCCGCACCGAGGTCAGCACGTCGAAGTCGCCGCCCGCGCCGGACAGGGTGCGCAGGGCGTTGGCGGCCTGCAACGCCTCGAACCGGCTGAGTTCGGTCAGCGGCTTGCCGAACAACACGTAGCTCATCACCTCGTCCTGGGGCAGGGCGGGCGTGCTGGACAGGGAAAGGGCCGGGCGGCGGGCCGTGCCGCCCACGTGGGCCACGGCGGTGACCGCCGAGCCCTCGTTGGTCAGGTCCAGGTCCAGCGCCGGGTTGGGCGGCCGTTCGCCGGTGAAGGCGATGCTGCCGCGCGACAGGCTGAAGGGTTTGGCCAACAGGTCGAACCGGCCGCGCACCGGAGACAGCGCGCCCACCAGCGCCGGGGACGCGGCGGGGCCGGAAACGCGCAGGTCGCCCTTCCATTCGCTGTCCAGCCCGCGCCCCCGGATGAAGAACCGTTGCGGCACCACGATGCGCAGGTCCAGCTGCGGGCCGGGAGGGGGCGTGGACGGGGCGGCTGCCGTGGCGGCGGCAGGGGTGGAAGCGGACGGCGGGGAGGCGGCCTTTTCGGTCACGTCCTCAGTGACGTCAAGGGTGGTGACGCCGCCGCCCAGCCCGCGCAGCAGACGCAGTTCGCCCTCGGGCACGGTGATGTCCGCCCGCACCAGCGGCGCGTTGAGCGGGCCGGTGACCTCCACCCCGCCGGACAGCGTCAGCGACAGGTCGTCGCGGTGCAGGGGGCTGAGGCGCAGCAATTGGCCGCGCAGGTCGATGCGCGGGGTAAGGTCGCGGAAGGCGTGGTCGTGCGGGCCGGAGGAATCGGGCGAAGTGGACGGGGGGGCCGGGGGCGGCGAGAGCCGTCCTTCCAGGGCCGCCGCGCCGCCGCGCCCGTCGCCCAGCCGGGCGCGTACGGACAGGGCGCCGTCGTCCTCGCGCCGGGCGTCCATCTGGATGTCCGCCAGCAGCACGCCGGACACCAGGTCTTCGTAACGGCCGCCGCACAGGAAGGCATCCGCCGCCACGCGAGGCGTGCCGAGCGGGCCGCGCAACGAGGCGGTCAGGCCGCCCGTGCCGGTCAGGCGGCGGTCGGCCAGCGGCACGAAGCGCCATACCGGGGCCACGGGGCCGCGCCAGCGGATGTCCGCCGCCATGTCGCCCGCAAGGTCCGGACCGGGCAGGCCCGCCGTGAAACGCAGGGGCAGGGTGACGGCCGCTTCGGCCACGTCGGCCTGCAAGCCTTCGGCGGACAGGGTGGCGCGCAGCAGCCCGACGTCGGGTGGGGTGGCGGAACCGCTGCGCGTTGGTCCGTTGCGGGCGGGGCCGTCGGATTCGATGGTTCCGGGTTTGATGGAGCCTGTCAGGCGGAAGGCGGCGGGCGTCTGGCCGGGGTCGGGGTAGGCCACGTCCTCGGCCTCCAGCCGGAACTGGCCGGAGCCGGAATTCCCCTGCCCGCGCAACGACGCGGAACCGGAAATGCGTCCCTCCGGCAGCGGCAGGTCGGCGGCCAGACGCAGCACGCGCAGTGGCACGCCGGTCAGGGCGGCGTCCAGCATGACGTTCCGGGCGTCGTCGTCGCCGTGCAGGTCCAGGGAAATATCCAGGGCGCCGGTGGCGCCCGTGGAGCCAGAAGAGCCAGAAGAGCCAGAAGAGCCGGGAGAGTCGGAAGGGGTAGTGGAGGCGGACGCCGCCGGACGTTCGTTGCGGCCATCGCGCCGGGTAGCCGGTGCCTCCGGCGGCGTGGCGGCCAGCGCCAGATGCAGGCCGTCCACCCGCACCCCGTCGACCAGTTGGATGTCCGCCGGGCGGGTCAGGTTCACCCGCGCGCCGTGGTCCGTATCCGAGAGGTGCAGGGTGTCCAGCCGCAGGGTTTGCGTGGCGGCGTCGTACCCGCCCCCCACGTTGGCCGTGCTGCGCCCGCGCAGGGCCAGCGAGAAGGCCGCGCCGGACGTGGGCGCGCCGCTGTTCCCCATGTCCAGCGTGGCGTTGGCGGCATCCCAGGCCAGCCCGGCCGCCGTGCCGGGTCCGGTGCGCAGGCGGGCCGCGACGCGTGGGGTCGCCCCGTCCTGTATGTCCCGCATGTCCTGCATGTTCAGGGTCAGGGACAGGGTGTCGAGCGTGGCCGCGCCGCCGATGGCGAGGCGGTCCGCCGTGGCCTCCGCGTGCAGCGGCGTGGCGGCCCCCCCGGCAGCGGCGAGGGCAGGGAGGGGGTTTCCGTCCCCCAGCCGCACCCGCAGCCGGGCCTCGCCGCCGGACAACGCCGTGCCCGCCGCGCGGGAGAGCGCGGACCAGTCGGCCACGGCCAGGTCGGCGGTGCCGGACAGGGTGGGGCCGGACAGGGTGGGACCGGACAGGACAGGCGCGGTGGCCGCATCACGTGCATTCCGTATATCGCGCCACGATGCGGCAAGGGATGCCAGCCCGCGCAGGCCCACCCCCTCGGCGCGGGTGAGATCCACGCGCGCGTCGCGCCGCTCTTCACCCCGTTCGCCGCGCTGCTCCAGCCGCCAGTGGGCGTCCACGGCCAGCGGCGCGCCCAGGGCGTCGGCGGCGGAAATGTTCAGGCTGCCCCGGCCGGACAACGGGGGGGCAAGGGGCTCGGCGGGCTGCGCATTCCCGGCGGGGTGGGAGGCGGCCACGGGTAGGTTCAGGTCCGCATCCAGCCGGGCCGCCAGCCCGCGCACTCCGCCTGTGGGCAGGGCAAGAGACGGCAGGGCGGCAGACAGGCGTACCTTGAGGGCGGCCAGCATGCCCCTGGCGTCGAGATCGAGGGTCAGGGTGTCCTCGCCGCCGCTGGCGGCCCGCGCGGGTGTGCCCTTTGCCTGCTGCCCGTCGGAGGCCAGCAGGCCGTTCACGCCGGTCACGGCCAGCCGGGCCGTGGCGTCGAGCGGGGACGCGCCGGTGACGGGCGGCAGCAGCGGGTATTCCGCGCCGTCGCGGGTGTTGGGGGCGGTAAGGTCGGCCGTGAGCTTGCCGGAGAGGTTGCCCCCGGCAAGCTCGCGCAGTTCCAGCCGCAGGGGGGCTGCGTAGCCGCCGCTGGCCCGCGCGGACAGGACGGGCGATGCGCCCAGCAGGTGCTGAAGCTGGGGGGAATGCCAGCGCAACCCTTCACCACGGCCACTCAGCGTCAGGTTCAGGCCGGGGGTGGCGTCGGTGGGCGTGGTCCCCGGAACGGGCGGCAGGCGCAGGTCCAGGTCCGCCTCCAGCCGCGCGTTGCCCGCCAGCAGGGGGGGCGGGGTGGCGGGGGCGGGCGGCGTCAGCAGCGCCAGCAGGCCGGGAAGGTCCGGCAGTCCGGCCGCAAGGGTGGCCGTAGCCTGCCGGGTGGCGGCATCCCACGCGCCCCCTCCGGTCAGGAGGGTCAGGATGGTAAGCGGGGCGGCGTCCCCGCCGTGCCTGCCCGCATCGCTGGTCCCGTCCTTGGCTGCCGGGGCGGCTGCCGGATCGGCGGCCAGACCGGCGGCAAGCCGCAGGCCGTCCAATGCCAGCCGCTGGCCGGTGCGGTGCAGGGTGCCGTCCATGTTCACGGCAATATCCGCGTGCGCAACCGCCGCCACACCGCCCAGGTCAACCCGGCCGCGCAGGGCCAGCGCGTCCCCGTCCGGCCCGCTCAGGCGGCCCTGCACCGTCAGTGCGGCCTCGGCCGTGCGCAGGGGGGCATCGGGCAGCAGGGCGGCCGCGTCGTGCAGCCGTGCCCGCACGCTGGCGCGCAGGTCCATGGGGGCGGCAGAGGCCGTTCCGGCGGGGGCATGCAGCGCGCCGTCGGCAAGTTCCAGGCTCCATGCGTCGCCATCCAGCGCCAGCAGGGGGATGTCCAGCGTCATGCCGTCGCGCCCGTGCCTGCCGGAGGTCTGCGCCCGCAGGGTCAGGCCCGCGTTCGGCGAGTCGGGCGAATCTGGCATACCGGAGGAACCCGCCCACCGGCGCAGTTCCGCCGGGGCGTCCGCACCGGCCCGTGCGGTCAGGCGCAGGTCGGCCCGCCAGACGGAATCCTTCCGGCCCGCCAGCCATGCGGCGATGCCCGGGGCGCTGGCGTCCAGTTCCGCGTCGGCCTCGCCGTCCAGCCGCAGCAGGTCGCCCGCCGAGGCCGCCAGCCAGCCGTGCCACCGGCCGCCGCTGCCCCGCCCGGACAGGCGCAGGCCATAGGCGGGCAGGTCCGGCTGGCCCGCAAGGCAGCCCAGCAGGCCGCCCGCGTCCTCGCCGCCGGTGACGTCCAGTTGCAGGTCGCCGCTGCTGGCGGTGTAGGACAGGGCAAGGGCCAGGCCGCCGTCAGCGGGCACGGGTTCGCGGTCCAGTTGCAGCCGGGCGGACACGGCCCCCACGGGGGCGTCCAGCGCGCCGCGCAGCGAAAAGGCCAGTTGGCGGCCTAGCAGTTCCGCGCCCAGCACGGCGTGCTGTACGGCCAGTTCCCCCAGCCGCACCCGCACCGGCAGGGCCAGCGGGTCGAATGCCGCTCCGTCGTCCGGTTCCGGTTCTCCGCTGCCCGGCATTTCCGGCATCCGTTCCCAGCGGGGGGATGCCACGCGCACCAGTTCCACGTCCAGCGTGCCGCGCAGCAGGGCCAGCGGGCGCAGGCGGATTTCCGCCTCGTCCACGTGCAGCCAGGGGCCGCGCCCGTCGGCCAGGGTCAGGTTGCGCAGCAGCAGCCGTTGCGGCAGGGGGCCTTCCAGCCCGTCCAGCGTGGCGGTGATGCTCGCCGCCGCCAGCAGACGCACTGCCTGTGCCGCCAGCCACGCCTCACCGGGGGCGCTGCGCAGGAAGGCCGCCCCGGCCCCCAGCGCCAGCAGCAGGACCGCCAGCGCCGCCAGCGTCGCGAGCCCCAGGGTGCGCCACGGCCGCCGCGTCCGGCGTTCCCCTTCGGGGGGCACGGGCGGCGTCGGCGATGCGGTGCCGGGGCCGGTATGGCGGTGCGGGTCGGTCATCAGAAGCTCTGCCCGATGCTGATGTAGAATTGCAGGGGCGCGTCGTCCTCGCGCGGGTTCAGCGGGGTGGCCACGTCGAAGCGCAGCGGCCCGGCCACGGTGTAGTAGCGCACCCCGATGCCCGCACCCCAGCGCATGGCGTCGCCGAAGCGGGGCGTTTCCTGTTCGTAGACGTTGCCGCCGTCCAGAAAGGGCACGATGCCCAGGGTTTCCGAAATGCGGTAGCGCAGTTCGAAGCTGGCCTCTCCGAACGAGGAGCCGCCGATGGGGTCGCCGTCCTCGCGCGGGCCCAGCGACTGGTAGGCGTAGCCGCGCACCGAGCCGCCCCCGCCGCCGTAGAAGCGGATGGAGCCGGGCACCGCCCCGCTGGATGCCCCGGACAGGGAACCGGCGGCGGCGCTGGCGGCCAGCACCAGCCGTCCGTCGGGACCGTCCGGCTCACCGGCGGGCGGGGTTCCGCCGCCGTCCCGGCCATCCGGACCGTCCTGCCCGGCCCGGTCCGCCCTGCCGCGCAGCAGCACGTGGTAGGCGCTGACGTCCAGCCGCGACCGCACCACATTGAACGGTTCGCCGTACACCCCGGTGTAGGGGGTGACGGAAAGTTCGGCCCGCGTGCCGCGCGTGGGGTCCAGCAGGTCGTCGGCGCCGTCGCGGCGCAAGAAGAGCGGCAGCCCCCACATGGTGTACGAGCGTTCCGGCCCGTTGGCGTCCTCGATGCGGCCCCCTTCGGTGGAAACGCCCGCCCCGGCCCGCCAGCCGGGGGCCAGGTCGCGCGCGAGGCCCACCGAGGCGAAGGCCGCCTGCTGGTCGTAGGCGTCGGAGGTTTCGTTGCGCACCCAGCTTTCGGCCAGCAGTTCCTGGTCGGGCCGCAGGAAGGACGGCTTGCGGAAGCTGGCCTTGCCCTCCTGCCGCTTGTCCCAGACGGGCAGTTCCAGGCGCAGCCGTTCCCCTTCGCCCAGCAGGTTGCGGTGCTCCCAGAAGGCCAGCACGCCGGGGCCAAGGGTGGAATCGTAGCGCAGGCCGCCGCCCACGGTGCGGTGCGGCCCTTCGGTCACCTCCGTCCGCACCGGACTGGTGTAGGCGGCGCCGGGCCCATCGGGGGGCGTGTCGGCGGACGTGCCGGAATCCGCCATGGGCACGGCGTCCGCGCTGACCGAACTGAACAGCCCGGTGGCGCGCAGCCGTTCGCGGTAGCGTTCCACCGCCTGTTGGTCCCAGGGCTGGCCGGGCTGCCAGTCGGCCATGGATTCCAGCCATTCCGGCCGCACCGAGCGCGTGCCGAGCACCTGCGGCGGCCCCATGAGGGTGGGCTGCCCCGCCTCCACGTCCACGGCGGCGTCCAGGGTGCGCGCGGCGTGGTCCACCTCGTACCGGGCGGACGCCACCCGCGCGAACGGGTAGCCCATGTCACGCAGGGCGGCGGGCACGCGGTCCACGGCGTCCAGCACGGCGTCGGACGCGGCGGGCGCGCCGGGGGCCAGGCCCACGTCGGCCAGGGTGCGCGGCGGCGCGGTGGCGGGTTCCGCGGCGGGGGGCTGCATCCTGTCGATGATGCGGATGCGCGTGACGCCCACCACGTAGCGCGGGCCGGGGCGCAGTTCCAGCCGCACGGCCACGGGCGACGCGGCGACGTCGATGCTGCCTTGGGCCGTGCCCGCGTAATACCCGTGGGCGCGCAACACCTTTTCCGCCTCCTGCTCGTCCGCCAGCATGCGGCGGTGCAGGCCGGTCAGGCTGTCGGGCGGAGTGTCGGCCAGACGGTGCAGCAGGCTGGCGTCGCGCACGCCGTCCAGCAGGGCCTGATCGTCGGCGCTGGGGGATGGGGACGTGTCGTCGCCGGGCGGGGCGATGACGAAGGATACCCGGTAGGCCACCTTGTGCACGGACTGGTCCGCGTTTGCGTCAGGGGGTGTTCCGGGAGGGGAGCCCGGAATTCGGGAAGCGGCCATGTCGGTGGGGCTGGGGCACAGGTCCGGCGGGGTGCGCGGCGGGGTGATGGCGCCGAAGGCGCGGGTTGCCGCATCGTCGGCGTGCGCGGCATCACGCGGGAGAGCAGACCCGGCGGGTCCGCCCGTGCCGGATTCGTCAGCCAGGGCGGAAGGGCCGGGTATTCCGGAAGCGGTGTGAGCGTCGTTGCGGGTGGCCGCGCAGCCCGCCAGCGTCAGGGTCAGCAGGGCCAGCAGCGCCAGCGCCGACAGAAGCGGTACGAGGCGGAACCACCGCGCCACGGCGGCGCAAGGACGAATGCACGGCATGCCGCAGGATAGCGGCTGGGCGGCGATTTGACAACGTGAGCCGGACGGCGGCGCAAACGTTGCGGGGCGGCCATGGCAGCCACCCCGCGAACATGGGCGATGGCAGGCGGGGGAACCTTGGGGTTGTTTCTAACTTAGGATTTTCGTTCGTTGGCAAGGAAAACGAGCCTGCCATGAGGGAGTGCCTCAGCCGTTAGGCGAGCGCGCAGCGCGAGTCTTACGGATGAGGACCGCAGAGCGCGGCAGCCGTTAGGCGAGCTTGCGAGCCTTACGGATGGCGACCGCAACGCATACTCTTATCGTATTCGACCGAGCCTTAGCCGTTGGTGAGCGAAGCGAACCTTACGGATAAGGACAGCAGAGCCATGGCAGGCGAAGTTTGACCGCTCTGCGCACGATGCCCGTAAAGCTCGCAAGCTCGCTTAACGGGCACGCTTCGCGCCCTTCGGGTCGGACGCCAACGGGCGAAAGGACAAGTTAGAAACAGCCCCTAGAAGGCGGGCTCCTTGGACAGCCCCTTGGGCGCGGGCGGGTTGATCCACAGCTTGACCTCCTGCGCCATGTCCCACGAAACGGTCTGGGTGATGGCCCACATGGGGTCGCTGGGCATGCGGGCCTTGGCGGAGAACAGGATGAAATCGTTGGCGAACTGGTGTTCCATGACCCCGGCGTGGCCCATGGCCCAGATCATCTGGCCGGTGTTCACGTCCCATATCTCCAGCGACACCGACAGCTTGGAATCGCCGGAGGTGCCGCCGTTGACGTAGTGGGTGACGTACCCGCCGATGAGCAGTTGCGCCCCGCGCAGGGCGGCCATCTGCATGGCCAGGTCGCGGCGGTAGGGGGTGGCGTTCTCCGCGAACTCGATGACCGGAAAGACCTTTTCCGACAGCCACGTCTGCCATATCTGGCGCGACACCTCGAGGCCCGTCACGCTGGGCTTCTCCATCTGCTGGGTGACCCGGAAGGGCACGAACAGCGCGGTCAGCTGCCGGTCGGGCGGGGTGACGGGCCGCACGCTGACCTGCGGATTGCCGCGCCGCACCCAGTCGTCCATGTAGAAGATGGGCTGGCTGCCAAGGTCGAGGTACACCCCGGCCTTGGGCGGCCCCGAACAGGAGGCGGCCAGCGGCAGAAGCAGCAGGAACAGCAGGAACAGCGGAAGGCGCGCGGCGGGGCGGGCGCGCCGGCCGGAACGGCTGCCGGGGGCGGCGGGTTTGGCCGGGCAGGGCGAGAAGGACATGGACAACGCTCCGGGGATGACCGTGGGCCACGGGCCGCCATGGCGGCGGGCGCACGGACGGTGATGTCGGAAAGCCGTCGCGCGGACGGATGTGGACATGCCGAAGCAAGAATGGTGCCGGGGGATGCCGGGAATGCGCGGGGCGCGTGCCGGGCAGGACCGGCCGGGGCGAAGGCCGCCTATTGCAGGCGCGGGGTGGGCGTGGGCGCGGCCTGAGCCGATTCCAGTATCTGCTCGCGGGTGCGCTGGATGCCGTTGTGCAGGTCCAGCCTGCGCTGGGCGGGGATGCGGTGGAATTCCGGGCGGCGGGTAAGGTCCATCAGGTCGTTCATCTCGTGGCGGATGCGCCGCAGGCGCACCAGCGTCTCGGCATCCACGGGGGCCACCCGTTCGGCGATCTCAGCCAGTTCGCGCAGTTCGGCGGCCAGGTCGCGGATGGTGCGCGGCGCTATCTCGCGGGAATGCCTGCGCCGTTCGCGCAGTTCGTTCCACAGGGCGCGCAGTTTCCTGAACATGGCCGCCTCCCCGGTTGTCCCGGCCGGACTCCCCGCCCGCATGTCCCCTTACATGGGCGCGGAGGACATGAACATGCGCAGCAACTGCACCGTCAGCGCGAAGCCCAGCCCCAGCAGAGGCCCGATGGCCAGCGCCGTGCGCGACCAGGGCAGCCGGTGCGCGTACTTCACCCCTACGAAGGTACATACCACGAACCACAGCGATCCCACCACCGGCCCCACCAGCGGCACCACGCTGAGCACCGTGGGCGCCGCGCTGTACGAGATGACCCGCACCGTGGTGGGCAGGTCGGCCGCGCGCGGCTCCACCAGCCGGATCATGAAGTGGTACAGGCCCGACAGCACGGCCAGTTGCAGCAGCAGGGTGAACGGCGAGAGCAGCAGGGTCATGGGCAGGCTCATGTCGTGGGTGACGCTGCCCATCCAGGCCTGCAACTGCGGGTCCTCGATGACGCCGCCGAAGGCGCGCATGCTCATGAGGTACCACAGCCGTTCGGTGAGCGCCTGGAAGATGCCGATGAGCAGGTAGAACGTCACCGGCCGCTTCAGCGAACCCGTGGAGCGCACCCCGGAGAAGAAGCGGGGCGCCGCCAGCATGACCCGCAGGATGGTCTGGTACAGGCCGGGGAAGAAGCCCAGGCGGTCCAGGTTTTCCCACGGCACCTCGCTGCGGGCGGACGCGGCCCACGGCGGCGGGGAGGCGTCCCGTTCGTCGGGGCGCTGGCCGTCGCGCGGGGGAAAGGGGCCGCCATGGCCGTCGGGATCCTGCCTGCCGCCATGCCCGCCGTCGGCGTCGTGGTCGTCGGCCTGCCGCCCGCCGCCGGGACGGGCCTTGGACCCGGACTGCTTGCGCCAGCGGTCGCCCACCGAGGCCACGGCGTCCCAGATGTCGCGCGGCGAGCCGGGGCGGCGCTGGCCGTCGGCGGGGGCGTCGTGCCCGTCATGCCTATCATGCCCGTACTGGTCGTCGTCGCGGGCCGGGGCGTTGCCACGGCCGGGGATCACCGCGCCGGGGGGCAGCGGGTCGTCGCCGGGGCGGGAAAGGTCGGTGTGCCCATGGGGCGGGGCGGGGGCGCGGGGCGCGTCCGCATCGGGGCCGGGCGTTTCCGTATCGGGAGCTTCCGTACCGGAGGCATGGGGCGCACGGGGCGCATGGGTCGCATGGGTCGCGCCGGACACGGGGCGGGGTTCGCCCACGTGGTCGTCCTCGCCCGTGTACTCGTCTTCTGCGCTGGGTGCGCCGGGCGCGCCATGTGCGTCATGTGCGCCATGTACGGAAGTCGCCGGAGGTGCGGAGGGGCGGCGGAACGCGGCGGGCAGGCCGTCGTCCTCGTCCCGCGCCATGCCGGGCGCGGCGTCGTCCTGTCCGGCGGGAGCCGCACGGGACGATGCGTCTGTACCCCCCTGTCGGGCGGCGTCGGGGGCCTCGTCGGGCGCGAGGGCGCGAAAGCGGAACCGGTGACGGCACTTGGGACAGGTGGCGATGGCGGCCGAGGACGGAATCTTGCTGCTGTCGATGCTCCGCTCGAACTGGCATTCCGGGCAGCGTATAATCATGGGAAATCCTTTGCTTCCTTGCATATGCCCAGTGTAGGGCATCGGGCAGCGCAAATCAAGGTGGGCGGTCCCGCGCACCGTATCGCGCCACGAACGGGTGATGTGGTCCGGCGCTGCCGCCTTAGCCCGGCGTCAGGGGGACAGGGGCAGACGCAGGGCCGGATGGAGGAGTTCCCCGCCGCCGGGCATCAGTCCGGCCGCAGCGAACAGGCGGCGGGGCAGGGCGGGGTACTCCGCGCTGAGCCGGTGCTGCCCGCCCGCCGCGTCGAACACCCGCAGGCGTTCGGCCAGCACGTCCCGGTCCTTGGCGGTCCAGCTCAGGTGGTCGATCCAGGCATCGGCCAGCAGGCAGGTGTGGCCGCGCACCCCCACCACCCGCTCGTGCACCGCGCCTTGGAAGCGAACCCCCGGCACGCGGCGGAACAGCCGCAACTGCACGTCGGGCCACAGGCCGTAACCCACGCGCAGGTGGTCCGCGTCGGGATAGGCCGTGGCGCGCGGAAACAGCCACGCCCCGGCTTCGGGCGCGGCCATCAGGCGCGGCAGCAGCGCCCACGCGCGGGTGGGCAGGCGTTCGTCGGCGTCCAGATACAGGCACCATCCGGCGGACAGCAGTTCCAGCATGGCGTTGCGCTGGGCGGAAAAGTCGCCCCCCAGCGGCCGCACCGCCTGGCGCAGCGGCACGGGGCACAGGGCCGCCGGGTCGAAGCCGGGCGGCGCGCCGTCCCAGACCACGGCCATTTCGCGCACCCAGGCGGGAACCTGGGCGAAGAATGCGGGCAGGTCCGGCTCGTCCGGGTGCAGGATGGCCCCCACGCCAAGATCGGGGCGGGACGCGGCGTGGACGTCCCGGTCGCCATCCTCCCGCGCCGGGGGCAGGTCCACGGGCACGCATGCGGCGAACAGCCGCCGCCAGCGGTGCAGGGCTTCGGCCTCCGGTCCGGGCAGGAACGGGTTGGGGAACAGGGTGGCGGTTTCCGGCGCGATGCCGGTGGCCCGCAGCAACAGCAGCAGCGCCCACGGCGAGGTGTCGGCCAGCAGGCGCGGGGCCGTGGGGGTGGGGCGCGGCGGCGTGAAATCCTTCAGGCGGCCGGTGGCCAGCGCCGCGCGCACCCCGTCCGGTGCGAGGTCGCACAGGGTCAGGCGGGGCGGGGCGTTCGGTCCCTCCCCCATGGCGGCCAGTACATCCGCCAGGGCGTCGGGCAGGCTGCCGTCGCCGGCGCCCAGCAGCACCAGGTGGGGGCGCCCGCTGCGCGTGGCCAGGCGCACCGTTTTTTTCACCACCTGCTTGATGGACGCCGCGTCCGGGGCATCCGCCGTGGGCGGCGTATCCGCGCCGCCCAACCGGAACCCCAACACCGCGCGGGTGTAGGCCGCCAGCAGGGCGTCGGCGGCGTCCGGCGGGGACATGGCGGGCGAGGAGGTAGCGGGCGCGTCGCTCATGAAGCCTCCCCCGCCGCCAGTTCCGGCGGGCACAATTCGTCGTACAGCGCTTCCAGCGCGCGGGCCTGGGCGTCGGCGTCGAACAGCGCGGCGGCCTTGCGCCGCCCGGCCTCGCCCATGCGCCGGGCCGTCTCCGGGTGACGCAGCAGATGCAGCACCGCCTGGGCGTAGTCCTCCACCGTGTCGGCCACCAGCCCGGTGACGCCGTGCTCCACCAGTTCCAGTTGGGCGTTGTCGCGCAGGCCGGGGCAGGGATGGGTGACCACGGGCAGCCCGGCGGCCATGGCCTCCGCGATGGCCAGGCCGAAGCTCTCGCCGGTGTCGTTGGCGTGGGCCAGCAGGGAAAGTTCGTTGAAAAATCCGGCCAGTTCCGCGTCGTCGCGCACCGGCGGCAGAAAGCGCACGTTGTCCGCAAGGCCGTGCTCGCGCACGTAGCGTTCCGCATCCGGGGTGCCGCCGATGACGTCATAGCGGAAGCCGGGCATCTCGCGGCGCAGCACGGGCAGGATGTGCAGGGCCAGCGACGACCACTTGCCGGGGTCCGGACGGGACAGGCGGCCCAGCACCGGGCGGGAGTAGTCGCGCGCGGCGGGGTCCGCCGGGTCCGGGGTCAGCCGGGCGAACAGCACCGTGTCCACGGGATTGTACAGCACCCGCCAGCGCGGGGGCACCGCGGGGATGCCCTGCACGCGGGCGAAGCGTTCGGCGCAGAAGCGGGAGACGAACAGGGTGACGTCGATGAACCGGCCCGACGGGGAAGGGTCGTGCCGTCCGAAGACGTTGGTTTCCACGATGGCGGGCAGACGCCGGGGCGCGACAGCGCCCGTGCCGGGAGGATGCGTGGCGGCGGACGCCTGGCGGAAGGCCGTGCGCAGGGGGCGCAGCAGTTCCGGCTGGGGCCAGCCCGCGCGGTGCACGTGCACGATGTGGGGAAGGTGGCGCGCGGCCACGCCCCCCAGGTCGCCGCCGATGAAGGTGGTCACTCCCGCCTCGCGCAGGAGGGCGGCGCGGGGGCCGTCCGACGGGCTCCACACCGCGCGGTGGAAGCGGGCGGGGTCCAGCCGGGTCAGCAGCAGTTGCATGACCTTTTCGGTGCCGCCGAGCCCCAGCGAAGGGACCACGTGCAACACCCGGCGTTGCGTGACGCCGGGCTGCGGGCCGGAATGGCCCGGCGCGGGGGCGTGGGGTGCGGCGGTGACCATGGGCCGTGTTCTAGCCCAGCGGGGCGGGCATGGGAAGGGTTCGCCCCGCCCGCCGTTGCGTAACGGGAGCGGGGCGTGTTGCGGGAAATGTTCCGCCGGGCCGCTAGCCTTGCGCGAACTTGCGGTACAGGCTGGCCGCGGCCATGCGGCTGGGGGCGAAGCCCTTCACCGGCTGGCCGTCGGCATTGGCCTGGGCGTCGGCCTGGGGCTCGGTCTGGGCATTCGCGGGCGCGCCCGCTGGTGCCGGTGCCGTGGATTGCATGGGCGCCGCCTGCGCGGACACCTCCTGCGGGGCGGCTGGCGCGGCCTCCACGGGCTGGACGGGGGCATCGGCTGCCGCCTGCGGCGCGGCCTCGCCCGCCGGGGCCTGCTGGCCGTACGCCTGGGCGTGGGCGCGGCCGAACTGCGCGGGCCTGCCCAGCGGCGGCATCTGCGCGGCGGGCAGCGGCGCGCGCGAGGGCGCGGCGTTGGCGGGCGCGCGGTTGGCCGCCATGCTGGCCCCGATGGCCATGGCCTCGGGGGTGTTGACGATCTGGCCGTAGGCGCCGCGCAGGCCGGACAGAATCTTGACCACCTCGTCGATGAACGCCACATCCATCTTGAGGTTGGCGTTGAGCAGGCGGGTGGAGCAGTAGAAGTACAGCTTGTGCAGGTTCTGCGCCAGTTCGCCGCCCTTTTCCATATTCAGGCTGGCGTCCAACTCGTTGACGATGTCCAGGGCCTTGGAGATCAGGATGCCCTTGGCCGCGTAGTCGCGTTCGGCGATCTTCTCCTTGGCCTGGGTCAGGAACTTGATGGCCCCGTCATACAGCAGGAGCAACAGTTCGCCCTGGGTGGTCGTGGTGACCTGGGTCTGTAAGTAGGCGTGTGCAGCCTTCTGCATTGCATTCTCCCGATGTATGCGCCCGCGTGCCGGTGCGGTGAGTGTGCCGCGGGTGGTGGTCGATCCCCGCGCCGGGGCGGGGGGCGGCGTCTGTTGCGCGGCCGGGCTTGGGTCGTCCGGCCGGGTCGTCCGGCCGGGTCGCCCGGGCCATATTCCCGGGGTGCCCGCGTTACGAAGACGACGACGAGGACAGCGACTTGATCTGGCTTTCCACCGACTTGCCGAGGGCGTCGTAGCGGGCCAGGGTGGCCTCCAGCCGCGAGTAGCGCAGCCGTTCGCGCCGTTCCCACTGGGTGACGCGGTCCACTTCCTTGTCGATCTTCTTCTGTATGTCGTCCATGATGTCCTGGTAGTTGTCCTCCAGGATCTTCAGAGCGCCGTCGCTGCCCAGCATGTCTCCAAGCTGGTCGCCGAGGCCGCCGAGCTTGCCTTCCTTGATGCGTATGCGGCTCGAGTAGCTGCCCGGCGAAAGGTTGTCGATCTGCAGCGCCAGGCCCCGGGCGTCGCCTTCCATGGCGGTGATCTGCTTGTTCACGTTGTCCACGTTGGCGCGCTTGCCGCCGATGAAGGCGTTGACGATGTTGCCCGAGGCGTCCACGTCGTAGGTCACGTCGTAGATGCCCGCCTTGGACACGCCCTTGACGTGCGAGTAGTAGCTGAAGTCGGACGAGTCGGACTGGGGCAGCCCGCTGGCGGCGAACAGTTCCGCCACGGCCTCGGGGTTTTCGCGCAGGGCCTTGTCCAGCGAGGGCAGGTCGTGTTCGCGTTCCTCTTCAAAGACTTCCAGCAATCCGGCGTTGGGGCTGTTGGTGTCGGCAACGGTCAGGATGCCGATCTGCGACAGCGACGAAAAGAAGTCGCCGCGCAGGATATTGCCGTCCTGGTACTGGTATTCGAAGCCCGCCGCCTTGTCCGCCGTGGCCGTCTTGAGCTGGGTGGCCAACAGTTGCACGCCGTAGTTGCCGGTAAGAATGGAGCCCTTCTGCATGGAATACAGCGACGAGGCGTCGTCGGGCTTGTCCACCTCCTTGGAACTGTTGACGGCGGTCAGTTCCTTGATCTTCGTCCGCACGGCGTTCATGGCGGCGACGAAGCCGAAGATGTTTTCCTTGATCTTCTCGATGTCGGTGACCACGGAAATCTGCGAGGTGCCCACGTCCCGCAGGGTGATGTTCATGCCCTCCACGGCGCCGGTCAGCGTGTTGGACATGGATTCCAGCCAGGTGGTGGCGGGCCAGCCGTTGACCCGGTACTGGGCGTTCTGGTTGGCCTGCACCGTCCAGTTGGCGGCATCGCCGGACAGCCCGCTGACGGTGGTGCCCGAGCCCACGGACAGCGTGGCGTTGGCCCCCAGGTCCATGCCCCGGAACTGGAAGGTGTAGCCGGTGCCGTTCTGCACCAGCATGGCCTTGACCCCGGGATTCTGGGGGTCGTTGTTGATCATGTTCTTGAGCCCTTCGATGGTGGTGCCGCTGGGCACGGTGATCGAACGGGTCTTGCCCATGTAAGTGTAGACGAACTGCTGGTCGCTGCCGGAGTCGTTGACCTTGGTGTTCTTGGCGGCGAAGGCGGTGTTGTAGGTCCAGATGGCACTGGAGGCCAGTTGCCCCACCTCGATCTTGTAGGTGCCTTCGAGCACGCTGGAATCGGTGGTGGCGCTGGCCACGGTCTCGTTGGAACTGGACGGCGTCTTCACCAGGAATTTTTCCATGGTGTTCATGGAATCCACGATGTCCTTCAGCGAGGCGATTTCCGTGCGCAACTCGCCGAAGGCGTCCTGACGCCGCTGCCAGTCGGCCTTCCACAGGGCAAGGCGCTTCTGCGGGATCTGCTCGATGGACTTCAACTGGTCGATGACCTTGGAGAAGTCCGTGCCGTTGCCGAGCCCGGAAAAGTATACGCCGCCGGATGCCAGTTCAACCATGATGCACCTCTTCGCCGGAAGAAATTTCCCGATGGGGGTCTCCCGCTGTGGGGCTGCAAGGCTGGTGCCAGAGTGGGCCGCCTGCTCCCGAGGGGCAGTTTCTAAATCGTCCTTTCGCCCGTTGGCATCGTCAAACTTCGCCTGCCATGTCAGCCGAATACGATAAGAGCGCGCTGCGGTCCTCTCCCGTAAGGTTCGCAGGCTCACCTAACGAGAGAGGCATACTCCCTCATGGCAGGCTCGTTTTCCTTGCCAACGAACGAAAATCCTGATTTGGAAACAACCCCTCGTGAACCTTATCGGCGGGTGGGCGGAGGGCTTTAGGCCGGGGGGCGCGGCGTACACCGCGGGGGCGGGGAAGGGACCGGTACGGGGCCGGAGAAAGGCCGGGGCGGACTAGGCGCCGGTCAGGGTGCGCCGGTCAGGGTGGCGTCGGCCAGGGGGGCGGAGGTCAGGCGGGCCAGTTCGCGCCGGGCCTGGTCCGGGTCCATGCCGCGCGCGGCGGCAAGGGCGGGCAGGTTTTCCTCGGCGTCGCAGGGGCGCACGTACAGCGGCTGCACGTCGCCGGGGCCGTAGGCGGCCGTGGCGGCCAGGGGCAGCAGCAGGGCGGGGGCCGGGTGGTCGAACCGGGCGGGCAGGAAGCGCGCCCCCGGCAGCAGCGCGGCCAGGGCCGGAGCCAGGGCGGCCCGGTTGCGGGTGGCTCCGCTGCCCATCAGGTATACCGGGGGGGCGGCGTTATCTGATCCTGCCGCAGGATTCCCTGTGCCTGACTGGAACGCCGCCATCCGGGCCACGGCGGCGTCAAGCATCGCCGCCTCCACCGGGGTCAGGGCTTCGGGCAGGGGGGAGGGCGCGGCGCTGGCGATGTCCGTCAGATCGGCCGCGTCCGCCGTCTCGCCGGGCATGCGGAAGGCTTGCATGTGCACCAGCCCGCGCCGGGCGTGGGTCAGCACCCACAGCACCGCGCCGCGCGGCAGCAGCGGCCCGCAGGCCAGCAACTGCGTGTAGGACAGCCCCGCCTGCCGCGCGCCCAGCGCGCGGGCCATGCCCGCCGCCGTGGACAGCGCCAGGCGCAGCCCGGTGAAGCTGCCGGGGCCCTGCACGCAGGCGATGCGCCGCACGTCGCGCAGCGAAAGGCGCATCCGCTCGAAGGCGTCGGCCAGGGCCGGGGCCAGCAGTTCCGTGCCTTGCGAGGGCACGTGCCACTCTTGGGCGAACAGGGTTTCGCCGTCGCGCAGGGCGGCGGCCTGCACACGCGATTCCGCCGCGTTCAGGGCCAGGGTGATGGCCCCCGTCGTTTCAGCCAGCCCCGTTGCCGGGGTCATCTGGGTCATTGCAGGTTCCGCACGATGTCGTTGTAGGTGGCCAGCAGCATCAGGGCCAGCAGGAAGGCCAGGCCGATGCGGGTGGTCACCTCGCGCAGGCGGGCGTTGACCGGGCGGCGCATGACCATTTCCATGGTCAGGAAGATGATGTGCCCGCCGTCCAGCACCGGCACGGGCAGCAGGTTCAGGAGGCCCAGGTTGATGCTGATCAGCGCGGTGAGGGCCAGCACGCTGTCCAGCCCCTGGCGCGACTGCTCGCTGACCATCTGGGCGATCATGATGGGCCCGCCCACGGAATCCAGCGGCACCACCCGCTCGAAGATCTTCTGCACGCTCTGGCCGGTGATGACGATCATCCGCCAGGTCTGGTCCAGCCCGGCCTTCATGGCCGATGAGCCGTCCAGCGGCACGGACACGGTGCGGCCCGAAGCCTGGATGCCGATGAGCCAGGTGCGCTCGTCCTCGCCGAAGATGGTCTTGCGGGTGCGCACCTCGGGCTGCACGTTCAGGGTCAGGGCCGTGCCGTTGCGGTCGATGGCGATGGCCAGTTCGCGGCCCTCGCTGGCCACGATGGACCCGGCCACGTCGTCCCACCATTGCACCTGCCTGCCGCCGATGGACACGATGCGGTCGCCGGGGGCCACGCCCGCGATGGCGGCCGGGCTTTCCGGCTGCACCCGGCCCACTTCCGGGGCCAGTTGGAACTGCCCCTGGGCCCAGAACAGCCCCCAGTAGATGAACCACGCCAGCAGCAGGTTGAACACCGGCCCGGCCGCGATGACCAGCAGCCGCTGCCACGCCGGGCGCAGGGTGAAGCTGTGCCGCTTCTGGAAGCCTTCGGGCAGTTCGGCGTCCTCGCTTTCGCCCACCAGCGACACGTAGCCGCCCAGCGGCACCAGCGACAGCCGGTAGTCGGTCTGGCCGCCGCGCCAGCCGAACAGGCGCGGGCCGAAGCCCAGCGAAAAGGTCTGCACGCCGATGCCGAACAGCCGGGCCACCAGGAAGTGCCCCAGCTCGTGGAAGAAGATCAGGCCCCCGAGGACCAGAAGGACCGAAAGAAAGCTGCTCATGCGTTGCCCGTTCCTTGCGTGCCTGCCGCGTTGGCCCAGAGGCGCACGCGGCGGCGGGTTGCGGCGTCGAGCGCCTCTATGTGGTCGATGTCGTGCATCGGCATGTATCCGTCGGTATTCGCCTGATCCGTCGGCTCTGCGTCTGGCGGCTCCGCGTCTGTCGTTTCCGCGCCTGCCGTTTCGGCGTCTGCCGATTCGGTTTGGTGGGCGTCCAGCGCCCGTTCGATGAGCGCGGGAATGTCCATGAAACCGATGCGCCCGTGCAGGAAAAGCTCCACCGCCTCCTCGTTGGCGGCGTTGAGCACCACGGGCAGGCCAGCGCCGCCGGGGGTGCGCGCCTCGCTCGCAAGAACGCGCCGCGCCAGCGCAAGACACGGGAAAGAGGATAAGTCGGGGGTCTCGAAGGTCAAGCAGCCCGACCGCACCAGGTCCAGCGGGGCCACCCCGGTGTCCACGCAGCGCGGCCAGGCCATGCAGTAGGCGATGGCGATGCGCATGTCCGGCGTGCCCAGGTGGGCGATCTGCGAGCCGTCGGCGTATTCCACCAGCGAATGCACGATGGACTGCGGGTGCACCACCACCTCGATGTCGTCCGGGGCCACGCCGTACAGGTGGTATGCCTCGATGACCTCCAGCCCCTTGTTCATCAGCGTCGCGGAATCGATGGTGATCTTTGCGCCCATGGACCAGTTGGGATGGTTCAGGGCCTGCTCGCGGGTGACCGTGGACAGGAAGGCCCGGTCGCGCCCCCGGAACGGGCCGCCCGACGCGGTGAGGATGATCCGCCGCACGGCATCGGGCGCGCGTGCCCCGTCCCGCAAGGTATCGTGCACGCGCAGGGCCTGGAACACGGCGTTGTGCTCGGAATCCACGGGCAGCACCACCGCGCCCGTCTCCGCGCAAATTTGCCTGATGAGCGCCCCCGCCAGCACCAGTGATTCCTTGTTGGCCAGGCAGATCACCTTGCCCGCCCGCGCGGCGGCCAGCGTGGCGCGCAGCCCGGCCGCGCCCACCTGGGCCGAGAGCACCGTGGAGGCGTCCGGCAGGGCGGCCAGCGCGGCGTACCCTTCCGGCCCCACGTGAATATCCGGCGCGTATCCGGCGGGCAGCAGCGCGCGCAGTTGCGCCGCGCCCGCCTCGTCCAGCACGCCGAGGTGCGGCGGCCGGTGGCGGGCGGCCTGCTCCGCCAGCAGGCGCACGTTGCGCGCCCCGGCCAGCGCGGCCACCCGGAACAGGCCGGGGTGGGCCTCGACGACCTTCAGCGCGCTGGTGCCGATGGAGCCGGTGCTGCCCAGCAGGGCCACCGTGCGCGGCCGGGCGTCTTCCCAGGCCCGGTCCGGCATGCGCGAGATGTAGCGGATCATGCCCGTGTCCTTCCCTTTCCGCCGTGCAAGGGCGGGTCTAAACCTGCGGGGTCTGCGGAGCCTGGGGGCCTTGGGGCCCCTGCGCCGCCAGTTCGCGGCCGAGCGCGGTCATGAGGTCGAACAGCAGGCGGATGTCGGCCCCGGACGTGCGATGGTTGGCCACGCACAGGCGCACCCCGGCCCGGCCGCGCACCATGGCCGGGGTCAGGAATCCTTCGCCCGACGCCTCCAGCCGTTCCAGCAGGCGCACCTGCAAGCGGTCCACCTGTTCCTCGGTCCAGCCGTCCCCCTGCGGCACATAGCGCGCGCAGGCGATGGACAGTTGCACCGGGGCCAGCATCCGCCATTCCGGCGAGGCGGCGCACAGGTCGCGGAATTGCCGGGCCAGTTCCATGTTGCGGGCCACGATGCGCCGCAGCCGGTCGCGGCCGTAGGTGCGGAAGGCGAACCACACCTTCAGGGCGCGGTTGGCGCGGCTGAGGATGAACGTGGTGTTCTTGAGGTCGTGCGGGTTTTCCTCGCCCAGGTACGAGGCGCGGGCCCGGAATGTGGCGATCTGTTGCGCCTTGCTGCGGAACAGGGTCACCCCGCATTCCAGGGGGATGAAGAACCACTTGTGCGGGTCCACGCAGATGGAGTCCGCCCGTTCCACGCCCGCCAGCAGGGCGCGGCCTTCGTCTGTCAGCATGGCCGCGCCGCCGTAGGCCGCGTCCACGTGGAACCACAACCCCTCGGCCGCACACACGTCGGCGATGTCCGGCAGCGGGTCCACCGCGCCGGTAGTCACCGAGCCCGCCTGGGCCACCACGCAGAACGGGGCCAGCCCCGCCAGCCTGTCCGCCGCGATGGCCGCGCGCAGGGCCGCCACGTCCATGCGGTTGTCCGCCCCGGAGGGCACCGCGCGCACGTTGTCTGCACCCAGGCCCAGCAGCACCGCCGAACGTTCGATGGACATGTGCCCCTGGTCCGAGACATACAGCACCGGCGTGCGCCCGAGGCCCGCGAGTCCCTTGACGGCCGCTTCCGGAAAGTGCGCGTGGCGGGCCACGGTCAGCCCCATCAGGTTGGCCATGGTGCCGCCGGACACGATGGTGCCGCCCGGGCCGTCCAGCCCGCCACCAGCCGCTTTCGGCAGGCCGAACAGCCGGGCCAGCCAGCCGATGACCACGTGCTCCAGCACCGTGGCCGCCGGGCCGCCCTTGAACGACAGCGGCGCCTGGTTCAGCCCCGTGCATACGATGTCGCCCAGCGTGCCCGCCGGGGCCGGGCTGGTGGTGATCCAGGCCAGAAAGCGCGGGTGTCCGATGCGCGTGGCGTACGGTTCGATGCAGTGCGCCACCTCGTCCAGCACCGCGTCCGCGCCCGCGCCGTGTTCGGGCCAGTCGGAGGGAATCAGCGCCGCCAGTTCGTCGAACGTGGCCGGATGCACCACCGGACCCTCGGCGCGCGGGCCGATGCGCTCCACCCGGTCCGCGATCATGGCCGCCGCCCGGTGCAGCAGGGCCTCGAAATCTTCCAGGTCGAGTGTCTCGTGTCGTTGCATGGGGTGTAAACTATGTGAGTTGTGGCATGGCTGGAACTGTCCCGGGGGCAGGAGACGCCCCCTTCCCCCGGTCATGTCCAGTTAAAAGAACGGAAACACCGAATCCAGGGCGGCATAGGCGGGCACGACGAAGAGCAGGCTGTCGATGCGGTCGAGCAGGCCGCCGTGTCCGGGCAGGAGCGCGCCGGAGTCCTTGACGCCGAGGGTGCGCTTGAGGGCGGATTCGAAGAAGTCGCCAAGCTGCGAGGCCACGTTCAGCAGGCCGCCCAGCAGGACAAAGGCCCACCACGGGGCGGTGCCTGCGGCCATGCCCACGCCGGTGCAGGCGGCCACGCACAGCACGAAGCCGCCAAGGCTGCCCGCCCAGCTTTTCTTGGGGCTGACGCGCGGCCAGATGCGGGCCTTGCCGAACCAGGTGCCGATGAAATAGGCGCCGGTGTCGGAGATGACGGCGGCCAGCACGACCACCAGCTGTTCCCAGCGGTTGAAGTGCAGGGCGGGCAGCAGCAGCACGGGCACGTACAGGATGCCGCTGGCCAGCACCTGGCCTTCGGTGAAGCGGCAGTCGTCGTCGCCGCTGCCCCAGGTGAGCAGAAAGCCCACCGCGCCCACCAGGAAGGCGGCGGCGACGCAGCCCAGCACCATCCAGGGGCGGTCCATGTGCCCTGCGGCCAGCACGGCCGCGCCAAGGGCCATGCCTGCGGCCTTCAGGGGCAGGCGGGCGTTGCCGGGCCAGAACATGGTGTAGAATTCCAGCAGTGCCAGGCTGGCCACGGCCACCACCATAATCAGCAGCACCCAGCCGCCGATGGCGAGGCCCACGGTGAGCAGGGCGGCCAGGGCCGTGCCGGTGACGACGCGTTGGAAATGCGGGGATGCCGGGGTCACGCGGGGGTTGCCTCCGTTTTGCCGAAGCGGCGCTGCCGCCTGGCGTAGTCGCGCAGGGCGGCGCGGAAATGCTCGGGGGTGAAGTCTGGCCAGAGGGTGTCGGTGAAGTGGAATTCGCTGTAGGCGCTCTGGTAGAGCAGGAAATTGCTGATGCGCACCTCGCCGCTGGTGCGGATGACCAGGTCCGGATCGGGCTGCCCGGCGGTCCACAGCCGGGCGGCGAAGGCTTCCTCGGTGATGGCCTCGGGCGCGAAGCCTTCGGCGGCCAGGGCGCGGCAGGCCATGAGGATTTCGTCGCGGGCGGAGTAGTTGAGCGCCAGGTTCAGGCGCATGGCGGAGCAGGCGGCGGTGCGGCCGATGGCGTGCTCCAGCGCCTTGCGCGCAGCCAGCGGCAGGTCGGCCAGCTGGCCGAACACCGAAAGCCGGATGTCGCGCTTGATGAGGTTGGGCAACTCCTCGCGCAGGAATTCCACCAGTAGATCGAACAGAAACTTCACCTCGGCGCCGGGGCGGCCCCAGTTCTCCTTGGAGAAGGTGTACATGGTCAGGTGGGGGATGCCCAGGGTGCGGCATTCGGTGACGATGGCCCGGGCCGCCTCGGTGCCCGCGCGGTGGCCGTCGCTGCGCGAAAGGCCGCGTTGGGTGGCCCAGCGTCCGTTGCCGTCCATGATGACGGCCACGTGGCGGGGCAGCGTGTCCGGTGACGACGTGTCCGGCGAGAGAGTGTCCGGCAGGGCGGAGCCTGCCGTGGGGGCGTTGTTCACGATAAGCCTCTGGTGCGCGGGCGTTGCGTCCGCGTCATATGCGCCATGGCCGGTCCCGCCCGCCCGTCCGTGCATCCGCGTGCGCGGGGCGGGACTGCTGCGGGCGCGACCGGCCATGTGGAATCATTGGCCGCTCGGTCATTCGTGCCGGTGCGGCTGGGGGCAGCCCCCCTAAAGTTCCATGATTTCCTTTTCCTTGGCCGTGCACTTCTCGTCCGACTTGGCAACGAAGCGGTCGGTAAGTTTCTGCACGTCGTCGGTGGCCTTGCGCACGTCGTCCTCGGACACCTCTTTGGCCTTTTCCAGCTTCTTCAGGGCGTCGTTGGCGTCGCGGCGCACGTTGCGCACGGCCACCTTGGCCTCTTCGGTGTACTTGCGGGCCACCTTCACGAGGTCCTTGCGGCGTTCCTCGGTCAGCGGCGGGATGGAGATGCGGATGATCTTGCCGTCGTTGACCGGGTTCAGCCCCAGGTCCGACTTCATGATGGCCTTTTCCACCAGCGCGAACGCGGAACGGTCCCACGGCTGGATGGTCAGGGTGCGGCTGTCGGGCACGCTGACGGACGCCAGCTGGTTGATGGGCGTGGGCGTGCCGTAATAGTCCACCTTGATGTTGTCCACCAGCGAGGTGGAGGCCCGGCCGGTGCGCAGCTTGGCGAATTCGCGGTCCAGGGAGCCGATGGCCTTTTCCATGCGCTCTTCGGCGTCGAGAAGAATGGTGTCCATATCCATAGGGGGTTAGCCTCCGTGTACGATGGTTCCGACGTCTTCGCCCATGACCACGCGCTTGATGCTGCCCTTGAACATGTTGCAGACGATGATGGGCACGTTGTTCTCCATGGCCAGGGTGATGGCTGTGGAGTCCATAACGCCGAGCTTGCGCTGGAGCGTTTCGACATAGCCGAGGCTGCGGAACATCACGGCGTCGTCATGCTTCATGGGGTCCTTGTCGTAGACGCCGTCGACCTTGGTGGCCTTGATGATGGCCTGGCACTTCAGTTCCATGCCGCGCAGCGCGGCCGCCGTGTCGGTGGTGAAGTAGGGGTTGCCGGTGCCCGCCGCGCAGATGACCACGCGGCCCTTTTCCAGGTGCCTGTCGGCCCGGCGGCGGATGTAGGGCTCGCAGACTTCCTGCATGGTGATGGCCGAAAGCACCCGCGTGGGATGGCCGATCTTTTCCAGGGCGTCCTGCACGGCCAGGGCGTTGAGCACCGTGGCCAGCATGCCCATGTAGTCGGCCGATGAGCGGTCCATGCCCTTGGCGGACGAGGAGAGGCCGCGGAAGATGTTGCCGCCGCCGATGACAAGCGCCACCTGCAGGCCCATGTCGACAACCTCGGCGATTTCCTCGCATATCTTCGAAACAGTCTGGGGGTCAATACCGAACTTGTTTTCGCCCGCCAGGGCTTCGCCGCTGAGTTTCAGCAGCACGCGCTTGTAGCGGAGTTCGCTCATGTCCGTCCCTCGGTGTGGTGGTTTGGTGTTGCGTCGTCGTAAATTCGGGTTCGCTGGCGGGGATGGTGGCGCGCTCGCCGCAGTGCCCGCCCGTGGTGAAGTCGTAGATGTGTCTTAGTGGTGGTCGAAGGGCGCGCCCCAATCGCCCTCGCGGACCCGGATGTACTTCAGGAAGGCGTAGAACGCCCCGTGCGCCGCGTTGATGTAGCCCGCCCGCCCGTCCAGAAAGCCCAGCTTGACCACGTACAGTTTCAGGAACCGGGCCAGGCCGTGCGCCGTGGCCACGGCCACGCCGCCCTGGCGGTCCTTGGCGCGCAGGTCGTCCGCGCCCTGCTGGGCGTAGGAGTTGATCTTGTCCAGGTGCTGGCGGAAGCTGTCGTACGGGTAGTGCAGGATGTCGCCGCGCAGGCGGCCGGTTTCGCCCTTGGGGTGGAACGAGTAGTGCGCGCCCGAGACGTGCACGTCCATCTTTTCGGGCCGGAACAGGCGCAGCAGGTAGTCCGGGTACCAGCCGCTGTGCTTCATGAACCGGTCGAAGTACCACGAGCGGCGGGGCACCCAATAGCCTGCCCGGCGTGCGTGGGTCCCGTGGCTGCCGTCGCCCCCGCGCACCTGCGCCCGCACGGCGGCCAGCACGCTTTCACGCAGTTCTTCGGTGCAGATTTCGTCCTGGTCCAGGCTGAACACCCATTCGGTGTCGATGACGGACAGGGCGTGGCGGAACTGCGGGCCGGGGCCTTCCCATGCGCGCTGGATGACCTCTGCCCCGGCCGCGCGGGCCATGTCCACGGTGCGGTCGGTGCTGAAGGAATCGACCACCAGGACCTTGTCGCAGAAGGACAGCGAGGCCAGGCACCTGTCGAGCAGGCGTTCGCCGTTGTAGGTGAGTACGAGGCCGGTGATGGCGGGGGGCATGCGGACCTGCCGTGGCGGCGGGGTTGAGGTTGGGGGAGGAAGAGGGGGCGAGTTGGTATTGCGTGGTTAGGGGCGAGCGGACACGTTGCCCGTAGAATCCGTCTTTTGCCGTCGGACGGCGTTGGCTCGGCGTTTTTGATGCTCACGTACAAGAGTACGCTGCGCTCAAAAAACGCCGATCCGCCTTGTCCGGCGGGCAAAACTCGTAATTCCTTGCATCGTGTCCGCACCAGCCACCCGCAGCGGAAGACCGCTGCGGGGTATAAGGAAGAAAGACAATTTCCCGTACAGCGGGAAGGCAAGAAAGACGGAGAAGTTAAACTCGGGGGTGCAGGGGGCTTTGCCCCCTGCCCGCCGGAGGCGTATAAAAAACCGATCATCCTCGTGCCGGCGACGTATCAAAGAATCCTTACCTACCCTTGCCGGTGACGATGTCGCGCACGGCCTCGATCACGTCGTCCACGTCCTGTTTGCTCAGCTTGGGCGAGATGGGCAGGGAGATGGTTTCGCGGCCGTAGGCCACGGCGTTGGGGTAGTCGTCCGGGTTCCAGCCGTAGTTCTTCCGGTAGTAGGGGTGTTCCGGAATGGCCAGGTAGTGCACCCCCACGCCGATCTTGCGGGCGGTCATCATGGGCAGCATGGCGTCGCGCGAGACGCCGCAGCCCGTCTCGTTCACCCGGATGGCGAACAGGTGGTAGGCGTGGCGGGTGTCCGGTTCCGGCGCGGCGGGCAGGCCCACGGGCAGGTCGGCGAAGGCGTGCATGTAGCGCTGCCACACGGCCTCGCGGCGCTTCCAGTAGTCTTCCACCCGCTTCAGTTGGTGGATGCCGAGGGCGGCTTGCATGTCCATCATGTTGTATTTGAAGCCGTGGTCCACGACATAGTAATGCTTGTAGCCCGAATCGGAGAAGCGGGCCCAGGCGTCGGCGCTCATGCCGTGCAGGCCCATGATCTTCATGCGGTCGATCTTGGCCTTGTCGCGCGAGAGGATCATGCCGCCCTCGCCGGTGACCACGTTCTTGGTGGCGTAGAAGCTGAAGCAGCCGATGTCGCCGATGTCCCCCGCCTGCCTGCCCTTGTAGGTGGTTTCGATGGCGTGGGCGCAGTCTTCGATGACGGCGAGATTGTGCCGCCGCGCGATGTCCATGATGGGGTCCATGTCGCAGGCGCGCCCGGCGAAGTGCACCACCAGCAAGGCCTTGGTGCGCGGGGTGATGCGGCGCTCGATGTCGGCCGGGTCGATGTTCTGGGTCGACGGGTCCACGTCGGCCAGCACCGGGGTGGCGCCGGAGTGGATGATGGCGTTCACCGAGGCGCAGAAGGTCATGGCCGTGGTGATCACCTCGTCGCCCCGCTCAAGGTCGAGGGCAAGGCAGGAAAGCTGGAGCGCGGCCGTGCACGAGTTGACGGCGGCGGCGTAGGGCATGCCCTTGTAGGCGGCGAAATCCTTTTCGAACTGGTGCACCTTGGGGCCGGTGCCGATCCACGCCCGCTTCATGCTGTCGAGCACTTCGTCCATTTCCGCCTGTTCGATGAGCGGCTGGCCGAAGACGAGGAAGGTGTCGCGCATGGGTGTTCTTTCTCCGGGGCCGGGCGGCGGGGCGGTGGGCCGTTCGCGCGCGGGGCCGGCTTTGCGTGGGGCGCGCGGGGCGCGCCGGGGGAGGGACGAAACCCCGTCCCGTGGGGGCTTGCGGCGGCGGGGCCGCCGGAGGGCGCGGCAGGCGGCGGAACGTTCGTGGTCCCGCCCGCGCGGCTGCCGCAGGGGAGCATACCCCCCGAACATACCCTAAGTCGCAGCCCGCGAAAAAGGGGGTCTTTCGACCCCCCTTTCATTCATGATGCATGCACGGTCTGCTCCATGCCGGTTGCGGCGCGGTGGCGTCCGTGCGGCATGGCGGCTTCCGTCCCGCGGTTAGGCTTCTTCCGCGCCCAGCTGCATGCGGACGAAGCGGCCGACGGTGACGTTTTCGCCCAGGGTGGCGATGACGTCGTTCAGCAGGTCGCGGATGGTCATCTTGTCGTCGCGGATGTACGGCTGTTCCAGGAGGCAGACCTCCTTGTAGAACTTCTTGATGCCGCCTTCAACGATCTTCTCGATGATGTTCTCGGGCTTGCCTTCCTCGCGCGCCTTCTGGCGGTAGACTTCGCGCTCGCGCTCGATGATGGCGGGCGCCACGGACTCGGCGTCCACGGCGGCGGGGTTGGTGGCCGCGATCTGCATGGCCACGTTCTTGGCGAATTCCTGGAACTTTTCGTTGCGGGCCACGAAGTCGGTCTCGCACTTCACTTCCACGATGACGGCGATCTTGCCGTTGGAGTGGATGTAGCTGCCGATGACGCCTTCGGAGGTGGCGCGTCCGGCCTTCTTGGCGGCCTTGGACAGGCCCTTCTGGCGCAGCCAGTCAACGGCCTTTTCGAGGCTGCCGCCGTTTTCTTCCAGGGCCTTCTTGCAGTCCATCATGCCGGCGCCGGTCTTTTCGCGCAGTTCCTTAACCATCTGGGCGGTAATTGCCATTGTGCGGTCTCCCTGAGATGTCGTGGAGGTCTGGTTACTCGGCGGCGGGGGCGTCAGCGACGGCTTCGGGCGCGGCTTCGGGGGCAGGCGCGGCCTTGGGCGCGGCGGCCTTCTTCAGTTCTTCCTCGGCGTCCTTGCCCTTGCGTTCCTTGCGCATGGCGTCGCCTTCCATGCAGGCGTCGGCGATGGCGGCCACGAAGAGCTTGATGGCGCGGATGGCGTCATCGTTGCCGGGAATGACGAAGTCGATCAGGTCGGGATCGCAGTTGGTATCGGTGACCGCCACGATGGGGATGCCGAGCTTGCGGCATTCCTTCACGGCGATGTCTTCGCGGTGCGGGTCCACGATGAAGGCGAGCTGGGGCAGGCGGTCCATTTCCTTGATGCCGCCAAGGGTGGCCAGCAGCTTGTCCATCTCGCGCTGCATGCGCAGGATTTCCTTCTTCTGGTACTTGTTGACGGTGCCGTCGGCGAACATGGCTTCCAGCTTCTTCAGGCGGTCGATGCTCTTCTGGATGGTGGTGAAGTTGGTCAGCGTGCCGCCCATCCAGCGGTTGGTCACGTAGAACTGCCCGGCGCGTCCGGCTTCCACGGCCACGGCCTCCTGGGCCTGGCGCTTGGTGCCGATGAACACCACCTTGCCGCCGTTGACCACGGTGTCCACCACCTTGTCATGGGCGGTGCGGAACAGCTTCACGGTCTGCTGCAGGTCGATGATGTGGATGCCGTTGCGGGCGCCGAAGATGAAGGGGCGCATCTTGGGGTTCCAGCGGCGGGTCTGGTGACCGAAGTGCACGCCGGTTTCCAGCATCTGCTTCATGGAAACATAAGCCATTTCAGAACTCCTTGCGGGTTTTTTCTTCCACACCGGCCATGGCCCTTCAACCCGCGCCGCTCGTGGCGTGGCGGGCACCCCAGGCCGAAACCGGAGTGTGCTTGGTGTAAAAGGCAGGAATGCATACGCCAGATTGGCGCGGATGGCAAGCGGCGGGAGAGCGGATGGCGAAAATCCGCGCGATGCCGGGCGGGGCGATGCCTGCGCCGGGCAGGGCGGTCCCGCCTACTGCAACGGCACCTCGGCGTGTTCGTCCGCGTCCGGCGCGGCCAGCACGGGGTTGATCAGCAGGCCCACCTGCTCGATTTCCACGCGCACCTCGTCGCCGGGCACGATGGGCCCCACGCCCACGGGGGTGCCGGTAAGGATCAGGTCGCCGGGCAGCAGGGTCATGACCCGCGAGATGGCGCTGACCATTTCGTGCGGGGTGAACAGCATGTCGGCGGTGTTGCCCTGCTGGCGCACCTCGCCGTTGACCAGGGTGCGCACGGCCAGATTGGCGGTGTCGGGCAGGTCGGTCTCTATCCACGGGCCCACGGGGCAGAAGGTGTCGTAGCCCTTGCAGCGGCCGAACAGGCCGTCGCGCCGTTGCTGGTCGCGGGCGGTGACATCGTTGGCGCAGGTGTAGCCGAAGATGTTCGCGGGCACGGCATCGGGCGTGATGTTGCGGCACTGCCGCCCCACCACCAGCGCCAGTTCGCCCTCGTAGTCCACCCGGCCCACGCCCTGGGGCACCAGGATGGGCTGGCCGCTGCCGATGACGGCGGTGGGCGCCTTCAGGAAGAATATCGGCTCATCCGGCACGGGAAAGCCGATTTCCGCCGCGTGGTCACGGTAGTTCATGCCCGCGCAGACGATCTTGGAGGGGGCCACCACCGGCAGGATGGAAAGTTCCGCCAGCGGGATGGGGTCCTTCAGGCCCAACTGGTGGTTCAGGCACACCACGCCGTCGTCCTGCAACGCGCCAAAGAACACGCTGCCCTTGTATTGCACCCGTACCACGCGCATGTCGCCGCTCCGCTCCGGCGGGCCGGTGCCCGCCGCGTTGCATGGCCATTGTCCGAAATTGGGGTCTGCCCGGCCCGCGCGAGGCCCGCACGATGGCTGTCGCCCGGCAGGCAATGGCGGCCGGGGAAATATCAGATGGTGGTCACCACGGGCACCACGATGGGGTCCCGTTCCAGCACCTTGCGGAAGAACCGCCGCAGCGACGAACGGATGCGGTCCTGCAACCGTTCCGTCTCGCCGGGCGGGATGTTCTCGAAGATATCCAGCACGATGCACTTTGCGTCTTCCAGCACGTGGTTGTAGTGCTGCTCGAACACGAAGCCCTTGGACAGCATTTCCGGGCCGTGCAGCACTTCCCAGCCCGTGTCGTCCACCACCAGCACCACGATGACCATGCCCTCGCCGCCAAGGATGTGCCGCTCCTTGAGCACGGAATGGCCCACGTCGCCCACGCCCTTGCCATCCACAAGGATGAACTCCACCGGCACGTGCTCTTCGAAGCGCACGCCATCCGGGGTGAGGGTGATGGGGTCGCCGTTTTCGAGGATGATGGTGCGCTCCGGCGCAACGCCGCATTCCTGCGCCAGGCGGCAGTGCTTGACCAGGTGGCGGTATTCGCCGTGCACGGGCACGAAGTGGCGGGGCCGCACCGCCTCGATCATGGCGCGCAACTCGTCGCGGTGGGCGTGGCCCGACGCGTGGATGGAGCGCACCTTGTCGTAGTAGACTTCCGCCCCCAGCCGGTACAGCTGGTTGATGAGCTTGGTGATGGCCCGCGCGTTGCCGGGGATGAAGCGCGAGGACATGACCACCGTGTCGCCCCGGTGGATGGAAAGCTGCTTGTGCTCGCCCATGATGATGCGCGACAGGGCCGACAGCGGTTCGCCCTGCGAGCCGGTGACCAGCAGCACCAGGTCGCGGTCGGCCATGGGGGGCATGGTCACGGCGTCGAGAATCATGCCCGCCTCGGCCCGCAGGAAGCCGAGGTTGCGCGCGATTTCGATGTTGTTCATCAGGCTGCGGCCGCTGACCACCACCTTGCGCCCGAATTCGCGCGCCAGGTCGAACACTTCCTGGATGCGCTGGATGTGGCTGGAGAACAGGGTGATGACGATGCGGCCTTCCGCTTCCTGGAACAGCTGGCGGAAGGTGTCCATGATCTCGCGCTCGCCCAGCGAATGGCCGTCGCGCTCGATGTTGGTGGAGTCGGACAGCAGCAGGCGCACGCCCTGGTCCCCGGCGAAGTCGCGGAACAGCGCAAGGTCGGTGCCGGGGCCGGACAGGGGGTTGGGGTCGATCTTGAAGTCGCCGGTGTGCACCACGCGGCCCGCCGGGGTTTCCACGGCCAGGGCGTACCCTTCGATGATGGAATGGCACACGGGCAGGAAACGGAAGGTCATGTCGCCCAGCGTCAGAGGCGCGTCCGGCGAGACGGGCATCAGTTCCACGCGGTCGGCCAGGCCGTGCTCGCGCAGTTTGTGCTCGACGAGGGCGAGGGTGAAGCGCGAACCGTAGATGGGGGCCTTCAGGTGGGGCATCAGCCAGGGCAGGGCGCCGATGTGGTCCTCGTGCGCATGCGTCAGCACGATGCCGCGCACCCGGTGGCGGTTCTGCAGCACGTGGTCGAAGCGCGGAATCACCACGTCCACGCCGAGGTGGTAGTCTTCGGGGAACATCAGGCCGCAGTCCACCAGGACCATGGAGTCTGGCGTGGACCAGATCTGGCAGTTCAGGCCGATCTCTCCGAGTCCGCCAAGGGGGGTAATGGTCAGGTGCGGGGTCTGGTCCGCCATGCGAGGGGCTCCACTCTGGTTGCGCGTCGGGTGCTGGTGCGAAAGGCACGGGTTAGTTCCTCTTGCTACCGTAAAAAGGCGGCCCTCACAAGGGGATGCGGCGCGCGCACCGATGCGTGCCGTTCGGCTGAACAGTCCTTGGCGAGGAAGGCCGGGGAGGGGGCGAAGCGGAACGCCGCGCCACCCGGTGCGGGCGGCGCGGCTGTGGTTGCGGGGCATGATAATTCCGCACCGGGTATGTGCGATGAATGTTCAACCGATGCGCAACGATTGTCCGATGCGGTACGGTTCGCCAAGGCTAGGAGGGCTTGCGGCGCACCTCCACCCCGGCCAGCTTTTCCCAGTGGCGGATCAGCGCGCCGTGGTCGGCGTCGCCCAGGCCGTCGGCCATCAGGCCCTGCATCACTTCCATCAGTTGCGCGGCCAGCGGCAGGGACACGTGCAACTCGCGCGAGGTTTCCAGCACGTTGCCCAGATCCTTGGCGTGCAGTTTGATGCGGAAGCCGGGCGCGAACTTGCCGTCCATGACCAGCGGGGCCTTGGCGTCCAGCACGGTGCTGCCCGCAAGGCCGCCCCGGATGGCCTGGTAGACCAGGTCCGGGTCCGCCCCGGCGCGGGTGGCCAGCACCAGCGCTTCGGACATGGCCGCGATGTTGCCCGCCACCACGATCTGGTTGGCCAGCTTGGCCACGTTGCCCGCGCCCACCTCGCCCACGCGCACCACCGAGGCGGCCATGGCCTTGAGCACCGGCAGGCAGGCGTCGAAGTCCGCCTGCGCGCCGCCCACCATGACCGACAGGGTGCCGTCGATGGCCTTGGGCTCGCCGCCGCTCACCGGGGCGTCCAGCATGCGGATGGACTTCTTCGCCAGTTCCGCCGCGATCTCGCGGCTGGCCAGCGGGGCGATGGAACTCATGTCCGCCACGATGCAGCCGGGGGCCGCGCCCTCGGCGATGCCGCCGGGGCCAAGGGCCACCTCGCGCACCTCGGGCGAGTTGGGCAGCATGGTGATGACCACGTCCGATGCGGCGGCCACGGCGGCGGGGCTTTCCGCCGCCTTCGCCCCTTCGGCGGCCATGGCCCGCAGCTTGTCCCCGTTGCGGGTGTACGCGGTGACCGGAAATCCGGCCTTGAGCAGGTTGCGGCACATGGGGGCGCCCATGATGCCCAAACCGATGAATCCGATGCGTTGCATGGCGTGCTCCTTTGCTGCGGTATGGCGGCCGTGGCGTTGCGGCGGCCGCCCGTGACGGTGCGTGGTTCGCGCGTGGCCGGGGTCAGGACGGCCGGTGCCGTTCCAGGCTTTCGAGGTTGCAGAAATCGCGGTGGGCGGCGTGGTCGATGGGGTAGTCCCACGAACCGCTGCGCAGTTCCACGCGGCCCCCGAACCCGGTCTTGAAACGGTGCAGCCCGTGGAAGGGGTGGGCCGGGTCCAGCCCCGGCGGCACCGCGCCCATGTCGTAGGCGGCGCAGCCGCGCTGGCGGGCCAGCCGCATGGCCTTCCAATGCATGGCGTAGGGGGCCATGTACTGGCGCTTGTGGTCGGCCGAGGCCCCGTACAGGAAGTGCGCGGTGGCCCCGCACAGGGCCACGATGGCCCCGGCCAGCACGTCCGCGCCGTGGCGGGCCAGCAGGAACAGCAGTTCGGCGTCGCGGCCGGGAGACGTCGTTTCCGCCCGATCCGGGCAGATGGGGTTGGCCGGAGTGGAGTCCGGCGGGGTGGGGGCCAGCGGACCCGTGGGGTTCAGGGCGTGCATGCGGGCGCGGAACAGCGCCCGGAACTGTTCGTAGCCGCAGGGTGCAAAGCCGTTGCGCAGGGCGGTCTGGCGGTACAGCCCGTGGAACACCGGCAGCATGTCCGGCAGGGCGGGGTCCACCCGCACGCCCTTTCGCGCCGCAAGGCCGATGTTGTAGCGGGTCTTGGGCTTCATGCGCGCCAAGATGTCCTGCTCCGTGCCGGTCAGGTCCACCACCAGCGAACTGGCCACGGTCATGTCGCGGTGGGCCTTTTTGAGGTTCCAGTTGCGGGTGCCCATGTTCATGCGCATCTCGCGGATGCGCGGCTCCGGGTAGGCGTTGCTGCCGTAGGTGCGCATGTCGTCGGCATAGGGCGAGGCCCACGGCAGGTCGTAGCGGATGAACGCCACGGACGGGCCAAGGCTGCGGGCCAGCGCTTCGGAAAGGTCTTCGAGGAACGGGCCGTAGTCTTCCGCGGCGGGGGCGTGTTCCGGCCCCTGCGGCACGCAGGCCATGGCGCGGCCGCGCCCCATGGGTTGCAGCAGCACCAGCACGTCGCCGTGGCGTTCTGTGGCGGCCAGGTCGAACGCTTTCGGCGTGTATCCCAGCCGGGCCTTCACCTGCGCCCAGTATCCCGTCTGGAACAGGATGTCGGTGGGCAGCAGCGCATCGGTCCGTTTCGATGAAAGCTCGAACATGTCTAATCCCTGTTGAGGTTGATGGGCGCCGTCAGGCGCGGTCCGTGACGAGGGGAGGGGGCAGGCCCCCGCGCGGGGTGCTCGTGTCCATGCGGATGGTTCCTTGCGTCGTGTGACGGTTCATGCCCGCTGCGCGTAGTCGCGCATCCAGTCCAGCGAGGCCAGCGTATCGGGCGCGGGCACGTACTCCAGGCCGATATGCCCGGCGTAGCCCAGGCGGTCCAGTTCGGCGAACAGGAAGGGGTAGTTGATCTCGCCGGTGCCGGGCTGGTGGCGGCCCGGCGTGTCCGCGATCTGGACGTGCCCGATGCGGTCCATGTGGGCGCGCAGGGTGGCGGCCAGTTCGCCCTCCTCGCGCTGGGCGTGGTAGACGTCGTACTGCAACAGCACGTTGGGGCGGTCCACCTCGTCCATCAGGCGCAGCACCTGCGCGGTGGAGTGCAGGAAGAAGCCGGGAATGTCCTTGCGGTTGATGAATTCCACCAGCAGCACCAGCCCGGCCTCGGCCAGCCGGTCGGCGGCGAAGCGCACGTTGCCCGCCAGGGTGGCCCACGCGGCCTGCGCGGCGGTGGGGTCGTTGTCCGGCACCTTGCCCGCCAGGCAGTTCAGGCGGGGCACGCCAAGGGCCTTGGCGTAGGCGACGGCGCGGTCCACCCCGGCCCGGAATTCCGCCTCGCGGCCGGGCAGGGCGGCGATGCCGCGTTCTCCGGCGGCCCAGTCGCCCGCGGGCAGGTTGAACAGCACCTGGGTCTGGCCGTTGTCGCGCAGCAGCGCGGCCAGCGTTTCCGGGGCGTGGTCGTAGGGGAACAGGTATTCCACCGCGTCGAAGCCCGCCGCCCGCGCGGCGGCGAAGCGTTCGGTGAACGGCAGGTCGGTGAACAGCATGGTCAGGTTGGCGGCGAATCTGGGCATGGTCGCTCCTCTTGTGGGTGCGTTGGACGGTGACGGGGGGACAGGCGTCAGTCTGGGGCGGGGTGCGTCAGCCGGCGTTGGGCGGCGTCGGCTGTTGCAGCGCCTGCCGCAGCGCCGCCAGCGACGGCGCGATGTGGCGGCGCATGGCCGCGCCGCTGGCCGCCGGGTCGCCCCGGCGCAACCCTTCGATGACGGCCAGATGGTCGGGCACGGTGTCCTCCCACGGGCGGGGGGTGCCGTGCAGGTAGGCGGCGGCCAGCATGCTCACCGGGTCCATGGCCGCGCGCAGGAACGGATTGCCGGAAAGCTCGGCCAGCCGCCGGTGGAAGGCCCGGTCGCGCTCCACGTATGTCTGGTGCGCCTCGGGCGTGTCCGGCAGGCTCGCCATGGCCCGCCATTCCCCGGCCATGCGGTCGGCCTCGTCCGGGGCGATGCGCGTGGCGGCCAGTTCCGCCGCCAGCGGTTCCAGCCGTTCGCGCAGTTCGAACAACTGCACCAGTTCCAGCGGCGAAAGTTCGCGCACCCGGAACCCCCGGCGGGGGATGGCCCGCAGCAAGCCTTCCTGGGCCAGCCGCTTCAGGGCGTTGACCAGCGGGGTCCGGCTGACGCCAAGGCGCACGGCCAGCGCTTCCTGCGCCACGCGCTGGCCGGGGGCCAGCACGCCGTCGGCGATCATGGTCCGGATGCGGCCGTAGACCTTCTCGTCGAGGTTCTCGTGCCGGATGGCGGCAAGGCCGTCGTCCGGCATGCTGGCGGCTGGAGCGGCATCGGCGCCACGTGCGAGGATGCCAGGGTTGGGCTTGGGGTGCTTCATGAGGCAACCCTAGCCGGGGACAGGGAACGGGTCAACCATTTTGCATGCAGAATGCAAAAATGAAGATGGCGCGGTTCGAGTCCACGGCACGCACTTTCGCAACGCAAGCGCCGCCCCCGGAACTCCGGGGGCGGCGCACTCGTTTGCACTGGTCTTCGCCTTCACTCAACTGGCAGCGCCAGCTTCGGCTACTCCTCGCCGCGCTCCTTCCTGTAGTCGGCGATGACCTTTTCGGCCACCGGCGGCGGCGCTTCCTCGTAGTGGTCGAATTCCATGGTGAACACGCCCTGCCCGCCGGTCATGGAGCGCAGGTCGGGCGCGTAGCGCAGCACTTCGCTCATGGGCACGTGGGCCTTGATCTCGGTGATGCCCACCTGCGAGTCGGAGCCCAGCACCTTGCCGCGCCGCGACGACAGGTCGCCGATGACGTCGCCCATGTATTCGTCGGGCACGGAAACGGTCAGCAGCACGATGGGTTCGAGCAGGGTGGGCTTCATCATTTCCATGGCCTTCTTGAAGGCCAGCGAGCCCGCGATCTTGAACGCCATTTCCGACGAGTCCACGGTGTGGTAGCTGCCGTCGTACAGCTTCACCTTGAAGTCCACCACCGGGCACCCGGCAAGGTAGCCGCGCGCGGCGGCCTCCTGCACGCCCTTGTCCACGGCGGGGATGTACTGGCGGGGGATGGAGCCGCCCACCACCGCATCCTCGAACACGTAGCCGGAACCGCGCGGCAGCCCTTCCATCTCGATCCAGCAGTCGCCGAACTGGCCGCGCCCGCCGGACTGCTTCTTGTGCCGCCCCTGCACCTGCGCCTTGCCCCGCACGGTTTCGCGGTAGGGCACCTTGGGCGTCTTGAGCAGGATTTCGGTCTTGTAGCGGCGCTTGGCCTTTTCGACGGAAAGCTCGATGTGCAGCTGGCCCATGCCGGAAAGCAGGATGTCGCTGGTTTCCTCGTCGCGGGCCAGCTTGAGGGTGATGTCCTCGTCCAGCAGCTTGTGCACGGCGGCGAACACCTTGTCCTCGTCGCCCTTTTCCTTGGGCGCGAGCGCATAGGTGATCAACTGCGGCGGCATGGCGGGCCTGGGCAGCGCGAAGGGGTTCTTTTCGTCGCACAGCGTGTCGCCGGTGCGGGTGCCCTTCAGCTTGGCCACGGCCACCACCGCGCCGGGGCCCAGCACGTCCTTGCAGGGGGTCTGGGTCTTGCCGGTGAGGTACAGCAGCGAGCCCAGGCGTTCCGGCTCGCCGGTGGTCATGTTCTTCAGGGTGGATTCGGTGGAGACGGTACCCGAAAGCACCCGGATCAGGCTGAGCTGCCCGGCGAAGGGATCGGCCAGGGTCTTGAACACGAAACAGGCGGCCGGGGCGTCCGGGCTGCTGGCCCGCTCGTTGCCGTCGGCGTCCAGCCACGCGGCGCGTTGCAGGGGCGAGGGCAGCAGCCGGTCGATGGCGTCGAGCAGTTGCGCGCCGCCCTTGTTCTCGATGGCGGCGCCGGCCACCACGGGCACCAGGTCGCCCGCCAGCACGCCCTTTTGCAGGCCCAGGGCCATTTCCTCGGGGGTCAGTTCGCCCTCTTCGAGGTATTTTTCCATCAGGGTTTCGTCGGCCTCGGCGATGTTCTCGATGGTGGTCTCGCGCAGGGCGGCCACGTCGTCGGCCATGTCGGCGGGAATCTCGCCCTCGGTCACCTTGCCGTCGTCGCCGAAGAACAGGGCCTTGCCTGCCAGCACGTCCACCAGCCCCTTGAAGTTGGCCTGCTGGCCGATGGGCATGTACAGCAGCACCGGCCGCATGCCGAGGATGGCGGAAAGGCCGGAAAAGGCCATGTCGAAGTCGGCCCGGTCGCGGTCCACCTTGTTGATGAACACGGCGGCGGGCAGCCCGGCCGCCCGCACCGACTGCCACAGCTTGCGGGTGAGCGGCCGCACGCCGTCCACCGCGTCGATGACGAAAACGGCGGCATCGACGCCCGAAAGCAGGTAGCCGATGTCGCCGATGAAGTTGTTGTCGCCGGGAATGTCGAGCAGGAAGTGGCGGGAACCGTTGCGCTGCAAGGTGGCCAGGGCGGGCTGGATGGAGCCGCGCCGCTTGGTTTCCTCCGGCTCGAAGTCGAGGGCGGTGGTGCCCTCCTCGATTTTGCCGAGGCGGCCGACCACGCCCGCCTGATACAGCAGCATTTCGGCGAGCGAGGTCTTACCGCAACCTCCGGTTCCTACGAGAGCATAGGTTCTTTGGGTTTCCAACGCCTTGGACATAATCCGTCTCCCTTGTTCCTGATGGTTGTGGAGATGAAATCCCTGCCGGGCAGGGCGCAGTGTCCATGAATGCGTGATGCCGCCAACAAAACCGTGTTCCGTTCGTGCTTCCTCGTGCGGGGCGTCGTGCCTGCGGCGTCGTGCGCCGCCGTGGCTGCCTGGGCTGCGGTTGTCGCGCCGTCGGGCGTTCTCCCCCGTGTCGTGTGGCGTATCGTCCGGTTTTCGGGCGGCGATGCGGGTTGGGGTTTGCGAAGGCGCGTTGCCGGTCCGTAACCGTTCCGCGCGGGAATCATGACCGTACCGGACGTGCCGCCGGGCCTTGCCGATGGCTTTCCAGTTACGTAAGTCATAGGAAGACGTTAAGAAAGATGTCAAGGGCAATCTGGACAGCGCCCCGGCGATCCGCGTCCCGCAACGGTTTGCGGGCGTCGCCCTGCCTGGGGGGGGATGGGGCGTGTCGGACGGGGCGTGTCGGGTGGGGCTCCGGCGGGACGGAGTGCCGGCTGACACGGACCGGTCCCGCCGACCGGCCCCCCTTGCGCGAGGCACACCTTTCGCGGCATGGAGTATGACATGATACGCGGCTTGATTCTGGGCGGCCTGTTCGTCCTCCTGATCTACCTGCTGTTGCGCTACGTGTGGCGGACCCGCCCGGAAAACCCGCGCGACGTGCTGCGCGAGGAACTTTCGCGCCGCCGGGCCGTAGGCGAAAGCGCCACGGGCATGGCCGAACGGCTGCGCGACGTGGCCCGCGAGCGGCTGCGCCCGGTGGCCGCCGCCCTGGCCGAAATGCGCGAGGAATTGCCCGAGGACCAGCGCTTCGAGGTGCGGGACGACGGCGACACCCTGACCGTGGAGGCGGGCGGGCGGACCATCGTGGTCACCCACAACGCGCTCACGGTGCTGCTGGGCGACCGCGACGGCGAGGGCCGCCCCGGCGGGGACGGCGTCCGCCGCCCCCTGCGCGACGAACGCTACGGCATCCGCGTGGACGGCGCCCTCGAGGAGCACGCCGACCTTGCCGGAACGGTGCGGCGGCTGGCCTCGCTCATTGCCGACGCGGTGGCCGGGCGGCCATCCACGTAGCGGACGGAGCCTCCGGCCCGGCGCATTGCCCGCGCCCGACTGTGCCAACTGCGCCCGGCTGCGCCCGGTCACGATTGTCACGCGGGGGCGCTGCTGCTAGGATGCGCCGACGATCCGCACTCCCTTGCCCGGTTCCATCGAACGATGCGGCGCGCGCGCCGAACGAGGTATCCATCATGTCCGACGACTCCAACGAAGTGAAACTGTTCGCCCTGTCCACCTGCATCCACTGCAAGAACACCAAGCAGTATCTTGAAGAGCATGGCGTGGACTACAAGTGCGTGTTCGTGGACCAGCTGGAAGGCGACGAGCGCAAGGCGGTGCTGGAGGAAATCCGCGCCCACAATCCCAAGCTGTCCTTCCCCACCCTGGTCTGCGGCAACGGCCGCGTCATCGTGGGCTTTCACAAGGAAGACATCAAGGAGGCGCTTGACCTATGAGCGGCCCCGCCACCCCCCAGGCGCTGCACGACATGCTGCGCAAGATTCAGGAACCCAAGGGGTACTTCTTCAACAAGGACATGGACATGACCATGCCCCTGCTGGAAAGCCTGCTGGTGAACAAGGAACGCTACGGCTACATGGCCTGCCCCTGCCGCCTGGCCCTCGGCGAGTTCGAGAAGGACCGCGACATCGTCTGTCCCTGCGTGTACCGCGAGGAGGACGTGAAGGAATTCGGGGCCTGCTTCTGCGGGCTGTACGTGTCGCAAGCCTGGAACGACGGCGAGATTCCGCATGAGGTGGTGCCGGAGAGACGGCCGCCGGAGAAATTGTTTGGATAGTTGCCTCGCCAGTTGATGCGGCCTCTTGACTACCGACCCAAACAAAACGCCGCCGGATTCCCGAGGGAGTCCGGCGGCGTTTTTGTGTTGTTTGTTTGGGCCGGGCGTGTGGGTATCCGCTAGGGCCTGTTGCCACTATGAGGGATTTTGTTCTCTGCCAAGGAAGAATGGTTTTTTATGGAGGGAGTATACTTTTGTGGTATTCGACCGAAATAAAAAACATTCTGACGCCGGCAGAGGGCAAAAGGCCCATAGTGGTGCAGGCCCTATGCGCCGAAGGCGGCCGCATGCCGCGCCGCAAACTGCTCCGGCGTGAAGGCGTGTTCCTGGGTGCCGTAGTGCTCCACGCAGAAGCTGGCGCAGGTGGCGCCCATGCGGGCGGCCTCCACCACGTCCCTGCCGTCCACCAGGCCCTTGATGAGCCCGGCGCGGTAGGCGTCGCCCGCGCCGGTGGGGTCCAGCACCCGGTCGGCCTTGACGGCGGGCACCAGCACCGGGCTGCCGTTGTCGATGCGCGAGCCGTGCTCGGACATGGTGGTGATGATCCATCCGGTGCGTTCCAGCAGTTCCGCCTTGGTGCGGCCGGTGGCCTTCATGATCATTTCCAGTTCGTAGTCGTTGCTGACCAGCATGTGCGCCCCGCAGATGGTTTCGTACAGCTGGTCGCCGGACAGGGCGGGAATCTGCTGGCCGGGGTCGAAGATGTAGCGCACGCCGCGTTCGCGGAACATGCGCGGCAGGCCCACCATGTCGTCCACGTTGCCGGGCGAGACGATGGCGATGTCCGCCGCCGCGTCCAGCGCGGGGAAGGGGTATTCGCACGGAAAGCGCATGGCCGCCGGGTTGAAGCCGGTGATCTGGTTGTCGCTCTGGTCGGTGGTGATGTAGGCCCCGGCGGTGAACTGGTCGTCCAGTTTGCGGACGCCGTCCTGCGGCAGGCCCAGCCTGTCCAGTTCCTCGGCGTAGCGGTCGAAGTCCTTGCCCACGCAGCACAGGACGTGCGGCTTCTCGCCAAGCAGGGCCAGGCTGTAGGCGATGTTGCCCGCCGTGCCGCCGCGCTTTTCCTCCAGCCGGTCGATGAGAAAGCACACGTTCAGGATGTGTATCTTTTCCGGCAGGATGTGGTCCGCGAACTTGCCGGGAAAGTTCATGATGCGGTCGTAGGCGAGGGAACCGGAAACGTAGATGGACATGCTAGGGCTCCTTGCGGGTTTCTTCGTCGATCCAGCCGAGAAAGGCGGCGCTGCCGCCGGTGATGGGCAGGGCCACCACGCAGGGCACCTCGTAGGGGTGCAGTTCCAGCACCGCCTGGGTCAGGGCGGGCACGAGGGCGTCGGCGGTCTTGGCGATGAACGCGGTTTCGGTGTCGGTCTGGATGTCGCCCGCCCAGCGGTAGATGGACCGGATGGACCCCAGCACGTTGACGCACGCGGCAAGGCCCCGTTCCACCAGGATGCGGCCGATGCGCTCGGCCTCTTCCGGGTTGGGAGCCGTCATGTACATGATGACCGCCATGGGAACCTCCTGCGGTGGTGGTGCGGTGTCCGCCGCCCATGTGCATAGCGGAGAAGCCACCGCACGGCAACGCGATGGTCATGGTCCCGCCGCCGGAATGTCGCGGAACGGCCGGGTGGCGCGCCCGGACAGGCGCGCGTCGGCGTTCTCCCCCGCATGGTTGCGGGGCGTGGCCCGGCATGGCATATACTGGCGGACGCGCGGTTGCCGGGCCGTTGTCTGGCCCTGGCCCATCTCCCTTTTCTCCCTTTTCCCTGTCCGGCAGCCGCGCGCACATCCCTTCACGGAGCCTTTCATGCAGACCGCCGACCGCGCGGCCAGGGTGCTCGAACTCCTGCGCCTGCGCTACCCCACCCGCGACACGCATCTGGTGGCCCGCAACGCCTGGGAACTGCTGGTGGCCACGGTGCTGGCCGCCCAGTGCACCGACGTGCGCGTGAACCAGGTGACCCCCGGCCTGTTCCGCCGCTGGCCCGGCCCGGCCGAGCTTGCCCGCGCCACGCAGGAAGAACTGGAAGAGGTCATCCGTTCCACCGGCTTCTACCACAACAAGGCCACCAACCTGCTGGGCGCGGCCCGCCGCGTGACCGAGGCGCACGGCGGCGAGGTGCCCCGCACCATGGCCGAACTGGTGCAACTGCCGGGCGTGGCCCGCAAGACCGCCAACGTGGTGCTGTGGGGGGCCTACGGCATCAACGAGGGCATCGCCGTGGACACCCACGTCAAGCGCATCTCCTTTCGCATGGGCTTTACCGAATCCACCGACCCGGTGCGGATCGAGCGCGACCTGATGGCCCTTTTCCCGCGCGATGCCTGGGGCGACGTGAACCACATGCTGGTGTGGTTCGGCCGCCACGTGTGCGACGCGCGCGCCCCGCGCTGCGGCGAATGCGAGATGATCGAGGTCTGCCCGCGCCACGGGGTGGGGGAAAAGCCCGGCGCTGCCGCCAGAGCCCCCGCCAAGGCCCCGTCCAAATCCCGCCGCGGCGGCAAGCCATGATCACCTCCACCTTCCGCCACCTGCCCGGCGTGGGCGCGGCCTTCGAGGAACGCCTGTGGCGCGGGGGCTGCCTGACCTGGGAGGACGCGGCCGCGCGCGGCGACATTCCCTGCCGCCGCCACGAGGCGGGCACCTTCGCCACCGGCATCGCCGATTCGCACGCGCGGCTCGCGGCGGGCGACGCCGCGTGGTTCGGCCGCCGCCTGGGCGCGGCGGACCAGTGGCGGCTGTTCGCCACGTTCCGCCACCAGGCGGCCTACGTGGACATCGAAACCACGGGCCTCGGCTGGCCGGAATCGCACATCACCACCATAGCCCTGTGGGACGGGCGGCAACTGCGCACCTACCGGCATGGCGACAACCTGGAAGCCTTCGCCGACGACATCCGCGACTACCGGCTGCTGGTGACCTTCAACGGGCGCGGCTTCGACGCGCCGTTCATCGAGCAGACCTTCCGCCAGAAGCTGGACATGGCCCACCTGGACCTGCGCTGGGTGCTCAAGCCGCTGGGCTACACCGGCGGGCTGAAACGGGTGGAGCGGGCCTTCGGACTGGATCGCGGCGGGCTGGCCGGGGTGGACGGCTACACCGCCGTGCTGCTGTGGCGCCACTGGCGGAACAGCGGCGACGAACGCGCCCTGGAAACCCTGCTGGCCTACAACGCCGAAGACGTGCTGACCCTGGAACCGCTGGCGGTGCATGCCTACAACGCCCACCTGGCCGGGCTGCCCGCCCTGCCGGAACACCCGCTGCCGCAGTGCGGCCGGGCCGACAACCCCTTCCGCGCCAGCGCCGAGGTGCTGCGCAAGGTGGGCGTGCGGGCGGCGTAGGCGTCTGCGTCCCCCGCCCCGCGCCCCGCGACGGCGGGTTTCATCCCGGCGCGTTCCGTTCCCTCCGCATTCTCCCCGCCCGTCCCCCCGCCGCGTGCCCGGCGGGAAGGGCCGTATTGTTGCGCCCGATGCGGAAAAACAATTGCCCGTGGCGCGCCGTGTGGCATACTGAAGCGCACGTCACGACCTTTCAGGGGGGCCGCATGAGCCAGACCAACATCCTGCTGGAATCGGGCACCAACGAGCTCGAAATCATCGAATTCTACATCGAGGAAACCCTGCCGGGGGGCAAGGTGTACCGGGGCTATTACGGCATGAACGTGGCCAAGGTGCTGGAGATCATCCGGCGGCCCACGGTCACCGGCGTGCCCAGCAAGCATCACCCGGCGGCGCTGGGCACCTTCAACCTGCGCGGCCGCGTGCTGCCCCTGGTGGACCTGGGCGGATGGCTGGGCAAGCAGGTGGTGGCCAGCGATACGCTGAAGGTCATCGTCTCCGAGTTCAGCGGCAGCACGGCGGAAGCCGTGGTGGCCGCGGCCTCGGTGCCCGAGCCGTGGCACGTGCTCATCGCCGACGACTCCTCGGCCATCCGCAACATGATCGGCAGCACCCTGGAGAAGGCGGGCTTTCACGTCACCCGCACCAGCAGCGGGCGCGAGGCGTGGGACGTGCTGTCCGGCTGGCGCAAGCGGTCCGAGGAGGAGCGCAGGCACATTTACGACTACGTGGACCTGGTGGTGTCGGACATTGAGATGCCCGAGATGGACGGCCACAACCTGACCCGGCGCATCAAGGAAGACCAGGTGTTGCAGAAGCTGCCGGTGGTGCTGTTCTCTTCGCTGATCACCGACGCCCTGCGCCACAAGGGCGCCGCCGTGGGCGCCGACGATCAGATATCCAAGCCCGACCTGCCCGGCCTTACCGGACGGGTGCGCGGCCTGATCGAACGGTTCCGCCAGCGGACGTCGGCCGCGTGAGCCCGCGCGCCGCCCACGGCGGCGTGGTCCGGGGGCGGCATCCCGCACCGGCGGCTAACGGAGTTCCCATCTTTTCACGACCATGGTAGTGTCGCCACCGTTCAATGGAGTGGCGCGCCCCCATGGCCGGGACTTGTCCGCCAAGCTGCGCCAGACAGGGCCAGACAGAGAAAACACCGGGGGACATCGGGGGCGCAGGGACGGGGTACAGGCAGAACGCCGGACCGCAGGCAGGCCGTTGGCGGCGGCGGACCGGCAAAGGGGGGAGACATCATGGAACGCAGGCGCCATGCGCGCGTCTTTCTGAAGGCTTACGGGTTGAACCAGTCCTGTCGCGTGCACATGGGCGGCATGGACCGCATCGCCCAACTCATCGACATCAGCCCCGGCGGCTCGCGCCTGCTGCTGGACGACGGCGGGCCCGTGCCCCCGCAGGGCATGCGCGGCGTGCTGCTGCGGGGCGAGAACTTCCGGCTGGCCTACCTGGTGGACGTGGCCTACACGGTGGCCTGGGTCAACGGCAGCGAATTCGGGGCCAGTTTCGACGTGGACCTGGACGCCTCGGTGTCGGGCCTGCAGGCGGATCTGGCCGATCTTGCGGGATAGCGGCCGATAGTGGCCGGGCTGGCCGGGCTGGCCGGGTCGGCCGGGTCTGCTGGAACAGGGCGCAACGTGAAAAGGGCGGGGAGCATGCTCCCCGCCCTTGCGTTTGTCCGTAGAATTCCGGGGCGGCCCGGCGTGCGCTACACCTTGGCGGCGGTGCGCAGGTCGGCCACGGCGTCGCACTGCTCCCAGGTGAACTCGGGCAGTTCGCGGCCGAAGTGGCCGTAGCAGGTGGTCTTGCTGTAGATGGGGCGGTTCAGGTCAAGGCGCTTGATGATGTGGTACGGGCGAAGGTCGAACACTTCGCGCACGGCGCGGGTCAGCACTGCGTCCGACAGTTCGCTGCTGCCCAGCGACGAGACCAGCACGGAAACCGGCTCGGCCACGCCGATGCAGTAGGCGATCTGCACTTCGCACTTGGGGGCCAGGCCCGCCTTGACCACGTTCTTGGCGATGTAGCGGCCCATGTACGCGCCCGAGCGGTCCACCTTGGAGGCGTCCTTGCCCGAGAACGCGCCGCCGCCGTGGTGGCCCGCGCCGCCGTAGGTGTCCTGGATGATCTTGCGGCCGGTCAGGCCGCAGTCGCCCATGGGGCCGCCGACGACGAAGCGCCCGGTGGTGTTGATGAAGATTTCGCAGGCGTCGGCCATGAGGCCCTCGGGAAGGGTCTTTTTGATCACTTCCTCGATGATGCCTTCGCGGATGGTGGCGTTGGACACGTTGTCGGCATGCTGCGACGAGACCACCACGTTGTTGATGTGCACGGGCTTGCCGTCCACGTATTCAAACGAAACCTGGGTCTTGCCGTCGGGCCGCAGGAAGTCGAGGACGCCGTCCTTGCGCACCTTGGTCAGGCGCTGCGAAAGCTGGTGCGCCCAGTAGATGGGGGCGGGCATCAGGGAGGGGGTTTCATCGCAGGCGAAGCCGAACATCATGCCCTGGTCGCCCGCGCCCTGGTCTTCGGGGTTGCCCCGGTCCACGCCCTGGGCGATGTCGCCCGACTGCTTGTCGATGGAGGAAATGACCGCGCAGGTCTTCCAGTCGAAGCCCATGTCCGAGTTGCAGTAGCCGATGTTGCGGATGGTCGAGCGCACCACCTCGGGCAGGTCGGCGAAGCCCTTGGTGCGGATTTCGCCCGCGATGAAGGCCATGCCGGTGGTCACCAGCGTTTCGCAGGCCACGCGGGACATGGGGTCCTGCGCCAGCAGCACGTCGAGCACGGCGTCGGAAATCTGGTCGGCGACCTTGTCGGGGTGGCCTTCGGTGACGGATTCGGACGTGAAGAAGTAGCGGCCTTTTCCGGGAATCATGCGGTCCTCCTGATGATGCGCGCGTGGCCCCGGCGTGTGGCCTGCGCCCCGGCATGCGGTGCGGGCGCGGCGGGCTCGGGCGCGTTTCGATGCGTGGGTTGCGGTTTCGGGTGCGGCGGCTCGGGAGCCAGGGCCAAGGGGCCAGGGGCTGTTTCCAAATTAGGATTTTCGTTCGTTGGCAAGGAAAACGAGCTTGCCATGAGGGAGTATACTCTTATCGTATTCGACCGATATGGCAGGCGAAGTTTGACCGCGTTGCGCACGATGCCCGTAAGGCTCGCAAACTCGCCTAACGGGCACGCTACGCGCCCTTCGGGTCGGATGCCAACGGGTGAAAAGACAATTTCGAGACAGCCCCTAGTCCCCGGCCAGCAGCATGTTGTCGATAAGCCGGGCCTTGCCCAGGCGGAAGGCCACCGCGCACAGGGCCGCGTCGGTGATGCGCGCCAGCGGCTCCAGGGTTTCCGGGTGCACGATGGACACGTAGTCCTCCTGCGCCAGGGGCAGGCTTTCCCGCCAGTAGCGGCGCATGGCCTCGGCCACGGCGGCGGCGTCGCGTTCGCCCCCCTGCACCAGCGCCCGCCCAAGGGCCAGGCCGTGGTGGATGTTGGGGGCCTGGGCGCGCTCCTCGGCCGAAAGGTAGACGTTGCGCGAACTCATGGCCAGGCCGTCGGCCTCGCGCACGATGGGGCGGCCCACCACCTCCACGGGCACGTTCAGGTCGCGCGCCATGCGGCGGATGATGGCCAGCTGCTGCCAGTCCTTCTGGCCGAACACGGCGGTGCGCGGCATGGCCAGCTGGAACAGCTTCATGACCACGGTGCACACCCCCCGGAAATGGGTGGGGCGCGAAACGCCGCACAGCGTGCCCGCCAGCGTGGGCACTTCTACCCAGGTGGCGTAGTCCGCCGGAAACATGTCCGCGGGCTGGGGGGTGAACAGCACGTCGGCGCCGTTGGCCTCGGCCACGGCGGCATCGCGTTCGAGGTCGCGCGGGTAGGCGGCCAGGTCTTCGCCGGGGCCGAACTGCGTGGGGTTCACGAACAGGCTGACCACCACCTTGTCCCCCGCCGAGCGGGCGTAGGACATCAGGCTTTCGTGCCCGGAATGGTAGTAGCCCATGGTGGGCACCAGCACGGTGTGCTGGCCGTCGGCCCGCCAGCGGAGGCAGGTCTGCTGCAACGTGCGGGGATCGGTGAGTATCTGCATATCAAGTTATCCGAATATTGTTGTGTAGGCGGGTATACACGCAGCCCGCCCTGATGTCCAGCGAAAACGGCGACCGATATGGATGGCACGAAGCGGGCATGGCGCAGCGACGGCGGCGCGGGCCGGAGCGGTGCCCGCCCGGCAGGTTTGTCCGTGTGGCGCCGGGAACAGCAAAACCCGTACCGGGATGTACCGACGGCCCGGCGCCTTGCGCATTCCGCGTTCCGGCCGCGCTTGACGGAGGCGGTGGCTGCGGGCAAGAGCAGGGTCGGGACGGCCCGCACGCCATGGCGTGGCCTTCACCATCATCGCATGCCGGGAGCCGTATGGACGCGCCGAATGCCGACGACACGCCCGAAACGCCGCCGGGGGAAGCGGACCGCCCCGCCGTGGCGCACGCCCCGCTCCCCCCGTTCCATCAGGGGCAGCTGGACGTGTTCTGCGCCGTGTACGCGGTGGTGAACGCCCTGCGCTCCGTCCACCCGGTGGGCATCGGGCAGGCGCGGCGGCTGTTCAACGAGGTGTTGCTGGACCTTGCCCGCGACGCGGACGGGTTGCGCGCCGTGCTGTACAACGCCACCGACCACGACGCGCTGGTGCGGGCCGTACTGGACCGCGCCGGACGCGACGTGGCCGACCTGCGGGTCGTGCGCCCCTTTGCCGGATCCCCGGCCCTGCGCGTGACCGGCCGGGTGGGACCCGACGCCTCGGGGGGGCACTGCCCGCCCGCGCGGAAAACCCACGGCCCGGACGCCGCCGCGCAGCCCACGCCCCGCGTGGTGTGGGAAACCCTGGCCGGATGGCTTGCGGGCGGCCCGGCGCGCGCGGCCGCGCTGCGCTTTCACCGCTACCTGCCGTTCCGGGGCGACCCGGTGGTCTCGCACTGGACGGCGGCCGGGCGGCTGCTGGGGGATACGCTGTTCCTGCACGACTCCAGCCGCGAGCCCAACGCCATCCACTCCATGGAGCGGGGCGGCTTCGTCACCGCCCCGGAGCACCTCTGCGACGACCGGCTGCTGCTGGTGGAACCCCGCTGCCTGTACCTGATGGAGGTTGAACGGTAGGGCCCCCTGCCGTTCCGTCGCCCGGCCATCCCGTCTTCCGTCCGGGTGACGGAAGACGCTAGCCCTTCCCCTATCCCTTCCGCTGTCCGTCCCCGTCCGCGTCCAGTTGGCGCAGTTCTTCGTCGGACATGGCAAAGCCGTGTTCCGGCCCGGGAAAGGCGCCGTTCTCCACCTCTTCCTTGTAGGCGGTCACGGCGGCCGTCACCTGTCCGGCCAGGTTGGCGTACCGTTTCACGAAGCGGGGCGCTATGCGGTCTTGCAGGCCCAGCATGTCGTGCAGCACCAGCACTTGCCCGTCGCAGTCCGGCCCGGCGCCGATGCCGATGGTGGGAATGGTCAGCGCGGCGGTGATGCGCGCGGCCACGGGCGAGGGCACGCATTCCAGCACCATCGAGAAACAGCCCGCCTGTTCCAGGGCCAGCGCGTCGTCCAGCAGGCGGCGGGCGGCGTCGGCGGTCTTGCCCTGCACCCGGAAGCCGCCCAGTTGCGCCACCCGCTGCGGGGTCAGGCCGATGTGCCCCATCACCGGAATGCCCGCGTCCACCAGGGCGCGGATCTGCGGCAGGTACGGCCCGGCGCCTTCCAGCTTCACGGCGCGCACGCCCCCTTCGCGGAACAGCCGCCCGGCGCTGCGCAGGGCGTCGGCCGGGCTCGTCTCGTAGGACAGGAAGGGCATGTCCGCCACCACCAGCGCGCGCGAAACGCTGCCGGTCACCGCGCGGCAGTGGTGCACCATTTCGTCCACGGTCACGGACAGGGTGTCGTCCCGGCCCAGCATGACCATGCCCAGCGAATCGCCCACCAGGATGATGTCGATGTCGCAGGCGTCCACCAGGGCGGCGGTGGGGGCGTCGTAGGCGGTGAGCATGGCGATGCGCCGCGCGCCCTTGGCGGCGCGCACGTCCAGCGTGCCGACCGGGCGGCGCGGCCGGGCCGGGGCGTCGGTGGTGGCGGGGCGTTCCGGTGACGGATGGACGCTCATGTGGGGCTCCTTGCTGTGCGGTGGGGACGGTGGCGCCGGGGGGTGCCCGGGGCGGTTCATCCGGTGAACGGGCGGCGCGGGTTGCGCCGGGCAGCCATCCTACATCCGCCACCGGGGCATGGCAAACCCGGAAACGGACCGGACGGGCGGGCAGGGGCGGCGGCCGCATCCTTCGGGATTCGCGCGGAAAATCTTCGCCGGTCCGGCCTGGCTGGCCGAGCGTAAAGAAAAGTGAAGGCCGCCCCCTATAGTTTCACATGGGCAGGCCGAAAAGAGGGGCATGAACGGCGGATGATCGCATGGATGCGATCGGCGTGGTGCCCCGCCCGGAACGGCGCAATATTCATGGAGGAATATTATGTCTCTCGTTATCAATCACAACTTGATGGCAATGAATGCCGCCCGCAACCTCAGCCAGTCGTACGGCAGCCTGTCCACGTCCGTACGCCGGCTGTCTTCGGGCCTTCGTGTCGGCACCGCCGCCGACGACGCAGCCGGCCTGGCCATTCGCGAACTGATGCGTTCGGACATCGCCGCCCTGAACCAGGGCGTGCGTAACGCCAACGACGCCATCTCGCTGATCCAGACCGCTGACGGCGCCCTCGGCGTCATCGATGAAAAGCTGATCCGCATGAAGGAACTGGCCGAACAGGCCGCCACCGGTACCTACACCTCGGACCAGCGTCTCATCATCGATTCGGAATACCAGGCCATGGCCTCGGAAATCACCCGAATCGCCAACTCGACGGACTTCAACGGCATTCACCTGCTCAACGGCAACCTGTCCGGCGCGACGCACGACGGCAGCACCCTGACGTCCACCGGGAAGCTGAAGGTCCACTTCGGCACCGCCAACGACTGCTCGGAAGACTACTACTACATCCGCATCGGCACCGCCACGGCGTCGGCCCTGGGTGTGGGCGCCTCCGCCGCCGACGGCGCGGGCAAGTCGATCTCCACGCAGTCGGCCGCGCAGGCCGCCCTGGAAGGCATCCAGAACGCCATCATCTCGAAGGACCAGATTCGCGCGAACCTTGGTGCGCTCCAGAACCGTCTGGAAAACACCATCAGCAACCTGCAGATCCAGGCCGAAAACCTGCAGGCCGCCGAATCGCGGATTTCGGACGTGGACGTTTCGAGCGAAATGACGGAATTCACCCGTCAGCAGATCCTTACCCAGGCTGCCGTCGCCATGCTCTCGCAGGCCAACTCCCTGCCGCGTATGGCCATGCAGCTGCTGGGCGGCTAAGGTAACACACCGTAAGGTGGAGGGGTTTTGCAGACACGCTCGACCGGGCCGCGCAAGCGGCCCGGTTTTTCGCGTTCGTCACCGTCCCGCTGTTTACAGCGGGGGCCGGACTGCGGCATCGTGGGCAGGTCCGCATGCTGCACATCCATCAGGAGCGGCCCATGATTCCGCGTTCCCCGCGTCCCCCGCATTCCCCGTCGTCGCAACGGCCACGCCTTTCGCTCCACGCGCGGCAGGGCAGGTCATCACGCCTGCCGGAGGCGCTCGCCGCCGTGTTCGTGGTGATGTTCGTCCTGCTGGGCATAGCCCCGTACGACCGCGCGGTGTGGTTTCTGGAATGCACGCCCGTGGTCGCCATCTTCCTGCTGCTGGCGGGCACGGCGCGCAAGTTCCGGTTCAGCGACGCCGCCTACCTGCTGATGGCGGTATGGCTGTTCTGGCATACCGTGGGCGGGCACTACACCTTCTCGCGGGTGCCCTTCGGCGCCATTACCGACACCTTCGGCTTTTCGCGCAACCATTTCGACAGGGTGGGGCATTTCAGCGTGGGATTCTACGCTTATGCGCTGGCGGAACTGCTCACGCGCCGCCGCCTGGCCGGGCCGGTGGTTTCCGCGCTGTTCGGGCTGTTCGCCATCATGGCCGTGGCCTGCGGGTGGGAAATCCTGGAATGGCTGGTGGCCGTGGCCGAAGGCGGCGATGCCGGGCATGCCTTCCTGGGCAGCCAGGGCGACGAGTGGGACGCCCAGAAGGACATGCTGGCGGACACCCTGGGGGCGGTCTGCGCGCTGGCGCTGTTCCGGCTGTACGGCAGGCGCTGGGGCAGCATGGACTCGGTGTAGGCCGGGGCAGGGCGCGCGCCGGGACCGTTTGGACAGCGCCGGGGAAATGCCGTATGCCGGACGGGCGCGCCGCGCGGCGCATCCGGTGGCCTGCCGCCGGGCGCTGGCGGCCGACGTCGTTTTTTCCGGAGCCTTGCCATGACCGCCTGCAATCCCCAGTTGAACCTTCAGGGGCGCGGCCGCCTGAAGCGCATCGTCGATTTCCTGAACGAGGCGGGCATGCTGCGCCTCACGCCGCGCACCGGCTACCAGTTTCTCGGCACTGGCAGCGAGAACGTGGCCGAGCACTCCTTCCGCACCGCCATTATCGGCTACGTGCTGGCCCGCATGGCCGGGGCCGATCCTTCCCGCACCGCCATGCTGTGCCTGTTCCACGATTTCCACGAGGCGCGCATCGGCGACTTCAACTACGTGAACCGCATCTACAACACCTCGAAGCCGCGCGATGCCGTGGTGCACGCCGCCGAGGGCACCGGCCTCGAAGTGGACATGCTGGAGTTCTGGGACGACCTGGAAGCCTCGCGGACGCCCGAGGCGCAACTGGCCCACGACGCGGACCAGCTGGACCTGATCCTGAACCTGAAGCGCGAGCTGGACCTGGGCAACAAGTACGCGGGCAAGTGGATGGAAAGCGCGCTGGAACGGCTGCACACCGAGGAAGGCCGCGAGCTTGCCCAAGCCATCGCCGAGACCGACCACACCGACTGGTGGTTTCTGGGGCCCGACCGGGGGTGGTGGGAGAGGAAGAGCGGGAAGGAATAGAAAGCTCCGCTGGTTGCGATGCAGCGTCTACGTATACACGCAAGCCTTGTTGAATGCATGTGGTATTGGTGTGCCTTTGTGGTGAGAATGTCGTGTGCCTTGTTGCATACGGCTTCTACGAAGACAGTCCTGTCCTTTTGACCACGCTCGATTTCGTTATGTCTCCGACGGGCAAGGGGCCATGAAACGATGGCCCCTTGCATCCCCGCGTTCCAGGGGCTCCGCCCCTTGGAACCCCGGGTTATCTTGCACCGCATTCCGTCGTCGCCAGTTTCCCTCCGGCGCAGAGCGCCTTCGGGTGATCTGGCGACGGGAATGCGATATGCGCGAATCTCTCGTCGTCTCTATCTTACTAGGGTGCTCTTAGCCCCGCCCCCGTTGCGACGCATGTGCCGCCGTCAAAGCCCGGCGTCACACGCTTCTACGCACATCACGTTTTCCGTGGACGGCATTTGGCTTCTTGCGACCGATTGGCGCCAAGTCCTTCAGGCAAAGTGTAACACACGCGCGGATTGCGCCCGCAGCCGGAGATCCCCGCCGGAGGCTTTGCGACGGCGGAAGCTCCGGCGTTGCGGGTGCACCGCAGACCTAGCAACGGTAAAGGCACCGGAGCTACGCCATGGCGTCGGGAGCCTTGTGCGCATACGCATTCAGCCGGGCAGATCGCCCGAGGCGCGCCAGCGCCGCAGGGAAGCTGCCCGGCGTAAAGAATGCGGCGCAGGAAGACTCGGGGGGGACCAGGGGGGCAGCGCCCCCCGGAGCGCGGGGATGCAAGGGGCCGCCGCTTAGCGGCCCCTTGCCCGCCGGAGGCATAACGAAATCGGGCGTGGTCAAAAGGGCGGGACTGTCTACGTAGAGGCCGGGTACAACCGCACGCTACCCATCCCCATCCACATCCCTTCACTCAGGATTCCTGAGCACCTCCAGCACCTCCACCCGCGACGCCTGCCACGCCGGGTACGCCCCGGCCACCAGCCCCAGCAGCACCGAGGCCACGCAGGCTCCCACGATCAGCAGCGGGTCGTACAGGTACGGAAAGTCTCCCACGGCATACACCACGGTAACGGTTCCCACGGCGGCCAGCACCCCGGCCGCGCCGCCCACCCCGGCCATCACCCCGGCTTCGGCCAGGAACTGGCGGATGATCACCGTGCGGCTGGCGCCCACGGCCCGGCGAATGCCGATCTCCAGCCTGCGGGCGCGGACCAGCAGGACCATGATGGACAGGATGCCCAGCGCGCCCACCGCGAACGAGATGGACGACGACAGCACCCCCAGCGTCCACACCAGGTCCAGCGCCTGATTGCGCAGGCGGGCCGAATCCTGCGCCGATATCACCGAAAAGTCGTCCTTGCGGCCCGGCCCCATGTGGTGGCGGCGGCGCAGGATGTCGGTGACGGCGGCCTTGGCGGCTTCCTCGTCCTTCTGGTCGTGCAGGTTCATGAACACGCCGCTGATCCAGTCCTGGTTGGAGAGGCGGCGCATGTACGTGGACAGCGGGGTGAAGACCATCTCGTCCAGGTTGGCCCCGGTCACGTCCTGCCCCTTTTCCGGCAGCACGCCCACCACCAGCACGTTGGCGCGAAAGAAGAACACCTGCTTGCCCACGGCCTCGGCCGAGTCGCCGAACAGGCGCTGCGCGATGGCGAAGCCCAGCACGCAGACCTTGGCCTGCGTCGCCTCCTCTTCCTCGTTGTAGTAGCGGCCGTGCTCGGTTTCCAGCATCCGCACCTGCGCGTAGGCCGGGGGCGAGGCCATGAGCTGGCTGCCCGTCTTCACCCGGCCATAGCGCACCGGCATGGACCCCCCGGCGTAAGGCACGCCGAGGCGTACCTGGGGCACGGTGCCCAGGATTTCGCGGGCGTCCTCCAGGCTGAAGGTGGTGGTCATGCCGGTGACGCGGGTGGCCCCTTCGCGCCGGAAGCTGGCCTGTCCGGACAGGGCCTGCAACAGGTTGGGGCCAAGGCGTTGCGTCTCGATATCGGCCTTCTTGACCATGGCTTTCGAGATGTGCAGCACGGCGGTGAGCGCCAGCGCGCCAAGAAAGACCCCCAGCATGGCCAGCACCGTGCGCATGCGGTGCGCGGCCAGCGAACGCAGGGCGATGCGCAGGCGCTGCATCACTCACCCCCGCGCAGGGCCTGGATGGGGTCCAGCGCGGCGGCCTGCCGCGCCGGGCGCAGCCCGAACACCAGCCCCACCGCCGTGGCGGCGGCCAGGGCCAGCAGGAACACCTTCACCGACAGGACCATCTCGATGAGCCCGAGACGCTCCAGCGCCTGGCCCATCAGCGCGCCCAGCACCACGCCGCCCACGGCCCCGCACAGGGTCAACGCCAGGGATTCCATGAGAAATTGCAGCAGGATGGCCCGGCCCGACGCGCCCAGGGCCTTCTTGAGCCCGATCTCCACCCGCCGCTCGGTGACCGAAAGCAGGAACAGGTTGGCCAGCACGAAGCCGCCCACCACCATGGCGGCGGCCGCCGTCACCCCCAGGAAGAGCACCAGCCCGCCCTTGATTACGGCCAGGAATTTCAGCACTTCGCGCGCGGTGAGCACGGTGAAGTCGTCGGGGTCTTCCGGGGCCAGGCGGTGCAGGTGGCGCAGCAGGCTGCGCAGGTCTTCCACGTGGGCGTCCATGCCCGCCGTGTCCTCGAACTTCACGCGCAGGGCGCGGAAGTAGCGGCGGTCCATGTTGAAGCGCTGGGTCAGCGTGGTGAGGGGGATGACCACGCGGTCGTCCACGTTGCCGCCGCCGCCGGACATGCCCCGGTACTGCATCAGCCCCACCACGGTGAACGGCACGCCGGACATCAGGAAGGTGCGGCCCACGGGGCTTTCGTCGCCGAACAGCTCGCGGGCGGGCTTGTCGCCCATCAGGGCCACGCGCGCGCCGCGCTGCACGTCCTCGGCCGTCAGGTCGCGGCCTTCCACCAGCGGCCAGTTCCAGGCCTTGGCGTAGTTCTCGGTGGTGCCCGCCACCAGCGAGACGTCGTAGTTGTTGGCCTCGTGCTTCAGGCGCACGTTGCCCCTGGAGCGCATGGGCAGCACGATGTACGCGCCCGGCAGCGACTGGCGGATGCGCGCCGCGTCCTCCCAGGTCAGGGTGAGGGTGCGCGCGCCCACGGCGCGGTTGACGATGTTGCCGCCGAACACCAGCACCGCGTCCGGCCCGAACATGTCGGCGATTTCGTCGGCCTTCCTGGACGCGCCGTCCACGGCGGCCACGATGACCGTCAGCGAGGCGATGCCCAGCGACACGGCGGCGATGACGAAGAAGCTGCGCAGCCGGTAGGCCAACAGCGCGGAAAGGCCCAGCGCGGCGGCGCGCCAAGCTTCGCGCAGCAGCCCGGATAGGCCGGACAGGCCGGACAGGCCGGAGAAACCGGACAGGCCCCGCCCGCCGAAGCGGCCAGGTGCCGGGCCGGATGCAGGGCCAGTCGCCGGGGCCGCCGGGGTGGTCATGCGGGCGCTCCGGCGGCGGCGCCGCTGCCGTGCAGGCCGTCGCTTTCGATGATCCCGTCGCGGATGACGATGCGCCGCCGCGCGCGGGCGGCGGTTTCCGTGTCGTGGGTCACCACCACCACGGTCTTGCCGGTGCGGTTGATGTCCGCCAACAGGTCCAGGATGTCGGCGCTGGTGGTGGAGTCAAGCTGGCCGGTGGGTTCGTCGGCCAGGATCAGCGCGGGGTCGTTCAGCAGGGCGCGGGCCAGGGCCACGCGCTGCTGCTGCCCGCCGGACAGGCGCGCGGGTACGAAGTCCATGCGGTCGCCCAGGCCCACGCGGTGCAGCAGTTCTTCCGCCCGCTTGCGCTGGGCGCGCAGGTTCTTGTGGCTGTACAGGCCGGGCAGCAGCACGTTGTCCAGCGCGGTGGCGTAGGGGATGAGGTAGAAGTTCTGGAACACGAAGCCGGTCAGCTGGTTGCGCGCCTCGGACCGGGCGTCGTCGTCCAGGTGCGACACGTCGTGCCCGTCCAGCACGTAGCGGCCCGCAGTGGGGCTGTCCAGCAGGCCGAGGATGTGCAGCAGCGTGGACTTGCCGGAACCGGACGCACCCTGGATGGCCACGAACTCGCCGCGCGCGATGGAAAAGCTGACGCCGCGCAGCACGTCCACGGTCAGGTCGCCCTGCCGGAAACTGCGGGTGATGCCGGAAAGCTCGACCAGTGCGCCGGGCGTTCCGGGCGCTGTGGACGACCCGGCCACGCCGGGCGCGCCAACGGGGGGAGGGGTGGGTGCGGTGGTCATCGCCAGCGCCCGCCTACCGCCCCGGCCGTCCGGAACCGGGCCCGCCGCCGCCTGGCCCACCGGGGCCACCGGGACCACCGGACGCCTGCTCGGGCCGCGAACCGCCGCGCGAAGCGGGCAGCACCACCCTGGTGCCCACCACGTCGCCCTCGGCCAGCCCTTCCAGCACTTCGCTGGTCTCGGCGCCTGTCAGGCCGATGTGCGGGCGCACCCTGCGGATGTTCCCGCCGTCCTGCACGAACACCACCTGTTCGCCGCCCACCCACTTCAGGGCTTCGTTGGGCACGGCCAGCACGCCGTCCTTCTGCTGCACCACGATGCGACACTGGGTGGTCATTTCCGGCCGCAGGTCGGTGGAGGTCTGCGGGGTAAGGCGCACCAGCGCCCGGTAGTACACGATGTTGTCGCGGATTTCCGGCTGCGGGTAGATCTGGTTCACCGTGCCGCTGAAGGTGCGGCCCGGCAGCGAATCCACGCGGAATTCCACGGACATGCCGGGGGTCACCTGGCCCACGTCGGTCTCGTCCACGTAGATCCACATTTCCAGCCGGGTGGGGTCCAGCACGGTGATCAGGTTGGCCACCTGGAAGCCCGCCACCACGGTTTCGCCGCCCTGCGCCGTGACCTCGCTGACCACGCCGTCCAGCGGGGCGCGGATCACGGAATAGGACAGGCGGACGTTGGTGGCGTCCAGGGCGGATTGCGCCTCCTGCACGGCCTCGCGGGCGCTCTTGATGGCAAGGGTGGATTCACGTTGCAGCCGGTCCAGGGTGGCCTTGCGCGCGGCCAGGATGTTGCCGGTGGTTTCCGCCTGCTGTTTGGCCTCGTCCAGGGTGTTGCGGGCGTCCAGGTCCTGGTCCACCAGGGTGCGGCGGCGTTTCAGGTTCAGGGCGGCATAGTCGTAGTCGGCCTGCGCGGCGGCCACCTGGGCCTCGGCCTCGCGGATTTGCAGGGGGTACGACGCTTCCACCTTGTCCAGGTCCGCCCTGGTCCTGCGCAGGGTGGCCTCGGCCTGGTCCTGCTGGGCGCGCTGCTCGCGGTCGTCGATTTCGGCGATGATCTGCCCGGCCTTCACCGCGTCGCCCACCTTGACGTGCATGGTGCGGATGATGCCGGTGAACCGGGTGCCGGTCTTCACGATGGCGCCCACCTCGGGCTTGATGATGCCCGTGGCGTCCAGCACCTTGCGCACGGTGGCACGGGCCACCGTGGCGGTCTGGGTGATTTCGGTGCGGCCTTCGCGCCGCGACAGGAGGTAGGCCGCGGCCAGGGCCACGGCCAGGGCGACGGCGAGGCCGATGATGATCTTCTTGCGCATGGGGTTCCCGTATCCGTGTCGTCTGGGCGGTCCGTGCAGTGGGAAGGGCGTGCGGGGCCGGGGGAAAGGTGACGCCGGGCCGCCGGGCAATGCCGGGACTATAAGTATTCGCGCGGCGGAGGGGAAGGGCATGCGGCGGATGGAACGGCAACGTCCGTTCCGTCCGGTGACGCGTGCCGGGGCCGCGTGCCGGGGCTGCCGTGGCCCTTTTGCCGCGCTAGTCGTCCTGCTGGTCGCCGGGCGCGAGCGCGGCGAGCCCGTCCGGTCCGTCGGCCAGGCGCAGGCCGAAGCCCGCCCACAGCGCCGCCAGCAGTTCCGCGCCGGGTTCCATGTCGGGCGAACCGGCCACGTGGCGGTTGCGGAAGAAGGCGTGCAGGTCGCGCGCGGCGGTGGGCAGGTCCGCCCGGTGCAGCAGTTCCGCGCCGGGGGCGGCCAGGGCGGGAAAGTGGTCCAGGGTGGCCCAGGCATGGGTCAGGGCCAGGGAAATGCGCATCACCAGCGGGCGCACCGCGCGCAGGTAGGTGGCGGTGTCGCCGGTGCGGGCGTGGTCGTCGGCCAGCATGCGCAGCCAGGTGCGCACGTCGGCCGAGGTGGCGTGGCCGAGGTCGGCGGCGAATGCATGCAGCAGGGCGGTGCGGGCGCGTTCGGAAAGCTCCTGCCGCAGCACCTTGCGCAGCAGCCCGTCGCGGAAGTCCCACGCCTTGCGCGCGGCGTCGTATTCGCCGAACAGGCGCGAGACGGCGGTGAGCAGCACGGCGTGGCGGTCCTGACGGGGTGCGCCCTGCGCGCCGCGCAGGGGCACGGGCAGCCGTCCCTTGTTCACCAGCCGGGTAAGTTCGCGCCAGTACAGGGCGTAGCGCATGTGGGCGTCGTGCTCCGGCCCGTAGATGCCGGGGTGGAAGAGCAGCACCCAGCCGCGCTCCGCGGGGATGGCCGCCGTCATCACGGACGGGGCCGTGGGGACGGCAGGGGTCTTGCGGGATCGGGCGGCATGCCGGGCCGCATGGCGGTGCGGGGCCAGCGCGGCCAGCGTGGCGTCGAAGTCGGCGGGCACCACGATGCGCTCGATGCGCACCACGTCGGCCAGCCCGTGCGCCGCACCCGCGATGACGCCCAGTTCCTCGCGCGCGGCCTGGGGACCGGTCCCGCCCTCGGGGCCGCGCAGGGTTTCCGGCAGGGCCGCTTCCACATCCACCGAAATGCGCATGGCGTGCTCCTTGCGTCGCCGCGCCCCCGCGGAATGCGGGGACGCGCCCCACGATGTAGAGGATGCGCAGGGCCGGGTCAACCATCCGGCCGGGGTGTTGACACCGCCGCAAGCCGATTTAGCTATTTCCCGGAAAGGGTGCGGCGGCATCCCGGATTCATCCGCATGCCGCTGCACGGTGGCAATGGCGAATCATGAACGTGCCGGACCAGAGGAGGTACCATCATGGTGATCGACTTCAGCACATTGTACGACATGCCGAAAAGTTTCGAGAGGATGTTCGACGAGATGTCGCGTTTGCATTCGTTCAGCTCGCGGCGCACTGCATACCCGTTGCTGAACGTGCACGAGAACGACGACGGCTACACCGTGGACGTCAGCGTTCCCGGCGTGGCTCCCGGAGACGTGGAACTGACCCTTACCGACCGCAACCTGATCATCAAGGGCGAACGCAAGGCCGCCGAGGGCAGGTACTTCAGGCAGGAACGCCTTTCCGGCTCGTTCCAGCGCATCCTGAGCCTGAACGTGCCCGTGGACCGCGACCGCGTTTCCGCCCGCAGCGAGAACGGCATCCTGCGGGTGACCCTGCCCAAGGCCGAAGCCGTGAAGCCGCGCAAGATCGCCATCGAATCGCAGGCAGGAGGTGTGCAGTGATGACCGACATCGCCGAACGCAACGCCGACCTGGCCCACGCCGAGACCACCGGGGCCGAACGCTCTCCGTCGGTGCGCGAGGGCCGCGCCGCGCGCATCGAGCGGGTATCCCCGGCCACGGACATCATCGAGCAGGCCGACGGCTTCCACATCCTGATGGACCTGCCCGGCGTGCCTCCGGACGGGCTGACCATCGACCTCGAGGAGAACGAGGTCACCGTCACCGGACGCAGCAGCTACGCCCCGGCGGGCAACGACCGGCGCATGCACGCCGAGTTCGACGCCGTGGAGTTCGTGCGTACCTTCACCCTGTCGGACATGGTGGACAGGGAGCGCATCCGCGCCGTGCTCAAGGACGGGGTGCTGAACCTGTTCCTGCCCAAGGCCGAGGCGGCCAAGCCCAGGCGCATCGAAATCTCACAGGGGTAACGCCAAATTGTCTTTTTGTCCGTTGGCTTCGTCAAACTTCGCCTGCCATGGCTTTGCTGTCTTCATCCGTAAGACTCGCAAGCTCGTCTAACGGCTGAGGCTCGGTCGAATACAACAAGAGTATGCGTTGCGGTCGCCAGCCGTAAGGCTCGCAAGCTCGCCTAACGGCTGCCGCGCTCTGCGGTCCTCATCCGTAAGACTCGCGCTGCGCGCTCGCCTAACGGCTGAGGCACTCCCTCATGGCAGGCTCGTTTTCCTCGCCAACGAACAAAAATCCTGCTTTGGCACTCTCGGTCAAAGGCGAGTTTGCCCGTGACGGCAACCCGCCGTCGCAATGGAAAAGGCCCCCGGCAATGCCGGGGGCCTTTTGCCGCGCATGTGCAATGATGGGGCCGCCTTACCGGAACCAGCCGCGCCTGTGGAAAAACCACATCATGCCCCCGGCCACCGCCAGCATGGCCGCCAGCGCCGTGTAGTAGCCGTAGTCCCAGTCCAGTTCCGGCATGTGGCGGAAGTTCATGCCGTAGACGCCCGCGATGACCGTGAGCGGCATGCACACCGCCGTGAGCACCGTGAGCACCCGGATGCGGTGGTCGGTGCGGCGTTGCAGCACCAGCAGGCAGAGCTGGTACAGGTCGCGCAGGCGCATTTCCAGCCGGCCCTGGCTGCGGGCCAGGTGGTTCTGGTTGTCCATGATGTCGCGCAGGCCCTCGCGCTGGCTGGTCAGGGGCAGGGCGGTGGCCTGAAGCGTCTGGAGCGTGGCCAGGCAGTAGAACTGGTCCTCGAACTGGATGGACAGCCGGGTGATGGCGCGCTTCAGCGGCAGTATGTCGTCCGGGTTGACCGCGTCGGGGGTGTCGTCCAGCATTTCGGCCAGCTGCTCCACGCGCGAGCGCGCCTCCATGTAAAAATGTACGTTGGCGTCGATGCACGCATCCAGCAGGAAGATGAGCAGGGCCTGCACGCTGGCCTGCAACGGCGCGTTGCCCGAGCGGATCATCTGCACCAGCCGGTCCAGCAGGGGGATGTCCTCGTCGTGCAGGGTGATCATGCGGCCGGGCAGGCAGAGCACCGTCAGGTAGCGGCCGTGCTGGGCGTCCCAGCCGTGGCGGGTGGGCAGGTGCACCATGATGCCCGAGGGGAACACGCTGACCTCGGGGTAGCGGCGCGGGGAAAGGCAGGCTTCGGTCACGTCGTCGGGCAGGTCGTAGGGGGCGAGGAAGCGGCCCAGGTCGTCGCGCGAGGGGGTTGCGACGTCCTGCCAGATGACGGCGGGCCTTGCAGGCTCGGCACCGCCTGGCCAGATGACGGCGGGTCCCGCAGGCTCGGCCTCGCCTGGCCGGATAACGGCGGGATTTGGGGGCTCGGCACCGCCGGTCCCGTCCGTCGTGGCCGCGCCGGACGCTCGCGGGCAGGCTCCGTCCGGCGCGGAGGGCGTTTCCGTGCCGGGCGGCACGGGGGCGATGGTGCAGTCCGGCGCCAGGTGCAGGGTGCGCACGCGCAGGCTACCCATGCGGATGGCGGTTTCGGGGTCGGTCATGAAGGGTGCGGTCATGGAATGTACGCTCCGGAAGATGCGCACCGGGTGGATGCGTTCATGGGAGCGTGTGTAGCATCATTCACGGCGTTGCGTAAGGGCGTGGCGCGCGGCGCGGGGAACGGCCGTCCGGTCCGGGCGCGTGCGGCGGCTTTTGGGCTTGCCTTCGCCGCCCCGCAGGGGTAAGGAAGCCGTTCCGCGACACCTCGCCCGGCCACAGGCGCCAGCCTGTGGTTTTTTTTGCGGCGGGGGGCGCTCCGCCACGGCCATGCCGCCGGGCTTCCATGATCCCCGACAGTTGCGTCCACGGGCCGATGCCCGCCACGCCCGGACCGAGCGTCCGGGGGCAGCGCGTCGTCCATGTCCCGGATGTCGTTGACGGACACGTCGCGGAATGCAGGCCGCGACAGGGGCGGGAAGAACGGCGAGGCCGCGCGGGTGCGCCGTTGCGGCGGGTACACGGATGCGGGCATGCTCCCCGCCGGAGGCCGCGTCCCCTTGCCGGGGGGCGGACGGCGGGCGCGGGGTGGATTCATTCTTTTCCGGGTCGGCGCGCGCGCCCGGCGGCACATGCCGTCGGCGGGCCTGCGCCGCCCGTCAAGCGAAGGGTGTGTTGATGCGCAGTACAGGACTTGCCGCCGGGACGATCATCGAAGCCAAGTGCACGCGATGCAACGACATTACCGGCCACGTCATCGTGGCCATGGTCGGCGGTGAAGTGGTGAAGGTCGAATGCCGGGCCTGTGGCTCGGTGCACAAATACCGTCCCCAGAAAAAGGACGCCCCGCGCAGGGCCGCGCCCTCGGTGCGCAAGGTGCGCGCGGGCTCCACCCGCGCCGAGGCCGTGGACGTTTCCTCCTCGCGTTCCGAGGCCGCCCGCAAGGCCGCCGCCACCCGCGCCCAGCAGCGCGCCGCGCGCGACGCCGAGGCCACCGAGGTGGCCTGGAAGGTGGCCATGACCCGCAACGCGGCCGCCGCCAACCGCACCTACAGCATGAACGAAAGCTACGAAGAGGGCGAGATCATCGACCACCCGGTGTTCGGCCCCGGCGAGGTGCGCGCCGTGGTGCGTCCCGACAAGGTCGAGGTGCTCTTTCAGGATGGCCTGAAGGTATTGCGCTGTGTTTGCTAGGTAGTTGCGCGGCGGGCATCCATGCCTGCCACGCCACGGACAACAAAAAACCCGGACCAAGGTCCGGGTTTTTTGTTGTGCCGTGCGCGAGTGCGTGCCGGTTCAGCGCCCTCCGGGCGCAAGCCACGAGCGGATGTCGCGGAACGCCGTGCGCGCCGTGAAGTCCAGGGTCAGCGGGGTCACCGAGACCACCCGGTCCACGCTCAGGGCGTACACGTCGGTTTCCGGCGATTCGCCGGGTGCGGGCCCCTTGGTCACGGTGACCTCGCCCAGCCTGCTGTGCAGCGAAGGTTCGGCCAGGCGCGATTCGTAGTACATGCCCGGCGAAAGGCGGGTCAGCCGCCACGGGGTGTCCGGGGTGGCCCCGGCGGGCACGTCTATCTTCAGCACGTGCACGTCGCCGGGCAGGCCGCGCTCCAGCACCATGCCCGCGAACAGCGAAAGGAAGTGCATGGCCGCGCTCCAGTCCTGCTCGGTGTAGGCGTGGTGCGATTCGATGCCCGTCTCCATGGACACCGCCAGCGCGGGAATGCCCCGGCAGGCCCCCTCCAGCGCGGCCCCCACGGTGCCGGAACTGGTGATGCTGGCCCCCAGGTTTTCGCCGTAGTTGATGCCCGACACCAGCAGGGCCGGGGCGTAGCCGGGCATCACCTTCAGCCCGTGGCCCACGGTGGCCGCCGGTGAGGCGTCGCAGGCCCAGGCCCGCAGCGGCGCGCCCGCCACGGTCAGTTCCACCTGTTGCAGAGTGGCGTTGCGGTCGCCGGTCTGGGCGCGGCCCATGGCCGTCTGCTGGCGCAGCGGGGCGAACACGTCCACCGCGCCCAGGGCGTGCAGCGCCTCGGCCGCGGCCAGCAGGCCGGGCGAGCGTACCCCGTCGTCGTTGGTCAGCAGGATGCGTGGTGCGGTCATGTGCGTGTCTCTCTGCGCGCGGCTGACGCCGCAGCACGGTCAGCGTGTTTCCGGGGCGTCCGCCTCGCGGGATGCGCTGGCGGCCCCGGCGGCGATGAATTCCACGGCGCGGTCCTCGGCAACGGGGCGCGAGAAATGGTAGCCCTGTACCGCGTGGCAGCCCAGTTCGGCCACGATGGCGAACTGCTCCGCCGTCTCCACCCCCTCGGCCACCACGTGCAGGCCAAGGCTGCGGCCCAGGGTGACCACGGTGCGCACGATCTCGCGGTTTTCCGCATCCCCGGCCACGGCGGAAACGAACGAGCGGTCCACCTTCAGGGTGTCCACCGGGAAGCGTTGCAGGTAGGCCAGGGACGAATAGCCGGTGCCGAAGTCGTCGATGCCGATGCCCACCCCCAGCCTGCGCAAGGCTTCCAGGCGTTGCAGGGCCCCGTCCGGGTCCTCCATGATGGCCGTTTCGGTGATTTCCAGCTTCAGGGCGTCGGGAGGCAGGCCGGTTTCGGACAGGATGCGGGCCACCCGGCCGGTGAGGTTGGGCTGCGACGCCTGCCGCGCCGAAAGGTTCACCGAGACGTACAGGCCGCGCGCGCCGGGCAGGGTGGCCCGCCAGCGGGCCAGGGTGGCCGCCGCCTGCTCCAGCACCCACTGGCCGATGCGCAGGATGAGCCCCGTCTCTTCGGCCATGGGGATGAACCGGGCGGGCGGCACCGCGCCCTCGGTGGGGTGGAGCCAGCGCACCAGCGCTTCGAACCCCAGCAGGGTGGAGCCGTCCACGGCGAACACCGGCTGGTATTCCAGATACAGCTGCCTGCGGCGCATGGCCATGGAAAGGTCGCCCTCCAGGGTCATCATTTCCATGGTGTGGCGGTGCATGGACTGGTTGAACACCCGGAACCGCCCCTTGCCCTGGGCTTTGGCCTGGTACATGGCGATGTCCGCGTCGCGCAGCAGGCCGTCGGCCGCGTCGTACCCCTGGGTGCGCAGCACGATGCCGATGCTGGCCGAGGTGCGCACCACCTTGGCCCCCATGCGCACCGGACGTTCCAGCGCGGCCAGCAGGCGGCGGGTGATCTGCACGATGCGCCGGGGCGAGTCCACGTCCTCCAGCAGCAGGGCGAACTCGTCGCCGCCCAGGCGGGCCACGGTGTCGCCCGCGCGCACCACCGGGCGCATGCGCCGGGCCACCTCCACCAGCAGGTTGTCGCCCGTGGTGTGGCCGTGGCTGTCGTTGATGAACTTGAACCGGTCCAGGTCCAGCATCAGCACCGCGAACCGATAGTCGGCGTTGCGGCGGCGGCGCTGGACGGCCCGGTCGATGCGGTCCAGCAGCAGGGCGCGGTTGGGCAGGCCGGTGAGCGGGTCGTGCAGGGCGAGGTGGGTCAGCATTTCCTCGCCCTGCTTGCGCTCGATGGCCACGGCCACCTGTTCGGCCACGGGCACCATCAGTTCCGCGTCGCGGGCCGAGAAGAATTCCGAATCCTCGTAGTGCTGCACCACCATGGCCCCGATGACCTTGCCGCGCGAGCGCAGCGGGGTGCCCAGCCAGGCCGCCGGACGCGCGCCGAACACCGGGCGCGCCTCGATGTCGCCGCTGTGCAGGTGCAGTTGCCTGCCGGTGCGGATGACCTCCAGCGTGGGGCTTTTCGACGTGGGGTCGGAAATGTGCTCCACGGGGCTGTAGCGGGCGTCGCGCTCGTCGGCGAAGTAGGCGAAGTCCAGCCTGTCCCCCGGCTCGTCCACCAGCGCGATGAAGAAGTTGGGGGCCTGCACGTGGCGGCGCAGGGCGGCGTGGATGGACTGGAACAGTTCGTCCAGGTCGCGCGTTTCGTTGATGGCGTTGGCGATGTGGAACAGGATGCCCGCGATGGCCTCGCCCTGCTTGCGGTCGGTGATGTCGGCCAGGGCCCCGGCCACCCGGTTCAGGCGGCCGCCGGGGCCGCGCCGGGCCGCGCCGCGCGCCAGCACCCAGCGCCACGTGCCGTCGGTGTGGCGGATGCGGAATTCGTGCTCGAAGCGTTCGGCGTCCTCGCCGGTGACGCGGCGCACCTCGGACAGCACGCCCAGCCTGTCCTCCGGGTGCAGGATGGCCGCGATGTCCATGGGCGACATCCTTTCGTCGGGGGCGCGGCCCATGATTTCGAGGCAGCGCGGCGAATGGTACAGGGTGCTGGTGGCCAGTTCCCATTCCCAGATGCCGTCGTTGGTGGCGGAAATGGCCATGTCGTAGCGCTGGCGGCTCTTTTCCAGTTCCAGCACCTGGTTGCGCCGCTCGGTGATGTCGCGGATGGTCTGGATGACCCCGTCCAGGCGCCCTTCGCCGTCGCGCAGGGCGGATGCCACGGTCCACACGTGGGCGCCCCGGCCGCCGTACAGCGTGGGCACGTAGGCCTCGGCGGCCAGTTTGTCGCCGTGCCCGCCGAACTGGGTGTAGTGGCTGGGCAGGGGCGTGTCCGGACTGAAGAACCGGTCGCCCAGCAGGGGAATGCGTTCGCCGTAGAAGGGCAGGGCGTATTCGAAGTTGCCGCGTCCCAGCATGTCGCCTGCGGAATGGCCGGTCATTTCCTCCATGGCGCGGTTCCAGGCGATGACCCGGCGGTTCGCGTCCAGCACCAGGGCGGCGTCGGGCAGGAAGTCGATGATGTCGCGCAGCCTGCGCCATGCCTCGGAAAGCTGGTCCTGCATCACCTTCTGCTCGGTGATGTCCAGCACGAAGCCGTCGATGAATTCCGGACCGGCCGTGCTGCCCGCCCCGCCGGAGTCCGGGCCGCTCACCAGCCGCGCGCTGACCAGCCCCCAGTACAGCGAGCCGTCGCGGCGCTTCAGGCGCAGTTCCATGCGGTCCACGCGGCCGGTGGTCCGCAGCGCCCCCACGAAGCGCCGGCGGTCGTCCGGGTTGGCGTACATCTGGTTGGGGATGTCGGTGACCAGGGCCAGCATTTCATCGGTGGAGGCGCAGCCCCAGATGCGCGCGAACTCCGGGTTGACGTTTTCGTAGCGTCCGTCCGGCGTCACGCGGAAGATGCCCACCGGCGCGCTGGTGAAGATGGCGTGGTACTGCTCGCGGGCGTGATCCAGATCGCCTGCGTGACCGGGGAGACCCGCCGGGCGCGGCGATGCCGGCGGGCCGGACGGCAGGGCCTGCCGCCCGTCGCGGGCCTCGGCCTGAGCGGCGCTTCCGGCCCTGCCGCGCCGCAGGAGCAGCCCGGCCAGCAGGCCGAGCGCAAGCCCGGCGGCAAGGCCGAGCAGCAGCGGGGCTGCGGTCCAGACCGGGGCCCCGGCGGCGATGCCTTCACCGGCGGCCAGCGCGGGGCGGGCCGTGGCGGCGGCCAGCAACGGCGGGGCAAGCAGGAATGGCGCGGACGCGAAAACCGGCAGGCGGAGCGGGCGGAACGGGTTCCGCGGGCGGTGGATGCGGCGGGGGCGGTCGGCGGTATGGTGGCGCGCGGCGGGTACATGGTCCGGCGGAAGAATGCGGGAACGGCGGCGCGGGCAGGGGGCGGACGCACGCGAGGGCGCGTGCGGTGATGCCTCCTGCGGCCATGACGCCTTGCGGCGGGTGGTCATCTGAGGCCCTTCGGGAAACGGCGTTGGATGAAAAAAGGATAGAGGATTCCGTTCCGTTTGAAAAGCGGCCCGAAGGGCATGTGCCTGATGTAATGGAGCATTGGTCTTGGGGCATGTCCCGGTTCGCCCCGTTTTTGCCCGGCGGGGGCGGTGGACCGGGTGCTTTCGGCTCGGAGCGCGCACGCAGGGGGGCATCACCCTTGATGTTTCCTGTTGACGGATGGCCCCGCATGGGGCAAGGGCAGAAACTGGGGCCGCGCAGCAGGACATCGGTCCTGTCCCGATGAAACGGCGCGGGAGTGTTCCATTCTTAGTGAGAGGTTTTCCGCATGGCCAAGTCTATCTATGTCGGCAATCTGCCATGGGCCGCCACCGAGGACGAAGTGCGCAGCCTGTTCAGCGCCTACGGCACGGTGCTTTCCGTCAAGCTCGTCACCGACCGTGAAACCGGGCGCGCCCGCGGCTTCGGCTTTGTCGAAATGGATGACGCCGCGGCGGCGGCGGCCATCGAAGCCCTGGACAACACCCCGTTCGGCGGGCGCAACCTGCGCGTCAACGAGGCACAGCCCAAGGCGCCCCGTCCGCCCAGATACTGACCGCAGCCCGCACCCCGCATTCCGCGCCGCCCCGGGACAGCAGGTTCCGGGGCGGCGTTCTGCATGGCTTCGTGCCCCATGCGGAACAGACCTTGCGCGGGCCATGTTGCATCCCTCGCCCGCACGCTGTATATTCAGATAGGAAATCACGCCGTCATTCCCGGCGGCGCGACAAAACGATTCCTTCCCAAGACAAGGAGAACGAGATGCGTCAACTCAAGGCCCTCGTGGCGCTGCTGATCGTCGGGCTTGCCCTTTCCGGCTGCGCCCAGACCTATGGCGGCGGCACCTACAAGGGTGGGCAGACCCGCATGTCGCACACCGTGCAGGAAGGCGTCGTCACGCAGGTGAACGATGCCGTGATCGAGGACAGCCCCAGTGGTATCGGCGCGCTGGGCGGTGCCGTGGTGGGCGGCGTGCTCGGCAACATGATCGGCGGCGGCAAGGGCCGCGTGCTGACCACGCTTGGCGGCGCCGTGGCCGGTGGGGCCGCGGGCTACGCCGGTGAACAGGCCATCAAGACCAAGAGAGCCATCGAAATCACCGTCAAGCTCGATAACGGGCAGATGATGTCCGTGGTGCAGGAGCCGGACGAAACCTTCATGGTGGGCGACCGGGTGCGCGTCCTGACGGGCAACGACGGGTCGGCCCGCGTGCGTCACTAGTACGCTGTACACCACAGGACAAATGCGTATACTGGACCCGTCCCGGCCTTTCGGGGCGGGTCTTCCCTCTTCTTCGGGACGTGTCGCCGGGTGGTGCCCGCCGCGCACGTCGCACGACGCCACCACACCGCGCCGGCGGCGCGCCGGCCTTCACGAACGCGACGGAGGATACCGATGCTTGATCCCAGGGAATGCATCCTGTACAGCGGCGGCGCCGCGGGTACCGAGGCCTGTTTCGGCACGACGGCCGAGGCGTATGGCCTGCAGGAGGTCAACTACAGCTTCGAGGGCCATCAGGTGGAACGCATGCGCGGGGTGCGCGTGCTGACCAGCGAGGAACTGGCCCTGAAGGACGTGAGCCTGACCTACGTTTCGCGGCTGATGAGCCGCCAGTACACCCGCGCCCCCCTGTTCCGGAAGGTGTTGCAGTCCATCTGCTGGCAGGTCAGCAGCGGCCACGAGGTGTTCGTGGTGGGCGAAGTGATGGAGGACGGGACGGTCAAGGGCGGCACCGGCTGGGGCGCCGAGTTCGCCAAGATCTGCAACAAGCCCCTGTTCGTGTTCGACCAAGTGAAGAACGGCTGGTTCCGCTGGGAACAGGACGCCTGGCTGCCCGAGGCGGCCCCGCGCATTTCCCACCGCCACTTCACCGCCACCGGCACCCGGTTCCTCGAGGACAACGGCAAGGCCGCCATCGAGGCCCTGTTCGCCAGATCCTTCAGCCGGTAGACAACGACTCAGCGCAGTTTCGGGGGCCGTCGGCGACGGCCCCCTTCGTTTTTGGACCATCCGTTCCGGACCATCCGCCGCGCGGACGCGGCGTTTCATTCCCACCGCATTCCCCACTGGACGAGGCTCGCACCCCCGCCCACGCATACGGAGCCGTCATGCCGCCGCAACCGGAGCAACGCACCACGCACGCGGGCCTTTGGGGGGCCCTTGGCGCGTTCGGCCTGTGGGGCCTTCTGCCCCTGTACTGGAAGCTCGTGCAGCAGGTGCCCCCTTTCGAAATCCTGTGCCACCGCATCGTCTGGTCGGCGGTGTTCCTGCTGCCCCTGGTGCTGCTGGGCGGCCGCATGGCCGAGGTGCGCGCCGCCGTGGCCTCGCGCCGCAACCTGCTGACCATCGCGGGCAGCAGCCTGCTCATCGGCGGCAACTGGTTTCTGTACATCTGGGCCGTGAATTCGGACATGGTGCTGGAAACCAGCCTGGGCTACTACATGACCCCGCTGGTCAACGCGCTGCTGGGCGCGCTGGTGCTGGGCGAGCGGCCCAGCCGCGTGCAGCTCGCGGCCATCGCCATTGCGGCCGCCGGGGTGCTCTCCATGCTGGTCTCGTACGGCAGGCTGCCGTGGGTGGCGCTGGTGCTGGCCGTGTCCTTCTCGTTCTACGGCCTGCTGCGCAAGCTGGTGCGGGTGGAACCCATCCCCGGCCTGTTCCTGGAGACCATGCTGCTGGTGCCCATGGCGGCCGGGTATCTGGCCTGGGTGGCCTGGCAGGGGGGCGGCGCGCTGGGCCGCCAGGGCCTGTCCACCGGCCTCTTGCTGGTGGGCGCGGGCATCGCCACCTCCACGCCGCTGCTGTGCTTCGCCTTCGCGGCGCGGCGGTTGCGCCTGACCACGCTGGGGGTCATGCAGTACATCGCGCCCAGCCTGGCCTTTCTGCTGGGGGCCTTCGTGTTCCGCGAGCCGGTGACCTCCGCCCACATGCTGACCTTCGCCTGCATCTGGACGGCGCTGGCTCTGTACACGGCGGACGGCCTTCGTGCCGCCAGGAGCGCCTATCGTCATGCCGTCCGGTGACAGCCGCCGGGTTTTGGAGTAGCCTGAAAAGAGTGGTCGTGCGGCCGTGACCCGTGTGTGGCTTGTGCGCAACCCCCTGCAACGTGGTGACGCCATCGGGCGCGTTTCCGCCGCGGGGGTGCGCCGCGCATGGGACGTGGCGCGCACGGGCGGGAAACCATCATACCCGGAGGCTGCACATGACGAGAAAGATGCTGTCGCTGCTGTCGATGATCACGGTGCTGCTGCTGCCCTGCCTGGGCGACGCCGCGCCCAGGGAGTTCCGTCTGCTGACCTGGAAGGGGTACGCCCCGGCGGAACTGGTGGAGAAGTTCGAGAAGGAGACCGGCTACAAGGTGCAGGTGACCTACTCGAACAACGAGGAAATGATCGCCAAGCTGCGCGCCACGCGCGGTGGCGGCTTCGACCTCGCCCAGCCGAGCCAGGACCGCATCTCCTCCGTGCAGGAAAGCTTCGGCCTGTACCAGCCCATCGATTTCGGCCGCATCGAGGCGGCCCGGTTCATTCCCTCCATGCTCGACGCGGTGAAGAAGAACACCCTGGTCAAGGGCAAGTCCTACGCCGTGCCGTTCTGCTGGGGCACCGACGGCCTTATCGTGAACCGCAAGTTCGCGCCGGAGGCCAAGAGCTTTTCTGACCTGCTCGATTCCAGATACGCCGGGCGCGCCAGCTACCGCCTGAAGCGCCCCACCCTCATCGCGCAGGCTTTCGGCATGGGCGTGGACCCCTTTGCCCTGTACGCCGATGAAGCCGCCTACCAGAAGCTGCTGGACCAGGTGGAAGGCAAGCTCATCGCCGCCAAGGGCGTGGTGAAGAACTACTGGACCAACGGCGACGCGCTGCTGGAATCCATGCGTTCGGGCGAAGTGCATATCGCCCAGGCCTGGGACAACGGTGGCTTCAAGCTGCACGCCGAAAATCCCGACATCGACTTCGTGGCGCCCGTCACCGGCGCGCTGGGCTGGATCGACACCTTCGCCATCCCCGCCAAGGCCGACAACGTGGACGCCGCGTACAAGTGGATCAACTTCATGATGCGGCCCGAAAACGCGGCCGTGTTCACCAACGCCGAAGACACCCCCACCGCAGCCGTGGGCGTGGGCGAACGCCTGAAGCCCACCTTCCGCGCCGACTTCGAACGCTGCTACCCGCAGCAGGTCATCGACAACATCAAGTGGTACCCGCCCGTGCCCGCCAGGCTCGAAGCCATGGAAGGCAAGGCGCTGGACCGGGTGAAGGCCGCCCAGTAGCATGACGCCGGGGCGTCGCGCCCGCCGGTGAAGGCGGGACGGCGCCCCGGCTTGCGTGGAACCGTTTTATCCGGAACAGGACGCGGCGGGCATGCAGCGCCCGGCGCGGCGGGAGTGCATGACCAGATGCCCACAGCCATTTCCCCGAGCGTTGCCCCCGATGTTTCCCCGGCCATTTCGGTGGACCTTTCCGTCACCAGCCTCGTCAAGCGCTTCGAACGGTTCACGGCGGTCGACGACGTGTCGTTCGAGGTGGAGCAGGGCAAATTCTTTTCCATCCTCGGTCCCTCGGGCTGCGGCAAGACCACCCTGCTGCGCATGATCGCGGGCTTCGAAGCGCCGGATTCCGGGGTCATCGCCATTCGCGGGCGCGACATGGCGGGCATCGCCCCCAACCGCCGCCCGGTGAACCTGATCTTTCAGCACCTTGCGCTGTTCCCCATGATGTCCGTGGCCGAGAACGTCGCCTTCGGCCTGAAGCGCCGGGGCATGGCCGGGGGCGAGATAGCCCGCAGGGTGCGGGACGTGCTGGAGCGCGTGGGCCTGCCCGGCTACGGCGGCAAGATGCCCGCCCAGCTTTCCGGCGGGCAGAAGCAGCGCGTGGCCATCGCCCGCTGCCTGGTGCTGGAGCCCGCCGTGCTGCTGCTGGACGAACCCCTGGGCGCGCTGGACCTGAAGCTGCGCGAGCAGATGAAGGTGGAACTGAAGACCCTCCAGGCCGAGGTGGGCACCACCTTCGTGTACATCACCCACGACCAGTCCGAAGCGCTGGTCATGTCCGACCACGTGGCGGTCATGAACGCCGGGCGCTTCGAGCAGGTGGACACCCCGCGCAACCTGTACCGCCGCCCGGCCTCGGCCTTCGTGGCCGGGTTCGTGGGCGAGACCAACGTGTGGACGGGCACGCTGGAAGAGGTCACCGGCGACGCGGGCCTGGTGCGCACCGACGAGGGCGCTGTCTTCCGCGCCCGCGTGGCCGCCGGACTTGCCAGGGGCGCGCGGGTGGACATGTTCATCCGGCCCGAGGCCGTGCTGATCGACCCCGACGGCGCATCCTGCGTGGGGCCGGACAACGGCGACGATGCCGGCGACGCCCCCCTGCCGCCGCGCGGGGCCTGTGCCGACCTTGGGAACAGGGCACAGGTACAGGTGCAGGCCATCCTGTTCGACGGCGCGGCCAGCCGCCTGCTGGCCCATCCGGAAGGTTCGCGCCGCGAGGTCACGGTGGCCCTGCCCCAGAACCGGCTGTACGACCACATCAAGCCCGGCGACCGCATCTCCGTGGGCTGGGACGACCGCGCGGGCATCTGCTTCGCGGCCGGGAGCGGGCGATGAGCGCCGCCGCCATGCCGTCCGCGCCCGTGAAATCCGGGCCGGGCATGCGCCTGACCCTGGCGCTGTTCCTGACCCCGGTGGCGCTGTGGCTTGGGCTGCTCATCGTGCTGCCGCACATCGACTTGCTGATCATGTCCTTCCGCATGGACCCGGCCTTCGGCGACGAGGGCTGGAGCCTTGAAAACTACCACCAGTTTTTTTCGGAACCCATCTACTGGCTCACCTTCGTGCGCACGGCCGGGTATTCGGTGCTGGTCACCCTGCTGACCTTCCTTGTGTCCATGCCCGTGGCCTTCTACGTGACCAAGGTGGTGGAGCGGGGCGCCTCGCGCTTTCTGCTGACCATGCTGCTGCTGCCGTTCTGGGTGAGCGAGTTGGTGCGGGTGTACGGCTGGATGATCCTGCTGCGCGAAAGCGGCGTGCTGAACCACTGGCTGACGGCGCTCGGCATCACCGCCGCGCCCGTGGAAATGCTGTACAACGACGCGGCCATGATCATGGGCCTCGTGTATACGTCCATGCTGTTCATGGTGGTGCCGCTGGTCTCCGTTCTGGAAAGCCTGGACGACAGCCTCATCGAGGCCGCCTGCGACCTTGGCGCGGGCCCGTGGACCATCATGCGCACCATCGTGGTGCCGCACTGCATGCCGGGCATCATGTCCGGGTCCATCGTGGTGTTCATGCTCACCCTCGGCAACTACCTGACGCCCAACCTGATGGGCGGCAAGAACTCGTTGTGGTTCACCGAGCAGATCTACAACCAGTTCATCGCCAGCTTCAACTGGAACCAGGGCGCGGCCTTCGGCTTTCTGCTGCTGGCGCTGTCGTCGTGCATCATCTGGCTGGGGCTGAAGCTGACCGGCCAGAAACTGAGCAGGGTGGTGCAATGATCCGTTCGCTGCCGCGCTCGCGCGGCTACACCATGGGCTACGGCCTGTACGTCGCGCTGTACTTCGTCTTTCTGTTCGCGCCGCTGGCGGTCACCTGCGTGCTGGCCTTCAACGATTCGCAGTTTCCCTCGCTGCCGTGGAAGGGCTTTACGCTGGACTGGTTCCTGGCCGACCTGCCCGCGCGCACCGGCATCTTCCACGACCGGGGCAACCTGTCGTCCATCCTCACCAGCGCCCGGACCGCCGTCCTCGTGTCCGCGCTGGCCACCCTGGTGGGCACCTGCGCGGCCTTCCTGTTCGAGCAGGAGGAGTTTCCGCTGAAGGGCGCGCTGTACTTCCTGATGCTGGCCCCGCTGGTGATCCCCGGCGTCATCCTGGGCATTTCCATCCTCATCGCGGCCACCACCGCAGGCACCTTCATGGAGGACGCGCTGGGCATCGACGTGGGCATCCTGCGGCCCGGCTTCTGGCTGGTGGTGCTGGGGCAGTTCTCGTTCATCACCACCTTCGTCACCCTTGTGGTGTCCGCCCGGCTCAAGAAGTTCGACCGCACCCTTGAAGAGGCCGCGCTGAACCTTGGGGCCACGCGGCTGGAGGTGATCCGGTACATCACCCTGCCGTTTCTGCGCACGGCCATCATCGGCGCGGGCGCCGTGGCCTTCCTGATGTCGTTCGAGAACTTCAACACCACCCTGTTCCTGGTGGGCTCGGAACCCACCCTGCCCATCAACCTGTACCTTCAGGTGCGCGACGGCTCCACCCCGGTCATCAACGCCATCTCGTTCCTGCTCATCGTGGGCACCTCGCTGGTGGCGTGCGTGAATCTGTATGCCGGGCGGAAGACCGAAGCCGGTTAGCGCGCCTTGCCTTTTTGCCTTGCGGCGGCCCGACCCGAAGGGCGCGCAGCGTGGCCGTTAGGCGAGCTTGCGAGTCTTACGGCCATCGAGAGCAACGCTGTCAGGCATCGCTTTTTGCTCCGGTCACGGACGGAAGAGTCCGCTCCCTGCGCAAAAAGCTCGCCTTCCTTGCCGGAAGGCAAAAAACCTGCGGCGCGTGGGCGGGGTGGGCATGCTTTCCTGTATTTTTATCCATCTGTGAAAACGCCTTGCTTCCTTATAATCCCGCAGCGGTCCTCCGCTGCGGGGGGCTGTGCGGTCACGATGCGAGGAATTACGGATTTTGCCCGCCGGACAAGGCGGCGCGGCGTTTTTGCGCGGAGCGTACTGTTGTACGTGAGCAGCAAAAATGCCGCGCCAACGCCGCCCGGCGGCAAAAGGCGGATTCTGTCAGCAGGGTGGGCGCGGAAGTGTGCCCGTCCCGCACAATATGGCAACCTTGCTCCAGGAGGTCGGCATGTCCGGTGCAACCATGCCTCGGGAAGGATATTTCGCCCCGCGTGAAGGGCGGGTGCTGTGCATCGCCCATCGCGGCGCGCGCTCCGTGGCGCCCGAAAACACCATCCTCGCCGCCCAGCGCGGGCTGGAAGAGGGCGCGGACCTGTGGGAACTGGACGTGCAACTCACCGCCGACGGGCATCTGGTGGTGGTGCACGACGACACCCTGGAGCGCACCACCGACGTGGCCTCCCGCCCGGAATACGCTGGCCGCGCCCCATGGCGGGCCTGCGACTTCACCCTGGACGAGGTGCGCGGGCTGGACGCGGGCGGCTGGTACCAGGCCGCCGACCCGTTCGGACAGGTGGCCTCGGGCGGCGTGACGGCCGACGACCTGGCTCTGTTCCCCGGCCTGCGCATCCCCACGCTGGATGAGGCCCTGGCCTTCACGGCGGACCACGGCTGGCGCGTCAACGTGGAGATCAAGGACATGGCCGCCAATGGTCCCGGCTATCCGGGCGACGAGGCGGTGACCCGCGCCGTGCTGGAGCGCATCCGCGCGCATGGCCTGACGGAGCGGACGCTGTTGTCCTCGTTCCGGCACGGGTGCCTGCGCCACGCGGCCGCCATGGAACCCGCACTGGCTCTTGCCGCGCTGGTGGAGGACGTGCGCCCGGACGACCCGGTGACCCTGTGCCGCGACCTTGGCGTGGTGGCCTACCACCCCGGCGACGACATCGTCACGGAAGCGGACGTGGCGGCCCTGCGGGCCATGGGCGTTGCCGTCAACGTGTGGACCGTGAACGAAGAGGCGGACATGCGCCGCTTCCTCGACTGGGGCGTGGACGGGCTGATCACCGACTTTCCGCTACTGTGCTGGGGGGTGCTGCGGGAAAGGGGGCAAGGCGCGTAACCGCCGCCCCCGGCCTCACGCGTCCGGCCGCATGTCCGGGCATATGTCCGAATAGTTGACCCGGCGCGCCACAAGGCGTAGGCCGTGCGCTCGGGCATCCGTATCCGCCGTGGTGGCGGTGCATGGCGCCCGCCCCGCAACCCGCGCCGGACCTTGTCCGGCCAGCTTCCGCCCTGCGGAGGAACCGCATGCCCGCCCTCGGGACCGGCGAACTCGCCGCCCTGTCCACCGCCGCCCTCTGGGCGGTGTCGTGCCAGATCCACGCCATCCTTTCCCGGCGTCTCGGCCCCCATACCCTGATCCTGCTGCGCCTGCCCATCTGCATCGTGATGTTCGGCGCGTGGTGGGGCGCATCCGTGCTGTTCTTCGGCGGCGGGGTGATGGTCCCCGGCGCGCCCGGCTCAGTTGGCACGGGCGGCCCCAGTCTGCTGGCCCTGGGCGCGCTGGCCCTTTCCGGGGTGGTCGGCGTGGCCCTGTGCGACCTGCTGTTCTATTCCGGCGTGGTGCTGGTGGGCGCGCGGGTGGCCCTGCTGGTGCAGTCGCTGTCCACGGTGATCACCGCCGTGCTCGGCTACCTGCTGCTGGGCGAGGCCATCGGCCCCATGGGCATCGCGGGCATCCTCATCGCCACGGCCGGGGTGGCCTGGGTGGTGGGTGACAGCGGCACGGTGCCCGAAGGCGCGGTGCCCCTGTCACGCGCGGTGCGCCTGCGCGGGGTGGGGCTGGCCTTCGCCTCGGCGCTGGCGCTTTCCAGCGGCATGGTGCTGTCCAAGCAGGGGCTGTCCGAGGGGGTGGACCCGCTGTTCGCGGCGCTGCTGCGCATGGTGGTGGCCATGGGCGTGTTCTGGCCCACAGCCATGCTGACCGGCCGGCTGCGCCCGGCGCTGGGCGTGGTGCGCGGCGACCGCCACAACTTTCGCCTGCTGCTGGCGGCCTCGCTCATCGGCCCGGTGGTGGGGGTGTGGCTGTCGCTGGTGGCCATCGGCGCCACCCAGACCGGCATCGCCGCCACCCTCATCGGGCTGGAGCCCATCTTCATCATTCCCGTGGCCGCCATGGTGGAGCGGCGCTGGCCCACGCCCCGCGCCATTGCCGGGGCGGGCATCGCCTTCGCGGGCACGGCGTTGCTGTGCCTGCGAAACGTGCTGTGATTGCCCAAATTGGCCTTTTGTCCGTTGGCATCGTCAAACCACGCCAGCCATGTCGGTCGAATACGATAAGAGTATACTCCCTCATGGCTGGCGCGTTTTCCTCGCCAACGAACAAAATTCCTAATTTGGGCAGTTGCCCGTAATACGATGCGGAGATTCTAAAAGCGCCCGGAGTTGCTCCGGGCGCTTTCGTTTTTTTGGCTGAAACCTGGCGGCTACACCTCGCCCACGGCCATGTCCAGATCGTCGCCGGTTGCGCCGGTTGCAGCAGGCGCGCCGCGCCCGGTCCCCACGGTCCCGTGATTCGCCTCGAAGGCGTGGCCCCATTTGCACATCTCGGACAGCACCGGCAGCACGCTGCGGCCAAGTTCGGTCAGCGAATATTCCACGCGGGGCGGCACCTGCGGGTACACCTCGCGGTGCAGCACGCCGTCCGATTCCAGTTCGCGCAGTTGCTGGGTGAGCATCTTCTGGGTGATGTTGGGCATGATGCGCCGCAACTCGCTGAAGCGCAGCGTGCCGTCCTGCCCGAGCCGCCACAGGATGATGGGCTTCCACTTGCCGCCGATGACCTGAAGGGTCAGTTCCAGCGCGCAGTAGTATTCCTTGCCCGCGCAGTGCTTGAGGGTGCATGCCGTGACCATCTGGTACCTCCGCGCGAAACATAGTAGCATCTGCGGTATCTTTCAAGACCCTACGGTATGGTGCAGGATACTATACCACAAAATGGTGCGTACTTGATGGAAATACCCAAGCGGGTATTTTGACCCGTACCGGTTCGCCATGGGCGGGCCACCCCGCAACGCCGCAAAGTCCGGTTTCCGCCTTGCCAGACAGCGCCCGCACGGCGCAGGAGGTTTGTCTCATGGACGTCTTTTCCGCCATCCACGGCCGCCGCTCCATCCGCAAGTATACCGAGGCTCCCGTTGCCGAGGCCGACGTGCGCGACATCCTGGCCGCCGCCATGGCCGCGCCCAGCGCGGGCAACGCCCAGCCGTGGCGCTTCGTGGTCGTGGACGACCGCAAGCTGCTGGAGGCCGTCCCCGCGTTCAGCCAGTATGCCGCCATGGCCGCCAGGGCGCCGCTGGGCATTCTGGTGTGCGCCGACCTGACGGCCGAAAAGTATCCCGGCTACTGGGTGCAGGATTGCTCCGCCGCCGTGCAGAACATCCTGCTGGCCGTGCACGGCAAGGGGCTGGGCGCGGTGTGGACCGGCGTGCACCCCATGAAGGACCGCGAGGACGGCTTCCGCCGCCTGCTGGGCCTGCCGGAGAACATCGTGCCGCTGGGCTTCATCGTCATCGGCCATCCGGCGCAGGAACTGGCCCCGCAGGACCGCTACGACGACGCCAAGATTCACTGGAACGGGTGGTAGCATGCCCATCATCAGCGTTGTGGCCAACCCCATGACCACGGACGACAAGCGCGAACTGGTGCGCGAGCTTACCGCCACGGCGGCGCGCGTCATGAAGCTGCCGCCCGAGACCATCACCGTGCTCATCGACTGCCGCCAGCCCGAGGACATCGGCGTGGCCGGGGTGCTGCTGGCCGACCGGAAGAAATGACAGGCGGCGGCCCGCGTCGCCCGCCCGTCCCCAGCCCCCCTCAACATTTCCGCGCGTCCTCCCTTTTGCGGGGCAGGGCGGCGCATCACGGAGACACCATGAGCGCATCCATCTTCGCACCCGTGCGCATCGGCAACCTGGAATCGCCCAACCGCTTCGTCCGCTCAGCCACCTGGGAAGGGCTGGCCACCGACGACGGTCTTGCCACCCCGGCCCTGGCCGAGGTGCTGGGCGAACTGGCCAAAGGCGGCGTGGGCGTGGTCATTCCCGGCCATGCCTACGTGGAAAAGCGCGGGCAGGCGGGGCCGCGCCAGCTCGGCATTCACGACGACGCGTGCATTCCCGGCTTGCGCATGCTGGCCGACGCCGTGCACGCGGGCGGCGGGCGCATCGTGGCCCAACTGGCGCACGCGGGCGGCCTGGCCCACACCCCGGCCACGGGCCAGCCCGGCATCACCGCCACCCCCTTCGAGCGGGACGGCTTTCTGCCCATGCGCGAAATGACCGAGACCGACCTCGACGAGGTGGTGGCCGCCCTGGCCGCCGCCGCGCGCCGCGCCGTGCAGGCGGGCTTCGACGGGGTGCAGGTGCACGGGGCGCACGGCTACCTGCTCGGCCAGTTCCTGTCGCCCGCGCGCAACAGGCGCGCCGACCGGTTCGGCGGCAGCCTGGAAAACCGCATGCGCCCCCTGCTGATGGCGGTGCGCGCCGTGCGCGAGGCCGTGGGGCCGGACTTTCCGGTGTGGGCGAAGCTGAACTGTTCCGACTTCATGGACGGTGGCTTCGAACTGGACGACATGTTGGAAACGGCCCGCCATGCCGTATCCGCCGGGGTGGACGCCGTGGAGATGTCCGGCGGCACGGCCATGAACCCGCCGAACCGCATGCCCGCCCGGGTGACGCGCATCCGCACGCCACAGGACGAGGCCTGGTACCGGGATGCCGCGCGCCGCTTCAAGGCGGAAGTGGGCGCGCCGCTGATCCTGGTGGGCGGCATCCGCACCCCGCAGGTGGCGCAGCAGTTGGTGGACGAGGGCACGGCCGACATGCTCTCCATGTGCCGCCCGCTGATCCGCGAACCCGGCCTGGTGCGTCGCTGGGCCGACGGCGACGACGCCCGCGCCGCGTGCATCTCGTGCAACAAGTGTTACGGCCCGCTACGCGAGAACCGGGGCTTCTACTGTCCCGTGGCGCGCGGCGAGGCGGCCGGGGAATAGCGCCGGACACTTGGGCCTTGAGCGAGGCGGCGAAACCGCGTACCCGTCGTGAACCGGGTGCAACCCGCAATTCCACCAGGAGCCGCGCATGAAGATTCTCGCCATCGACAAGGTTCGCGAAGACGCCACCCCCGACGTCATCCGCGCCAACTTCCTGAAGGAAGTGGCCCATACCATCAAGCTGTACCTCGCCGACGTGGTCCGCGAGGTGTACTTCCGGCAGGACCGTTCCGGCACCGTCATGGTGCTGGAAGCCCCCTCGCTGGAGGAGGCGCAGTCGCTGATCGGCACGCTGCCCTTGGTCAAGCAGGGGCAGATCGAGTTCGAACTGATTCCCCTCGGCCCGTACGTGCCGCTGGGCCTGCTCATCGAAGAGGCCGACGGCCCGGCGGAAGAGACCGCCGCAGGCCCCGCGCAATAGCCCGGATACGGGCCGCGCGCCCCGCATGCCGTTCCGCCTTCCCTGGCCGGAGCGGAACGCGGCGCGCGCGGTCCAGCCCCCGGATGCGGCGCGGGCCATGCAACCAACCCATCATGTCCCCACCCAACCGGAGGTTCTTTCCATGCATGTCGCAGTCTTCAACGGCAGCCCCCGCAAGAACGGCAACACGTCCATCCTGCTCGGCATTGTCCGCCGTGAACTTGAGGCCGCAGGCGTCACCACCGAGGAATTTCGCGTGGGCGGCAAGGCCGTGCGCGGCTGCATCGCCTGCATGAAGTGTTTCGAGAAGCAGGACGGCCAGTGCATCCAGACCGGCGACCCCATGAACGAATGGATCGCCGCCATGCACAAGGCCGACGGCGTCATCCTGGGCTCGCCCACCTATTTCGCCAACGTCTCCACGGAAATGAAGGCCCTCATCGACCGCGCGGGCATGGTCTCCATCGCCAACGGCGGCGCGCTGCGCATGAAGGTGGGCGCGCCTGTGGTGGCCGTGCGGCGCGGCGGCGCGCAGCAGGTGTACAACGGGCTGATGGCCTTCTTCGGCATCGCCGAGATGGTGGTGCCGTGCTCCAGCTACTGGAACGTGGGCATCGGCCTGGCCCCCGGCGACGTCAACGGCGACGAGGAGGGCATCCGCACCATGGTCAACCTGGGCCGCAACATGGCCCACGTGCTGAAGTGTCTGAAGAGCGGGCCGGAGGCCCCGGCGCCGCTGAAGGGCGGCGAGGTCTAGGAAGGAGACGGCTGGCGGCGCGGGCGGGCTTTCCGTCCCGTCCGCGCCGTGGTACGTGACATGAAGGGGGACGGCACGCCGGATGCGGGGGGACGGGAAGCAGGCGCATGAGTGACGGCACGCGGGATGTTCCGGTCGGTTTTCCGGCTGGCTTGCAGCGCCAGGCGGACGCGGGCGGCTACGGCCTGCTGGCCCCCGACGAGGCGTGGCGGCGCGTCCAGGCTGGCTCGCTGAGCGTGGTGGACGTGCGCGATGCGCCGCACTTCGAGGCCGGGCACGTGCCCGGCGCGCTGTGCTTTCCCCTGCCGCCCACCTGGGTGGCCCGCCTCTTGCGGCGCTGGTGGCTGCACAAGGTGCTGTGCGCCGCACGATGCCCCGCCGTGGCCTTCGTGTGCGGCGGGGCCACGTCCTCGCGCAGCGATTCCGCGGCCCGCGCCGCCGTGGTGCAGGGGTTTGCCGTGGCCTACCGCATCGCGGGCGGCATGGATGCCTGGCACGCCGCCGGGCTGCCCGTGGAGTTCGGCCCCTGCGGGCCGTGCGCTCCGCCGGGGAGCGGTGCCGTCATGGGCCGGCCCGGGCGGGACGCCGCCCCCCGCACCGACTGTTCCGGCGGCGGCTGACGGCTGCGCTGACGGTGGCGCGGCGCGCCACCAGTGACGATGCATTTCGCGTCCGCCAGTCGCGCGAAACTCTCCTACAGATAATGCGGCGGCGGCCCGGTATCCTCGCCGCCGTCGTCCTCCATCACTTTGGCGAGCGCGCGCAATCGGTCGCGCGCCGCCTCCAGCAGCCGTTCCGTCTCGTCCAGTTGGGCCTGCTGGAGCACCAGCGCGTCGTTCAGTTCGCGCAGGGCCTGTTCCTGAAAATAGACGGTCTCTTCCAGCCGGGCCAGCCGGTCTTCCAGTTCCTTGGTCATATGCAGTCCGTGATGTGGCGGCGGGTGGTCCGGCGCGGGGGGCCGGAGCCATGCCGGGCTGTTCCGTGCCGCGTCGGTCATTATCGGGCCGGGGTATCGGCCAGGCGCAGCACCGTTTCGTATTCCTGCGGGCTTACCGGCTGCACCGACAGGCGGCTGCCCTTGCGCAAGAGTTCCATGCCCGCCAGTTCCGGCAGGGTGCGCAGCAGCGCCAGCGGCACCGGCCGGGCGAAGGCGCGCACCAGCCGCACGTCCACCATGAACCAGCGGGGCTTGTCCGGCGTGGATGCCGGGTCGTAGTGGCAGTCTTCCGGATCCCACGCGGTGTGGTCGGGGTAGGCCTCGCGCACGATTTCCACCACCCCCGCCACCGAGGGGTTGGTGACGCTGTGGTAGAACAGTCCCAGGTCGCCCGTCCGCATGTCGCGCATGAAGTTGCGGGCCTGGTAGTTGCGCACGCCGTCCCAACTGGTGGTGGCACCGGGCAGGGCGGCCAGGTGGTCGATGGAGAAGCAGCCGGGCTCGGTCTTGAACAGCCAGTGGCGGGGCATGGCGCCTCCTTGCGGGGATGTGTGGTCCATGCGCCGGACGATACCCGCGCCGCGCGCCGCCGTAAAGCCCATGGGGCCGCGCGGCGCACTTGGCGGCGGCTGCGTTTTGGCGTAGGTGGTCGCTATGGGCGGAAAATCCGCCGGAGGTTCCATGAAGGAGCGCAGGCCACCCCACCGCAAGGTGCTTCCCTTCCGCCGCACCCGCCGTGGCGCAGGAACCGGCGGCGATGCGCCGTCCGGCCCGTCTGGTCAGTCCGGCCCGTCTGGCCTGTCTGGTCAGTCTGGCCTGGCTGGCTTGGCTGGCCTGTCCGGGAGCTTCGTGTCGCCGGATGGTCCGCCCGGTCTCGCCGGTCCCGCCAGTCCCGCCGGTCCCACTGATCCGGCAGACTCCGCCGCCGGAACCTCCGGGGGCCACCCGCCGGAACTGGTGGTGGTGCCAAGCCGGGGCGGGCGCGGCCGCGCGCCCCGTTCCCTGGGGGCCGTGGCGCCGCCCGGACATTCCTTCCGGTGCATGGATGGTCTTGCGGACCTTGGCGGTTCCATCGGCCCAGTCGGCCCCGCCGGCCCAGTCGGAATGTCCCGCCGCCCCGGCGCTCAGCCCACCCTGCGCCGCCTGCCGTTGCTCAAGCGCATCCTGCGCCGCTTCGCCGACGCCGCCGCCCGGCGCATCGGCACCCTGTGCGGGGTGGGCTGCGTGATCACCCCCGACGAGACGCGGCTGTGCGACATGGCCGGTTGCGCCGGACTGCTGGCGCGGCCCGCCATGCACCGCTTCGGCGTGGTGCCGCTGGAGGGTACGGCCGCGCTGCTGTTCGACCATTCCCTGCGCGAGGCCGTCACCTGGCTGGGGCTGGGCGTGGACCCGCGCGGCATGGCTGGGTCATGGCCGGGGTCGTGGTCCGGCGGAGACTCCATGCCGCCCCCGCTGGGGTCCGGCGGCCGCAACGGCTGGCTGCCCGGCCACGCCGAGGCCGGGCTGTGCGCGCACCTTGGCCGCCAGTTGCAATTGGACCTGGAATGGGCCTTCCTGCCCTATTTCGAAATCGAGACCTCCGGCTGCGACGCGCCCCCCGGCGAACCGGGCGGCCAGCCCGCCCACGCCCGCGAGGCCCTGCGCCCCGACTGGACGGCCCTGGGCGAACCGCTGGTGGCCACCCCCTTCGAGGTGGCCCTGCACTGGCCGTCGCCCGCTGCCGTGCCCGCCCCGGCCCAGCCGTCCATTCCCCAGGAACTGGCGCTCCCGCCTTCCGGCCAATTCGGCCAGCCCGGCGCGCCCTCCACGTCCTCCGGAGCGTGGAACGGCCGCCTGATGCTGGTGCTGCCCCTGGCCATGCTCCTGCCCCTGGCCGATCTGCTGGCCGACGACACCGTGCTGCTGGCCCCGGAGCAGACCGAATCCGCGGAATCGGCCCACGACAGGTTGCAGGTGCTGTCCGATGCCGACCTGGCCGCGCGCCTGGCGGAGGGGCACCCCCAGACGGCGGCGGTGGTGGTGGCCCGGCTGGCCCCGCAGCGGCGCGACGGGGTGCTGGCCCTGCTGGGGCGGGAACTGGGCGCCGAGGTGCGGCGGCGCATGGCCCGGCGGCGGTTGTTCCGGGAGGTGTTGTCGCCGGAGCAGCGCTTCGTGGTGCGCACCCTGGCCCTGGGCGAGGTGCACGCCGCGCAGACCCTGGCGGCCATGCGGCCCGAGGCGGCGGCCCGTTTCGTGCGGGTCATGCGCGGGCTGGGGCGGGGGCTGGGGTCGCTGTACGCGGAACAGGTGGAGGCCGTGCTGCGCGAAGACGGCGCGGGGCTGGCCGGTGCGGAGGATTTGGTGCTGGAAGGCGAGGCCCAGGTGCGCCGCCTGCTCATGCGGGCGCTGGGGCCGGACGACATGCGCGCGGTGCGGGCCTGCCTGGACGCGGAGGCGTATCGCGCCCCGGACGCTTCCCCGGTATCTCCGGTGCCGGGCGGCCCAGGCGGCCCAGGTGGCCCAGGTGGCCCAGACGGGGCGGACGCCGGAAACGGAGATTTCGCGGAGGGTGGCCCCGCCGACGGGCAGGCGACGCACGACGCCGAACCGTTCGCCCCGCTGCTGGGAGTGCCCGCCGTGGCGCTGGCCCGGCTGCTGACGGCGGAAGGACTGGCCGTCACGGTGGCGGTGCTGCGCCACCTGGCCGTGCGCGACGCGCGGCGGGCCGCGGCGGTGCTGGGCGCGCTGCCCACGGCGTGGGCTGGCCCGGTGGTGGCGGGCCTTTCGCCGGAGGTGGGGGAACACGGCGGCTGGACGGCGGGGCAGGCGGGACAGGCGGGACAGGCGGAACAGGCGGAACTGGCGGAACTGGCGGGGCTGGGTGGCCGCCGCCAATCGCGCCCGGCCCACACTGTCCGGTCCGGCTCGCTGGAAGCGCTGCTGGTGGCGGAAAACGCCCTGTGCCGCGCCCTGCCGGAGGAACACGCCTGCCGGGTGCTGGCCTTGCCCGTGGCCAGGGAGGAGGAAGGCCGCGATGCCCCGCCCGCCACGGCGCTGGCCGCATTGTTGCGCCATGGCGGCGATGCGGTGCGCGAGGCCGCGTTGCAGGCCCTGCGCCGCCGCCGCTCGGGTGATGGGGGCGATGGGGGCGATGGCCCCCGCGCCCGTGACGGAACCCGGCCCGGTGGCGCGGGCTCTCCCGTACGGCCTGCTCCTGAAGACGGCCCGCCGTTCCCTTCCGATGACGATGTAAGTTGATGACGCGAACTGTCGGCGTCAGCGGCCCCTGCCGCCGCCGGACTTGCTCCCGCGCCTGCGGCCGCCGTCATTTCTCCGCTCCCGCCCTTCCCGCTGCTCCCGCCGTTCCTGCCGTTCCCGCTGCTCCTGCCCTCCGCCCGGCCTGCCCCCCGCGCCCGGCGGCAGGCCGAAGTCGGGGATCAGGATGCGGTGCTGGCGCAGCCGCGCGGCATCGGTGCGGGCCACGGGCACGGGATTGCCCTCGGGGTCGATGCCCGCGAAGAACATGGCCGTGGCCACGGTGCCGGGGGTGGGGATGAAGCACTGCACCTGCCGGGGCGACCAGCCGCGCGCGGCCAGCCAGCGGGCCAGGGCGCGCATGTCGTCGTCGGTGCAGCCGGGAAACGCGCTGAGCAGGTAGGGCACCACGTACTGTTCCTTGCCCGCCGCCGCCGAATGGTCCGCGAAGGCGGTCAGGAACCGCTCGAACACGGCCAGGCCCGGCTTGCGCATCAGGTCCAGCACGCCGTCGCAGACGTGTTCCGGGGCCACCTTCAACTGGCCGCCGGTGAATTCCATGGTGTAGGCGCGCAGGGCCGTATCGTCGCGCAGGGCCAGGTCGAAGCGCACCCCGCTGGCCACGCGCACGTGGCGCACGCCGGGGGTGGCGCGCACCGCGCGCAGCAGTTCCACGGCCTCGGTCTGGTCCACGGCGAAGCCGGGGCACACGCGCGGGTGCATGCAGCTTGCGCGGCGGCAGCGGGCCGGGTCCAGGGTGCAGCGGGCGTTCCACATGTTGGCGCTGGGGCCGCCCACGTCGCTGACCGAGCCGTTGAAGCGCTCCATGTCGTTCAGGCGGCGCGCTTCGTCCAGCACCGAACCACGGCTGCGCGAGGCGATGCGCCGCCCCTGGTGCAGGGCCAGCGAACAGAACGAGCAGCCGCCCCCGCACCCCCGGTGGGTGGTGATGCTGGTGCGGATCATTTCCTCGGCGGGCACCGGCTCGCGGTGGGACGGGTGCGCCCGCCGGGCGAAGGGCAGCGCGTACAGCGCGTCCATCTCTTGCGGCGACAGCGGCGGCGCGGGCGGGGCCAGCAGCACGGCCCGCGAACCGGCAGTGTCGTCCACGGGCTGGATGGCCCGGGCGTCGCCCCGGTGCACGTGGCGCTCCAGCAGCAGGGTGGCGCGCATCAGCAGGCGCGGGTCCGCCGTGATGGCGGCGTGCGAGGGCAGGCGCATGAGCGGGGCGTCGTCCCCGTCATCCCCGTCATCCTCCGGGCCGCCATCCGCCGCCGGGTCCGCATCCCACTCGGCAGCGCGGCCCATGCGCGCCGTGCCGGGGATGGCGTCGAAAATGTCCGCAAGCGGGGGCAGCAGGGCGGCGTCGTACGCCTCGGCCCCCACGGCCTCCACGGCCGCGTCCAGCGCGCAGGCCGCGTCCAGCAGGGCGCGTTCGCCCATGCCCCACACCAGCAGGTCGGCCTTGGCGTCCATGAGGATGGGCCGCCGCAGCGCATCGGTCCAGAAATCGTAGTGGCTGATGCGCCGTAGCGACGCCTCTATGCCGCCCAGCACCACGGGCAGGCCGGGAAAGGCCTGGCGCGCCAGGTTGGCGTAGACGATGGCCGCCCGGTTGGGGCGCGCCCCTGCGCGGCCGCCGGGGGTGAAGGCGTCGTCGTGGCGCTTTTTGCGGAAGGCGGTGTAGTGGACCAGCATGGAATCCAGCGCGCCCGCCGAAATGCCGGTGAACAGGCGGGGCCTGCCCATGCGGGCCACATCGTCCGGCACGTCCCAGCGGGGCTGGGCCACGATGCCGGTGCGAAAGCCGTGCGCCACCAGCCAGCGGCCCAGCAGGGCCACGGCGAAGGTGGGGTGGTCCACGTAGGCGTCGCCGGAGACGAGCAGCACGTCCAGCCGGTCCCAGCCGAGGTCGCGCATCTCGCGTGGGGTGGTGGGCAGAAAGGCGGGCTGGGGCAGGGGCGTGCGCCCGCGCTCCGGGAGATAGGCGGGCCCGTGCGGCGCGTGACGCGGGGCATGGCGGGGCGTGTCGCCTGGCCGGGCGCGGCGGCCGTGATGGCTGGAATGTCGCATGCGCGGACTATAGTGGCGGGCAGGGGGGCAGGCAAGGAGAAGAGCCGGATTCCGGGCGCGCCCCGTGGTCCCGTGGCGGTTGCCTTCGCCCTCGGTTTCGCGCACTATGCCGGTGCCCCCCGATGCCGGGGGACCCCGTGAGGACACCATGCGGAAGGATGATGCCGACGGGGCCGCGCAGCCCTGTCCCCGTACCCCGGATACTGCTTCGGACCATGCTCCCTCCACCGGTCGCGGCCATGCGGCGCCACGTGCCGCCGACGGCGCGCGCAGCGCCGCCCGCATGCCCGGTGACGAAGGGCAGGATATCCTGCGCCGGTTGGAGGAGGAAAACCGCCGCCTGCGCGAGGCCTTGGGGCTGCGCCCCGGCGACCCGGCGCCGTCCGGTCCGTCCGGCCTGTCTGGTCCATCCGGCCTGCCGGGCTCGTCTGGCCTGTCTGGCCCGTCCGGTCTGTCGGGCTCGTCTGGCCCGTCGGGTGCATCCGGCCTTTGGGCGGGCAGCCCCTTTCCCCGGCACGACGTGGCCGACCCCTGCGTGGAAATGGCCGCCCCGGCCGTGGACGGCCTGGTCTGCGCCTACGTGTCGGACATCGACACGCACGAGATTCTCCACGTCAACGCCGCCCTGCGCCGCCTGGTGGGCGACTGCGAGGGCCGCCCCTGCCACGAGGCGCTACAGGGCCGCGACGCCCCCTGCCCCTTCTGCAACAACGCCCGCCTGCGCGCCGAGCCGGAAAAGGCCCACGTCTGGGAGTTCCGCAACCCGGCCCTGAACCGCTGGTTCCGCTGCATCGACCGGCTGGTGCCGCTGGGCGGCGGCCGTCTGGCCCGCTACGAGCTGGCCGTGGACATCACTGACATGAAGGAGACGGAAGAGGCCATGCGCCGCTTCCGCGCCGCCCTGGACGCCACGGCCGAGGCCATTTTCCTCATCGATCCGGTGACCGGGCTGCACGTGGACGTCAACCGGGGGGCCTGCGCCCTGCTGGGGCTTTCGCGCGAACAGCTGCTGGCCATGGGCCCCTGCGACATCAATCCTACCCTGACCCGCGACCGGTGCCTGGAAATCTCGCGCACCGTGCTCGGCGGCACGCCGCTGCTGGACCAGGAGACGCGCTACTGCCGGGGCGACGGCACCCTGGTGCCGGTGGAACTCAGCACCAGCGCGTGGCATTCCCCGCGCGGGGACCTTATCGTGGCGGTGGCGCGCGACATCTCGGAACGGGTGCGCGCCCGCAACGAGATGCAGATGCGCCTGCTGTACGACCGGGTGCTGTCCACCTGCGCGCGCGACCTGCTGTCGCGCCCCTGCACCGACGAAACCCTGCACGGCGTGCTGGAAAGCCTGCGCGAGGCGGCCGGGGCCTGCCGGGCGTACATCTTCGAGAACCACGAGGACGCGCAGGGCGGCCTGTGCTGTTCGCAGCGCTACGAGCGGTGCGCGCCGGGCGTCGCGCTTCAACTGGACAATCCCCTGCTGCAAGGGGTGCCCTACGACACCGTGGTGCCCCGCTGGCAACAGGAGCTGGGCGCGGGCCGGGTCATCCGGGGGCCGGTGGCCACCTTCCCCGAGTCGGAACGGATGGTGCTGGAAGCGCAGGGCGTGCTTTCGCTGCTGGTGCTGCCCATCGTGGCGCAGGGGCGGTGGTACGGGTTCATCGGCTTCGACGACACCCGCAGGCCCAGGGTGTGGGAATCGGTGGACTTCAAGTTCCTGCAGACGGCGGGCGAGATCATCGGCGCCGCGCTGGAGCGGCGCAGGACGGAACTGGCCCTGTCCGAATCGGCGCGCGGGCTGGAGGAGGCCAGCCGGGCCAAGAGCGAATTCCTGGCCAACATGAGCCACGAAATCCGCACGCCGCTCAACGCCATCATCGGCCTGACCGAACTTTCGCTGCAGGAACGCCTGCCCGGCGACGTGGCGGAAAACCTGCGCGCCTCGCTGGTTTCGGCGGAAGCGCTGCTGGGCATCGTCAACGACCTGCTGGACCTTTCGCGGGTGGAGGCGGGCAAGCTGCGCCTGGAGTGCATCGATTTCGCCCCGGCCCGGCTGGTGCGCGGGGTGATGCGCGTCATGGGCCACACGGCCGAGCGCAAGGGGCTGGTCCTGACCCTGCACATCGACCGCGATGTGCCCCGCCGCCTGCGCGGCGACCCTGGGCGGCTGCGCCAGGTGCTGGTGAACTTCATCAGCAACGCCATCAAGTTCACCGACGAGGGCGGGGTGCACGTCATGGTCTGCCGGTCCGAGCCGCCGGATGGCGCCGCCGCCGCCGGTTCCGGCGGCGACACGCAGTGGCTGTGCTTTTCGGTGCGCGACACGGGCATCGGCATTTCGGAGGACAAGCACGAACTGATTTTCGAGAATTTCCGCCAGGCCGACGCCTCCACGGCGCGGCGCTACGGCGGTTCCGGCCTGGGGCTGGCCATCTGCCGCAAGTTCACGGACATGATGGGCGGGCGCATCGTGCTGGACAGCACGCCGGGGCAGGGCAGCACCTTCCGCGTGCTGCTGCCCTTCGGCATCTGCGAGGCCGGGGCGCACGTCCCGGCGGTGACGGGCGGCGGCCGGCCGGATGCGGAGCCCGCAGGCCCGTGTCACGTAGCCGAGGACCGTCCTGCGGATGGCTGGCGCGGCGCGGCGCCGGGCGCTCCCCGGTTCGCGCCGCCCCGGCTGGTGCCCGCCGAACCGTTGCGGGTGCTGCTGGTGGAATCGGACGACGTGAACCGCCACGCCGTCAGCCGCGTGCTGACGCGCGGCGGGCATCACCCGGTCACGGCCGTCACCGGGCGCGAGGCGCTGGAAACGGCGCGCACCCAGCGCTTCGACCTGGTGCTCACCGACGCGCACCCGCGCGACATGGACGGCGCTCAGGTACTGCGCGAACTGCGCCGCCTGGCCGATGCGGCTACCCCTTCCGATGTGCCGGTGCTGCTCATGACCGGCGACCCGGCCGGGGTGGACCAGGCCGAGCTGGACGCGGCGGGCGGGGTGTCCGTGGCCTTGAAGCCGGTGCGCCTGAAAACGTTGCTGGCCGCCGTGGAAGGCATGGTGGGCGGTGCGGGAGAGGACACGTTGCGCCGCTCGTCGCCCGCGCCGGTGGACGAGTTCCCGGTGTTCAACGCCGCCGCGCTGCTGGTGGGCGGCGACGAGGCATCGCTGCGCTTCCTGCGTCAGTCGGGGACGCTGCGCGAAAGCCTGTGGTCGGCCATGGACCGGGGCAGCCGCGTGGAACTCATCGCCCTGTCTCACCTGCTGCGCCTGGAGGCCGAGGCCATCGGCGCGGAACGGGTGCGCCAGATGGCCGAGCGGCTGGAATTGCGCACCCGCGCCGCGGGCGCGGAAGAGACGCGCCCGGTGTTCATGCTGCTGATGGACGCCCTGAACCAACTGGAGCACGAACTGCGCAAGATGCAGCGCGGCGCCCAGCCGCCCGGCGTGGGGCCGGGCGCAGGATCGGGTGAAGGACCGGGCGGGGGAGAAAGGCGGTAGTCCGGCCGTCGCCCCCGGCGAGGGCATGCCCTGTGGGCTACGCGTCCGCGCGGTTTTCCACGCGCGTGAAAATGAACGGGCCGGTGATCCACCGGCCCGTGTCGCGTTTTCGGGGGCGTGCCGCCGCGCCGTGGGCGTGGGAGCGGCTACTTGGAGGGGGGCTGGATCAGCGGGGTGGAACCCATGCCGCCCATGCCCTTGGGCATGTCCTTGGGCATTTCCGCGCCCTGCATGTCCTTGGGGCCCATGCCGCCGCCCATGCCCATGCCGCCCTGGCCGTGGTGGGCGCGGAAGGCGTCCCATTCCTCGTGGGTGAGGGCGCCGCTGCCGTCGGTGTCGATGGCGTCGAAGGCGGGCTTCTTCATCTGCGGGAACGCGGCGGAGAATTCCTCCCAGGTCACGCTGGCGTTGCCGTCCTTGTCCATGGCGGAGAACTTCTCGTCGGCCTGGGCCGTGGCGGCGCACAGCAGCAGCACGGCGGCCGGGATGATGCGTTTCATGATGCCTCCTGCGGGCTTCGGGTTGCGGTCGCGGGCGCGCGTGCCATGCGGCGTGTGCGTGCTCCGTACCGCCATGTATAGGCCCGTGGCGGTGTTGGTCAACAGCGGATGCGTGGGGATGCGCGGGGATGCGCGAGGAAGGTGGCGGACGCGAAAAGGGCGCATGACCGAAATCATGCGCCCTGTGCGTTCTGGCTCCCCGGGACGGACTTGAACCGCCAACCTAGTGATTAACAGTCACCCGCTCTGCCGATTGAGCCACCGGGGAACGTGGCCGTCGTTGCGGCGAAGAAGGTGTGTATGGTGAAGCGGCTTCTTTGTCAAGCGCGTGGGGCAGGTTTCCGCGCGGAGCCCTTCCGTCACGCGGCGGGGCCGCGCTCCGGCCGCATGGCGGTGCCGGGCGGGGCGGAGGTGTCGGATCGGACGGCCGGGGCCGCAGGCGCGGTGCGCAGCACCAGCCAGCCGCACACCCCGGCCACCAGCGATGCGGAAAGAATGCCCACCTTGGCGTAGTCCAGGGTGCGCGGGTCGGCATAGGCCAGTTGGGCCACGAACAGGGCCATGGTGAAGCCGATGCCCGCCAGCAGGGCGATGCCGTACACGTGCCGCCAGGTCATGTCCCTGGGCAGCCGGGCCAGGCCCAGCTTCACCGGCAGCCACACGGCGGCCAGCACCCCCAGCTGCTTGCCGAGGAAAAGCCCGGCGGCCACGCCCAAGGTCACCGGGTTGCCGAGGCCGCCCAGCAGGTCCGCGCTGACGGCCACCCCGGCGTTGGCCAGGGCGAACACCGGCATGATGCCCCAGGCCACCCACGGGGCCAGGGCGTGCTCCAGCCTGCGCAGCGGCGCGGCGGCGTGGCGGGCGGCCGTTTCCATGGCCTCCACCGCGGCGTGGCGGTGGCCGTCGGCCAGCAGGTGTCCGTCCGCCGCCCCGTTTTCCACGGTGACCAGCAGACGCCGCCCGGCGCGCACGAGGTCGCCGGGAGTGGCCCTGGCGCGGGCGGGAATGCAGAAGGCCAGCAGCACGCCCGCCACCGTGGCGTGCACGCCCGACTTCAGGAAGGCCACCCAGGTGACCGCGCCCGCCAGCACGTAGAACAGGGTGCGCACCACGCCCAGGGCGTTGCCCAGCGCGGCCACGGCCAGCCCGGCGAAGCCGATGCCCAGCGCCGCCAGCGAGATGTCCGCCGTGTAGAACAGGGCGATGGCCAGTACCGCGCCGATGTCGTCGGCGATGGCCAGGGCGGTCAGGAATACCTTGACCGAAAGGGGCACCCGGTCCCCGGCCAGCGAAAGCACGCCGAGGGCGAAGGCGATGTCGGTGGCCATGGGCACGGCCCAGCCTTCCGCGATGCCCGAAGGGTGGCCCAGGTTGAAGGCCAGGTAGATCAGCGCCGGGGCCGCCATGCCCCCGGCGGCGGCCAGCACGGGCGGCAGCGCCTGCGCGGGCGTGGCCAGTTCTCCGGCCAGCATTTCGCGTTTTATCTCAAGGCCCACCAGAAAGAAGAAGATGGCCATCAGGCCGTCGTTCACCCAGAGGATCAGCGGCTTGCGCAGTTCGAAGCCTTCCGGACCCACGGCGAAGGGGTGCTGCCAGAAGGTCTGCCAGGCGGGGGCCAGGGATGAATTGGCCGCGCACAGCGCAAGCACGGTGCAGGCAAGCAGCAGGATGCCGCTGGCGGCCTCCACGCGCATGAAGGACAGGAAGGGATCGAGCAGGCGGTCGGCAGGGGTCGCGGGTCGTGCGTAGGAGGATCGCAGGTCGCGACCGGTGTCGTGCGTCATGTGGACTCCTGATCATGATTTCGAGATGCAACTCTCGAAAATATGCATCCACTGCGGGCAGTCAAGAAGACCGGCTGTCTGTTTCCATGAATATCGCAGTCCACGAAGCTGCACCCGGCGCGCATTCCCGCGGCGTGACGGACGGGGCGCGATGCCTCCATGGCGGCCGGGGCGGCGCGGCGGCGCCGCCGGGGGCTTCCCTGATGCCTCCCGGTTCGGCTATGATGCAGGCGTGGGAAACTCTTCCGCATGGAGGTTCCGCCATGAAGAAGGATCATCTTGGACTGGCGAACGAGTATTCCGCGCTTCTCCGGGCCGACGAGGCCAACGACCGGCAGCCCGGCGCCTTTGGCTGGCCGCGCGACGCCGCCGCCCTGCCGGACGGGGGGGAACCGGCAGGTTCCGCCGGTCCCCCAGATCTGGCAGATATGACAGACCGGGCCACGCCGGGCGAAGGCGCGGCCATCCCCCGCGTGGTCCCCTCGCACGAGGACGAGCGCGCGGGCGGGGTGGGGCCGGAAGATCTTTCGCTGTGGGGCGCGGGGCCGCGCATCGTGGTGCCCGCCCTGCTGGTGCAGTTGGGCGGGGCGGGGCTTACCCTGACCCTGCCGGGCGCGTTCGGCATGGAGATGCTGCCCCATTGGGGCTGGGCGCTTATCGGTGTGTGCGCCCTGCTGCTGGGCGTCCTGACCGTGCGCCACGCCTGGGGCACGCTGAAGCCGGGGCGCATGGACGGCCGCCTGGTTACCGGCGGCCTGTACGCGGTCAGCCGCAACCCCATCTACGCCGGGTGGATTCTGGGCATCCTGCCGGGCATCGCCCTGTGCTTCGCCTCGTGGCCCATGCTGGCCGGGCCGGTGGTGGCGTGGGCGCTGTTCCGCGAGACCGTGGTGGTGGAGGAATCGTTCCTGGCCGCCCGCTTCGGCGAGGAATGGGACCGCTACGCCATGCGGGTGAACCGGCTGTGGCCCACCCCGTTCCGCATGCGCGACTAGGCCGCCCCGTTGCCGGGGCGGCCGGTCGATGTCCTGTCTTGACTTGGTTTGGCTTGGCCTGCCCGGCCTGCCCGGTTTGTTAACCCGGCAGCCCGTTCCCCGTGCCCATGCGCTTGCGGATGAATACCTTGGCAAGCTCCATGGACGCGAACACCAGCACGGCGAACCCGGTGATGATGCCCAGCATGCGCCCGTCGGGCATGTGGATGCCGAAGGCGTCGCGCACCGGCGCGAACTGCATCAGCAGCACGATGAGCACCACTTCCCACACGATGGCCAGCAGCAACCAGCCGTGCGGCGGGGCCTGCATGATGCTGAAGCGCATGGACCGGAAGTTCAGCGCGATGATCATTTCAATGACGATGAACAGGAAGAACATCTCGGTGCGCGCCGTGCCGATGTCCGACAGGTCGTACAGGAACAGGCCGAAGAACAGCGGTATCTCGATGCACACGGCCAGCAGCACGAATGTGGTCACGTCGCGGGTGAACACGCTTTCACGCGGGTCGCGCGGGGGGCGTTCCATGATGTCCGGGTCCGGCGGGGCCACGCCCAGGGCCAGCGCGGGCAGGCCGTCGGTGGCCAGGTTGATGTACAGGATGGCGGCGGGCAGCAGGGGCAGGTAGTCCGGCCCCAGCAGCAGCACCATGCCGCCGATGACGGCCACCTCGGTGATGTTGCAGCGCAGCAGGAAGGTAAGGTACTTCTTGATGTTGTCGTAGATCCAGCGGCCAAGCTCGATGGCCTTGACGATGGACGCGAAGTTGTCGTCGGTCAGCACCATGTCGGCGGCCTCGCGCGCCACCTCGGTGCCCGCGATGCCCATGGCCACCCCGATGTCGGCCTGCTTCAGGGCCGGGGCGTCGTTCACCCCGTCGCCGGTCATGGCCACCACGTCGCCGCGCGCCTTCCACGCCTTGACGATGCGCAGCTTGTCCATGGGCGAGACGCGGGCGTACACGCTGACCTTGTCCACCATGCCCGCGAAGGTGTCGTCGTCCAGCGCCGCCAGCCCGTCGCCGGTCAGCACCACGTCGCCCTCCCGGTGGATGCCGATCTCGTGGGCCACGGCCTCGGCCGTCAGGCGGTGGTCGCCGGTGATCATCACCGGGCGGATGCCCACCCTGCGGCAGGTGGCCACGGCGTCCTTGGCCTCGTCGCGGGGCGGGTCCATCATGCCCGCAAGGCCCAGCAGCACGTGGCCGCTTTCGGCGTCCTCCTCCGTGAGCGGGGCCGAATTCGCGTCACCCTCCAGGGGCAGCATGGACAGGGCCAGCACGCGCAGGGCCCGGCCCGCCATGCCCTCGGCCGCCGCCAGCACGGCGGCGCGGTCCGCCTCGGTCAGGGGGCGCACCTCGCCGCCGGAGAGCACCCGGTCGCAGCGGGCCAGCACCACCTCGGGCGCGCCCTTCATGAACGCGGTGTACGGCGCGCCCGCCACGGCAGCGGCGTGGGGCGAGAGGTCGTGCACCGTGGTCATGCGCTTGCGCTCGGAACTGAACGGAAATTCCTCCACGCGCGGGTTGGGGCCGCGCACGTGCAGGGCGCAGCCCGCGTCGGGCAGTTCCGGCACGGCGGCCAGCCACGCCGGGCAGTCCGGCGCGGCGTCCTCGGAACCGGGGGAACGCAGCTTCAGCGCGGCCACCACCAGCGCGGCCTCGGTGGGGTCGCCCCGGATGGCCCACTGGCCGGAATCGCCGGGGGGCAGCAGTTCGGCGTCGTTGCACAGGATGCCCGCCAGCAGCAGGGCCTGCACCTCGCGCGGGGGCGGGCCGGAGGCCGCGGCGTCCGCGCCTTGTCCGGCGGCGCGCAGGCGGCCCTTGGGCTCGTAGCCCGAGCCGGTGACCTCGGTTTCGGCCCCCGCCGCCCCCGCCGCGTCCGATCCGACCGGCGCGACCGGCCCGGCCGGGGGCGGGACGGTGAACAGGGCGCGCACGGTCATTTCGCCGCGCGTCAGGGTGCCGGTCTTGTCGGTGCAGATCACCGTGGTGCAGCCCAACGTCTCCACGGCGGGCATGCGCCGCACCAGCGCCCCGCGCTTGGCCATCTGGCGCATGCCGATGGCCAGCGCCCCGGTGACGATGGCGGCCAGGGCCTCCGGCACGGCGGCCACGGCCAGCGACACGGCGAACATGATCATGGACACGATGAAGGGGAAGTCCACGGTGCCGTGCACGGCCTCGCGCGCGATGCTGAACCCGGCCACCAGCACGCAGATGGTCAGGGCGATGATGCCCAGCCACTTGCCGATTTCTTCGGTGCGCTTTTCCAGCGGGGTCTTCACCGTCTCCACGGTGGCCACCTCGCGGGCGATCTGCCCGAAGGCCGTCTCCATGCCCGTGGCCGTGACCACCGCGCGCCCGCGCCCGTAGGTGACGGTGGTGCCGGTGAAGGTCATGTTGCGCCGGTCGGCCGTGCCCGCGCCTTCGGGCACGGGGTCCGTGCCCTTGCCCACGGGCACCGATTCGCCGGTCAGGGGCGCCTCGTCGCAGCGCAGGGAATGGGCCTCGATGATCCGCGCGTCGGCGGGCACGCGGTCGCCCGCCTCCAGCAGCACCACGTCGCCGGGCACCACCTGCGCCGAGGGAATGCGCGCTTCCGCGCCGTCGCGCAGCACGCTGGTGGTGGGGGAAAGCATCTTCTTCAGCGCGTCCAGGGCCTGCTCGGCCCGGTATTCCTGCACGAAGCCCAGCACCGCGCAGAACAGCACGATGACCAGGATGATGGCCGCGTCCACCACCTCGCCCACGGCGGCGGAAAGGGCCACCGCCGCCAACAGGATGGCGATCAGCACATTGGCGAACTGGCCCAGGAACATGCGCAGGGGCGAGGGCCGTTCCTCGTGGGTCAGTTCGTTGGGGCCGTGGCGGGTCAGGCGTTCCGCGGCCTGGGCGGCGGAAAGGCCGTGCGCCGGGTCCGTGTCGAGGGTGCGCGCGACGTCGTCCGTGGTCATGGCGTGCCATGTGGGCTGGTGCATTGCCTTCCCTCCGGGGCTGTGGGGGTGGCGCGCGCGGGCGGGCGGACCGGGCCGCGCGCGGGGGAATCCTCTCCTGTATATGGAATAGAAAAAGGAAGGAAGGATGTCCAGCGGGTGGCCGGAACGTGGCGAAACCGCGCGGGGGCGGCCACGCGAAAAGGGCGCATGACCGTGGTCATGCGCCCTTGCGTTCTGGCTCCCCGGGACGGACTTGAACCGCCAACCTAGTGATTAACAGTCACCCGCTCTGCCAATTGAGCCACCGGGGAACGTGGCGCGCCGGGCGTTTGCCGGCGCGGAGGGTGAAGTACCCGCAACGGGCCGGACGGTCAAGCAAAAAATCGCGCAGCGCGAAAAAACTGTTGACGAACGGGCGGCTTGGGCGTTTCTTGACTGCCGCACTCAATTGGCATACCCGTAGCAGTCCGGCAACGGGCAGAATCAACAGGTCCACGGAGAACGTCCTTGAGCAGTCAGGAACAGTCGAAGCGCAAGAAGATCAAGCTTGCCACCAAGTCCGGGCGGGCGGAATACTTCATGCCCATGCTCGAAAGTCTGGAAGCCCGCGACGAACTGAACGAAGTCGTCAAGAACCGGGTGGTCAAATCCTGTGAACTGCTGGACGACGGCATTGCCCTGTACCCCAACGGTTTCGTGAAACGGCACGACGTGGCGGCCATCTCGGCCGAGTACGAAGGGCTGACCGCCGAGGAACTGGAAAACGTCGATGCGCGCTTCACCTGCGCGGGGCGCATCGTCTCGCTGCGCTCGTTCGGCAAGGTGACCTTCTTCCATCTGATGGACAAGAGCGGCCGTCTCCAGTGCTACACCGCACGCGAAGTGCTGGGCGAAGACCCCTACCGCAACTTCAAGAAGCTGGACATCGGCGACATCGTGGGCGTTTCCGGCACGCTGTTCCGCACCAAGACGGGCGAACTGACCCTGTCGTGCGACCAGTGCACCCTGCTCACCAAGTCCATCCGGCCCCTGCCCGAAAAGTACCACGGCCTGAAGGACGTGGAGACCCGCTACCGCCAGCGCTACGTGGACCTCATCGTCACGCCGCGCACGCGCGAGATTTTCCGCAAGCGCACCCTGATCGTGCGCGAATTCCGCCGCTTCCTGGAGGAAAAGGGCTTCATGGAGGTGGAAACCCCCATGATGCAGCCCATTCCCGGCGGCGCCACGGCCATGCCGTTCATCACCCACCACAACGCGCTGGACATGCAGCTGTACATGCGCATCGCGCCGGAACTGTACCTGAAGCGCCTGCTGGTGGGCGGGTTCGAGAAGGTGTTCGAGATCAACCGCAACTTCCGCAACGAAGGCATCTCGACCCGGCACAACCCGGAATTCACCATGTGCGAATTCTACTGGGCGTACGCCACCTTCGAGGACCTCATGGACCTCACCGAACACCTGTTCGCCCACGTGGCGGAGAAGGCCTGCGGGTCGTGCGTCGTCACCTACCAGGGCCAGGAAGTGGACCTGACCCCCGGCCGCTGGCAGCGGTTGTCGTTCCATGAATCGCTGGAGAAGATCGGCGGGCACAATCCGGAATTCTACAACGACTACGAAGCGGTGCGCAAATACATCCGTGACCGGGGCGAAAAGGTGGTGGACGGCGAGAAGATGGCCAAATTGCAGGCCAAGCTGTTCGACCTGGACGTGGAAGGCAAGCTGATCCAGCCCACCTTCATCTATCACTATCCCACCGACATCTCGCCGCTGTCGCGCCGCAACAACGAGCGGCCCGAGGTGACGGACCGCTTCGAGCTGTTCATCACCGGGCGCGAACTGGCCAACGCCTTCTCCGAACTGAACGACCCCGTGGACCAGCGCATGCGCTTCATGGACCAGGTGGCCGAGAAGGAGGCGGGCGACGCCGAGGCGCACTTCATGGACGAGGACTACCTGCGCGCCCTGGAGTACGGCATGCCGCCGGCCGCCGGGCAGGGGGTGGGCATCGACCGCCTGGTCATGCTGCTGACCGACTCGCCCTCCATCCGCGAGGTCATCCTGTTCCCGCTGCTGAAGCCGGAAAGCTAGGCCCCGCCGCATGAGCTTCGAACTGTTCGTGGCCTTGCGCTACCTGTTCGCACGGCGCAGGCAGACCTTCATTTCCGTCATCTCCGTCACCTCCATCCTGGGGGTGGCGCTGGGGGTGGCGTCGCTGATCGTGGTGCTGGGCGTCATGAACGGCTTCACCACCGACCTGCGCGACAAGATCCTGGGCGCCAACGCCCACGGCATCGTCATGTCCGCCGACCGCACCGGCCTGTCCGACGCGCCGCATCTCATCGACAAGATACGGCAGGTGGACGGGGTGCGCGGCGCGACGCCGTTCATCTACTCCGAAGTCATGCTGTCCACCCCGCACGGGGTGAAGGGGCTGGTGCTGCGCGGCATAGACCCGCAGACCGCGCCTTCGGTGCTCGGCATCCTTTCCAACATGACCAAGGGCGGCGTGGCCGACCTTGCCCCGCGCGCCACGCCTGAAGGCGCGCCCCAGAGCCCCCCCGGCGTGATCATCGGCGACGAACTGGCCCAGCGTCTGGGCGTGGTGGTGGGCAGCCGGGTGAACCTGTTGTCCCCGGCGGGCCAGAAGACCTCCGCCGGGTTCGCCCCGCGCATCCGCCCCTTCATCGTGGTGGGGGTGTTCTCCACCGGCATGTTCGAGTACGACTCTTCGCTGGGGTTCGTCTCGCTGGATGCCGCGCGCGACGTGCTGGGCCTGCCCGAGGGCGCCGTTTCCGGCGTGGAACTGGCCGTCACCAACGTGTACAAGGCGGACGAGGTGGCCGAACGGGTCACCCGCGCCGTGGGCGGCTACCCGCTGTACACTCGCCACTGGATGGAGATGAACGCCAATCTCTTCGCCGCGCTGAAGCTGGAGAAGACGGCCATGGCCGTGATCCTGGTGCTCATCGTGCTGGTGGGCTCGTTCTCCATCATCACCACGCTGGTCATGCTGGTCATGGAAAAGACGCGCGACATCGCCATACTCATGTCCATGGGGGCCACCAAGGGCATGATCCGGCGCATCTTCATGCTTCAGGGCACCATCATCGGGGCCATCGGCACCGGCCTCGGCTACGCGCTGGGGCTGGGGGTGGCGGAGTTGCTCAAGCGCTACCAGTTCATCAAGCTGCCGCACGGCGTCTATTCGCTGGACCACCTGCCGGTGCTGCTGCAATGGCCCGACATGCTGGCCATCGGCGCAAGCTCCATGCTGCTGTGCTTCGTCGCCACCATCTACCCGGCACGCCAGGCCGCCAGCCTGGAACCCGCCGAAGCGCTGCGCTACGAATGAGCACCGCATCCCCGCACACCACCGCCCCCGCCCAGGCCCCCCTGTCACCGGACACGCCCTCGTCACCGGACGCTCCCCTGTACCGCCTGGAGGGCGTGGACAAGGAGTACGACGGCCCGGCCGAGCGGCTGACCATCCTGCGCGGCGTGGACCTTGCCATCCACCGGGGCGAGTCGGTGGCCATTGTCGGAGCTTCCGGCTCGGGCAAGTCCACCCTCTTGCATCTGCTGGGTACCCTTGATACTCCCTCACAGGGACAGGTACTGTTCGAGGGGCGGGATATGGGGGCCATGTCGCCGGACGAGAAGGCGGGGCTGCGCAACCGCGAGATCGGCTTCGTCTTCCAGTTTCACCACCTGCTTCCGGAATTCGATACATTGGAAAACGTGGCCATGCAGGCCATCATTGCGGGCATGCCGCGTGCAGAGGCCCTTGCCCGCGCGCGCGACACCCTGGCCCTGGTCGGCCTGGCCGACAGGACCGGGCACCGGGTGACCACGCTGTCGGGCGGCGAGCGCCAGCGCGCGGCCATCGCGCGGGCCATCCTGATGCGCCCCAAGGTGCTGCTGGCCGACGAGCCCACGGGCAATCTCGACGCGCGCACCGGCGAGGTGGTGGCGCGCCTGCTGCTTGACCTGAACCGGGACCTGGGCATGACCCTCGTCATCGTGACCCACAACCGCGAATTGGCCGACATCATGGGCAGATGCCTAGAACTCAGAGCCGGAGAGCTGTATGACCAGACTCGCTAGATGGGGGCGCATCCTTGCGGTGGCCCTGCTTGTGCTCGCACACGCGGCAACCTCTCCGGCCCAGACGCCGAGGGACACCACCGTCATCGTCCTGCCCTTTCAGGTGAATGCCGGTCCGGACCTCGAATATCTCAATGAAGACCTGCCGGAACTCATCTCGCAGCGCCTGGTGGCGCGCGGGCTTACCGTCATCGCCCGGCAGGACACCCAGGCCCTGGTGCGCGACCAGCGCGTGACCACCCTGGACGTGTCCATCGCGCGCGACCTGTCCGTGCTGGCGGGCGCGGGCGTCGGCGTGTACGGCAGCTTCAACCAGGTGGGCGAGGGCTTCAGCATCGACGTGCGCGTGGTGGACGCCATGGGCATCCGCGCCGCGCGGCCCTTCTTCATCCAGAAGGAAGGGCTGATCAACGTGCTGCCCGCCGTGGACGAACTGGCCGAGCGCATCGCCTCCGACCTCTTGCGCCGCAATACCCTGGCCGACGTCAAGGTGCGCGGCACCAAGGTGCTGGACCCCGACGTGGTGCTGATGCGCCTGACCACCCGCAAGGGCGACCCGGTGGACCCGGCCGCCATCAACCGCGAAGTGAAGCGCATCTGGGACCTCGGCTATTTCAGCGACGTGCAGGCCAACGTGGAGCAGGACGGCGAGGGCCTTGTCCTTGTCTACACGGTGCAGGAAAAGCCGCGCATCGAAAACATCACCGTCGAGGGCTCGGACAAGGTGGACGTGGACGACATCCTGGCCGCCATGAGCACCAAGACCGGTTCGGTCCTGAACGAAAAGCTGCTTGCCCAGGACCTGCAGAAGGTCACCGAACTCTACCGCAAGGAAGGCTACTACCTGGCCAAGGTCTCGCACCGCATCGATTCGCGTGCGGGCGGGGCGGGCGCGAGCCTGGTGCTGAATGTGGAAGAGGGCAAGAAGCTGTACATCAAGAAGGTGGCCTTCGAAGGCGTCGAGAAGATGGACGTGGACGATCTGAAGAAGCAGCTGGCGCTTTCCGAGCGCGGCATGTTCTCGTGGATCACCGGGTCCGGCGTGCTCAAGGACGAACACCTGGAGCGCGATTCCGCCGCCCTCACCGCCTACTGCATGAACCACGGCTACCTCGACGCCATGGTGGCCGCGCCCAGGGTGGACTACGAGGAGGACGGCATCGTCGTCACCTTCGCCATCAAGGAAGGCCCGCGCTACAAGCTGGGCGAGGTGACCTTCGCGGGTGACCTCATCGAGCCCGACGCCCGCCTGGCCGAAATCGTCAAGCTGGACGACGTGAAGAAGGAGGACGGGTTCTTCCGCTTCAACGTGATGCAGGACGACAACAAGGCCCTTACCGACTTCTACGCCGACTACGGCTACGCCTTCGCGGAAGTGAACGCCCGCACCAGGAAGCACGAGGACGAACCCGTGGTGGACGTGGCCTACGCCATCAACAAGCGGCAGAAGGTGTACATCCGCCGCGCGCTGGTGGAAGGCAACGACAAGACCCGCGACAACGTCATCCTGCGCGAATTGCGCATCACCGACGGCGACATGTTCGAGGGCAAGAAGCTGCGCCGCAGCGCCGAACGCCTGAACAAGCTGCAATACTTCGAAGCCGTGTCCACCGAACTGGTGCCCACCGAGCGCGAAGAGGAAGTGGACCTGAAGGTCAAGGTGAAGGAGAAGAACACCGGCGCGCTCATCGGCGGCATCGGCTACTCCACCTACTACGAGTTCGGCGTGTCCGGCACCATCATGGAGCGCAACCTGTTCGGCAAGGGGTACCAGACCTCGTTCATGGCCCTGTTCTCGGGCCGCCGCACCGCGTACCAGTGGTCCTTCACCAACCCGCGCTACGACGACACCAACCTGTCGGTGGGCTACGACGCGTACAACATCCGCGACGAGTACACGGACTTCAGCAAGAACACCATCGGCAACACCATCCGCTTCGCCTATCCCATCGGCGAATACACCACCGTGGGCTGGGGCTACCGGCTCGACTTCTACAAGCTGTACGACGTCGAGGACGACGCGGCCGACATCATCCAGGAGCGCGAAGGCGACAACGTGTCCAGCGTCGTGCACGGCCGCATCACCCGCGACACCACGGACAGCCGCGAAAACCCGACCCGTGGCAACATCACCAAGATCTTCACCGAATACGGCGGCGGCGTCCTGATGGGCGACGACAACTTCTTCAAGCCCACGGCGCAGACCGAACAGTACTACCAGATCGTGCCCAACCACGTGCTGCACGGCCGCGTGCGCGGCGGCGTGGTGCTGGAAACCAAGGACGGCGAGGAAGTGCCGGTGTTCGAACGGTTCTACATCGGCGGCATCGACTCCCTCCGCGGCTACAGTTCCAAGGACATCTCGCCGCGCGACAAGGATTCCGGCGACCGCATCGGCGGCGACCGCATGGCCTTCGCCAACCTGGAATACATCTGGGTGTTCCAGCCCGAGTTGGGCCTTGCCCTGGTGCCGTTCTTCGACGTGGGCTTCAACGCGGACTCGCGCGAGGAATTCAACTGGGACGACGAGATCAAGAAGTCGGTGGGCCTGGAATTCCGGTGGCGTTCGCCCATGGGCGACCTGCGCTTCGCCTACGGCTACCCGCTGGACGAAAACCGCGAAGGCGACAAGACCAACGGCCGCTTCGAGTTCTCCATGGGCCAGTTCTTCTAGGCCCGGACACCGGACGGCAAACGACACGAACAGCATGGGGGCGCGGCGCTGGCCGCGCCCCTCTTGCGTTGCCGGGGCCACAGGAATCACCGGTCCCGCCGGGTCCGCCGGAGCGGGCACGGGTTGCCAACGTGGCGCGGGTTGCGGTAGGGTTTGCCGCCGCCACAGCCCCGTCCGGGGCGCTGACGGCCGCATCGCGCCGTGGCCGCCCGGCGGAACCCAGGAATGGACATGCACAGGTTTTTCGCCCTCCTTCTGTTTTCCCTCATCCTCATGTGCTGCCTTGGCCTTCCCGCACCGGCGGAGGCCGCCGACGCCGCGTCCGCCTACACCGCCGCCAAGAAGGAACTGGAGGCGTTGAAGAAGGACGCCCGGCGTGCGGCCCTGCGCGAACCGTGGGAACGGGTGGTTGCCCGTTTCGACGGCGTGGTCCGCGAGCATCCGAACTGGCCCAACGTGCCTGCCGCCATGTTCCACGCCGCGCTGGGCATGGAAGAACTGGCGAGCCGCTCCTTCCGCAAGGCCGATTTCGAGGACGCCGCCCGCCGCTTCGAGCGCGTGGCGGCCAAGTATGCATGGCACGTGCTGGCCGACGACGCGCTGCTGCACGCCGCGGACATCCGGGGCAACCGCCTTGGCGATGCCGCCGACGCCCGCAAGCTGCTGGACACCATCCTGACCCGCTACCCCAGCGGCGACATGGCCGAACCCGCCCGCGACCTGCTGGCCGCCCTGTCCGGCGTGCCCGGCGGCGATGCGCCCAAGGCTCCGGTGGCGGTGGGGCGCTCCGGCCGCCTGGAGCAGGACGGCGACGCGCCTGCCGCCACCGGGCCGGGCACTGCCGCACGCGCCGCCGAAGGCGGGGTGGCCGTGGCGTCCACCACCGACGCCGTGCCCGCCTCCAAATCCCCGGCCAAGGCTCCGGCCAGTCCGCGCAAGGGCGCGCGCAGCGACCCGGCCAAGGCCGCAAAGCTCTACGCCGAGGCCCGCAAGGAACTGGACGGGCTGCGCGGCGACGCCAAACGCGCCGCCCTGCGCGAGCCGTGGCTGCGGGTCATGTCGCTGTACGAGGGCGCGCGCGACGCCGCCCCCGAGGGCGATCTGGCCCCCAATGCCGCGTACGGCGTGGCCGTGGCGCAGGAAGAACTGGCCTCGCGCTCCTGGCGCAAGGACGACTTCGTCGGGGCGGTGACCCGCTACAACGAGGTGGTGGCCGCCTACCCCGACGATTCGCTGGCCGACGACTGCATGCTGCGCGCCGCGCGGCTCAAGGCCACCCGCCTGGACGACGCCGAAGGCGCGCACCAGATGCTGGAAACGCAGTTGCGCCGCTACCCCAAGGGGGACATGGCCGGAGAGGCCCGCGCCCTGCTGGCGGACCTGACCGCCGCGCGCATCATCGCGTCCGCCCAGCCGGGCAAGGCCGCGCCCCAGTCGGCCCCCCAGTCGGCGCAATCGCCCGCCGCCCCGGCGCGGCCCGTCAAGCCCGCCGTGCTGCGCCAGGTGTCGTGGCGGGCGGACAACGACCGGGCCACCATCACCATCGAGCTTTCGCGCGAGACGGAATGGCGCAGCCAGTACGCCGCGCCGGACAACGGCGCGGGCCGCCCGCCGCGCCTGTACATCGACTTTGCCGACGCCCTGCCCGACGACGCGGTGAAGCCCGGCGCCAAGGTGTCCGGCGCGCTGCTGACGCGGGTGCGCTCCGACCAGCCCTCGTCCGGCCATACCCGGGTCATTCTCGATTTCAAGGCCCTCAAGCGCTACAAGGTGCAGGCGGTGCGCAACCCGTACCGGGTGGTCATCGAGGTGGGCGCCACCGACGCGGCCCTTCCGGACGGCCAGCGCCCCGACGATTCGCGGGTGTCCGTGCCGGTGCGCGAGGCGGACAGGGCCGCCCCGTCCACGCCGCCCAAGGACCTGGTGGAGCAACTGGGCCTCACCGTGCACACCGTGATGATCGACGCGGGCCACGGCGGCAAGGACCCCGGCGCCATGGGCAACGGCATCGTCGAGCGCAACCTGACCCTGAAGATGGCCCGGATGGTGGGCGAGCGTTTGCGCCGCATGGGCTTTTCGGTCATCTACACCCGCGACAAGGACGTGTTCGTGCCGCTGGACCGGCGCACGGCCCTGGCCAACGACAGGAAGGCCGACCTGTTCCTGTCGCTGCACGTCAACGCCAACACCGATCCGCGCATCTGCGGCTTCGAGACCTACTACCTGGACCTCGCCCGGTCGGACAGCGCCACCCGCGTGGCCGCGCGCGAAAACGCCGTCAGCGAGAAAAGCCTCAGCGACCTGCAATTCATCCTCACCGACCTCATGCTCAACGCCAAGACCCAGGAATCGCGCGACGTGGCCAACTTCGTGCAGGATTCCGCCCTGGGGCGGCTGCGGCGCGGCGGCTTTCCCGCCCATGACAACGGCGTGCGCTCGGCCCCGTTCTACGTGCTGATGGGGGCGCGCATGCCCTCGGTGCTGGTGGAGCTTGGCTACTGCACCAACCCGGACGAGGCGCGCCGCCTGAACTCGGACAAGTACCTGTCCACCCTGGCCGACGGCATCGCCGAGGGGGTGGCCTCGTACAAGCGCAAACTAGCCCGTTTTTCGCAGAGATGACGCACCGCTTGACGCCCCATCGACAAGGGGATAACTGACCGCGAACCCCTGCATATCGCGCCCTTCGGCGCGGCATGCGGCAGGCGCCGGGGGAACGGCGCATAACGGGCGTCGGGCGGCGTCCGGCGGCCTTCGGGGCCCCCCCGCGAACCGGCGGCAGCGCCGGGCCGCGCATCATCGCAAGTACACGCCGGGGCTTCCGGCTGCCAATCATCCAAGGTGTTTTCAAAGGAGTCGCTTCGCATGCGTAGAGTTCTCATCCTGGCCGCGGCCTTCGTCCTTGCCTGGACCACCGTTGCCGCCGCCGCCGACATGAAGATCGCCATCGTCAACATGCAGGCCATCGCCTCCCAGAGCGAAGCCGCGCAGGAAGCCCAGAAGAAGATGAAGGCCACCTTCGGCGCCGAGAAGGACCAGCTGGAAAAGCAGGCCAACGACCTGAAGAAGAAGGCCGAGGACATGAAGGTCCAGTCCGCCGCGCTGTCCGCTGAAGCCAAGGAGGACAAGAAGGTGGAGTTCATCCGCCTGAAGCGCGACCTCGAGGACAAGACCCGCGCCTTCGCCCGCAAGGTGGAAGGCGCCGAAGTGCGCGTGCGCCAGGAGATGGCCGCCCTCATCCTGAAGGCCGCCAAGGAATACGGCGAGAAGAAGGGCTACACCCTGATCCTCGACGGCGCCGCCGCCGGCGTGGTGCATGCCGACAAGACCATCGACGTGACCAAGGAACTGCTGGACGAAGTGAACCGCGTGTACCGCGCGGGCAAGAAGTAGCGGGGGGCCGATGGCCAGACTGCTTTCCGAGTTGGCGGGGCTGCTGGGACTCGAACTGCGCGGCGAGGACCGCGCGATCGAGGGCGTGAACACCCTCGAGGCGGCAGGCCCCGCCGAGGTGAGCTTTCTGGCGAACCCCAAGTACACCCACCTGCTGGCGACCACCCGCGCCGGCGCGGTGATCGTGTCGGCCGAGCATGCGGACGCGGTGCCGTGCGCCCTGGTCAGCGCCAATCCGTACTTCGATTTCGGCCGCACCCTGGCCCTGTTCGCCAAACCGCAGGGCAGCCTTTCGGGCGTGAGCGACATGGCGTTCGTGCACCCCGAGGCGGAACTGGGCGACGGCTGCACCGTCTATCCCTTCGCATTCATCGGTCCCCGTGCGCGCATCGGCGCGGGGACCGTCCTTTTTCCCGGCTGCTACGTGGGCGAGGACTGCCGCGTGGGCTCCGGGTGCCTGCTGTACCCCAACGCGGTGCTGATGGCCGGGACCGGGATCGGCGACGGCTGCATCCTGCACGCGGGCGTGGTGCTGGGCGCCGACGGCTTCGGTTTTGCCCGCACCGAGTTCGGCATCCAGAAGATTCCGCAGGTGGGCTCCGTGCGCCTGGGCAACGACGTGGAGGTGGGGGCCAACACCGCCATCGACCGTTCGGTGCTGGGCGTGACCACTGTGGGCGACGGAACCAAGATCGACAACCTGGTGCAGATCGGCCATAATGTGGAGATGGGGCGCAACTGCCTCATTGTCTCGCAGGTGGGCATTTCCGGCTCCACCAAGGTGGGAGACGACGTGACCATGGCCGGGCAGGTGGGCGTGGCCGGGCACCTTTCCATCGGCAACGGGGTGACCCTGGGTCCCAAGTCGGGCGTGGCCAAGAGCATCCCCGACGGCGAAACCATGGGCGGCGCGCCCGCCGTGGACAAGGCCACCTACATGCGCACCCTGACCGTGATGCCCAAGCTCCCCGACATGTACAAGCGCATCGGCAAGCTCGAAAAGGAGCTTGAGGAACTGAAAAAGCTCGCCGCCAAGGAATGACATGAGCGACCCCGCACGGAACATCCTCGACATCCGCCAGATCCTGGGCCTGTTGCCCCATCGCTACCCCTTCCTGCTGGTGGACAGGGTGACGGAATACGTACCCGGCGAGTACATCAAGGCCTACAAGAACGTGACCATGAACGAGCCGTTCTTCGAGGGGCACTTTCCCGGCGTGCCCGTGATGCCGGGCGTGCTGATCATGGAAGCCCTGGCCCAGGCCGGGGGCATCCTGGTGGTCAAGAGCACCGACACCCCCGTGGAGGACAAGCTGTTCCTGTTCACCGGCATCGAGTCGGTGCGCTTCCGCAAGCCGGTGTACCCCGGCGACAGGCTGGAACTGCACTGCCGCCTGCTGCGCCACAAGCTGAAGCTGTGGAAGATGGAAGGCTTCGCCTACGTGGACGGCAAGCTGGCCGCCGAGGCGGTGATGACCGCCGCCGTGACCAACAGGGAGGACATGTAGTGGCCGCGCAGGTGCATCCTTCCGCGTTCGTGCACGAAAGCGCGCGGCTTGGCGACGGCGTGACGGTCGGCCCCTGCGCCGTCATCGAGGAGGACGTGGTGGTCGGGGCCGGGTCGCGCATCGACGCCTTCGCCTCGGTCAAAAGCCACACCCGCATGGGCGAGCGCAACCACATCCACTCCTATGCCTGCGTGGGTGGCGAGCCGCAGGACCTGAAATTCCACGGCGAAGTCTCCACCCTGGAGATGGGCGACGGCAACACCGTGCGCGAATTCGCCACCCTGCACCGGGGCACCGAGGGCGGCGGCGGGGTGACCCGCATCGGCAGCAACAACCTGCTGATGGCCTACACCCACGTGGCGCACGACTGCGTCCTGGGCAGCGGCATCGTCATGTCCAACGGCGCGACCCTGGCCGGGCACGTGCACGTGGGCGACCATGTGATCCTCAGCGGCCTTTCCGCCGTGCACCAGTTCGTGCGCATCGGCGCGCACGCCTTCGTGGGCGGCATGAGCGGCATCGCCCAGGACCTGCCCCCGTTCATGCTGGCCGTGGGCCACCGCGCCGGGGTGCACAGCCCCAACCTGGTGGGCCTGCGCCGCATGCAGGCCTCGCGCGAGCTCATCGCCGCGCTGAAGAATGCCTACCGGCTGGTCTGGAATTCCGAGGTGCCCCGCAAGGAGGCCCTGGAACAGCTGGAATACGAGCTTGGCAACTACCCCGAAGTTCTTCTATTCGTAGAATTCATTCGCGCCAGCGAGCGCGGCATTCTGCCCGCATCGCAGGGAACGCCCGTATAGCCCGTACGGAATGCACCGCCATTCCGCCGAAGGGGGAAAGCGGGCCATGGCCCCTTTCCCCCTTTGCCGTTCCGGCGGGGCGGCGATGCGGCAGCGGAACGGCGCACGTACGGACACACTCGCACCTCAGACGGTACACACCCGCACGGGAGCAGCATGAGCAACGAATCCATCGGCATCATCGCAGGCAAGGGACAGTTTCCGGCGCTGGTGGCGCGCGGCGCGCGCGCCGAGGGGCTATCCGTGGTCATGTGCGGCTTTCACGGCCACACCGACGAGACGCTGGAACACGAGGCGGACGCCTTCGCCATGCTGCACCTGGGGCAGCTCGGCAAGCTCATCGACTTCTTCCGCGACCACGGCGTGCACCGCCTGTGCCTGGCCGGGGCCATCAGCAAGCCGCGCGCGCTGGACCTGCGGCCCGACCTGCGGGCGGCCAAGGTGCTGTTCCGCCTGCGGGCCAAGGGCGACGACGCCATCCTGCGCGCGGTCATCGACGAACTGGAATCGGAAGGGCTTGCCGTGGTGCAGCCCGCCTCGCTGGTGCCCGGCCTGCGCGCGCCCGAGGGGGTGCTGACCAAGCGCCCGCCCAGCGACGAGGAATGGGCCGACATCCGCTACGGCTGGCCCATCGCCCACGTGCTGGGGCGGCTGGACATCGGCCAGTGCATCGTGGTCAAGCGCGGCATGACGGTGGCCGTGGAGGGCATGGAAGGCACCGACGCCACCCTGCGCCGTGGCGGCGAACTGGGCGGCGAGGGCTGCGTGGCGGTGAAGGTGGTCAAGCCCGGCCAGGACGACCGCATCGATCTTCCGGCCCTTGGCGCGGGCACCATCCGGGTGCTGGCCGACTACGGCTACACCTGCCTGGCGCTGGAAGCGGGCAAGACCCTGTTCTTCGACCGCGAGGAAAGTATCGCCCTGGCCGACAAGCACGACATCGCCATCATTTCCATGCCGGAAGGGTTCATGGCCGGGGACGAGCCGGACGTGACGAACTGAACGCCCGCCGCGGCGAGGCCGCCGGGCATCCCGAGGCCGCGCCGCGCAGTGGACAGACCCCACGCGGGCCGGTTGCCCGCATAGATACATGCCGCCCGAGGGGCTGCTTCTAACTTGGTATTTTCGTTCGTTGGCAAGGAAAACCAGCCTGCCATGAGGGAGTATACTCTTCTCGTATTCGACCGACATGGCAGGCGAAGTTTGACGACGCCAACGGGCGAAAGGACTAGTTAGAAACAGCCCCTGGGGGGCGGCGGAGGATACAGCGATGCGTCTTGCCCAACGCATGGAAGGTGTGCCCCGTTCCTACATCCGCGAAATACTGAAGGTGACGGCGCAACCGGATATCATCTCCTTTGCCGGGGGGCTGCCGCACCCGGCGTCGTTCCCGGTGGACGCGGTGGCCAGCGCGGCCGCCAGCGTGCTGGAAGAGGCCGGGCCGGAAGCCCTGCAATACACCACCACCGAGGGGTTCCCGCCCCTGCGGCAGTGGATCGCCGACCGCTACAAGCGGCAGGGCATCACCGTGTCGGCGGACGACATCCTGATCACCACCGGCTCGCAGCAGGCCCTGGACCTGGTGGCCAAGGCGTGCATCGACCGGGGCGGCAGGGTGGTCATGGAACGGCCCGGCTATCTCGGGGCCATCCAGTGTTTCGCCGTGTTCGGGCCGGACTTCGTCACCGTGCCCCTGACTCCGCACGGAGTGGACACGGACGGGCTGCGCCGGGCGGCCGAGGGCGCGCAGGTGTTCTACGCCGTGCCCAGCTTCCAGAACCCCTCGGGCATCACCTACGACGATGCAACCCGCCGCGAGGTGGCCGAGATCATGGCCGACACCGGCTGCCTGCTGGTGGAGGACAACCCCTACGGCGAACTGCGCTTCATGGGGCAGCACCTGCCGCCGGTGCGCGCGTACATGCAGGCCCCCTCGGTGCTGCTGGGCTCGTTCTCCAAGGTGGTGTCGCCGGGCTTGCGCCTGGGCTGGGTGTGCGCCCCGCAGGACGTGCTGAACCCCATGATCACCGCCAAGCAGGCCAGCGACCTGCATACCCCCGGCTTCACCCAGCGCATCCTGCACCGTTATCTTATGGACAACGACGTGGACACGCACATCGCCTCCATCCGCGCCCGCTACGGCGCCCAGCGCGATGTCATGGTGCAGGCCATCCGCCGGCACTTTCCGGAAGAAGTGTCCTGCACCGAGCCGGAAGGCGGCATGTTCCTGTGGTGCACGTTGCCCGAGGGCCTTTCGGCAGAAGCGCTGTTCCACAAGGCCATCGAGCGCAAGGTGGCCTTCGTGCCGGGGCGGCCGTTCTACGTGGACGACACCGACGACACCTTCCGCCTGAACTTCTCCAACTCCAGCCCGGAACTGATCGACGAGGGCATCGCGCGCCTCGGGCAGTGCCTGCGCGAATACCTGGGAGGCTGCCAAGGCGGTTGCCGGAGCAGCGCGGCGTAAAGGTTGCCGCTGGCAACCTTGCGTCCGCCAGCCTATGACGCCATGACGATGGGGCGCTCCACCATGACGGTGGGGCGCCCCTTTTCCGTGCTGCGTTAGGCGACAGCCTCTAGGCCGGGAAGAACTTGCCCGTACACGACGTGACGTCCACGGCGATGACGGCGGTCATCTTCAGCATGTTGGGCGGGTAGCCTTTGCCGGTGTGCTGCGGGGTGTACTTGGCCACAATGGCGTCAAGCACGCGGGTCACGGTGGCGGTGTCCTGCACGACCGACGCCCGGCCCCGGATGATCACGCTTTCGTAGGCGGTGTTGGTGTCGCAGGGCAGGTCGGGGTGGTGGATGAGCGAGAGCATCTTGTCCACCTCGAACCCGACCATGGGGTCGCGCTTGATGTTGTGCAGCTTTTCGCCCGCAGCCAGGCCGTGGATGTAGACGGTGCCGTCCATGACCGCGAAGTGGGCCGGCGTGACGTACGGGCAGCCGTCGGCGCCGTTGGTGGCCAGCCTGCCCACAAGTTCCGTGTCCAGCAGGTGGGCGATCTGTTCCGGCGAGAGGGGGTGGTCTTTCATTCTTGCCTGCATGGGAACCTCCGGGTAGATGTTTGCTGTCCCCATGCTTAGTGCAACTGTAGCCGGTATGAATAGGGACAGTTCGATTTTCTGGTAGCGGACAGCCTCCGGGCAGTAATGGTCGGCCAAGGCCCGCCCGCACCGGCTGCCTTTCGTGCCGACATCCGGCAACACCGCCACCGTACCGCCGGGAGTGTTCCATGCTGCATCTGGATGCCGCCGCCGATGCGCCGCTCTACCAGCAGATTTACGACCAGTTGAAGCAGGATATCCTTTCCGGCGCGTTGCCGCAGGGCATGCGTCTGCCGTCCATCCGTGCCTTGGCCCGCGATCTGCGCGCGGGAAGGAACACGGTGGAAAACGCCTACGCCCAACTGGTGCTGGAAGGGTACGTGTCGGTGCTGCCGCGCTCCGGGTACCGGGTGAACGTGATCCAGCGCGACCTGCATGTGGCGGAAAGCCCCGCGCCGCACGGATGCGGAAAAGCAGGACGCCAGGACGCGCCAGCCGCGCGGCGCCCGCCGGACTATGACTTCCACTACGGCAACCTGGATGCCGCCACCTTTCCCTACGCCGTCTGGCGCAAGCTGCTGTTCGCGGTCATGGAGGAGGCGCGGACCGGGCGCATCGCCTCCGACGGCATGCACGTGTACGGCGATGCCCACGGCGACCTGCATCTGCGGGCCGAACTGGCGGCCTACCTGTACCGTAGCCGGGGCGTCCGCTGTACCGAGGACCAGGTGGTCATGTGCAGCGGCCTGCAACCGTCGATCATGGCGGTGACGCGCCTGCTGCACCCCCAGCACGGGCAGGTGGCCCCGGCACCGCCAGTGCCCCCGTTCGCCCCGTTTGCCAAGTTCGCCCCGTTCGCTCAGGTCGCGCTGGAAGACCCCGCCTACAACGGGGCCAGGCGGGCCTACGAGTGCTTCGGCTTTCGCACCATCCCCATCCCCGTCAACGGGGATGGCATCGACGTGGCGGCGCTGCGGGCGTCGTCCGCGCGGGTGGTGCACATTGCCCCGTCGCACCAGTTTCCCACCGGCGCGGTGATGCCCATCTGCCGCCGCATGGAAATCCTCAACTGGGCCACGGAACATGGGGCGTGGATCGTGGAGGACGACTACGACAGCGAACTGCGCTACGACGGCAGGCCCATCCCGTCGTTGCAGTCCATCGACCGGCATGGCCGGGTCATCTACACGGGCACCTTTTCCAAGACCCTGTCGCCCGGCATGCGCATGTCGTACATGGTGCTGCCGGAGCAACTGGCGGAAAGGTTCCGCACGGTATTCGCGGGGTTCCAGTGCACGGTGCCCTGGCTGGAGCAGGCCGTGCTGGCCCGCTTCATGGCCGAAGGGCACTGGGAACGGCATCTGCGGCGCATCTGCCTGGCCAAGAAGCGCAAGCACGACGTTTTCGTGGGCACGGCCAACCGCCTGATGGGCGACGGGGTGCGCATCCACGGGCACAACGCGGGGCTGCACCTGCTGCTGGAGGTGCCCGGCGGGCCGGGCGAGGCCGCGCTGGTGGAGCGGGCGGCGGCGCACGGGGTGCGGGTGTATCCGGCATCGCCGTTCTGGGCGGATGCGCGGCGGTACCCGGGCAACTGCCTGTTCATCGGGTACGGCATGCTGTCCGAGGCGGACATCGCGGCGGCCCTGGAACGTTTGCGGCAGGGGTGGTTTCCGGCCACCGCGGTGCGGGGTTGACGCGGCGTCCGCCGTTCGTAAGATGCGGAGGCGACTCCCGGATTTTTCCGGGGTGGCGGCATCCCGCCCGGCGGGCCGGTGCCACCCACGATTACGCAAAGGAGGGCACATGCCCCATACCGAACATGTGCAACAGATATGGCGCAACGTGGATGCCGTGCGGCGCCAGGCGCCCCTGGTGCACAGCATCACCAACTTCGTGGTCATGAACGTCACCGCCAACGCGCTGCTGGCCGCCGGGGCCTCGCCCATCATGGCCCACGCCCGCGAGGAGATGGCGGAACTGGTGAACATGGTCTCCGCGCTGGTGCTGAACATCGGCACCCTGAGCGCGCCGTGGATCGACAGCATGTTCCTGGCCGGGGCCGCCGCGCGCGAGCGGGGCATCCCCGTGGTGCTCGACCCGGTGGGCGCGGGCGCGTCCACCCTGCGCACCACCACCGCCGCGCAGCTCATGGAGCGGGTGCGCCCGGTCATCGTGCGCGGCAACGGCTCGGAAATCATGGCCCTGGCCGGTGCGGCGGGGGCCACGCGCGGGGTGGATTCCACCCGCGACGCGCACGCCGCCGCCGATTCGGCGCGGGCCCTGTCGCGCCGCCACCGCTGCGTCACCGTGGTCAGCGGCCCGGTGGACCTGGTCACCGACGGCGACGAGGTGGTGCTGGTCACCGGCGGGCACGAACTGATGCCCCGCGTCACCGGCATGGGGTGCGTGGCCACGGTGCTGGTGGCCGCCCACGCCGCCGTGGCCGCCAGCCCGCTGGAAGGCGCGGTGAGCGGCATGGCCGCCATGTCCGCCGCCGGGGGCATGGCGGCGGAGCGCGCCGCCGGGCCGGGCAGCTTCGCCATGCATTTCATGGACGCGCTGTACACCCTGTCGGAGCAGGACGTCCGGGCCCGCGTGCGGGTGAGCCGCCCGTGAGCGGGCTCCGCCGCGACGCGGACTACGGGGTGTACCTGGTCACCGACCGCGCGCTGTGCCGGGGCCGCGCCCTGCCGGACGTGGTCATGGCGGCCGTGGCGGGCGGCGTCACGGTGGTGCAGTTGCGCGAAAAGCACGCGGACACGCGCGAGTTCGTGGAACTGGCCCGCGCGTTGAAGGCGCTGCTGGCCCCGCGCGGTGTGCCCCTGCTGATCAACGACCGGGTGGACGTGGCCCTGGCCTGCGGCGCGGACGGCGTGCACGTGGGGCAGGGCGACATGCACCCCGCCGACGTGCGGGCCCTGCTGGGCCAGGCGGCCCTCATCGGCCTGTCCGTGGAGACCATGGAGCAGGCGCGCGAGGCGGAAACGCTGGACGTGGACTATCTGGGAGTGAGCCCGGTGTTCGCCACCCCCACCAAGGCGGACACCGCGTTGCCGTGGGGGCTGGACGGCCTTGCCCGGCTGCGCGCGGCCACGGGGCGCACGCTGGTGGCCATCGGCGGCATCGGCGCGGCCAACGCGGCCTCGGTGCTGGCGGCCGGGGCCGACGGACTGGCCGTGGTCTCGGCCGTGTGCGCGGCCGACGATCCCCGGCGGGCGGCGGCGGAACTGCGCGGCGCGGTGCGGGCGGTCAGGGGATGGTAGGGACGGTAGGGATGGTAGGGATGGCGGGCTGGCGGACGGGTGCCGCCCCCGGCGATGGAAGACCGGACGGGTCAACGGATCGGCTGGATTGGACCGGACGGGCATCGACGACCGGAACAACGAAGGAGGAGCCATGCGCATTGCCGTGGCGGCGGACGGGCCCCGGCCCGACAGCAACGTGGAGCCGGTGTTCGGCCGGGCGGAATGGTTCGTGGTGACCGATACGGAGACCGAGGGCGTCATCGCCGTGCGCAACGCGCACCGCGACGACCGTGAGGATGCCGGGCGCTCGGTGGCGCAACTGTTGTCCGCCGCGCGGGCCACGGTGGTGCTGTGCGGCGAGTGCGGCCCCAAGGCGCGGCTGGCCCTGGCCGATGCGGGCATCGAAGTGCTGGCGGCCAGCAGCGGGCTGGTCAGCGAGGCGGTGGCCCGCTACCGGGAACTTGTCGGCAACGTGCCCCGGCAGTAGGCGGGGTCATCCGGGCGGCGTCCGCCCGGACAGCCTACGAGAACACGAACTGCTCGGTCTCCACGCCGCCGGTGTCCACCCCGAAGGCGCGCAGTTCGGCCAGCACGTGCTGCTGCATGGGGCCGGGACCGCACAGGTAGAACGAGGCCGTGGCCGACTGCACGTGGCGGGCCAGCATGTCGCGCGAGAGGTGCCCCTTTTCGAAGAACACGGCGGGCAGTTCCGGGTCGGCGTAATGGTGCGGGCTGGTCTCGCGCGTGAGCACGTGCACCACGGTCAGGTCCAGCCGCCGGGTCATGGCTTCCAGTTCTCCGGCGGCAAAGGCGTCGCCGTAGGTCTTGTTGGACCAGAACAGCACCACCCGGTTGGTGGCTCCGGTCTGGTCGAAGCTGCGCAGCACGCTGAGAAACGGCGTGATGCCCACCCCGCCCGCGATGAGCACGATCTGCTCCTGCCGTTCGATGTCGCGGCAGAACACCCCGTAGGGTCCGGCACAGCGCACCTCGTCGCCGTCGCGCAGGCCGGGCACCAGTTCCGACGTGAAGCGCCCCTTGCCCCGGATGGTCAGCCGCACGGTATCGCCGGGCGCGGCGGCGATGGTGAAGGGGTGGGCCTCGCTCCAGCCGTCCTCCTCCATCACCCGCAGGGTGGCGAACTGCCCGGGGCGGAACGTGCGGAAACGCTCATCGTCGCCCGTGTCGATATACACGGAGGTGGTGTTGTCGTTCTCGCGCACGGTGCGCACGATGCGGGCCTTGCGGGTGCGGGAATCGTCGCTCATGTGTCGCTCCTTGGGCGGTCGGCCCCGGCGGATGCGCCGATGCCGTCGGCCCATGCCGGGCCGGACCGTAGTTTCGCCCATGGCGGCGGGCATGACAAGCGGGGCGTGTCCGGTGCGGCGTAAATATCACCGCCGGACGCCGTGGCCGCGCGTTGCGGGCAGGCGGCGCGCCGTCTCAGCGCCCGCGCAGCCCCAGCGTCTTCATGCGCGATTGCAGGGTGGTGGGTGGAATGCCCAGCAGTTCCGCCGCGCCGCCGGGGCCATGCACGCGGCCCCCGGCCGTGGACAGGGCGCGTTCGATGTTGGCCCGCTGCAATTCCCGCCAGCGCGCTTCGGGGATGATGGCCGCGGCGTCCGGCTCCCCGGTTTCCACGCCCGCGCCGGTGGCGTCGGGTCCGCCCCGGCCCAGTCCGGCACGGCCCTGTCCGGCCCTGTCCTGTCCGGCTCCCCCCGCATGGCCGGGCGCGCCGGACGCGGATGCCGCCGGGCCGGTCACGGGCGCGGGAGCCTGCCAGCCTTCGGCCTGCCATCCGGTCCCCGGCCTGCCGGGCGCGCCGCCATCCGGCGGCAGGTCCAGCACCAGCCGCCCCCCTTCGGCCATGATCACCCCGCGCTCGATGACGTTCTGCAACTCGCGCACGTTGCCCGGCCACGGGTAGGATTGCAGTTCGGCCATCTGGCGGTGCGAGACGCGCGGTTCCGGCAGGTTCAGGCGGCGGCACGAGGCGCGCACGAAATGCCGGGCCAGCAGGGGGATGTCCTCGCGCCGGGCGCGCAGGGGCGGCAGGGCCACCGGGAACACGCTGAGCCGGAAGAACAGGTCCTGCCGGAAGCGGCCGTGCTCCACGTCGGCCCGCAGGTCGCGGTTGGTGGCGGCGATGATGCGCACGTCCACGCTGCGGCTGCGTTCCTCGCCCACCCGCTCGAACACGCCCTCTTGCAGCACGCGCAGCAGCTTGCCCTGCAATTCCAGGGGAATTTCGCCCACTTCGTCCAGGAACAGGGTGCCCCCGTCGGCCAGTTGAAAGCGCCCCACGCGGTCGCGCAGGGCGCCGGTGAACGCGCCCTTGACGTGGCCGAAGAATTCGCTTTCGAACAGCTCGCGCGGGATGGCCGAGCAGTTCACCCGCACCAGCGGCGCGGCGGCGCGCTGGCTGCGGTCGTGGATGGCCTGGGCCACCAGTTCCTTGCCGGTGCCCGATTCCCCCAGCAGCAGCACCGTGGCGTCGGTGGGGGCCACCATGTCCACCTGCTCCAGGGCGCGGCGCAGCGGGGGGCTGTCGCCCACGATGGCGTGCGGCGCGCGGGCGCGGCGCACCTCGCCGCGCAGGTGTTCGTTCTCCAGTTCCAGGGCGCGGCGCAGGTGCTGGATTTCCTCGAAGGAACGGGCGTTGACCACGGCGGCGGACAGGGAATCCGCGAATATCTTGTGCATCTTGCGGTGCAGCAGCATCAGGTCGGCCAGCACGCCGCGCATGGGCCGGTCGTAGAACACGGCCATGACCCCGATCAGGTCGCCCTTGAACTGCAACGGATAGGCGGCGTAGGCATGGATGGACTCGTCCACGGCCCAGGCCGGGCGGGTCCATTCCTCGGGCGATGCCGCCCACGCGGGCTCGCCGCGCGCGGCCACCTGGCCCACCAGCGGTTCGGTCAGCGGCACCATGGCGTAGGAGCCCTCGGCGTGGCGCCAGCCGCGCACCGGGGTCACGGTGTGCCCGGCCACGGTCATCAGGCGCAGGACATGGTCGCCCTCGCCGTCTCTACCGGATGCGGGACCGGACGCGGCCCCGGCGGCCGGGGGCGGCGCGTCCACGAACCAGATGCACCCGCACATGACGTGGGTGCCCCGGTTGACGCGGTGGGTCAGTTCCAGAAGCCCCTCCACGGTGCGTTCCTGGGCCACGTTGAGCATCATGTCCAGGAACGGGCTGATGTCGAACTGCTGGAGCACCGAGTGGGCCAGGGCGGGTTCCGGGCGGACCGGGAAGCGGGGGGAGGCCGGAGCGTCGGCGGACATGGGAAAACCTCTGGAATGGGGGGATGGGGGCCTGTGGGAATGCTCCTACGATATATCGTTACGAAATTTCGTCAACAACGAAATTTCGTAACAGCCATGGCGGGCATGGAGCGCGGCAAACCCTTGTCCGCCGTGGTTCCGGGGGGTTGTCACCGGTCTGGCACGGGTTGTGCTTTAGTACGTCACGAAAGACGGTGCTGCCGTTCTTTTCGGTGCCGAGTCCGTGCGTTCCCTCGCGCCCGGACTTATGATTCAGTCGCTTCATTCCGACAAAACCCCGGTGTTCCCCTCACCGGGGTTTTGGCATTTTCCGAGCAGTGGCGGAATTGCGGGGCACGCGGCCGGCGCGCGCGGGTATTTGCCTCCGGTGGCAATTGGCGTATGAGAAAGTCGAGTGGGCGATTTCATATCCTGTATTCCATCCGGGGGTGAACGTGGCGCAGGCAATGGGGCCGGGAATGCCGGGCGGTTGCGGCCGCGACGTGCAGGAGGCCGCCGAGGAGGCGGTGGCGCGGCGGTTCCGGCTTTCGGGCGCTGCGCATCCGCTGCTGGCGCTGCTCAGGCGCAGGGCGGTGGAAGCGCTGGTGCGGTCCCTGCGCGAAGGGGCCACCTGCGAACTGCCCGCCCCGCGCATGCCGCTGCCGCCCGAGGTGAGCCACGAGGCCAACACCGGCCTGGTTCCCGGCGATCTTGACGGGCTGGCCGAACACGCCCGCCTGCCCGCCCTGCCGCAGGTGTTCCTGGAGTTGCAGCACGCCATGGAGCGCGAGGAGCCCTCGTACGAGGAGTTGGCGGCCATCATCTCCAAGGACCCCCGCCTTGCCGCCTCGCTGCTGCGGCTGGTCAACGGGCCGCTGTTCGGCTTTCGCGCGCCGGTGGAAACGGTAAGCCGCGCCGTGGCGGCGGCGGGCACGCGCCGGGTGACCTCTCTGGCCCTGGGCACCTTCGTGCTGGGGCTGTTCCGCGAACGGCCGCCCCACGTGGTCAACCTGCACGATTTCTGGCTGCATTCGGTGGCCACGGCGCTCACGGCGCGCGCCCTGGCCACGCGGCTGGGGCGCGACGACCCGGAGCGCTATTTCGTGGCCGGGCTGCTGCACGACATGGGCTGGCTGGCCATCTGCGCCGTGTGGCCCGCCGGGGCGGAACGGGTGCTGGACCGCTGCCTTGACCAGGGGCTGTCGCTGACCGAGGCGGAACGGGCGGAATTGGGCCTGACCCACGGCGAACTGGGCGCGGCCCTGCTGCGCCGCTGGAACCTGCCCCCCGTGCTGCTGGATGCGGTGTGCCATCATCATGCCCCGTCCGAGGCCCCGGCCAGCGACGAGGCGTTGCTGGTGCACCTGGCCGACGAGGCGGTGAAGGCCTTCGGCATCGGCGGCACCGGCGACGACTGCGTGCAGCCGCTGGACGGCGACGCCGTGGACGCGGGGTTCATTTCGGCGCACGACCTGGACGCCGCCTGCGAGGTATTGCTGGATGGGGTGGACGAGATGTACGCGGTGCTAGGGGCGGGAAGCGGCGTCACGCATCGGTGAACACGGCGCTGACGGCCATGGGGCCCTCGACGGCCAGTTCCATGTCCGGGCCGTCGCGCCGGGCGCCGTCCACCTCCCAGTGCGAAAACCGTTTCCCGGCGGGCGGCATGGCGTGCAGGCGCACGGTCTGACCCATGAAATAGCGCCCCGTGTACTCGGTGTAGTCAGCCATGCCGTCGATGCGCACCGGGCAGGGCGAACTGACGCGCACGGCGGACCATGCGGGCGCGCCGAGGTCGCGCACGGTTTCTTCCATGACCTGCACGGGACGGGCCGCAAGCATCGCCGCGGCCAGATCCTGGTCGAACATCTCACGCCCCAGTTGCCGTTCCATCGCCACATACGGGGCAATCATGCGTTCCAGCTCGGAAGGATGCAGCGTGTGGTTCAGGGCATCGGCCATGTACCGCAGGAACCAGGTCCTGAATTCGGCCGCTTCCTTCCACAGGCGCAGGAACAGGCGCATGCGCACCGCCTTGGCCTCGTCCATGGCGAATTTCCAGCCGGGCCGCTTTTCCAGCGGCGCGGTGGGCGACAGGTGCTGGAAAGCCTGGTCCAGATCCCACGCGATGTTCATCCAGACCGGGTCGGGCTGCGCCCTGTCGAGCAGGAAGGCCCCCTGGTCCCAGTCGTTGGCTCCCAGATACATCGAACCGAAGATGATCGCGCACATGCTGCGCAGGTCCATCCGGCGTTCCACCTGCTGCATGGTGAGCGGCGCGGGCATCAGCCGGGCCCACAGGTACAGCTCGCGCAATGCGGCGAATTCCTTGCGGTCGTTGCTCTTGCGGATGTTGTAGAGCAGAAAGTCGTTGTGGCCGAGCTTGCGGCGCCAGCCATTGACGCTGATGTGCTCGCACAGCAGCGAAATACCCATTTCCTTGCCGTTGATCAGATAAATGGCGGGCACGAAGTGCGGAACCTGCGCCCCCAGCCTGGCCATGACGTCGAAGCCCAGCATGCAGACGAAGCCGGGACGGGGCATTTTTTCCTTGCGCAGGACGATGCGCTTCAGGCTGCCCTCGACGCCGGGAAAGAACGTGTCCGCGGGGATGGGGGACTGGCCGTACGAGTTCCGGAAGTACAGGCGGAAGGCTATGCCGTCCTTGCGCGACCCGCCGCCGTGGATGCGCAGGCCCGCGCCGGTGGCGAGCCGCTCCTGCCCGTCCTTGTAGAAGACCATGGAAGACAGGCGCTCCCAGGCGATGCCCCGCTCTTCCGGATTGGCGACGATGCCGATTTCCGGGTCGGAAAGGTTCTCCTCGTCCGTGCGGATGGCCACCACCGGCCAGCCGCTGGCGATGAGGGCGGGGGATATGTCGCCGCGCGCCTCGCCGAGCAGCCGTTCGACCTGATCGCGGTGCTCGGGCGATACGGCGTGCACGTCGGGCAGGCCCAGTTCGGTGAGCAGTTGCCGCTTTCTGGGGGAACCCAGCGAGTCCTTGCTGGTGGCGATGTCCAGCGATACGGCGCGGTACTGCCGGAGGGCGGGGGAACGTTCCAGCAGCAGGCCCGCGCAGAGCAGGGCCGCCAGAAACAGCGCCGCCGCCCACAACGGAATGTGGGGAGCGTGGGGAACGCGGGAGATGCGGTCCGCGCCGGAGTGTGACCCCGGGGCGGGCGGCTGGGCGCTACCGGGCCGCGTGGTCGAAATAGACATTGATTTCCGCGTGGGGGGCAAGCCCGCCGGCCAGCGTGGTCAGGCGCTGCACCAGGGTTTCGTCGGAGCGGGCGAAGGTGGCGACGATGGTGCGCCGCTCGCCGTCGCCGGAAATGCTGGCCACGGTCAGTTCCGGCAGGCTTTCGCGCAGGGCGGGCAGGATGGCCGCGTCGGCCTCGCGCTCTGAGGCCGGGTAGGCGATGACCGCCGTGCCGCTGCGCCGCGCTACCCGGTTGCGGCGGAAGCGGTGCACCAGCACCAGCCCCGCGGTGATCACGCCCAGGAACAGGGCCAGGATGACGATGTTCAGGGTGGCGCAGCAGATGGCGGTGGCGATGTTCACCATGATGAAGCCCACCTCTTCCGGTTCCTTGATGGGGGTACGGAAGCGGATGATGGACAGCGCGCCGAGCAGGCCCAGGGACAGCGGCAGCGAGAACTGCACGCAGATGAAGATGGCGGTGATGGACGGCCCCAGCAGCAGGAAGCTGCGGTGGACCAGGCTGCCCGTGCCCCGGTTTTCGTAGAAGCGGGAGTACAGCAGCGCGGTGTACTGCGAGGTGAGCAGGGAGATCAGCAGGGCCAGCAGGAAGGTGCCCGCACCGATGTTCGCCGCCTGCTTGGAGCCGAAGCCGGTCACGGCGACCAGTGCCTGGTAGGAACTGCCGAGAACGTCGAAAAGTGATTCAACCATGGGGATGACGGCCTTGTCTGGGGGTGAGGTGTTCGAAGGTCGGGTGTTCGGGGTCTTGCGGGCGGCGGGAAAGGCGTCAGGCGCGGCTGCGAGGCGGCGCCGCCGGGGCGAAGCATGTGTAGCCGCCCGGCATCCCCGTGGAACAGAACAGCATGTCGTGGCATGCGAGGTACTTGGAAAACGTTTCCCGCCGGAAGTGGAAGGTGCTTGCGGCCTGGAGCGGGCGCGGCATCTCGCGCAGGCCGCCCTTCACCTCCAGCACGGCCACCGGCAGGGGGGTGGGGTTGTGCCGGGGGATGAAGGCCGGGTTGGCCCTGGGCACGTGGATGCCCGCGTCCACGGCGATGCGCGCCCCGCTGGCCGGGTCGATGAAGCGGTGGCGGGTGTAGCGCAGGATGAACATGGGAAAGATGGGCCGGGGAAACGGAATGCCCGCCTCGGCCAGGTGTTCCGGCAGGCGGTGCAGTTCGGGGGCGGTCAGCGGAGTGTTCCACAGGGTGGCGCCGTCCATGGGCAGCAGCACGCGGGCCTTGTCGCGGGCCGCGCCTTCCTTGCGCTTGGCCTCGATGAACACGGCGCGCCCCATTTCCGTTCCCGCCACGGCGCCGTACCAGCGGCAGCGGATCTTGGTCTTCAGGTAGTCGCTGTTGCGCTTTTCTTCCAGCAGGTCCAGGTCCGGCGTGTCGTAGTACAGCGAAAAGACGTCCGCCGCGGGAAATTCGGGGTCGGGGCGGCACACGGCGCGCAGCAGGTCCACGACCGCGCGGGCGAACGCCGGAGCGAAGGTGTATTTTATCTCGTTGCTCACGCTGGGGCCGCCACGGATGCGAGTAGGGTGATCATGCCGGAGCAAGGCGCCGTTCCCGCGCTGGCAGGGGCGGCATGCGGGCCGGAAGGCCGGAGCGGTTCCGGGCCGTGACGCACCCGTGTTACGGGATATCGTGCGGAAAGTCCATTGCGCCACGCGGCGCGGAGATGCGCCGCATCCCGTGCGCGGCGTGGCGACGCAAGGCGCGCCTTCGGGAGATTCATGCGCCCTGTTGCGTCACTGCATGCGGCGCGAAAGACAGCGATGCGATGTGTTGCAGCAGCCGTTCGTTGTCGCTTTGGCGGCGGACCTGCATTCTTATGTGGCCGGGGGGCATGCCGGGTATGTTGTCGCAGGCCCGGACGAGCATGCCGAGCCGCAGCAGTTCTTGGCGCACCATTTCCGACGTGACGCCGTTCCGCAGCAGTTCGTCGTGCAGGCGGCAGGTCACGAAGCTGGGTCCCGCGTCGGTGGCGCGGGGATCGAACAGTTGCGCCGCGCGCAGGCCGCGGAGCAGGGCGGCGCGGTCGGCGCGCAGGTCGGCAAGGTGCGCCCGGTAGTCCGGCAGGGCGCGCAGGAAGCGCCTGCCCATGGCCTCTGCGAAGGGGGAGACCATCCACGGCGGGCGCTGCGCTTGCAAGCGGTCCAGCAGGGCCTGCGGACCGGTCAGGTAGCCCAGGCGTATCCCGGTGCAATGGAAGAACTTGGTGAAGCTGTGCAGGCAGAGCAGGATGCCGTCCGCCAGGCGGGGCGGGCAGGCCGGGGCGAGGGCGCTGTGATGGTGGGCGGCATGCTCCGGCGTGCCCCACAGGAAGTCGCGGTAGGTCAGGTCGGCCAGCACGGTGCGGAAACCGGCCCGGAACAGGGCGGCCACCAGGGCGGGCAGGTCGGGCGCGGTGACCGGGCAGGGATTGCCCGGCGAGCACAGCACCGCCATCTCGCCGTCCGCATCGGCCCGGAAACCCGGCGGGGGCGGGTCCAGCGCGCGCAGGGGGGTGGTGTGCAGCACCCGCCACGGTATGGCGTGGGCCTCGCAGGCGCGGGCGTACTCGGAAAAGGTGGGGCCCAGCAGGGTGACCCGGCCGGGCCGCAACAGGCGCAGGACCAGCCAGATCAGCTCGGACGAGCCGTTGCCCGCCATGATCTCGCCGGGGGCGAGGTGTTCGTGGGCGGCCAGTTCCTCGCGCAGGGCGGTGCTGGCGCTGTCCGGGTAGTGCTCGAAGGGGTGGGGCTGCGCGGCCACCAGGGTGCGGGTCAGTTCCAGCACGTGGGCGAAGCCGTTGCTGCTGCAATCCAGGATGCGTTCCGGGTCCACTCCCAATTCGCGCGCCACGCGGTAGACGTCGCCGCCGTGCGCGCCCTGGCCCGGCGTGCTGTTGGCGGGCGCGGCGTGGGGAGCAGGGCCGGGATCAGGCATCGGACAATCCCCTGCGGTGCAGCAGCGTGCGGTACAACGTCTCGAAGCGGGTGACGCGCGCGTCCGTGGAGAACTCCGGCGCAAGGGCGCGGCTGGCCTCGGCCCAGGTGGCGCGCAGGGCCGCGTCGCCGGTCACGGTGATCAGCGCACCGGCCAGGGCGGGCACGTCGCCGGGCGGGACCAGCAGGCCGTTGCCCCGCACCAGTTCGGGCACGCCGCCCACCTGCGAGGCGACCACCGGCAGCCCGGAGCAGATGGCCTCCAGCAAGGTGTTGGGCATGGACTCGGACAGCGAGGGCAGCACGAAGGCGTCGAGCAGTTGCAGGTAGTCGGCCACGCAGTTGCTGTGCTCCACCAGCCGGACGCGGCGGGCGATGCCCAGTTCCGCGCACAGCGGCTGCCACCGTTCGGGAGTGACCCCCACGACGATCAGGTGCGGGCCACCGTCGGCATTCGTGCCGCCGCCCTGACCGCAGGCCAGGGCAAAGGCCCGCAGCAGAGGGGCCACGCCCTTTACCTCCTTGTCACCGGCCACGCACCCCAGCAGCGTGGAACGTGGGGGCAGGTCCAGTTCCGCGCGCACGGCGTCCACCCCGCGCCGGGGCGCCAGCCGGTCGGCGGGGATGCCGTTGTGGATGACCGCAAGGCGCCGCTCGCCCACGCCCATGCCGCGCAGCACCTTGGCGCAGGCGTGCGAGTTGGCCACGAAGGCGTCCAGCCCCGGCGACCAGTAGGTCAGCGGGTTGCCGGGGCGGTAGACCACCCCCCGGTAGCCCACGCAGACCACGCCGCGCCGCCGCCAGAACAGCCCGTGCCAGGCAAGGCGCTTCACCGCCTTGTTGTGGAATGCCTGCACGATGCAGGAGCCCTGGCCGGGCGCGGGCATGGCCGCTTCCAGCGCGGCCTTCCACCGGCCGGGGGACGCGGGCAGGTCGGCCCAGGGCACGGAGTCCGACAGGGTGCGCAGGGTGGAGCCGCGCGGGGTGAAGAAGGTGACCTGATGGCCGCGTCCGGCCAGCCCTTCGGCCAGGTACAGGGCTTGGCGCGCGCCGCCGCTGCGGGTGGACGAGGAGGTGACGAGGAGGATGCGCATTTACGTGCGTGCGGCGTGTTGTTGCAGCAGACGGTGGTACAGGGCGCGGGTGCGGCCGGCCATGGCCTGGATGGAGAAGTGCGCGCGCAGCCGGGCCGGGTCGGGCCGGGGGGCGGCCAGCGCGGCGGCCAGTTCGCGCGCGGGGTCGCAGTCTTCGGTGATGAAGCGGAACCCGTCGTACCACTGGGCCATTTCTTCCAGCGTGTCGGTGCGGATGGCCACGATGGGCATGCCGAACGAGGCCGCCTCCAGCACTGCGCCGGGCATGCCTTCGTATGCCGGGGGCGAGGTGAAGATGAACGCGTCGAAGATGTTGTAGTAGTCGCCGGGGCGCGGGGTTTCACCGGGGCAGAACACCTTGTCACCGATGCCGAGGGCGGCGGCCTCGCGCCGCAACCCCTCGGCCTGGCGCTGCTCGCCCCCCACGATGACGAAGACCATGTCCGGATGGCTGGCTACGGCCCTGGCCGCCATGGTCAGGATCATCCCGATGCGCTTGGGCCCGGCGATGCGCCCCACGTAGCCGATGACCCCGGCCCCCGGCGCGATGCCGAGTTCCGCGCGCAGGTCCGCCGCGCTTCGGCGCGGGGCCAGCGCGGCGAAGTCCACCCCGTTGTGGAGCAATTCGAACTTCGGCGCGGCAAGCGGCATCTGCGCCGCGAAGTAGTTCATGCTCTCGCGCGAGACGTGCAGCACCCTGGTGGACAGAAAGCGGTGGATGAGCATTTCCTCCACCCGCTGCTTGGCGCGGTGCACGGGGGCGTTTTCGTACCAGTGGTTGGTGATGGTGTGGATCTGCCCGATGCGGATGGGCGTGCCCGCCAGCGCCCCGGCCAGCGCCCCGGTGACGTTGCCGGAAAAGGAATGGCCGTGCAGCACCGACGCGCCGTGGCCGCGCAGCATCCGCGCCAGCCGGGCGATGCCCGTGGGGCTCCACTTGGTGGGGATGGGCAGGTGGTGCACCCGCACGCCCCTGTCCGCCAGTTCCGGCGCGAAGATGCCCGGTGTGCGGTAGGTGACCACGTGCACCTCGAACTCGTCGAGCAGCAGGGGCAGGATGGCCCGCATGCGCGAGGCGATGCCGCCGTAGTGCAGGCTGTTGGTGAGGCGGAAGACGACGGGGCGCTTGTGCATGGGCGGCGTGGGGCGTGAAGGGTTGGTCGGTTGCGGACGCGTGTCAGGCCGGACAATTGATCAGGCAGGACAGCCAATCAGGCCGAACAGGTGATCAGGCCAGACAGCCACGCTTCCAGTTCGCGGGCCTTGCTGTCAAGTTCGCAGTGGGTGGCGCAGGCCCGGCGCGCGGCGTGCTTCATCTCCACCAGGTCCTTGTCCGGCAGGGTCAGCGCCTTGCGCAGCATGTCCGCGAATTCGGCCGGACCGGCGGCATAGGGCAGCAGCCAGGGCTCCAGTTCGGGCGTGTACACCTCGCGCACCCCGCCCACGTCGCGGGCCACGGGCAGCAGCCCCTGGGCCAGCGCCTCCTGCAGGGTGTTGGGCAGCCCTTCGCTGAGCGAGGCCAACAGGAACACGTCGGCCCGCTCCAGCAGTTCCGGCACCCTGGTGGTGAAGCCGTGCCAGCGGATGCGTTCCGCGATACCCAGCGAGGCGGCAAGCTCCTTCAGGTACGCTTCGTGCGAGCCGGTGCCCGCCACGTCCAGTTCGAAGGGCAGGTCCAGGCTGGCCAGGGCGCGCAGCAGGGTTTCGTGCCCCTTGTCGGGGTTCAGCTGCTGCGTGGCCACCAGCCGCCGGGGCGTGGACGCGGACAGCGGCCCGGTGGCCACCCGCTTGGCCGTGAGCACCACGTGCACGTCGTCGGCCCGCAGGTAGGGCAGGCTGGTCAGGAAGCCGTCGGCTATGTACTGGCAGGAACAAAGAAATTTCGGGGCGATCCAGGCGTGCAGCAGGCGCGTCTTGAGGCGGTGGGGGATGTCGCCGGGCAGGCCGATCTGCTGCACCACGGGGATGTTCAGCAGGCGGGCGGCAGCCCCGGCGGTGGCCAGGTCCTTGCCGATGTTGATGATCACCACGTCGGTGCGGTGCTCCGTGAACCGGCGGCGGAACCACGCGATGGTGGCGGGGTTGAGGTCGAAGCCGAAGCTGGCGGCCTCTCCGTGCCCCACGCGGCGTCTGGCCTGGTCCACAAAGGCCTGTTGGCGGCCGTAGACGCGCACGTCATGCCCGTAGGAGGAAAGGCGCTCGGCGAAATCGAGGATCCAGGTCTTCACTCCGCCCCATTTGCGGGTGCTGTTGACGAAGGCGATGTTCATGCGGCGTCCGGGGGAGTATTGGGGGGAGTGTTAGGGGGAGCGCTGGCGCGCGGCTCGGCGCGCGCGGTGAGGGTGTTTTCGGCGTTGAGCACGGCGCCGATCATTACGCCCAGGTGGCCCATGGACACGGCCATCCACCACGAGCGCAGAAAGTCGTGCGCGAACAGCGCCTCCACCAGATAGCACAGCCATCCGGCCAGGAAGAAGGCGGCCATGGTCCACATGTCGTACGGCGCGCCGGAACGCGGGAGGTTGCGGTATATCCGCCGCAGCCCCCAGATCAGCATGCCGAACAGGAAGACCATGGCGACGGCGAAGCCCAGCGCGCCGGTATCCACCAGAAACTGGATGTATACCGAATGCGGGTGCTGGATGCGGGGCGAGTTGATGACCGGTTGCAGCCCCAGCGCCTTGAAGGCCGGGCCGAACATGCCCATGCCCCAACCGGTCAGCGGGCGTTCCTGGATGACCTGCCAGGCCATGCGCCACAGTTCGATGCGCCCGTCGCGCATGGCCGTTTCCAGGGTGATGCGCTGCGGGCCGAACAGCACGGCCAAGATGCCGAGACACGCGGGCGCCAGCAGGTACACGGGTTTCGGCCGGGTGAACAGGCACCACAGCAAGAACAGCGCGGCGGCCACGCCAAGGTAGCCGCTCCTGGCCTGGGCGAAGACCCATAGGTAGGTGCCCGGCGCGAGGATCAGCGCGGTGGTGACGGCCCTGCGCCACGCGGACCGGGTCCGGGGCAGCATGGCCCACAGGCCGAAGGCCGGCACCAGCACGAGCGCCATGTAATCGCCCACGCGGTAGGTGGACATGGAGCCGGTGAGGCGTTTGGCGATGATGGCGGTGCCGTGGATGAGGTCGTGGCCAGTGAGGTGCTGGTAGATGCCGTCCAGCCCTTCGTAGAAGCTCACCACCACGAAGGCCCAGACCAAGCGGCGCATGTCGCGCATGTCCCGCGCGCATTCCATGGCCACGAAGGGCAGGGCGAACCCCTTCCAGGCGTTGGGCAGCACGTAGACCAGGCTCTGGCGCGGGTCCAGCGAGATGGCCGTCTTCACGCAGATGAGCCCGTAGAAGAGCACGAACAGCCACTTGAGCGGGAAGCGGCGCAGGGCGGACTGCCGGTAGCCCCAGTAGTGGTAGGGCAGCAGGACCGCCAGGCACAGGATGGGCCCGGTTTCGCGGAATGCCTGCCCCAGCGGAAAGGTGGCGATGGACAGCCAGAACAGCCAGAACAGCAGGGTGCGCGCCCATTCCGCCTTTTGCGGGTCCGGGGCGGCGCGAAAGGTGTCCAGGGCGGCGGCCATGCGGGCCGTGACGGCGTGACGGTGGATGTCGGTCATGCGGCAAACTATATCCCACCCCGTGAGCCGCGGGAAGGTGCTTCTGCGGACGGGACGGATGGTACGCGCGGGAAGGTGAAGGTCAACGCGCGGCCCCCGCGAGGTTCCCGGCCAGCAGATCGGTGTAGATGGCGTGCAGGGCAACGGCGTAGCGGTCCATGGTGTGCGGGGCGGACAGGCGGCGCGCCGCGTCGGACAGCCGCTGGCGCAGGGCGTCGTCGCGCAGGATGGCGAGCAGCTTGTCCGCGATGTCGGCGGGTTCGGTTTCGCACACCAGCGATGCCTCGCCGGCCAGTTCCAGCATGGGCACATGGCGGGACACCACGCACGGCAGCCCGCAGTACATGGCCTCCAACTGGGCGATGAGGAACCCCTCGAACTGCGAGGGCATGGCGAACACGTCGGCCGCCTTGTAGAAGGCCGCCACGTCCGGACGGAATCCCGTCAGCGCCACATGGTCACGCAGGCCCAGTTCGTCGCGCAGGGCTTCCAGGCGGGGGCGCTCCGCCCCTTCGCCCACCAGGGCCAGCGATGCGGGCACGCCCGCGTCGCGCACCATGCGGATGGCCCGGATGAGCAGGTCGAAATTCTTCTGCCGCACGTAGCGGCCCACCGCCACCACCACCGGGCCGCTCAGGCCGAAGGCGGCGCGCAGGTCCAGCGGGGGCACGTCAAAGCGGCCCGCGTCGATGGCGTTGTACAGCACCTTCACCGGGCGGCCCGCCAGATTGTGGTCGGTGGCGACCACCTCGGCCACGGCCTTGGACACCGCGAGGTACAGCGTGGTGGCGTAGGACAGCAGCTTGTCGGAAAGCCTGCGGTGCAGACGCTTCTCGTGCTTGGTGTTGCGCAGGTGGGTGACCACCGGGATGCCCAGGCCCAGCGCGGCGATGCGCCCCAGGTGGTTGGCGCTGAAGTGCACGGTGTGGATGATGTCCGGGGAGAATTCGCGCAGCATGGCGCGCAGGCGCAGCGAGGTGTCCAGCCGGTGCGAGGCGATGCTGCGGATGTGCGAGCCCACGCAGTGCACATCGATGCCCGCGGCCTGGTATTCCGGCAGCATCTGCCCCGTGCCCGAAAGGTTGAAGACGCGCGGCGTGACCAGGCCGTTGGCGCGGTAGGCCAGGGACAGGTCGAACAGCCATTTTTCGATGCCGCCGAAGGGCAGCCCGCCGACGAGATAGGCGATCTTCATCCTGAGGGTTCCGGCTGATGGTTGCGGGAACATTGCCGCATGCGCGCGGCCGGGCGGGCCGTAAGGGCCATGCGGGGCAGGCCGGGGTGCGAATGCTGAACGGTCCTACCCGCAGCCCGCCGTGCGGTCAAGGACTACTGACATGGGACACGGCGCGGGAAGGGTGGCGGCCTTCCCGTTTGGGTGGCCCGTTGCGCCACTCGCAGGGTTCGCGGTCCGCATGGGGGCGAACCCGCACCCCGCCGGGCGCGTTCGTACTCCATCAGTTGATAAAGCTTAAGGTTGCGGGTACAAGGTTCAACATGTCCGCCCGGCGCATACTATTCCTCGCTCCGGCCACCGCCGTGACCCGAATCTTCCCCAAGCTGCGCGATGCGGGATTCGAGGTCGGCATCGCCGAGAACCTCAAGGGTGCCTCCGCCTTCATCCGCAAGTCGGGCCCGGCCGTGATCTTTTCGCGGCCCAGCCTGCCCGGATACAAGGTGGACGACCTGCTTGCCGTGGGCGCGGACGACCCCGCATTCCCCCCCGTCATCGTGTTCGCCGAAAAGGGTTCCGCCGAAGAGGCCGAGCGGTGCCTTTCGCTGGGCGCGCGCGACTACTGGCTGGAACCGCTGCTGTTCGAGAAGGTGGTGGCAGCGCTGCCCGCGCCGCGCCGCGCCGCCGCGCCCGTGCCCCCGTCGTCCACCCTTGGAGGACGCACGCCGGAACCGCGCCCCGGCGTGCCGCGCATCGTGGGCGACCACCCCGCCGTGCGCCGCGTGCTGGCCCTGGCCCGGCAGGTGGCTCCTTCGCGCGCCACGGTGCTCATTTCCGGCGAATCGGGCACCGGCAAGGAAATGTTCGCGCGGTTCCTGCACGGCTGGAGCGACCGGGCCGACGGCCCCTTCGTGGCCGTGAACTGCGCCGCCCTGCCGGAACACCTGCTGGAAAGCGAGCTGTTCGGCCACGAGAAGGGCTCCTTCACCGGGGCTATCGCCCGCAAGCTGGGCAAGTTCGAACTGGCCAGCGGCGGCACCATCCTGCTGGACGAAATTTCCGAGATGGACCTTGGCCTGCAAGCCAAGCTGCTGCGCGTGCTGCAGGAAGGCGAGATCGACCGCGTGGGCGGCACCGAGACGGTGAAGGTGGACGTGCGCGTGCTGGCCACCACCAACCGCGACCTGGACGACTGGGTGAAGCAGGGCAAGTTCCGGCAGGACCTGTTCTTCCGCCTCAACGTCATTCCCCTGCGCCTGCCCGCCCTGCGCGAGCGCGGCGACGACGTGGCGGTGCTGGCCCGGCACTTCGCGGCCACCTACGTGCGCGAGTACGGGCTGGCCCCGGCGGAATTCGCGCCGGACGCGGAGGAATGGCTGCAACGCTACGACTGGCCGGGCAACGTGCGCGAATTGCAGAACCTGATGGAACGCGCCGTGCTGCTGGCCGGGGGGCGGCCCATCACCACCCGGCACTTCCTGCTGGATCCCGACTCCTGGCCGCTGTTCGAGGAGGGCGACCTGCCCCCCGGCGCCGAAGGGGACGGGGACGCCGCATCGCCCCTTGCCGGGGCGGGGGGCGACGGCGCGGCAGGCATCCCCGCGATTTCGGCTGGCGGTCCTGACGGCGGCGGTTCCTTCCCCGGTGGGGTCATTCCGCTGCACGAGATGGAGCGCATCATGATCCTGAAGGGGCTGGAGGTCACCTCCGGCAACCGCACCCAGGCGGCGGAACTGCTGGGCATCTCGGTGCGCACCCTGCGCAACAAGCTCAACGAATACCGCGGAATGGGCATAGAAGTTGCCTGACGCCCCTTGCGGGCCGCGGTGATGTGCACTACACCGGACGAACCGCCCGGAACCCCTCGCGCGGGTTCGCGGGCGGTTGCGGCATGAGGCCCCCGCCAAGGGAGCCGCCCCGTGCCGCGCATTCCCTGCTATTGCGCGTAACGTTCCGCATGACGTTTGGCGGATGCCGTTCCCTCGCGGAGCAGGCCCGCAACCATGCGACCCACTGTGTCCCGAGGTCCTTCGGCCCGCCGGACGAATCAGCATACGGGCGGCGCGGGTGCGCACGCCATACCGGCAACGCCGAATCCACGAGGGTAGCATGTCCATGAACCTTACGCAGAAGATCATCGCGGCGCATCTCGTCAGCGGAGAGATGGCGCCGGGAGCCGAAATCGGCCTGCGCATCGACCAGACCCTGACCCAGGACGCCACCGGCACCATGGCCTACCTGCAATTCGAGGCCATGGGCGTTGACCGCGTGCGCACCGACCTTTCGGTGAGCTACGTGGACCACAACACCCTGCAAATGGGCTTCCGCAACCCGGACGACCACCGTTTCCTGCGTACTGTCGCCGCGAAGCACGGCGTGATCTTCTCGCCCCCTGGCACCGGCATCTGTCATCAGCTGCACCTGGAGAATTTCGCGCTGCCCGGGGCCACGCTGGTGGGCTCGGACAGCCACACCCCCACGGCGGGCGGCATCGGCAGCCTGGCCATGGGCGCGGGCGGCCTGTCCGTGGCCCTGGCCATGGCCGGGGAACCGTACTTCATCTCCATGCCCCGCGTGGTCAGGGTGCGCCTGGAAGGCCGCCTGACGGGCTGGGCATCCGCCAAGGACGTCATCCTGCACCTGCTCGGCCTGCTCACGGTCAAGGGCGGGGTGGGCAAGGTGTTCGAGTTCGCCGGGCCGGGCGTGGCCACGCTGAGCGTGCCCGAACGCGCGGTGATCACCAACATGGGCGCGGAACTGGGGGCCACGACCTCCATCTTCCCCAGCGACGGGCGCACCCGCGCCTTCCTGGCCTCCATGGGCCGCGAGGGCGACTGGAAGGAACTCTGCGCGGACGCCGACGCGGCCTGCGACGACGAGATCGTCATCGACCTTTCCGCGCTGGCGCCGCTGGTGGCCCAGCCGCACATGCCCGACCGGGTGGTGCCCGTGGCGGAACTGGCGGGCCTTGGGGTGGACCAGGTGGCCATCGGCTCGTGCACCAACTCGTCCTACGCCGACCTGCGCATGGTGGCCGAGGTGTTGCGCGGCAAGCTGGTCAGCGTGGGCACCGACACCATGGTCTCGCCCGGTTCCAAGCAGGTGCTGAAGATGTTGGCCGCCGAAGGGCTGGTGGAACCCCTGCTGGACGCGGGCGTGCGCATCCTTGAATGTTCGTGCGGCCCGTGCATCGGCATGGGCGGCTCGCCCGTGTCGGGCGGGGTCAGCGTGCGCACCTTCAACCGCAACTTCGAGGGCCGCAGCGGCACCAAGGACGCCAGGGTGTACCTGGTCTCGCCGCTCACCGCCGCCATGGCCGCGCTGCACGGGCGGTTCACCGACCCGGCCACCTGGGGCACGCCCCCGGCCCAGCCGGAACTGCCGGAAACGGCCCCCTCCATCCGCCACCTGTTCGTCTTCCCGCCCGAGGACGGCAGCGGGGTGGAAGTGCTGCGCGGGCCCAACATCGTGGCCCTGGAACAGTTCGCGCCCATGGACGACACGGTGCAGGCCCAGGTGGTCATCAAACTGGGCGACGACATCACCACCGACCACATCATGCCCGCCGGGGCGGAGATCACCTCGCTACGCTCCAACGTGCCCGCCATCGCGCAGCACGTTTTCGGCCGGGTGGACGCGGACTTCGTGGCCCGCGCCAGGGCGGCGGGCAGCGGGGTCATCGTGGCCGGGGACAACTATGGGCAGGGCTCCAGCCGCGAGCACGCGGCGCTGGCCCCGCGCCACCTGGGCATCCGCGCGGTCATCGTGCGCTCGCTGGCGCGCATCCACCGCGCCAACCTGGTCAACTTCGGCATCCTGCCGCTGATCCTGTGCGACCGGGCCGATTACGATCGGCTGGCCGTGGGCGGCGCGGTGGCCATTCCCGCGTCGGCCATCACCGCCGGGGGCGAAGTGGACGTGCAGGTGGAGGGCGTGGGAGCCGTGCGCGTGCGGAACGATTTGACGCGGAAGGAATTGGATATTATCCGGGCAGGCGGACTGCTGAATCACGTCCGTCTTTCCAGAAAACAGTAGGGTGTCCTTGCCGGACTCCGCACGGAGCCTCCGGCACCCCCCGGCCCCCCGACGCAACCGGCGCACCGCCCGAACGCACCGCGCGGACACACTGGGGGGCATTGGCGCACACCTCAATGGAGTCTCTCAATGCTTGAACTGATCCGTGCCCACGCGCAGTCGTGGGGCGTGAAGATCGCCTTCGGCATCATCATCATCGTGTTCGTCTTCTGGGGCGTCGGCTCCATGAGCAACGGCCCCGCGGGCGCCGTGGCCACGGTGAACAAGAAGCCCATCACTGTGCAGGAATTCGGGCGCGAATACGAGCGCCAGGTGGAGGCCCTGCGCGGCCGCTACCCCGGCATCAGCGCCGAGGACATGAAGCAGATGGGCCTCAAGCGCCAGGTGTTGCAGGCCATGATCACCGAACGCCTGCTGGCTGACGAGGCCGCGCGCATCGGGCTTTCGGTGGCTCCGGCCGAACTGCGCCGCTCCATCGAGTCCATCGCGGCCTTCCGCAACGGCGACGGCAGGTTCGACGCCGACGTGTACCGCTCCGTGCTCAAGGGCCAGCAGACCACGCCCGGCCGCTTCGAGGACGGCATCCGCCGCGACATGCTGCTGCAGAAGCTGCGCGACCGGATCACCTCGCCCGCCTCGGTCACCGACGAGGAGGCCCGCGCCCTGTTCGATTACGGCCGCGAGCGCCGCTCCATCGAATACGTGCTGTTCCCGCTGGAAGACTACGTGCTCAAGGTGACCCCCACCGACGAGCAGATCGCCGAGCGCTACAACGAAAACCTGGACGCCTGGCGCAACCCGCAGCGCATCAGCCTGGACGCGGTCACCCTGACCCCGGCCAGCCTGGCCGCCGCCGTGGAGATTCCCGAGTCGGCCGTGGCCGCCTTCTACGCGGACAACGCCGAAACCTACTTCGTGGCGCCCGAGCGCGTGCGCGCCCGGCACATCCTGTTCATGGCCCAGGAAGGGGCCAGCAAGGAAGAGGACGCCGCCGCCCGCGCCAAGGCCGAGGACGTCATCGCCCAGTTGAAGAAGGGCAAGGAGTTCGCCGCGCTGGCCAAGCTGTCCGACGACAAGGGCAGCGGCGCGCAGGGTGGCGACCTTGGCTGGTTCACCAAGGGCCAGATGGTGCCCCCCTTCGAGGAGGCCGTGTTCGCGCTGAAGCCCGGGGAGGTCAGCGTCCCCGTGCGCACCGCCTTCGGCTGGCACGTCATCAGGCTGGACGCGCACGAAACCCAGCGCACCCGCACCCTGGACGAGGTGCGCGGCGAAATCCGCCAGCGCCTGGGCGAGGAAAAGGCTTCGGAACGGATGCACGAGGCCCTGGACACCGCCCTGGAAATGGCCGGGGCGGGCAAGTCCATCGACGACATCGCCAAGGCGCTGAAGCTGGAGCACAAGCCCACCGGCCTGTTCTCCCGCGCCGACGCGGGCGTCGCCGTGGGCCTGAAGGGCCAGTCCGTGGGCACCGCGTTCTCCACCCCGGCGGGCACGGTCATCGACACTCCGCTGGAAATCGAGGGCGGCTACATGATCGCCGCCGTGCTGGAATCACAGCCGGAAAGCGTGACCCCGCTGGAAAAGGTGAAGGAAGAGGTGGCCGCCCAGGTGCGCCGCGTGGAAGGCGAAAAGCTGGCCGTCAAGGTCGCCGGGGAAGCCGGGGCCAAGCTGGCCGACGGCCTGCCCGTCGATTTGGCCGCCAAGGTGAAGACCGCCGAGCCCTTCGGCCGCAACGGCGTCATCGCCCCCTTCGGCCAGAGCCGCGCCCTGGTGGACGCCGCCTTTGCCGCCACCCCCGGCGCGTGGCAGGCCACCCCGGTGGACACCTCGGCGGGCGCGGTGCTGTTCCGGGTCAAGGACGTGCAGCATCCCACCGACGCCGAATGGTCCGCCGCCGCCGAAACGGTGCGCGCCACCGTGCTGTCCGCCAAGCGCGAGGAACTCTTCCGCGTGTTCGTGGGCGAACTGTCCTCGGCCGCCAAGATCGAGTTGCGCAACGCCAAGCTCATCGACGATTAGCTGTCGATCACCGACCAAAACCGCACAAGGCCGCCCCTCCTCACGGAAGGGCGGCCTTTTCGCTTGGGGCGCAAGGTGTCGCCGGGCCGTCAGCAGGTACAGCCGGGGCGCAGCAGTTCTTCGCGCACGCACTGGGTGATGTCGTTGGCGTAGTGCAGGAACAGCCCCGGCACGCCAGCCAGGGGCGTCCAGTAGCCGTCCACGAAGCGGTTTCCGGCTTCGGTGTAGCTCAGGCTGCGCACGCAGGCGTCGTCGCGCACCGCCTGGTTGGCCCTGCACGCGGCGCAGGGCTTGTCCGGGCCGCACAGGGTGAAGCATTTGCGGCCCGGCTCGATGCCGACGGCCCGCGCCGCCGCGTTCGCCGCCACGATGGTGCGGTTGGGTCGGGTGAGCATGACCGGGGAAGGATGCTTGTCCCACATCATGTGGAAGGCTTCGAGCACGTTGGGGGCGATGTCGTCTGGCACGATGCCGTGAGGCGTCATGCCGCCGGGGGCCTTGTCGATGGGTTCCATGGTTCCTCCAGTGTCCGGGTGGGCGAAGGGGGGCGTTGCGGGCGCGCCGCACGCGGACGCGCTGTGCGGGCTTGTCATCAATTACCCGTTCGGGTCTGTTCCGCTTTCCGTGATTGCCATGATACGCAAAGGTCGTGGCGCAATGAATTCCTGATCGGCCACAATGCTTGCCTGATCGGACAGAACATGTTCCGGGGTTTTTCCCTTGCCCCTGCGGAATCCACGGCCGGGGGTAAGCGCTTGACAGCGCGGGCGGGGCAGGGCAAGGGAGGCGTCACCCGCAACGGGAGCCCGGCGATGCGTCGCAAGACAGGCCGCATCCGTCCCGGCTCCGCAACCCGCAGGAACCCCTCGTGCGCACCGCAGACTCCTACCGCAAGGTCTTTCCCGTCACCTGGGAACAGCTTCACCGCGACGCCAAGGCGCTGTCGTGGCGGCTGCTGGAGAAAGGGCCCTGGACCGGCATCATCGCCATCACCCGAGGGGGCCTGGTGCCCGCCGCCATCATCGCCCGCGAACTGGGGGTGCACCTCATCGACACGGTGTGCATCACCAGCTACAAATGGCAGGACCAGTCGAGCCGCCTGGAAGTGCTCAAGGGCATGCAGGGTGACGGCGAAGGCTGGCTGATGGTGGACGACCTGGTGGATACCGGCCGCACGGCCAAGGCGGTGCGCGAAATGCTGCCCAAGGCCCACTTCGCCACCGTGTACGCCAAGCCCGAAGGGCGTCCCCTGGTGGACACCTACATCACCGAAGTCAGCCAGGATACATGGATTCTCTTTCCGTGGGACTCGGAGGTGCAGTACGTGCAGCCCCTTGTCAACCAGCGGGAAGCGGGCTAGAAATCTCTTTCTCCGCATCAGTGTCGGCGCCGTGCCCGAGCGGCCTCGCCGCCCGGAAAGTTCCCGGCCGCGAGCCCTGATGCATTGCCTCTGGTACATCAACGGACGGGCAGCCGCCGTCCGTGGCCGTATACCGTTCCATCCACCCAGCCCCCGAGGAGGCTCCCGATGCGCAAATCCGTATCCGCGATGTTGCTGGTTGCCGCCATGCTGCTCATGGCTGCCCTGACCGGCTGCGGCGAAGACAAGAAGCCCGCCGAGGCCCCCAAGGCCGAGCAGAAGCCGGCGGCCGCCGCCCCCGCACCCGCCGCCGCCCCCGCACCCGCTCCTGTGAAGGACATGCAGGTCGGCTTCGTCTACGTTTCGCCCGTGGGCGACGTGGGCTGGTCCTGGGCGCACGACCAGGCCCGCAAGGCCATCGCGGAAATGCCCGGCGTGACCACCTCGTTCGTGGAATCTGTGCCCGAAGGGGCCGACGCCGAACGCGTCATCCAGAACATGGCGCGCAAGGGCTTCGATATCATCTTCACCACCAGCTTCGGGTACATGGACCCCACGCTGAAGGTGGCGGAACAGTTCCCCAACATCACCTTCATGCACTGCTCGGGCTACAAGACCGCGCCCAACATGAGCAACTACTTCGGGCGCATGTACCAGGCCCGCTACCTGACCGGCATGGTGGCCGGCGCCATGACCAAGTCGAACATCCTCGGCTACGTGGCGGCCTTCCCCATCCCCGAGGTGATTCGCGGCATCAACGCCTACACCCTGGGCGTGCGCGCCGTGAACCCCAAGGCCGAGGTGCGCGTGGTGTGGACCAAGACCTGGTACGACCCGGCCACCGAAAAGGAAGCCGCCAAGAGCCTGCTGGACGTGGGCGCCGACGTCATCGCCCAGCACCAGGATTCCCCCGGCCCGCAGGAGGCCGCCCAGGAACGCGGCGTGTACTCCGTGGGCTACAACGCGGACATGGGCCAGTTCGCTCCCAAGTCGCACCTCACCGCCGCCGTGTGGAACTGGGCCCCCTTCTACAAGGACGTGGTGGAAAAGGTCCGCAAGGGTGAGTGGAAGTCCGGCTCGTTCTGGCCCGGCATCGATACCGGCATCGTGGGCATCGCCCCCTACGGCGACATGGTGCCGCAGGACGTGCGCGCCAAGGTGGACGCGCGCAAGGCCGAGATCGTGTCCGGCGCCTACAAGGTGTTCTCCGGCCCGGTGAAGGACCAGAGCGGCGCCGTGCGCGTGGCCGAAGGCCAGGTGCTTTCCGACCAGGACATGCTGGGCATGACCTGGTTCGTGGAAGGCGTGGTCGGTTCCACCCAGTAGCCGCGTCCAAGAACCGGAGCCCCCTGTCCATGTTCCTACCCAGAGTCGTGAAACGGCAGGAGCCCCTTCAATGGGGCTCCTTTTTCATTTTCGCGGCGGCCCTCGTCGTTTCGCTGGGGGTCAGCTGCGCGTTGCTCGCCGTGCACGGCAAGCCGCCGTTGAAGGCGCTGGCGGTCCTGTGGTCGGGCGGCTTCGGCGGCCCCTTCGCACTGGAAGACACGCTGCTGAAATCCATCCCCATCTTCCTGTGTTCGCTGGGGGTGGCCGTGTCGTTCCGCATGCAGGTCTGGAACATCGGCGCCGAGGGGCAATTCGCCCTGGGCGCGGTGGGGGCCACGTGGGCCGTGCTGGCCTTTCCGGGCCTGCCCGTGTGGGCCATGATGCCCGCCATGTTCCTGTGCGCCGCCGCGGCGGGCGGGCTGTGGGCGGCGGTGCCCGCCGTGCTGCGCCTGCGCTTCGGCATGAACGAGATCATCTCCACGCTGATGTTCAACTACATCGGCATCCTGTTCCTGCAATTCCTGGTCTACGGCGCGTGGAAGGACCCCACCAGCTTCGGCTTTCCCATGACCCCCATCTTTCCCGAGGCCGCCATCATCGGCCCCATCTCCCCGGCCACCCTGGGCCGGGTGCACTGGGGCCTTGCGGTGTGCGCGGGCGTGGCCGTGCTGCTGGCCGTGTTCCTGAAGCGCACCCGCCTCGGCTTCGAACTGCTGGCCGGGGGCGAAAACCCCCGCGCCGCCCGCTACGCCCGCATGCCCTACAACCTGCTGGTGCTGCTGGTCATGTCGCTGTGCGGCGCGCTGGCGGGCTTTGCCGGATGCATCGAGACCTCGGCCACGGTCAACCGCCTGCAACCCAGCATCATGGTGGGCTACGGCTACACCGCCATCGTGGTGGCCTGGCTGTCGCGCCTGCGCATCGGCTCCATCGCCTGTTTCGCCTTCCTGCTGGCGGGGCTGCGCGTGGGCGTGGAGCACCTGCAACTGGATTTGCAGGTGCCCGCCGCCTTCGGGGGCATCCTTGAAGGCATGATCCTGCTTTCGGTGCTGGCCGGGCAGTTCTTCGACCGCTACCGCTTCACGCTACGGGGGAGGAGCTAGCATGGCCATGGACACCGCGCTGCTGCTCTCCATCCTGGCCGCCACGGTGCAGTCGGGCACGCCCATCCTGTACGCCACCCTGGGCGAGATGTTCACCGAACGCTCCGGCGTGCTGAACCTGGGCGTGGAAGGCATGATGATCGTGGGCGCGTTCACCGCCTTTCTGGCCACCCACCTCACCGGCAACCCGTGGGCCGGGGTGCTGGCCGCCGGGCTGTGCGGGGGCGGGCTGTCCCTGCTGCACGGGGTGGTCTGTCTGGTCTTCCAGGGCAACCAGGTGGTGTCGGGCCTGGCCCTGACCATCCTGGGGCTGGGGCTGGCGGATTTTCTGGGCACGCCGTACGTGGGCGTCACCACCACCGGCTTCCAGTCCTTCGCCGTGCCGGTGCTGGCCGACATCCCGGTGCTGGGGCCCGTCTTCTTCCGGCACGACGCGCTGGTCTACCTTTCGTACCTGCTGCCGCCGCTGTTCTGGCTGTTCATGGCCCGCACCCGGCAGGGGCTGGCCCTGCGCGCCGCGGGCGAACATCCGGCCGCCGCATCCGCCGCCGGGCTGTCGCCGGTGCGCATCCGCTGGTGCGGCATCTTCACGGGCGGCTTTCTGGCCGGGCTCGGCGGGGCCTACCTTTCGCTGGCCTACACCCACCTGTGGACCAACAACATGACCTCCGGGCGCGGCTGGATTGCCGTGGCGCTGGTCATCTTCGCCTTCTGGCGGCCGGGCCGCGCCGTGTTCGGCGCGTACCTGTTCGGCGGGGTGATGGCCCTGCAACTGCGCTTGCAGGCCATGGGGGCCAACCTGCCCTCGTCGCTGATGCTCATGCTGCCCTACGCGCTGACGGTGCTGGTGCTGCTGGTCTCGTCGGCGCGCGGCGGCGGGCGTGCCGCGCCCGCCGCGCTGGGCGTGAACATCGAGCCCGAGGAATGATGCCATGAGCGACACGCCGCATACCCCCACCGCCGTGGCGCCGGAAATTTCATGCCGCGCCCGCGAGGCCCATGCCCACCTGCCGCCCGTGGTGCGGCTGGACGGCATCTGCAAGTCGTTCGGCAAGGTGCGCGCCAACCACCAGATCACGCTGGACATCCGCCCGGGCTGCATCAAGGCCCTGCTGGGCGAGAACGGCGCGGGCAAGTCCACGCTCATGTCCATCCTGGCGGGCAAGCTGCGCCAGGATTCGGGCTCCATCATCGTGGACGGCGCGCCCACCGTGTTCGCCTCGCCGCGCGACGCCCTGCGCGCGGGCATCGGCATGGTCTACCAGCACTTCATGCTGGTGGATTCCATGACCGTGGCCGAAAACGTGCTGCTGGGCCAGTCGCCCCACATGGTGCTGCGCCCCGCGCGCATGCGCGACGAGGTGGCTGCCCTGGCCGAGCGCTACGGCCTGGCGGTGGACCCGGCGGCCCGCGTGGGCGGCCTGTCCATGGGCGAGCGGCAGCGGGTGGAAATCCTGAAACTGCTGTACCGCGACAGCCGCGTGCTGATCCTGGACGAGCCCACGGCCGTGCTCACCCCGCGCGAGACCGACCAGCTGTTCGAGGCCATGTGGCGCATGGCCGGGCAGGGCAAGGCGCTGGTGTTCATCAGCCACAAGTTGCAGGAAGTGCTGACCGTTGCCGACGAAATCGCCATCCTGCGCCGGGGCGAGGTGGTGGACGAGTTCAGCGAGGCCGACGTGCCCAACCAGACCGTGCTGGCCAACCGCATGGTGGGGCGCGACGTGGTGTTGCAGGTGGACGCCAAGCGGCTGGCCCCGGTGGACACCGTGCTGTCCGTGGAGCATCTTTCCGGCGCGGGCCTTTCCGACGTGTCGCTGGACGTGCGGCGCGGCGAGATCGTGGCCATCGCCGGGGTGGCGGGCAACGGGCAGAAGGAACTGGTGGAAGCCATCTGCGGCCTGGCCCGGCCCGAATCGGGCGAGGTGCGCATCCTTGGCCGCCCGTGGCGCGAATTTTTCGCCGGGCCTCCCGGCAGGCGCGGCCTGGCCTACATCCCCGAGGACCGGCAGGGCCTTGCCACCTGCCGTCAGCTGGACCTGGTGGACAACTTCCTGCTGACCACGCGCAACCTGTTCGCCAAGGGCGTGTTTCTGGACCGGGCCGAAGCCGTCAACGCGGTGAAGCGGGTGGTGTGGGAGTACAACGTGCAGCCGGGCGACATCACCGTGCCCGCGCGGGCGCTTTCGGGCGGCAACCTGCAGAAGCTGGTCATCGGGCGCGAGTTCTTCCGCAAACCGGAGGTGATCGTGGCCGAAAACCCCACCCAGGGGCTGGATATCTCCGCCACCGAGGAAGTGTGGGGCAGGCTGCTGGAGGCGCGCTCCACCGCCGGGGTGCTGCTGGTCACCGGCGACCTGAACGAGGCGCTGGAACTGGCCGACCGCATCGCCGTGATGTACCGGGGCCGGTTCATCGACGTGTTCGACAGGGACGACACCGCCAAGGTGGAGGCCATCGGCCTGATGATGGCCGGGGTGCGCCCCGGCGAGGCGGATGAGGCGGATGAGGCGAACGGGGCGGAAACACCGGCGTAGACCGCACACGCTTCCATTGCATATGACGACGGCGGGCCATCCCATGGGATGGCCCGCCGTTTTGTCATGGGAAAGACGGGATGGGGACGTGCGGGTGTCCTTGGCTCTAGTTGGAGCAGCCGCACCCGCCTCCGCTGCCGCCACCGCCGCAACCCCCTGCCTTGGGGGCGGCCCCGGCGGCGCAGGCGCAGCCGGACGCGGGGGTGGCGGGACCGCTCGCGCAGGCGCAGCCGGTGGCGGCCCCGGCGCCCGCGTTACGCGGGGTGCTGGTGAACGGGCTGCCCGCGCGCAGCTTGGGCGTGGCGGCGGACATCAGCCGGTTGCCCTGGCCGCCGCAGGCGGGGCAGGCGCAGGTTTCCGCGTCGCGGGCGCACAGTTCCTCGAACACTGCGCCGCATCCCTGGCAGGAGAATTCGTACATGGGCATGGGTGTGACCTTTGCGTGTCGGCCGGTTTCCGGCCGGTTCCGATGTGTGGTTCCGGTTGTAAGCAGTTGCCGAACGCGCTATTGATAGAATGCGCAAACACCCCGCGTGGGGCCGCGTCCTTCCGGGCGGGTCGCTCCGGCGGGGGCACCGGCCCTGTGGCGTCCCCCTTGGCGTCCGCACTTCAATAACCATTTCGCGCCGGGACGCAAGCGTTGCGCGGCACCGGCGCGCGCATCCCCTTCCCCCAACCCCCGACCGGCACGCCGGGCGGCGGCCACGTCCGCCACCGGGTGCGCCGGCACAAAGGAGCACGACATGGCAGTGAAGAAGATTCTGTTCCTGGTGGGCGATTTCGTGGAAGATTACGAAGTCATGGTACCGTTCCAGATGCTGCTGATGGTGGGGCACGACGTGCACGCGGTGTGCCCCGGCAAGAAGGCGGGCCAGCAGGTGCGCACGGCGGTGCACGACTTCGAGGGCGACCAGACCTACTCCGAAAAACCGGGCCACAACTTCACCCTGAACGCCGACTTCGACGCGGTGAACACGGCCGACTACGACGCGCTGGTGATTCCCGGCGGCCGCGCCCCCGAATACATCCGCCTGAACCCCCGCGTGGTGGAGATCGTGCGCGAGATGGCGGCGGCCAAAAAGCCCATCGCCTCGGTGTGCCACGGCCAGCAGCTGCTGGTGACGGCGGGCGTGGTCAAGGGGCTGACCTGCACCGCGTACCCCGCCGTGAAGCCGGACATCGAAGGCGCGGGCGGCACGTGGTGCGAGGTGAACGACACCTTCACCAATGCCTGCGTGGATGGCAACGTGGTCACCGCGCCCGCGTGGCCCGCGCACCCCGAGTGGATGCGCAAGTTCCTGGGGGTGCTGGGGTCGCGCATAGAGCCCTAGGAAGAAAGACGCGCCACGATCCGTGGTACGCTCGTTCCCGATGAAAACGCGACGTCCGGCGAACCTGCCGGACGTCGCCGCATATGGCGGGGAACCATGGGGCGGGGAGATATGATGGGCAAGGATTCCGGGATGGGCGCATGGAGCGGCAAGGTGGGCCTGTTTGCCACCGATGCTCTGGCGGACGATCTGGAGCGGGCGGGTAGGGCGGTGGCGTACGTTGCGCCCGCAGGGACCGGGGAGCCGGACGGCGGCGTCGTGGACTGCGAAGGGCGGCTGTTCCTGCCGGACGGCTTCACTGCGGACGGATTCGACGCGGCCAGCGGAGGAGGGCGGTCCGGCGGCGTGCCCGGCGTGCTGTTGCTGCACGAATACACCGGCCTCGGCGGCTACCTGTTCCGCAGCGCCGCGCGGCTGGTGCAGGCCGGGTACGCCGTGCTGTGCGCCGATCTGTACGGCAAGGCGCTGCGCCCGGCCGACCGTGAGCAGGCCAGCGCTTGCCTGCGCCCGTTGCGTGACGACAGGGCGCTGTTGCAATTGCGCGCGCGGGCCGGGCTGGACGCGTTGGCCGGAGTGCCCGGCGTGGATGCCGGGCGTCTGCTGGCCATGGGCTTTTCGCTGGGCGGCGGGGCCGCGCTGGAACTGGTCCGCTCCGGCGCGCCCCTGCGCGGCGCGGCCAGCGTGTACGGTTACCTTTCCTCGTCGCGACAGGCAACGCCCGGCGTGGCGCACTGCCCGGTGCTGGTGCATCTGGCCGGGCGCGACCACGTCATCCCCCTGCGCGACGTGGAGCCTTTCGCGCGCGAGATGACCGGGGCGGACGTGGACTGCCGGATGGTGCTGCACGCGGGCGCGGGCCACGGCTTCTGCAACGCGGCGTACGGGACGGAGTTCGATGCGTCGGCGTCGTGGCATTGCCCGCGCACCGAAGCCAGGGCCTGGGACGATGTGTTGCGTTTCTTTGCGGAATGTCTGCGGACAGGGTGACGGCGCAGGTTTCCCGTGGCCGTATGCCCGGACCCCGGGGGGCCGAGACGCCGCGCGCGTCCTAGAACTGCGGCGTGGGGCGTTCCCGGCCGTCGGGGAACAGGCCGGGCTGCGGGGGCGTGGCCTTGCGCCGCGCGCCCAGCACGTTGGGCAGGGGGGCGGCCGCGTTCCCGCCGCTCCAGAAGTCGGCCGGGTGGCGGCCCATCCAGATGTCGGTGCGCACGGGGGTGCGCAGGTACAGCCCGGCCTGCGGGCCGCCCTCCACGTACATCACGTCGCGGATGTCGATGGGCAGGGCTAGCAGGATGGTGGCGAACCGCCATGCCGTGAGCGGTTCGCGGCAGTGCAGGAACAGGATGGCCCCGCTCCCGTCCTGGCCCACGGCGGCCACCGAGTACAGCGGCCCGCCCTGCGGCCACAGGATGCGCCGGTTGGCCCCGATGAGCCGGTAGTTCTGCACCACCGAGCGGTACTGCGGCAGCAGCGTTTCCCACGGGTCTGCGGTGCGGTCCAACAGGTCAGCTTGCGGCAGATCGGCTTGCGGCAGATCGGCCTGGGGCAGGTCGGACGACAGCGGCCCGAACACGAAGAACGCCCCCAGGTTGCCCCCGATGCGCGGGTTGTTCAGGTGCGCGCCGTTGCGCAGGTAGCCGGTGCTGGTGCGCGCGTCGGGCAGGTACATGCTGGCGTTGATCACCGCGTTCAGGTCGTGGCGTCGGGCCCAGTCCGTCAGCGACAGGGCGGGTTCGCCCTCTTCCGACGTGGTGTGCAGGCTGAATTCGTAGTAGGCGGGGTCGATGCGCACGGCCACGATGCGTTCCGGGCCGTCGGGCGCGTCGGGCGCGGGAAATATCCCCAGTTGCAGCCCGGTGTCCAGTTCGGTCCAGCCGGGTGTGTCGTCCGCGCCCATCCCGGCCGGGTGCGGTTCGTCCGCATGCGCCAGTGCCGCCGCCAGCAGCATGCCCAGCACCGCCAGTACGGCGGCGGCCCGGCGCGGGGCGCGCATGTACGCCCCCGGCCGACAGGTGCCGGATGGGGGCGTGGGTGCTGCGGCGGAACGGGCGGTGACGGTCATGGCGGTACGGCGGGTGTGGCTGTGCGGTAAGTGGCCGGGACAGGCGGCAAGCGTTGTGCCGTGGCCCGAATGGCGATGGGACGGGACATGCATGGGCCGGGGGCGCGGGCCGGTGGACGTCCGCATGGGACGGAGCGCACCCCCCGGCGCAGGGAGGCAGTGTAGGGGAAACCCCCGCGTGGTGCAACGGTCGGCGCTGGTCCGGTCGGCCGGGCCGGGCGGATGGCGAAACATTTTGCTGAACATTTCAATATTGACATATCAAGATAGCTTGATATAGAATGATTCCACACCATGGAAGCAAGGGGCGCGCCCCGCCTGGCCCCGCCTGGCCCCGCCTGGCCCCGCCTGGCCCCGCCTGGCCCCGCATCGGCCCGCAGCCCGCCACCGCCGGTCCATCCGACAGCACACGCAGACGCCAGACCCTGGCCGCAAAGGACACGCCGTGAAGATCAGAGACAGCATCGCCGCCAGCACCCGTCCCTTCTATTCGCTGGAATTCTTTCCCCCCAAGGAACGGGAGAACTGGCCCGGCTTCTTCGCCACCGTGGAACGGCTGAAGGCCCTGAATCCGCTGTTCGCCTCGGTCACCTACGGGGCGGGCGGTTCCACCCAGGACAACACGCTGGAAATCACCTCGCACCTCAAGAACGTCATGGGGCTTGAGCCCATGGCCCACCTGACCTGCGTGGGCGCCACGCGCGAACGCATCGCGGACTACCTGCGCCGCCTGCGCGAGGTGAACGTGGACAACGTGCTGGCCCTGCGCGGCGACGCCCCCAAGGGGCAGGCCATCGACTGGGACACGGCGGAATTCCGCTACGCGGCTGACCTGGTGCGGTTCACCCGCAGCGAGCAGCCTGACATGGGCGTGGGCGTGGCCGGGTACCCGGCGGCGCACCCCGAGTCGCCCAGTTTCGCCAGCGACCTGCGCCACACGGCGGACAAGGTCAACGCCGGGGCCGACTTCATCGTCACCCAGCTGTTTTTCGACGTGCGCGAATATTTCGACTTCGTGGAACGGCTGCGAGCCATGGGCGTGGACAAGCCGGTGCTGCCGGGCATCCTGCCCATCCAGAGCCTGGAGTCGGTGCGGCGCATCCTTTCGCTGTGCGGGGCCAACATTCCCGGCAATCTGTACCTGGAACTGGAAGCCGCCAACGAGAAGGGCGGCGCCGAGGCCGTGAAGGAAGCGGGCATCGCCTTCGCCCAGCGGCAGATCCGTGCGCTGCTGGACGGCGGAGCGCCGGGCATCCACCTGTACACGCTGAACCGCGCCGATACCTGCCTGCGCATCGCCGAGGCCGTGGGCGCGCCGTAACCGGCATGCGGCCCGGCCTGCAATCCCGGCCGGGCCGCGCGGGCGGCTTGACTTTCCGTGCGGCTTCGGCAATATGGGAATTGTTGATTGATTAATCAGTTCGCAGCGCCGCAGGGCACGAAACGGCGCGGCGGACCTCACCGCACTTTCAGGCGAGGCACGGCGCGGATGGCACCCGCACCGGCCGCGCAGGGACGGGGACATTCGGTCATGGTACCGGCTGCGCAAGAGGGCTTGCCAGTTCCCGTCCGGCGCGGCGCGCCGCCGCCAGCGGTTCAAGGCTCCCGGAGCCGCCAGGTCTCCGGGGGCTTTTTCCGTGTGCGGCGGGGGGCGGGCAGGCTCGCCCCGACTCCGCCCCTCCGCCCCCCTCCGGTTGACGCACCGTGCGCAAGACGGTAGCACGGCACCATTCCAGACCGGAGCGCCCGTGAACAGCACATCCCCCTCCCGTTCTTCCGAAGCCCGCGCGGCCCCGGCCGCCGGATATTCCGGCCCCCCCGTCATCGAGCCCGCCGACGTGCGGCGCATCCTGGTCTGCCAGTTGCGGCAGATCGGCGACGTGCTGCTGGCCACCCCCTCGCTGGAGCTGCTGCACCGCCGGTTTCCCCACGCGGAACTGCACGTGCTCACCGAGCGCAAGTGCACTCCCATGCTGGAGGGCAATCCCGCCGTGCACACCGTGTGGGCCATCGACAAGAAGGAACTGGGCTCCCTTGCCCGTGAGGTGGCCTTCTACTGGCGGGTGGCGCGCACCGGCTTCGACGTGGTGGTGGATTTCCAGCAGTTGCCGCGCTGCCGGTGGGTGGTGGCCATGTCGCGCGCGCGGGTGCGGTTGTCGTACACGCCCGCGTGGTACAACCGCTGGCTGTTCACCCACTGGGTGCGCCCGCGCGACGGGTACGCCGCCATGGCCAAGGCCAGCGTGCTGGAACCGCTGGGCGTGCGCTGGAACGGCGAGCGCCCCCGCCTGTACCTGAGCGACGCGGAGCGCGCCGCCGCGCGCGATTTGCTGGCTTCGCTGGGGCTTGCGCCGGGGCAGCGGCTGGTCACCGTGGACCCCACGCACCGCCGCGTTACCCGGCGCTGGCCCGCCGCCCACTACGGCAGGCTGCTTTCGCTCGCCGCCGCGCGCGACCCTTCGCTGCGCTTCATGCCCCTGTCCGGCCCCGGAGAGGAGGACGACGTGCGCGCCGTGGTGGCCGCCTGCGACTGTCCGGACAAGGTGCTGATGCCCGGCCGCATGCTGTCCCTGCGCGAAATGGCCGCCTGCATCGATCAGGCGGCGTTGCACGTGGGCAACTGTTCCGCGCCGTGCCACATCGCCGTGGCCGTGGGCACGCCCACCTTCGTGGTGCGCGGGGCCACCAGCAGGGCGTGGTCCTTCCCCGCCCCGGAACATTTCCACATGGCCCTGGGGCTGGATTGCCAGCCCTGCAACCGCAACGAATGCGCCAACCCCGACCAGTTGGCCTGCCTTGTGCGCCTGACGCCGGAAGCCGTGTGCCAGGCCATGCTGGACCACCTGGCCGCCGTGTCGCCGCCCGCCGTGCCGTATTGACGGGGCAGCACCCTCATTATGCGGTGAACGGCGTGTTCGGGCTTTCGCGGCGCGGGGAAAGCGGCTAAGGTGCCGGAGTTCCCCTCCGGTCCGGTACTGCCGGTACTGCCCTGTCGGTCGTGCCGGGCATGTCCACACGTGCAGCATCGGGAGGGGGGAGGCGGGGCGGCATGCGCCAATGCAACTGCCGTGGCGTGTGGCGGTCCCGCATCGCGGTACCGGGCCATGCGCCTGCCGTGCCATGCACCGCTGGCCGCCATGTACGGAAACATGTGGAGAATTCATGTCGCGCCACTGTCGCTTTTGCCGCCATGCAACGCAAAAACCCCGCAGCGGGTTTCCACTGCGGGGTTTCGTTTGCTCTGGTGGGCCATCAGGGACTCGAACCCCGAACCAACTGATTAAGAGTCAGCTGCTCTACCAATTGAGCTAATGGCCCAGCGCCTCAACGCGAAGGGCAAACTAAAGAGAACCCGCTCCGAAGTCAAGCGGATTTTTCCGGGGCTTTCAAGATTTTCTGAAATTATGAAAAAATACAATAATATTAAAATATTGAATGGATCATTTTCCGGGGCGGGAATGCTGGCGGCGCTGCTTGTCTGGCTGTTCTGCGCCGCCAGCCCCCTGCGCGCGGCCGATGTCGCCGCCCCCGACGGTGGTTTTGCCGGTTTCGGACCCCGTCCCGACGTGACCGCCGAGGTCTTCCGCGAAGTGCGCGCGGGCGAGGACGGCGCGCTGCTGGTGGTCTGGCTGGAGATGCCCGCCGGATACCATGCCTACGCCAACGACGTGGATGGCAGTAGCGTCCGGGGAAGCGGGGGCGGTGGCGTGGGCCTGCCCACGGTGGTTACCGTGCGCGGGGCCTCGCCGCAGGCGTCGGCCCCGGCCAGCACGGCCGGGGTGCTGTACCCGCCGGGCCGCGAGATCATGGACCCCCTGTCGCCCGGCCAGCGGGTGCGGGTGTACGAGGGGCGCGCGCCGGTGTTCGTGCGGCTGCCGCAGGACCATCTGGACCGCGACCTGCTGGCTTCGGTCTCGTTGCTGCTGTGTTCCGACCGCAACTGCCTGCCCTATCGCGGCGGCGTGGAATTCCGCGTGAACGCCGCCATGCTGGGCGAACTGCCCCGCGCCGACGAACAGCCCTGGGCGGAACTCCTGCGCGCGGCGCGTCCGGCCGTGCCGCCTGCTTCCGCCGGGTCCGGAGGGGACGCGGCCCCGGCCTCCGCTCCGCCCGCCGCCGCGTCTCCGGCGCAAACCGGGCAGGGCGCGCAGGAGCAGGGCGACCGGGTGACCATTCCCTTCGGCAAGGGGGGGCGTTCCGTGCCGCTGCCGGGCATGCCCGACACGCAGGCCGCCGCCAATGGCCCCAATGGCACAGACGGCGCCGTGTCCGGCAGCCTGCCGGGCGCCACCCACTGGAACTTCGCGCCGCGCTACCAGGTGCCGGAACTGGAGGTGTCGGGCCTCGGCAAGGCGTTGCTGCTGGGCCTGCTGGCCGGTCTTCTGCTGAACCTGATGCCCTGCGTGGTGCCGGTGATCAGCCTGAAGCTGAGCGGCTTCGTGGCCGTGGCCGCCCTTGGCGGCGACGACGCGCGCCGGGCCCACTTCCGCGAGCACAACCTGCTGTTCGCGGCGGGGATCATGGCCTGGTTTCTGCTGCTGGCCTTCATTTTGGGCGGCGCGGGTCTGGCATGGGGGCAGCTGTTCCAGCGGCCCGGCGTGGTGCTGGGGCTGCTGATGCTGGTGTTCGGCCTGGGGCTGAGCATGTTCGGGGTGTTCACCCTGCCCGTGCTGGACCTGAAGGCCGTGGGCGCGGGCGGCGCAGGGCGCGCGCAGCCCTTCTTCACCGGGCTGGTGGCCACGCTGCTGGCCACCCCGTGCAGCGGCCCGCTGCTGGGCGGGGTGCTGGGCTGGGCCTTCCAGCAGCCGCCGGAGATCATGGCCTTCGTGTTCACCGCGGTGGGCCTGGGCATGGCCCTGCCGTACCTGCTGCTGGCGGCCAGGCCGGGGCTGGTGCGCCACTTCCCCCGGCCGGGGGCGTGGACCGGCACGCTGGAGCACTTGGTGGGCTTCTTCCTGATGGGCACCTCGGTGTACCTGCTGACCATCCTGCCCGCCGCCTGGCTGATGCCCGCGCTGGCGTCGCTGCTGGCCGTGGCCTTTGCCGCGTGGGTCTGGGGGCGCTGGGGCGGGCTGGACGCCCCGCCGCGCCGCCGGTCGGTGGTGCGGCTGGCGGCTCCGGCGCTGGTGGCCGTGGCGGTGTGGCTGTCCTTCGCCCCTTCGGCTCCGCCCGCGAACTGGGAACCCTTCGAGCCCGCCACCTTCCGGGCCATGCTGGGGCGCGAGCCGCTCATCGTGGACTTTACCGCCGACTGGTGCCCCAACTGCAAGCTGCTGGAGCAGACCACCCTGTCCGGCGGCGCGGTGTCCGAATGGGCGCGGCGTTACGGCGCGCGGCTGGTGCGGGTGGACCTGACCGGGGAATCGCCCGAGGCCCAGGCCCTGCTGCGCGCCCTGGGCAGCAGCAGCATTCCCGTGGTGGCGCTGTTCCCCAAGGGGCTGTTGTCCGCCTCGCCGGTGGTGCTGCGCGACCTATTCACCACGGGCCAGATGGAGCAGGCCCTGCTGGAGGCGTTCGGCAAGCCGAAGCCGGAGTGGAAGGACTGAGGCCGCCCTGCGGACGCGGGAAACCGTGGCCCGCCGCGGCCCTCTTCCCTACACGCAGACCATGTCGCAGGCCGTGCCGGTCAGGGCGCGGCCGCCCTGCGCGGTGACCTCGAAGGTGTTCTCCACCCCCACCATGCCCACGCCGGGGATGCCCATCTTGGGCTCCAGGGCGATGGTCATGCCTTCCTCCAGCGGTTCGTCGAAGCGGTGGGCGATGACCGGATATTCGTCGATGGTCAGGCCGATGCCGTGCCCCAGGAAGTGCACCTTGTTGGACCCCAGCCCCATGAAACCTTCGGACAGGCCCGCGCGTTCCACCAGTTCCAGGGTGGAGCGCCAGATGTCCGAGGGAATTTCGCCGGGGCGCAGCCGTTCCGCCGCGCGGGCCTGCACCTCGATGCACAGGTCGTGGGCGCGGCGCACCGCGTCGGGGATGGAGGCGGCGCTGCCCGCCCAGTACAGCTGGGTCTTGTCGGTGTGGTAGCCTTCGAGGCAGAAGCCGATATCCAGCGCCAGCGGGGTTCCGTGCCGCCACACCGAGCCCGCGTACCCCATGAACGGGATGGCCGGATGTTCGCCCTTGAGGCCCAGCGGCCCGTTGAAGTGACTGGGGTAGTTGCCGTTCTCCCCGGCGGCGATATGCCCGAGAAAGCATTCCTCGCCCGGCGCGCCCATGCGCATCAGGCCGCCGTGCCCCCGGCTGAAGAACACCTGCCACGCCAGGTGCGAAATCTCGCGCTCGGTCATGCCGGGGCGCATCAGGCCGGGCAGCACGTCGTGCAGGCATTCGTGGTGGCGGGCCCCGGCCAGACGCAGTTTGGCCAGTTCCCATCCGGTCTTGCGGGCGCGGGCGCGGGTGAGCACCGCATCCCCCGGCACGAAGGCGACGTCCGCCAGCCGCTGCTGCATCATGGCGGCCAGCGACCATGGCAGGCCGGACATTTCCGCCGCCGCCACCGGGGCCAGCGGACTGCCCGCGTCGGCGCACAGGCCGGGCAGGTCGCCGTAGGAGCGGAAGGACACGATGTTGTCCAGGGGGCTTTCCAGCCGGGCGCGTTCCTCGCCCTTGCGCACCAGCAGCACCGGTTCGCCCTCGCGCGGCAGCCACAGCACCCCGTTGCCCGCCGTGCCGGCAAGATAATAGATGGCCACGCGCGAGAAGGCCATCAGCCCCCCGGCGTCCGGGGCCAGCGCGGCAAGGATGTCCAGCGTGCGGGACTGGCGCAGCCGGGCCTCTTCGGCGGGCATGCGCTCGGCGGCGGTGAACGGGCGGGGGGCGGCGGGGACATGCGGAATGCGGGCGTGGGACATGGCTGCGGGGCTCCTTGGGGACTGGGTTCCGGCGATGGGCTCAGGGTAGGCCAAGGGAGGGCCGGGCGCAACCGGTGGTGGGGGCGGTCCCGGCGAGAGGTGCGGAACCGCCCGCCCCGCGATGGCGGCGCCAGGCGCGCCGATTGCGCTTGGCGGCAAGGCCGGGTAGAGGGATGTTTCCGGATTGTTGCTCGCGGCCGACAACGGCGGCGCGACCGCAGAAGAGGCAAGGGCCGCGCCAGTCCGCCGGGGCGCGCGGCTTCGGCTTCGGCCGTACATATGGTTTAGAGGTACAGGATGCTGCTCGACGCAACGCTTCGCACCATACTGCGCGAATCGCGCACCATCGCCGTCATCGGCGCCAAGGACAAGCCCGGCCAGCCCGTGGACATGGTGGGCCGCTACCTCATCGAGGCCGGATACGACGTGCGCCCGGTGCATCCGGTGCGCCGCTCCGTGTGGGGCATCCAGGCCTGTCCGACCATCGCCGACGTGCCGGTGGACGTGGACATCGTCAACGTGTTCCGCGCGCCGGAACACTGCCCGGCCCACGCCGTGGAGGTGCTGGCCCTGCCGCGCCTGCCGCGCCTGTTCTGGATGCAGTCGGGCATATCGAGCCCGGAGGCGGGGCGGATGCTCTTCGAGCGGGGCGTGGCCGTGGTGGAGGACCTGTGCCTGATGGTGGAGCACCGCAGGCTGATGACCGGGGGGCTGCTGTGAGCGCCCCCACGACACCGGCGTCCTCTTCGGCGTCCGCGACCCCGGAACCCTGGGACGACGCCTTCGACTGCCGCATGTGCGGCCAGTGTTGCCAGGGCGAGGGCGGCATCGTGGTCAGCCCCGCCGATCTTTCGCGCATCTGCGCCTTTCTGGGCATGACGCCGGAAGCCTTCGAGGCCGCCTACGGAGAGCGGAGCAACGGCAAGCTGAAGGTGCGCACCGGGCCGGACGGCAACTGCGTGTTCTTTGCCGCCGGGCGCGGCTGCACCGTACACGAGGGCAAGCCGGACATCTGCCGCGCCTGGCCGTTTTTTCGCGGCAACCTGGTGGATGCGGGCAGCTTGGCCATGGCCAAGGAATACTGTCCCGGCATCCGGCCCGGGGTGCGCCACGCGGAATTCGCGGCCGCCGGGCGGGCCTATCTGGCCGCGCGGGGGCTGCTGGCCTCGGACTGTACGTGCGAGGCCAACGCGCTGGTGCTTGAACGGGACGAAGACGGCGCGAAATAGCTGGCGGAAAGGGCGCGGATCCGCGGTAAGGTTTTTCGCCGAAACAGCCGAAAGGGCTGCGGGCAAGGCAAGCGGGGGCGTGGAGGTCGCGTGACGCTGAGGGAATGCTACCGGATACTGCAAGTGGGCAACGGCGCGTCGCTTGACGAGGTCAAGAAGGCGTACCGCAAGCTGGCCTTCGAGTTGCATCCGGACCTGAACCCTGGCCGGTCCGACGCGGCCCGCCGGTTCCAGCGCCTGAACGAGGCGTACGTGCTGCTTTCGCGCACCCTGGACGCGGCCGGGCCCGGCGGCAACGGGAACGGGACGGGTGCCGCCGACCGTGAATCGGCCGAGCGCGAGGCCGCCCGCGCCTACGAGCAGGCCCGCCAGCGCTTCGGCGACATGGGAACGGGGGGAGCAGGGGGAGCGGGGGGAACCGGACCTTCGGCCTCGTCCGCATCGGCGGGGAACACGTTCACGGGCGGCGCATCCACCGCGCGCGGCGCCAGCGGGGCCGACCGCAGCCGCCGCAAGGCGGAGGCGACCTATCAGGCCGGTCAGGACGAGGTGTTGCAGGACATTCTGCGCGACCCGTTCGCCCGGCGCGTCTTCGAGGACATCTACAGCCAGATCCGCCGCGACGGCGGCGGGTTGGCCGCGCGCCCGCCCAAGAAGCGCAAGCTCAGCCTGGAATGGGGCGGCAAGGCCCTGACGCTGGACCTCACCCACGGCATCGGCGGTGCGGTGAAGGGCTGGCTGCGTCGCCAGATCGACGACGAGCAGACGGTGTACCTGCCCGCCCTCAGCATCGTGCCGGGGGCGCGGCTGCGCTTGCAGGTCACCCAGGGCCTTTCCGGAGAGGTGCGCACCGTGGAGGTGACCCTGCCGCAGGACTACGTGGTGGGGCGGCCCATCCGACTCAAGGGGCTGGGCAAGCGCATCGGGCCGTGGCAGGGCGACCTGTACCTGCGCATTCTCGCCAAAGCGTAGCCGTTTGGAAGGACGTAGCCGTTCGCCAAGGCATAGCCGCCCGGCGATTCCGGGGCCTTCCCGCTTCCGCTCATTCCACGGGCATGTGCCCGCGCGTCAGGCCGGTGTCTTCACCGGCCGTTTCCGTTTCCGCCGCGTCTTCCCTGCCGGAGGCGCGCGATACGCCCCCGTCATGCCTGTCGCGGCCCCGCGCGCCGTCCAGCACCACACAGAACACCGCCGCGATGACCAGCCCGGCTCCGATCCAGCCCGAGGGCGGGAACAGCTCGTCCCACAGCCAGTAGGCCAGCAGGGCCGCCAGCACCGGCTCGAAGTTGGCCACCACGGCCACGCGGGTGGGCGAAAGGCGGCGCATGCCCTCGCAGTAGGCCAGGTACGCGCCGTAGGTGGTCACCAGCCCCATGCCCAGCACCAGCAACGACCACGCCAGCGGCCCCTTGGGGGCGAAGTCCACGAAGGGCAGCAGGGCCAGCGCCCCCACGGGCAGGCAGAACAGGTACATGGTCACCGGCGAATGGCGGCGCAGGAAGTGGCGGCTGAACACGTAGTGCAGCGAATAGGTGAAGCCCGCCAGCAGGCCGAAGCCGATGCCCGCCGCGCTGGTGCCGCCCTGCAATCCTCCGCCGGACCGGCAGATCAGGAAGGCCCCGGCCATGGCCAGGCCCAGGGCCGCCAGCTTGGCGCGGGTCAGGGGTTCCGCGAAGCACAGCCGCGAAAGCAGCGCCACCCACGCCGGGGCGGTGTACAGCAGGATGGAGGCCAGCGCCGCGCCGCCTTCGCGCACGGCCAACTGATACGAGCCGAAGAACAGCGCCACGCCCACCAGCCCGAACGCGGCGAAGGCGGCAGCGTCGCGCGCCGGGGCGCGCCACAGTCCGTGCCGGGCCGCGTGCAGGCCGAAGAACAGCGCGCCGAACGCGGCGCGCCAGAAGGCGATTTCCAGCGGGGTCACCCCTTCGGCAAGGCAGTAGCGGGCCAGGGGGCCGATGAGCGCCCACAACCCGGCGGCAAGCAGCACGAAGCCGTATCCGGCCAGCGGCATGGCATCCTCCCGTTGTTGTCGTACCGGTGTTGTGAACGATGGCGGGGGGGATGGCAAGCCCGGAACGCACGGAAAAACGGACGCATGGCCGCGTGATGCTTCCGTAACCCGGCGGCGGCTTCACAGTGGCCCTGCGGGGTGGTACATACCGCCCAGACATATCGGACCAGACTCGACGCACCAGACACGCTCACCCGCTCACGCCCGACCAATGGGCTCGCGCCGCACGGCCCGCGCCCGCAGGAGGATGCCACGGATGGCCCCCGAAACGCCCGATCAGACCCCAAATCAGACGCCCGGCCAGACCCCCGATACGGCTCCCGGCCGCGACCCCTCCCGTTCCGCCTCCGGCCCCACCCGGCAGGACGGCAGCCTGCTCGACATGCCCAGGCCCCCCAGGCGCACGCGCAGCAAGCTGGTGTGGGCGTTCCTGCTGGCCCTGGCCGTGGCCGGCGTGGCCCTGTGGGAACTGCGCGACCTGGTCCTGCGCGATGCCGTGCCCGAGCGGCAGGCCAACATGACCGGCACGGAAGCCGCCATCCTGGGGCCCAACGCCACCAACGGCACGCTGCCCTCCATGGTGCCCATGGACGGCGACGCGGCAGCCGATGCCCAGGCCAACGCCACGGCCGGGGCGCCCGGCGTCAACGCCACCAGCCCGGACGGGGCCTTTGCCCAGGACGACGCGGTGGTGCGCTTCGCCTTCGTGGAGGACGTGGCCAACTGGCTGGTGGAAAGCTACTATCCCAAGGGCACGCACATGGAGGCGCGCAACTCCGGCTGGGTGGCCCCCAGCCTGAAGTCGGCCAACATGCGCTACGGCGTGAACATGACCGGGCTGTCGTGGTCCGGTGACGATCTTTCCGCCGGGCGCGCAGGCGTGCTGGACTACGCCTTCACCCCGGCCATGCTCGAAGCCCTGCAACGCCTGTACGCCGACCGGTTCATGGAGGCCATGGCCGCCGCCGCGTCGGTCGCCAAGGTCACCGACAAGGGCAAGGAGCGGCCGCTGGCCCCCGCCGAGGTTGCGGAAATGTACGGCCTGTACGCCACGCGCCTGCGCGGCCTGGCAGGAGCCCTGCGCGAGATTGCGGGCATGCCCGACGCGGTGGTGCGGGTGAACGCCTGGCTCACCGCGCAGCAGACCGCGCTGGAGGCCAACGCCAAGTACCAGGACGCCGTGTTCGGCTACGATACCGCGCGCGAGGGCAATTCCGCGCACATGGCCGAGCAGGCCCGGCGCATCATGGAGCTTTCCGGCAAGGCGTACCAGCAGGCCATCATGGCCCGCGAACGCGCCCGCGAAACCCTGGCCGAGGCCATCCGCCGCAACCCCGACGCCCGCAGGCTGGACGACGACACCCTGGTCTACACGGCGGGGTGGGTGTACCGCCGGGCCAACGGCAAGCCGGAGAAGATGGACGCCGTGCGCATGGCCGCCACGGTGCTGGCCGACACGGCCGCCCGCTTCGACAAGGCCGCCATGGCGGCGCGGCAGTAGCGCGCGGAAAAGCGGTACAACGTGACGACGCCGCGAGGGGGCAACCCTTCGCGGCGTTTTTGCGTGCGGCATGCGCATGGAAAAGACGGAATCGGAGGAGAAAGGAGCGGACCGGCGCGCACGGCACATGGCCCGGCGCGGCCATTGCCCTTTGTCTTCCTTCGGCCGTCAGAACTGCCTGTCCAGCAACAGGTGCGAGAAATACCCCAGCACGGCGGCCGCGTACCACGGGACGGCGGCCTGCCACGCCCAGCCGTACAGCAGCACCGGGGCCAGCAGCAGGGGCAGGGGCACCAGCAGCATGGCCCACCAGGTGTGGGTCCACCCCCGGTGGCCGTCGATGGCGGGCAGCATGGCCAGCAGACCCAGGAGGGCGGCCCACTGGTAGCGCCGGGTGGCGATGAGCGCCACGTCGGCCACGGCCAGCAGTCCGTAGAACCACGTCCGCCCGCGCGAGTGGGTGTCCACGTCGGGCGCCAGGGCAAAGGCGGTGGACACGGCCAGCAGGGCGGCCTGGGTGGGCAGGCCGGGAGCGTGAATGCGCAGGGTCTGCGCCGCGAACAGGGCTCCGGCGGCCAGCACGGCGCCGCCGACGAGGTGGGTGCGGTATCCGGGCATCGGTGATGTGGATTGGGGTGCGTGATGCGGCGCGGGGCGGAATGCCACGGGACGGGGGTCGCGCCGGGGCGACCATATGTCACCCCCGCCCGGCGGGCAAGCGGGGCGCGCTGGCTAGTCCGGCCCGCGCCGTGCTACAGCAGGCGCGGGCGGCAGGGGATGCCCGGCCGCGCCGCATCGGCCTCCGTCACCCCAACCCGTGGAACCCGCCATGTCCGAACCGTTGCCCGCCGACACCTGTTCCTCCCCCGGCCAGCAGGCCGCTCCCCCCGCCAGCACCATCCTGTTCACCGGCGGATGCCGCAGCGGCAAGAGCGGGCTGGCCCAGCGCTGGGTGGAATCGCTGGGGCCGTCGCGGGTGTACATCGCCACCGGGGCCGCCCGAGACGCGGAAATGGCCGAGCGGGTGCGCCGCCACCAGGCCGCGCGGGGCGCGGGCTGGCGCACGGTGGAAGAACAACTGGACGTATGCGCCGCCCTGCGCGGCTGCATGGGGCAGGGCGCGGGCCAGTCCGCCCCGCAGTCCCGTCCGCACGGGGTGCTGCTGGACTGCGTCACCCTGTGGCTGACCAACCGCATGCTGGCCGATCACGACGACGCGGCCATCCTGCGCGGGGTGGAAGAGTTGGCGGCGCTGCTGCGCGCGTCCTCCGTGCCTGTGGCCGTGGTGACCAACGAGGTGGGCTGGGGCGTGGTGCCGGAAACCCCGCTGGGCCGCCGCTTCCGCGACCTGTCCGGCGAGGCCGGTCAACTGCTGGCCACGGCCTGCACCGGCGTGATCCTGGCCGTCAGCGGATTGCCGCTGGCCGTCAAGGGCAGGGTGCCCGCCGCCTGCATGGGGTAGGGCGGCACTGGACCCCGGCCCGCCGCTGGAGTAGAAGCCGCATGAGCCGCCCGTGCGGCCCCAACCCCTGAACAGGAAGCTCACATGCCCGGATATTTCCGCCGTCTGATTTCGCTCCGTTTGAATCCGCCCCGCCTGATTCCGTTCGGCCTGATTCCGGCCGCGATCCTGCTGCTGGCCGTCTCCGCTCCCGTCCTCGCCGCCGCCGAGGAAACCCCGGAAGCCGCCCTGCGCCAGGTGCAGACCGCCATCGACACCAACGACGCCGCCCTGCTGGAAAAGTACGTGGACGTGGGCCGCATCGCCCAGCGCGGGGTGGACGCCTTCATGTCCGACCTGGTGGCGCGCCCCCCCAAGGCCGTTTCCGGCGGCGGCGAAACCCTGCCCCTGCTGGCCATGCTGTCCAGCGCGGTGCAGTCCGGCGCGCAGTCGCAGACCGCCCAGACCGTGAAGATGCTGGTGGCCGAGGAAACCCGCAAGTTCGTGGTGTGGGGCGTGGCCTCCGGCAACTTTTCCGGCAAGCCGGTGAAGAAGGAACGCAAGGCCACCGACGGCGGCCTGTTTTCGCCCCTGTTCGCCGATGCCTCCGTGAGCCGCAAGGAACTGCGCGGAGTGAAGTCGGTCGCCCGCGACGGAGACAAGGCCACCGCCTCGGTGATGCTGTTCGACCACGGCAGCGAGCGCGCCTACCCCGTGGATCTGGCCCTGACCCGGCGCGAGGCGGGCAACTGGCAGGTCACCGACGTGACCAACGCCGCCGCGCTCATTTCCGCCATCCGGAAGGAAGCGGAGAACCGCTAGGGCAGGAGCGGGGCAGGCGACAGACAGCAACAAGACAGCGGGTTGCGTATGCATCAGAGATGCGTACACAACCCGCTGTTTTCATTCTGGTACCGGGAGCGAGACTCGAACTCGCAAGGTGTTGCCACCGGCGGATTTTGAGTCCGCTGCGTCTACCAATTCCACCATCCCGGCAGGTGTAGGGAAAGGGCTATGGCACAGCGGGCGTGGTCCGGTCAAGGGCCGAGTTACGCCGTGGCCCGGAAGGGTGCCTGCTGACGGCTGTTGGAACGTGTCCGGGCCGCGTCTGCACAGGGCCGGGCAGGGCCTGGCAGGGCCGGAAAATTTCCCCGCGCTGCTGCCCTACTGTCCGCCTATTGTCCCCCTACTGTCCCCTTACTGTTCGCTGACGGGCAGCACCACCTTGGAAAAAGTGCTGCCATTCCAGCGGTACAGCACCCGGTGGTCGAATTTCACCTGTGCAAGCCCGGTGGATGTCCACAGCAGGGCGCGGGCTTCCAGATCATTTTCGCCAAGGCAGAGCATGACGGACGGGCTCGTGCCCGGGGGCAGCTTGTGGCCGGGCGCGAAGAATTCGGCGATGTCCGGCTCCTCCGGCGTGGCGGCGGGGGCCAGCCTGCCGTCGGGCTTGCGGCGCCACAGTTCCAGCGCGCAGGCCTCGCCGTTCTTCACGCCCATGGCCGCCAGCGTGTCGCCGTTGTCGGCGCGGAACACCCGCACCGAAACCCGCGTGTCCAGCATGGGCAGGGCGCCCACCTCGAAATGTTCCGGGGTGCTTTCGATGACCGCCCAGAAACCGGTTTCGCCCTCGTCGGCCAGTTGCTGCTTTTCTTCGTCGCTCAGCCCTTCGGCCGTGTTCTCGAAGATGGTGGCGGGCAGCATCCGGAACATGTCCAGCGCGGTGATCTGCCCCCCGGCCGCGCGGGCCGTCGTCGCGCCCAGTGTCACGCCTGTCCCCACCGCCAGGGCCGCCGTCAGTGTCACCGTCAGTGACACCAGCAGGGCGGCAGTGCGCAGAATGCGATGCATGGTGAACTCCTTCCTTCTTTCGCCGCCGCCAGCCCGCGGTGGCGTATCCATGATACGCGGGCCACGGGGCCGTGTCCATTTGCAGGGTGCCAGAACCGTGGGAAATTTCCGTGAGCCGGATCACGCTTTCCGGCGGCGCAGTGCCGTTGCGGCAGGGCGGGGGAGGGTGCAGCCCCATTCCGTGCCGCCACTGCGGCGCGCGCCCGCGCGGGGTGAAGCGGATGCTGCGAAATGGCAGGTAAAGCCGCTTCCAAGTCCCTTTCGTTTCGGGTATCACGGGGCTCCAACAAACGGAGCGTATCGTGACTCTTCCCGTCGGTTCACTCATCAACATGGCCGCCGTCGTGGGCGGCGGCGCGCTGGGCATGCTGCTGGGCGCGCGCCTGCCCGACCGCGTGCGGGCCATCGTGTTTCAGGGGCTGGGGCTGTGCACCATGGTCATCGGCATGCAGATGGCCTTCAAGACCGCCAACCCGCTGGTGATGATCTTCAGCATTCTCAGCGGGGCCATCATCGGCGAACTGCTGCGGCTTGAGGACGCCTTCGCCCGCGCGGGCGAGGCCCTGAAATCAAAGCTGCGCTCCGGCAACCCGCGCTTCACCGACGGGTTCGTCACCGCCACGCTGCTGTTCTGCATCGGGTCCATGGCCATCCTGGGGCCGTTCGACGAGGGCCTGCGCGGCGACCGAACCATCGTGCTCACCAAGTCCATCCTCGACTGCTTCGCGGCCATCGCCCTGGCCTCGGCCTACGGGGTGGGGGTGCTGTTCTCCGCGCTGCCGCTGTTCATCTACCAGGGCTCGCTGACGATGTTCGCCGGGGTGCTCCAGCCGCTGCTGGGTCCGGCGGTGATGAACGAACTGACCGCCACCGGCGGGCTGATGGTCATCGGCATCGGCATCAATCTGCTGGAACTGAAGCGCATCCCGCTGGCCAACATGTTGCCCGCACTGCTTACGGCGGTGCTGCTGGCGTCCATTTTCATGTAGTCCGGCGCGGCCCTGCGGCTGCCGCGCGGCCCCCCGTGACGCCACCGCAGCCGGACCATCTTGCGCCGGGTACTTGCCCCGCGCGCCGGATGTCGTATCTTACCCCCTGTTGCCAATGTCGCGACGACCAACCCGATTCGGCCCGGACGGCACATCTTGTCCGGCAGGCGGGACGCACGCGCGTGATGCGGTTTCCACGTCGCGTCGCGCCCGGTGCCCGTCCGTTCCGGCCGCCGCGTCCCCGCACCGTCAGCACTCCAACCCGCGCGTCCCCGCACGACGCTCCGGCGGTTCCGGCCGCCCGCCCCACACGAGACCCACCGCATGAGCAAGCCCTGCATCCATATCGAGGGAGCGCGCCAGCACAACCTCAAGAACGTCACCCTCGACATCCCCCGCGACGAACTGGTGGTGGTCTGCGGCCCCTCCGGCTCGGGCAAGTCCACCCTGGCCTTCGACATCGTCTACGCCGAAGGCCAGCGCCGCTACGTGGAATCGCTGTCGGCCTACGCCCGCCAGTTCCTGCCCCAGATGGACAAGCCGGAGGTGGAGAAGATCGAGGGGCTTTCCCCGGCCATTTCGCTGGAACAGCAGACGGCCACCCGCAACCCGCGCTCCACCGTGGGCACCGTGACCGAGGTGTACGACTTCCTGCGCGTGTTCTGGGCGCGGCTGGGGCGCATGTACTGCCCGCAGTGCGGCCTGCCCATCGAGGCGCGCGCGGCGGACGAGATCATCGCCGACATCCTGGCCCTGGGCGAGGGCACCCGGTGCATCGTGCTGGCCCCGCTGGTGGAGCACCAGAAGGGCACCCACCTCGACCGGTTCAAGAAGCTGAAGGCCGAAGGCTTCGTGCGGGTGCGGGTGAACGGGGCCATCATGGGCATCGACGAGGTGCCCGCGCTGGACAAGAACCGCAAGCACACCATCGACCTGGTGGTGGACCGGCTGGTGATCAAGGACGGCATCCGGGGGCGGCTGGCCGATTCGGTGGAACTGGCCCTGCGCTACGGTGACGGACGGCTGGTGGTGCATTTGCCCCCCGAAGGAAAGGACGGGAAGGAGGGCGGCGAAGGGAAGGGCGGCACGGCAAGCGCCGGACGCGACATCGTGCATTCCACGGAATCGGTGTGCCCGGCCTGCCGCATCAGCCTGCCCGCGCCCAGCCCGCAGCTGTTCTCGTTCAACAGCCCGCAGGGGGCCTGCCCGCGCTGCCTGGGCCTTGGCAGCGTGGAATATTTCGAGCCCGCGCTGGTGGCGCCCAACCGGGGCCTGTCGCTGAACACTGGCGCGCTCTTGCCGTGGAAGAACACCAAGCTGTTCGAGCGCCACAGGGACGCCCTGACCGCCCTCGGCAAGCGCTGGGGCTTCACCCTGTCCACGCCGCTGGCCGCGTATTCGGCGGACGCGCTGGACGCGCTGTTCCACGGCGAGACCGAAGATGGCAAACCCGCCGGGCGCGGCGCGGGCAGCAACCTGCGCCGCAACTGGCTGGGCGGGTCCGTGGTGGTGAATGCGCCCGCGTACGACGGCAACGGGGGCAACGGGAACGGCAACGGCGCGGCGCACGACCACGGACCGGCGCTGCCCGCGACTGGCGGAACCGTGCCCACCGGGGGCGGCGGCATCGTCACGGCGGACCGCTGGCCCGGCGTGGTGTCCATCCTCGAACAGGGCATGCAGTACGGCGACGCCTGGCGCGAACTGTTGTCGCGCTACCGCCAGAGTATGGCCTGCCCGGTGTGCGCCGGGGCGCGCCTGCGGCCGGAATCGCTGGCCGTGCGGGTGGACAGCCTGAACATCCACGAATTCTGTTCCATGTCCGTGGCCCGCGCGCTGGACTGGCTGCGCGAACGCCGCTTCGAGGGCCGCCACGCCCTGGTGGCCGAACCGCTGATGAAGGAACTGCACCACCGCCTGGAATTCATGGTCAACGTGGGGCTGGACTACATCGCCCTTGGCCGCAACATGGCCACCCTGTCCGGGGGCGAGGCGCAGCGCATCCGCCTGGCCTCGCAACTGGGCTCCGGGCTGGTGGGGGTCACCTACGTGCTGGACGAGCCCTCCATCGGCCTGCACCCGCGCGACAACGAGCGGCTCATCAAGACCCTGCGCAGCCTGCAACGGCGCGGCAACACCGTGCTGGTGGTGGAGCACGACGAGGCCACCATCCGCGAGGCGGACACGGTCATCGAGCTTGGCCCCGGTTCCGGGGCCATGGGCGGCGAGGTGGTGTTCAACGGTTCGGTGGATACGCTGCTGTCCTCGTCGCAAAGCCTTACCGCGCAGTACCTGCGGGGCGACATGTCCATCGCCCGGCCCCGGGTGCGCCGCGCACCGCGCGGGTGGATGACCCTGCACGGGGTGACCACCAACAACCTGCAAGGCATCGACTGCCGGGTGCCGTTGGGCGTGCTGACCTGCGTGACCGGGGTTTCCGGCTCGGGCAAGAGTTCGCTGGTCATGGACACCCTGTACAAGCACCTCGCGCTGGCGCAGGGCATCCGGGTGGACCAGCCGGGCTCCATCGAGGGCCTCGAGGGCGCGGAGACCGTCGAGCGCATCGTGTCCATCGACCAGACGCCCATCGGGCGTACCCCGCGTTCCAACCCGGCCACCTACACCAAGATATTCGACGAGATACGCGGCATCTTCGCCATGACGCCCGACGCCCGCAAGCGCGGCTACAAGCCGGGCCGGTTCAGCTTCAACGTGCGCGGCGGCCGCTGCGAGGCCTGCGGCGGCGACGGGCAGATCCGCGTGGAGATGCACTTCCTGCCCGACGTCTACGTGACCTGCGACGTGTGCAAGGGCCGCCGCTACAACCACGAGACGCTGGAGGTGCGCTACAAGGGGCTGAACATCGCCGAGGTACTCGACCTCACCGTGCGCCAGGCGCGCCAGTTCTTCGAGAACTATCCGGTGCTGGAACGCCGCCTGGGCGTGCTGGAGGACGTGGGGCTGGAATACCTGCGCCTTGGCCAGCCCGCCACCACGCTGTCCGGCGGCGAGGCCCAGCGCATCAAGATATCGCGCGAACTGGGCAAGCGCAGCCTGCCCGGCACCATGTACATCCTCGACGAGCCCACCACCGGCCTGCACATGCACGAGGTGGGCAAGCTGATCGCCGTGCTGAACCAACTGGTGGACCGGGGGGCCACGGTGACGGTCATCGAGCACAACACCGACGTCATCCTGGCCTCGGACCACGTGGTGGACCTGGGCCCCGGCGGCGGCGAGAACGGCGGGCGCATCGTCTCGGCGGGCACGCCGGAAGAGATCATGGACGACCCCCATTCGGTGACCGGCACCTTCCTGGTGCAGGAACACGCAACCCGCCACCCCGGCGTGCCCATGCCGCGCGTGCCCGTGGCCGCCGCGCCCGCGCCCGTCCAGATTCCCGGCGTGGATATGGGAGACGCGGTGGATATGGGAGAAGCGGAAGGTCTGGTTGTTGCGGGTGACGCGGACGCCGATGCGCCCGGCGCAGGCGCCAAGGCCGCATCCGCCAAGCCCGGCCGCAAGCCCAGGACGGCTGCAACCGGCAAGCCGGAGAAGCCTGCCAAGGCGGCGGCCTCCACCGCCCCCGTTGCCCCCGTCACCACGGACGCCCCGCGCAAGCGCGGCAGGCCCCGCAAGAATCCCCCGGCCTAGCAGACAGCTCCGATCCCGCCATCTTCCCTTGCCGGTGCTCCCTTCCGGCTATCTTTTCAGTGTGGGCCGGGCACGTGTGAAGAAATGTCAGGGCACGCACCTCCGCGCTCCATGGCATGGTAAGTATGCGCTCAGCGACATTGAGGTTTCCATTGCTGCGTTTGTCGCATGGGTGTAGTATGCCCAGCGGATTGACTGCACGTTTTCCCTGACAGGAGATGCACATGGGCCGATTTTCCGGCTTCGATGAAGTATATGCCGCGCTGTACGTGGATTTCGACAACATCTACTCCCGTCTGCGCGAACAGGACGAAGACATTGCCCGCGCCTTTGCCACCAACCCGCAGCGCTGGGTGAAGTGGATCGAAGGCCATGCCCTGCGCATGCTCTACGGCGACGGCGTGCGCCGCCGCATCCTGAAGCGCATCTGCTACATGAACCCGCAGTGCTTCCACGAGTTCCGGCCGTTCTTCATCCGCGCCGCCTTTCAGGTGGTGGACTGTCCGCCCCTGACCAATCAGGGCAAGACCAGCGCCGACATCCATCTGGTCATGGACTGCATGGACGCGCTGAACCACTCCACCCGTTTCGACGAATTCATCATCCTTTCCGGCGACGCGGACTTCACGCCGCTGCTCATCCGGTTGCAGGAACATGCCCGCCGTCCGCTGGTGCTTTCCGTGGGCTACACCTCGCCCGCGTATACCGCCGCCGCCTCGTGGCGCATCCGCGAGGACTGGTTCGTGCAGCAAGCCCTGGAAGATGAACGCCCGGCCGAACCCGCGCCCGCTCCCGCCCCGTATCCCCCGCGCGGCAACGGCGAACGGCTGGCCCGCGTGGCCGAGGTGGTGCGCCGCGTCGTGGCCGATGCCCCGTCTCCGGTGGGCATCGCCTCGCTGGCCCAGACCCTTCAGCGCGAAGTGGACCCCGGCGCGGACTGGTTCGGCTACGGCCGCCTGCGCGACCTGCTGGACGTGCTGGACCTGAAGGGGCTGGAATTCTCGCCCGTGCCGCCCGGCTACCTGTACGACCCGGAACGCCACGAACAGCCCGAGGAACGCGACGCCCACGACGACTTCCGCTCGCGTTACCCCGACCTGTACGACTTCGCCCTGAAGGTGCACCGTCTGACCGACATGCCCCTGCTGCGGCCCGACCATTTCCGGCAGCTGCTGGGCTACATCGTGGAAGAGGTCAACGCCAACGGGTTCTTCATGACCACCACCTCGCGCAACGTGCGCGACCGGTGCGTGGAGGCGGGCCTGCCCATCGCGCGGGGCCACGTGAACTTCGTGCTGGTGGGCATCGCGCGCGGGGGCTACCCCCTCAACGAACAGGACGGCGTGAACCTGCGCGACGTGGGCAAGGCGTTCCTGCGCAACGCCTACGACCTGTGCCGCATGTCCCAGATGGACCTGACCAAGCCGGAGCAGCAGATGCTGATGGTGTGGATACTGCCCAAGGAATCCATGGGCGATTAGGGGCTGTCCCCCGAATTGTCCTTTCGCCCGTTGGCTGCGTCAAACTTCGCCCGCCATTTCGGTCGAATACGAGAAGAGCGCGCTGCGGTCCTCATCCGTAAGGTTCGCAAGCTCGCCTAACGGCTGAGGCATACTCCCTCATGACGGGCTCGTTTTCCTTGCCAACGGACGAAAATCCTAATTCGGGAAACAGCCCCTGAAAGGCAAAAGACCGCAGTGCGCAACAACGAACCGGCTCCCCGCGAGGGGAGCCGGTTTTTGCTTTCAGAGTCGGGGCATCCGGGGTTCAGCCGGAAAGGCCCGGTGCGGGGCAAGGCAGTCGCGTTTCTCCCCGCGCGGGGGCGGTTACCACTGCACGTAGCTGATGTGGGTTTGCAGGTATTCCATCAGGCCGTGCTTGCCGTCGGCCCCGCCGATGCCGGACTTGCGCCATCCGGCGTGGAAGCCCTGCATGGCCTCGAAGTGTTCGCGGTTGACGTAGGTTTCGCCGAACTTCAGGCGGTTCATGGCGTACATGGCGCTGTTCACGTTGGTGGTGAAAATGGACGAGGTAAGGCCGTATTCGCTGTCGTTGGCCAGGGCGATGGCCTCGTCCAGGTTGCTGAAGGTCAGCACCGGCAGCACCGGGCCGAAGATTTCCTGCTGCACGATCTCCATGTCCTGGCGGCAGCCGCGCAGCAGGGTGGGCTGGTAGAAGTGCCCGGACGGCGTATCCGGAATGTGCCCGCCGGTGATCACCTGCGCCCCGTCCTCCACGGCGCGCCGCACCATGCCCGCCACCTTCTTCTGCTGTTCGGCGCTGACCTGGCTGGACATGTCCGGGGCGGTGGCGGCCATGGGGTCGCCGTAGGTCACGGCCTTGAAGGCCCTGGCCAGCATGTCGGTGAACCGGTCGGCGATGCGCGCGTCCACGTACAGCCGTTCGGCGCAGTTGCACACCTGCCCGCTAAAGATCACGCGCGAGGCCACAACGGCCTTGGCCGCCAGTTCCAGGTCGGCGTCGGCGCAGACGATGGCCGGGGCCTTGCCACCCAGTTCCAGCGAGGTCTTGGTGATGTTCTGCGCGGACGAGGCGATGACCCGCTGGCCCGCCTCCACGCTGCCGGTCAGCGAGATGATGCCCGGTATGGGGCTGCGCACCAGCGCTTCGCCCAGCGTGCCCCCAGCGCCGGTGATGATATTGAGGATGCCGCCCGGCAGGTCCAGCCCGGTAAGCAGTTCGGCAAAGGCCATGATGGTGTTGGGGGCCACGGAACTGGGCTTGATGACCACCGCGTTGCCGGTGAGCAGGGCCGGGGCCACCTTGCGGGCCATGACGAAGAACGGGAAGTTCCACGGGCAGATGCCCACGGAAACTCCCACCGGCTTGCGCATCAGGAAGATGCTCTCGCGCGGGCGGTCGCTCTGGATGATCTCGCCTTCGTAGATGCGCGCCCACCCGGCGTAGTAGTCGAAGTATTCGGCGGTGACGTCGATCTCCACCTGCGCCAGCGGCAGCACCTTGGCCTGTTCCTCCACCAGGATGCGGGCCAGTTCCACGCGGTGCGTGCGGATCAGTTCCGCCATCTTCTTCAGGTAGCCGGCCCGGTCGGGGGCGCTGCGGGCCGCCCAGGCGGGCTGCGCGGCGCGGGCCGCCTCCAGCGCGCGCACGGCGTCGGCCTCGTTGCCGTTGGGCACGGTGGACACGATGTTGCCGGTGAACGGGTTCTCGACCTCGATGACGTCCTTGCTGCTGGAGGAAACCAGGGAACCATCGATGTACTGCTTGTAAGCCTTCATGATGCCTCCGGATTGCAGGTGAGGGAAAGAAGGATGCCGGCCTGGGGGGGCGCGGGATGGCCTGTGGTCCCGGCCATGTGGGGCATGGGGGATTATGGAAGACTACACCGTCTTTCCCCGTCGCAGTCAAGGCATGCAACCGCGCATGCAGCGCAAATGTGTTGCAGTGGCACTGCATTCGAAGGCGACGTGGTGATTTTTCTGCATTGGTTCCATAGAATTCGTGACCGGATGTTGCGGCAGGCGAGACCGGGCGGCGGGCGCAACGGTTCGGAACGTCGCGGCAAACCATCATGCGTCAGGACCATGCATAGGGTGTGGCTATCTCAATATCTGGAATGTATTGGCTATTTCGTTTTGTGGGAGCGCCGCGCGGCGTATAGGGTGGGTGCCACTACCCATAACACGCGGAGGTGTTCATGCGTCAGTTGCAGGACGAGGGGCGGCGCGGGTTTCTGCGCGCCTCGCTGACCGGGGTGGCGGGGCTGGCCGCCGCCTCGTTGCCGGGAACGGCGCAGGCCGCGCCGTTCCCGGGCGGCAGGTTGCAGGTGTGGTCGTGCGGGGGCCTGGCCGAGGCCATGCAGCCCGCCCATGTGGAGTACGAGAGGCGCAGCGGCGCGGCGGTGGTGTACACCGGCGCGTTTGCGGCGGCGCTGGGCAAGTCGCTGCTGGGCAGCGGCTCGACGGAGGTCTTCGCCGGGCGGGTGCTGGACCTTGCGAAAAAGCTGCGCGCGGCGGGCCGGATGACCTATTTCAGGCCACTGTGTTTCACCAGCTACGTCATCGTCACGCCCACGGGCAATCCGGGCAACGTGCGTTCCGTGGAAGACATGGCCCGCAAGGGCGTGCGGGTGGCCATGGCGCCCGAGGCGTCGCCCCCCGGCGGCGCGGCGGTCATCGGGCTGCTCAAGAAGGCGGGGTGCCTGGATGCGGTGATGGCCAACGTGGCCGACCCCGGCACCTGCGTGCAGCGTTCGGTGGAGGCGGTGACCACCGGCAAGGCCGACGCCATGATCGTGGAACTGCGGGTCGCGCGGCTGCCCCAGTTCGCGGATCGGCTGGACATCGTGGAGATTCCCGCCGGGCTGTTTCCGCCGCCGCCGCTCACCTTCACCGTGGGCGTCATGCAGGAGGCGCGCGACCGCGCCCTGGCCGACGACTACGTGGCGTGGGTGACCTCCGCCGAAGGGCAGGCGCATTTCGAGCGGGCCGGGTTCATCCCCGCCATTTCGCCGCGCGGGCAGGAACTGGTGGAAAAGCTGGGGGTGAAGGATGTCTGATGCGGGCGTGAATACCTTGCATGCGGCGGGCGGCGCGGCGAACCTGACGGAACTGCGGCCGCGCGCGGGCCTGCGCGCCCGCACCGTGCGCCTGTGGAACCGGGTTGTGCAGGTGGTCATGCTGGCCGTCATCGGCCAGTGGTCGTTCTACGGCATCTTCCGTTGCCCCTTCGTGGTGCCGTACATCAGTTGCCAGAACTGTCCGGTGGTGGCCTGCCACGGGCGGCTGTTCACCATGTTCTGGGGCGTGTGGGCCGGGTGGCTGGCGCTGGCGGCCCTGTTCGGCCGCGCCTTCTGCGGGTGGGCCTGCCCCGGCGGCACGGTGAACCGGCTGCTGGGCCTGTTCGCGCCGCTGCGCCTGAAGCCCGGCGGCCTTGCCGCGCGCCTGCTGCCCTTCGGCAAGTACGGCGGGCTGGCGCTGGCCCTGTGGGCCTACTTCGTGCTGGGGCAGCCGCGTGTCAACGTGCCCATCCGCACCGGGGAATTCTTCGGCGCGGTGGCCCTTACCTTCGAGCACGCCATGCCGCTGTGGCTGGTGCGCACCTGGGCCGTGGTGGGCCTGCTGGCGCTGGGCGTGGCGGTGTCCGCCGCGTGGTGCCGCTTCGCCTGTCCGGCGGGCGGCGTGCTGGAGGTGGTGCGCCGCTTCGCGCCGTTTGCGGTGTACAAGACCGACGCCTGCAACGGCTGCGACAAGTGCCGCAAGGTCTGCTACATGGCCACGCGGCCCGAGGAGACCAACTGTACCAACTGCGGGGACTGTATCGGCTCGTGCCCGCAGGACTGCATCGGCATCGGGCGGAAGCCGCGATGAGCGCGGGCGATCCGCGTCATCCGTGCTTTTCCGCCGGGGCGCACGGAACGCACGCGCGCATCCACCTGCCGGTGGCGGCGGCGTGCAACATCCGTTGCGGTTACTGCGACCGGCGGCACGACTGCGTCAACGAGTCGCGCCCCGGCGTGACCAGCCGCGTGCTGGACCCGGCCGAGGCCGCGCGGCTGGTGGACCGGGCCGTGGCGGCGCTGCCGCACCTTTCGGTGGTGGGCATCGCCGGGCCGGGCGACCCGCTGGCCGACCCCGGCCCCACGCTGGAAACCCTGGCCCTGGTGCGGCGGGCGCATCCCGGCCTGCTGCTGTGCCTGTCCACCAACGGGCTGGCCCTGCCCGAGCATGTGGACGCGCTGGCCGCGCTGGGCGTGGGGCACGTCACCGTGACCCTGAACGCCGTGGACCCGGAAGTGGGCGCGCGCCTGTACGCGCACGTGTCTGGCCGGGAAGGGTGTGCCGGGCGCGTGCTGCGCGGTGCGGAGGGTGCGGCGCACCTGCTGGCCCGGCAGGAGGATGGGCTGGCCCGCCTGGCGCGGGCGGGCATCGCCGTGAAAGTGAACACCGTGGTGGTGCCCGGCCTCAACGACGCCCACGTGGAGGCGGTGGCCATGCGCGCCGCCGCGCTGGGGGCCTCGCTGATGAACTGCATCGGGCTCATTCCGGTTGCGGGCACCCCGCTGGGCGGGGTATCCGCGCCGGGGCCGCGACTGATGGACGCGGTGCGCGCGGCGGCGGGCCGCCACCTGCCGCAGATGCGCCATTGCGCCCGCTGCCGGGCCGACGCCGCCGGACTGTTGGGCGACGGCGGCACGCTGGGCGGGCTGGGGCTGCTGCCCTTGGAGCCGGAACGTCCGCGCCGGGGGCACGGGCTGCCCGGAACGGCAGGCTGCTCCGGGCGGCGGTGCGGCTGAGGGCGGGCGCTCGTCCGCCGGGGCCGGACCCGTGGTCCGATACGAAGCAAATACAACGAGAAAGGACGCCGTACCCACTGTGGGCGGCGTCCTTTCAAGTTTCCGGGCTGTTGCCGGGACGCGGCGGGTCACTTCTCCGTGTCCCAGACCTGTTCCAGCCGTTTGTCGCGGCCGGAGTTGGCCCGGTAGAACGAATAGCGGACCGGGCTCTTGAGGTAGTAGTCCTGGTGGTATTCCTCGGCGGGCCAGAACGTGGTCGCGTCCACGATCTGCGTCGCCACCGGGCGGCCCAGGCGTTCCTCCACCGCTTTTTTGCTGGCCTCGGCGGCGCGGCGTTGCTCCGCGTCGGCCACGAAGATGGCCGAGCGGTACTGGCTGCCCCGGTCGCAGAACTGGCCGCCGGGGTCCAGCGGGTCCACGTTGCGCCAGAAGACATCCAGCAGGGTTTCATAGGCGACCCTGGCCGGGTCGTAGGTCACCCGCATGGCCTCGGCGTGCCCGGTGAGGCCGGAGCACACCTGCTGGTAGGTGGGCGAATCCACGCTGCCGCCGGTGTAGCCGGGAGTGGTTTCCAGCACGCCGTCCAGTTGGTCAAAGGGTTTTTCCATGCACCAGAAGCAGCCGCCCGCGAAGATGGCGGTGGCCGTGGGGGCCGCAGGGGCGGCGGTTGCGTCATCGGTTGCCGTGGTCTCGATGGAGGCGGAGTGAAGCAGGGTGGACATGATGCGCACTCCCGTGCCGGACGCGGCGCGCCGGAAATGGCGCCCCCCTCCGGGCATCAGGTCAGATATAGCACGCCCGCGCCGGGAGTACAGGGGGGCGCGGTCCTGATGTGGTCGCGGGACAGGGGGAGCGGGAAGGGCGGTGCGGACCGCTGGCGCGGATTGCCCATGGCGGAAGCGGCGGGAGGCTATCCCCCGGCCCACATCTCCGCCAGCCGGTGGCGGTGGTGCAGCAGGATGCCGCAGTAGTCCAGTTCCATGTCCAGCATGTCCCGGTCGCTGCGGCGCAGCCATTCCGACAGCCACCCGAAGCGCGAGGCCAGCACCATCAGCGGCAGGTGGCGCAGGGTGTCCGCCGGTATTCCGGCAAGGTCATACTGTTCCACGCCCTCGCGCAGCGTGGCGGTGAACCCGGCGGCAAAGGCGCGCCCGAGGCCCGAGGGATGCTCGAACCCCACGCAGCCGATGCAGTTGGCGGCATCATACAGCACGGGCTGCGCCCCGGCGAATTCCCAGTCGATGACCCCGCGCAGCGCGGCCAGCGGTCCGGTGGTCAGCGGTCCGGCGACGCGCGGCGGGGTGTCGTCGCCATTCTCGCCGGGCGTCCAGATCAGGTTCAGGGGGTGGGCGTCGCCGTGGGCCAGCACCACCGGCTGGGCGGCCAGCGCGTCGGGCAGGGCTTCCAGCGCGTCGCGCACCGGGTGCAGGCGGCGGGCCGCCTCGGGCATGCGCCGGGCCACGGCCTCGTGCAGCCCGGCGATGAACGCGGGCAGCGGCGGCACCGGCGCGGGGGGCAGCCCGGCGGGCAGATTGTCCCCGGCCCGGTGCAGGGCCAGCAGCAGGGCCGCCACGGCCCGGCCCCGCCAGGCATGGTCCAGATAGTCGGGACGGGGCGGCTCCGCGCCGGGCACGAAGGGCGAAAGCTGCCAGTACCCGGCGTGGGGCGGGGTATCCGCCGCCAGCACGTGGCGCAGGGCAGAGCCTTTCGGGGCCTTGTGCGGCGAAGCATCGTCCACCGGCAGGTAGGCGGGCACCAGCCGGGCCAGGTCCGGGCCGGACACGGCCGGGTCCGCCAGTTGCGCCAGCAGGCCGCCCATGGCCTCGCGCCGGGCCACCTGCGCCGGAGCGAGCCGTTCCAGCATCCACAGCCGTCCGTCGTCGCCCTGCACCGCCGTGCGGGTCAGGCAGCGTTCCGGGCTGCCGGGCAGGGGAAATTCCGTGGCGAGGCGGCGCGGGGTGACGCCGAAGCGGTACGGCAGGTCGAGCATGTGGTCTCCGTGGAGGTTGGTGTGGCCGGATGGCGGCAGGACGCAATGTTCCATGCGGGGGACGCCATGTCCAGCGGACAGGGGCTCGTCAAGGAGGGGCCGCGCGTCCGGCCGTTCCCCGGCATTGCCACGGCCGCCGGGGCAACGTAGTATCACCCCGCGCCGTTGTCCCGCATCCCGCGTCCGCCAGCCCGGCCCCCGGCCATTCCGGAGCATTCCCGCCGTGACCTTCGCCGAACTGCCCCTCGACGCCCGCCTGCTGGCCGGGGTGGAAAGCATGGGCTACCACCTGCCCACTCCCGTGCAGCGCCGGGCCATTCCCGCCGCGCTGTCCGGGCGCGACGTGCTGGCCCTGGCCGCCACGGGCACGGGCAAGACCGCCGCTTACGCGCTGCCGCTGCTGCAACGCCTGCTGGAAGGTCCGCGCGGGCAGGTGCGGGCGCTGGTGGTGGCCCCCACGCGCGAACTGGCGGAGCAGATCCACGACCACATCCGGCGGCTGGGCTCCATGACCCGCCTGCGCTCCACCACCATCTACGGCGGGGTGGGCATCATGCCGCAGGCCCTGCGGCTGCGCACCGGAATCGAGATAGTGGTGGCCTGCCCCGGCCGCCTGCTGGACCACCTGCGGCGCGGCAACCTGGACCTTGCCGCCCTGGACGTGCTGGTGCTGGACGAGGGCGACTCGCTGTTCGAACTGGGCTTTCTGGCCGATGTGCGCAAATTGCTGGCCGTTGTGCCCGCCGCCTGCCAGCGCATGCTGTTTTCCGCCACCCTGCCGGAGGCCGTGCGCGGCCTGGCGGGCGAGGCCCTGCGCGACCCCGTGACCGTCAGCGTGGACGCGCAAGCCCCGGCCGCCACCGTGGACCACGCCCTGTACCCGGTGCCCGTCCACCTCAAGACGCCGCTGCTGAAGGCCATCCTGCGCGCCCGGCTGCTGCCCGGCGAGCCCGGACATGCTGTCGCGCCCGATCTGCCCGATTTGCCTGACCTGCCCGATTTGCCCGATCTGCCTGATGCGCCCGACATGCCGGGCGATATCGATGGCGGCGCCGGGGATAACAGCGGGGACGGCATCGAGGACGACCCCCTGGCGGGTGCGGTGCTGGTGTTCGTGCGCACCCGGCACGGGGCGCGCCGCCTGTGGCAGCAACTGGCCACCACGGGACTGCGCGTGGGCTGCCTGCAAGGCAAGCTTTCGCAGCGGCGGCGCCAGGCCACGCTGGACGGGTTCCGCACCGGGCGCTACGCTGTGCTGGTGGCCACCGACGTGGCCGCGCGCGGGCTGGACATTTCACGGGTGACCCACGTGGTGAACTACGACGTGCCCGCCACGGCCGATGCCTACATCCACCGCATCGGGCGTACCGGCCGCGCCGCCCGCGCGGGCACGGCCATGACCCTGGTGGCCCCCGGCGACGAGGCGGCGGTGCGCCACATCGAGCGCGCCCTGGGCGGCCCGGTGACCCGCTGCCGCTTCGAGGGGTTCGACTACGGCGCGGCCGCGCGCAGCCCGGAAGGGGCGCGCCCCGCGCTGCCGCCCCGGCAGGCCCGCCTGCCCGGCGGCCGCAAGCCGCAATTGCAACCGGCAGAGGCCCCGGAGCCGCCGCGCAAGCCGACGCGGCCGCGCCCGGCCCGCCATGCCGTACCCCCCGCCGCGCCCGGCAGCGCGCCGCAGCCGCAGGAGCCGCGCGGCAAGCCCGGACGCGGCCCCTCCGGCGGTTCCGGCCCCGAATCCGCAAGCTGACCGCCGTACCCGGCCCCGGCCCGGCTTGAACCAAGGCGCTCCCTTTGCTACATCCTGTGTCCCATGCGGGCGCGGCCCCGTCCGGCCCAATCCGGCCGCTCCGTCCGCAGGACACTTTTCAATCCGCGTGCCCCACGGCACGACGCATCCGGAGGTTCGCATGCCCTCGTTCGACGTGGTCAACAAGGTCGAGATGCAGGAACTCGACAACGCCGTGAACAACGTGAAGAAGGAAGTGGAAACCCGCTACGACTTCCGCAATTCCGTCACCGAAATCGAACTGCATCGCGGCGACAAGCGCATCCACCTGCTGGCGGGCGACGAAATGAAGATGCGCGCCCTGCAGGACATGCTGCAATCCCACTGCATCCGCCGCAAGGTCGATCCCAAGTGCCTTGAGTTCAAGGACATCGAACCCACGTCCAAGGGCCAGGTAAAACGCGACGTGGTCATCCGCGAAGGCATCGCCAAGGACGTGGCCCAGAAGATCGTCAAGAAGATCAAGGACGCGAAGCTGAAGGTCCAGGCCGCCATCCAGGATGACCAGGTGCGCGTCACCGGCAAGAAGATCGACGACCTTCAGGAAGTCATCCAGTTGCTGCGGGGGGAGGAGTTGGGCATACCCCTTCAATTCGTCAACATGAAATCCTAGGGGCGGTGCTCGGGCGCGCCCTGCGGCTGCAACGCGGCGGCATTCCCCGCTGGCTGCGTTGCGGCACGCTACGGCTTCCTCGACGTAGCGCTGCTACGCCGTCGTCGCCGTAGCGTACCGCGCCTTGCCTTCGGGGCCGCCGCCGCGTTTCGCCATCGCAGGACGCCCCCTCGCCCCGCCCGATGCAAGGACAGAGGTGGAGTGGGGGCGGAGAAGAAAAACAGGCTTATCGGTTTTTTGTTGTTTTTTATGGGTGTTACGAACGCGCCACTACCGAGATCAACAAACACCCGCCCGGAGACTTCACGTCTCCGGGCGGGTGTTTGTTGATGCGTGGCTGTTGTCGCGCTAGGTGCGGGGCAACTCGCAGACCCCCATCTGTCCGATCCGTCCGAAGCTACCCGGCCTGACCGATGCGCCCTTCGCGCACGGCGGCGGCGAAGGTTTCCAGGTCGTTGGGCTGCCCGGGGGTGTGGTCTTCCGGGTAGAGCAGGGCGGACATGTAGAACACGGAGTCGATGCGCAGGGCGTTGGATGCGCTGGAGGCGAAGCGGGACAGCCGGTCGGCGATGGCGTCGCGCTCGCGCCCCTCGAACTGGGGCAGCAGGTCGCGGGCGCGGTCGGGCAGCGAGGTCAGCACTTGCGCCTTGCGGCGCATCAGGTCGCGGTAGGCGTCCTGGTCCTCGTTCCGGTGCAGCGCCTGTTCGGCCTCGCGTTCGATGTCGCGCACGGTGGCGGCCATTTCGTCAAGCCAGTGTCCAAGGGCTTCGCGCCCCTTGCGGGCGTCGGGTTCGGTGGCGGGCATGGATGGCACCTCCTGTATAGCCCTAGTACCCTTGTGGAGGCTGGTGCGCAAGCGTGGGGCCTGCGCCTGGGGAAGGCCGCCGCCCGGCAGGCTCAGCGCCGCAGTTCCAGCGGGCGGGCCTTGGCGGCGGCGCCGGACATCTGGGTATCGTGGGCGTCGCGCCGGTAGGATGCGCTCTTGAAGAAGTCGCACTTGGCGCAGTTGCCGATCTTCTTGGCGAAGGTTTCCTGTACCTGGCCGCCGCAGAAGGTGCCGGTAACCCCGGCACAGCTGAAGCCGTGGTTGGGCCAGGCGGGGCAGACCCCCATTTCCCTTTCCTTGGCGCCGCCCTTTTCGCGGCCGCATTTCTTGAAGTCCCAGCAGGGCACGGCCTTGCCTTCCGCGGCGGCCGTGTCGTCCGCATCGTCCGTCGTGATGCGCGACACCGTGCGTGAAAGGTCGCTGGACCGCCCGGCCAGGCTGAAGATGTCCTGCGCGGCGTGGTTCATCATTTCCATGGTGCGCCCGGCAATGCCGGTGATGGCCTCCACCGCGCGGTTGATCTCGGCCGAGGTGGCCGACTGCTGTTCGGCGGCGGTGGCGATGGACTGCACCTGAATGCTGGTGTTGTCGGTAAGGGTCAGGATTTCCGACAGCGCGGCGCCGGAATCCTGCGCGCGGCGGGCCGCCTCGTTGACGGCGGCGCGGGCTCCGTCCATCTCGCGGGCGGCGGCGCGCGAACTCTGCTGGATGCCGGTGATCACCTCGCTCACCTCGCGGGTGGCGTTCATGGTCTTTTCGGCCAGCTTGCGCACCTCGTCGGCCACCACGGCAAAGCCGCGCCCGGCGTCCCCGGCGCGCGCCGCCTCGATGGCCGCGTTCAGCGCCAGCAGGTTGGTCTGGTCGGCGATGTCGCTGATCACGTTCATCACCTGACCGATGTTGCCGGCCTGCGCGTCCAGCGCGCCCACGCGCTCGGCCAGTTGGCCGATGACGCGCTCCACCCCGTCGATGTGGGCCACCAGTTCGTTCACCTGACGGGCGCCGTCCACGCTGCGGCGGCGGGTTTCGGCGGCCTGGTCGGCGGCGTGGGCCGCGTTGCGGGCCACCTCGACGACCGTGGCGTTCATCTCTTCCATGGCGGTGGCGGTCTCGGCCGTGCGTTCCTGCTGGCTGCCCGCGCCCGCGTTGGCTTCCTGGATCAGGGTGGCCAGGTCCTCGGCGGCGCGGCTCACCTCGTCGGCCGCCGACATGGAGGTGGCGGCAAAGCGTTCGATGCGCGACGAGGTGCTGGCCAGGGTACACTGTGCGGCGCGCAGCCGGGTCATGTCGCGCAGCAGCACGAAGCTGCCGTGCAGGCGGCCCGCCGTGTCGGTGATGGGCCGGGCGGCCAGGGAAAGATGAATCAGGCAGGACACGCCGGATGTGTTCGCGGCCGTGCCGGTGCCGGGCACCCCGCAGGCCAGCGGGATGGCCAGTTCGCCGGTGGCGGCGCGGCCCTCGCGGGCCTGGCGCAGCAGTTCCGCCCCCTTGGCGTCGGCGGGGGCGGGGCGCAGGCCCAGCGTTTCGAGGGTGGCGGGCAGGGCGGGCGGCGTTGCGCCTGCGTCGAGCAGGGCCAGCAGGGCAGGGGAGGCGCAGGCGACCATGCCTTGGGCGTCCAGCAGCGCGTAAGGTACGGCCCCGTCCGTGGCATCCGTGGCGTCCAGCGCTTCCAGGATGGCCTGCCCGGCGGCGGCGTTGCGCAGCGCCTCGTCGCGCAGGGTGGCGATGGCGGTGGCGGCCTCGGCCAGGGCGGCGGGCGCGTCCGTACCATGCACGTTCGCACCATGCACGTTCGTACCTGGCGCGTTCGTGCCCTTCAGCGCGGTATCGTGCAGCAGGCGCGCGTCTGCGATCTGTCCGCGCGTCCGGCACCACAGCACGCCGGCTGCCGCAATGCATGCGACGAGCACTGTGGCAATGCCGTGCGATACGGAAAACGTGCCCGAAAGAAAGGGCGAGAGGGCGGCCGCACCGGCCGCGAGAAGGCCGGTGCCCACGGCACAGCCCAGTGTTTGTGGCGAGACGTAACGCATGGATACCCCGAGGGATTGTGGCGTGTGCGCCAATTCCCATGGCGCTTGATGCGGCAATAGTGTTGCGTCTATCCTTTGCTGTGCATACATGTCAATGTTAGCACATACTTACGTACAATCGCAGCTTCATTGCAATAACATTCCGGTATCGTGGCGTTTTGTGGACTTTTTTCGTCCGGCTTGCCCGAGGGACGGTTGCACGCTAAACTGATTGATTGAACGCAACATTTGCCCGTATGGCGTGTTTTTTCGCATGGTCATGCGGCCTGGCGGATATTTCTTCGCGTTTTTTTCAGGTAACCGAATATTTTTGGCGGGATATGCACATGGCACTGCTCGGCATACAGGACGTCACGCTCAACCTCGGCACCGGCAGGCTGCTGGACGGGGCCACCTTGCACGTGGAGCAGGGCGAGCGCATCTGCCTCGTGGGGCGCAACGGGGCGGGCAAATCGACGCTGCTGCGGCTCATGGCCGGGGACGTGCGCCCCGACGCGGGCGAAGTGGTGCGCGCGCCGGGCACGCGCTTCGGCTGCATGCCGCAGGAAGTGCCGGAGGAGCTTTCCGGCCCGGTGTTCGGCATCGTGGCAGGGGGCCTGGGACCCGAGGGTGAGGCGTTGGCCGCCTTTCACGTGCTGGAGGCCGCGCGCGAGGCGGGCCGTCCCGTGGACGAGGCCGCCCTGGCCGCCGCGCGGCGCGCGCTGGAAACCGGCGAAGGGTGGGAGCGGTACGGCGACGTGCTGTCGGTGTGCAACCATTTGCGCCTGGACCCGGAGCGGGAGTTCGCCACCCTGTCCGGCGGGCGCAAGCGCCGGGTGCTGCTGGCCCGCGCGCTGGTCGCCTCGCAGGACCTATTGCTGGACGAGCCCACCAACCACATCGACATCGACACCATCGCGTGGCTGGAAGACTACCTGATGCGCCGCGCGCGCACGCTGGTGTTCGTCTCGCACGACCGGGCCTTCGTGCGCCGCCTGGCCACCCGCATCGTGGAGGTGGACCGGGGCAGGCTGCATTCCTATGCCTGCGGGTACGACCAGTACCAGGAGCAGCGCGAGGCCCGGCTGGAGAACGAGGAGCGCCAGTTCGCCCTGTTCGACAGGAAGCTGGCCCAGGAAGAGGCGTGGGTGCGTCAGGGCATCAAGGCCCGGCGCACGCGTAATATGGGCCGGGTGCGCGCCCTGCACGCCCTGCGCGAGGAACGCGCCCGCCGCCGCGAACGGCAGGGCGGGGTGGCCATGCTGGCGCAGGAGGCGGAGCGCTCGGGCAAGCTGGTCATCGAGGCGCGCAACGTGTGCTTCGCCCACGAGAACGCCAAGTCGGTGCTGCGCGATTTCTCCGCGCTCATCCAGCGGGGCGACCGGGTGGGGCTGATCGGCCCCAACGGCTCGGGCAAGACCACCCTGCTGCGCCTGCTGCTGGGCCAGCTTACCCCCCACTCGGGCGAGATACGCCACGGCACCCGGCTGGAAATCGCCTATTTCGACCAGTTGCGCTCGGCCCTGGACGGCGAGAAGTCGGTCATGGACAACGTGGCCGAGGGCGCGGACACCATAGAGGTCAACGGCAACCGCCGCCACGTGGCCGGGTACCTGCGCGACTTCCTGTTCGAGCCGGACCGGCTGCGCCTGCCCGCCAGGGTGCTGTCCGGCGGCGAGCGCAACCGCCTGCTGCTGGCCAAGCTGTTCACCCGGCCCTCCAACGTGCTGGTGCTGGACGAACCCACCAACGACCTGGACGTGGAAACGCTGGAACTGCTGGAAGAACTGCTGGCCGAATATCAGGGCACCGTGCTGCTGGTGAGCCACGACCGGTCCTTCCTGGACGACGTGGTCACCAGCACCCTGGCCTTCGACGACGACGGCAACGTGCGCGAGTACGTGGGCGGCTACACCGACTGGCTGCGCCAGCGCCCGAAACCCGTGGCGGATGCCGCCGGGAACGGGCAGGCCGACGCCGGGCGGCCCGCCAGCGCCGCCAATTCGGGCAACGGTTCGGGCAACGGTCCGGGCAATGGCCAGACACGCAAGCTGACCTTTAAGGAGCAGCGCGAACTGGCCGGGCTGCGCGATGAACTGGCGGCCCTGCCCGGCGACCTGGATGCGCTGGAGCGCGAGCAGGCCACGCTGGAGGCGCGCCTTGCCGAGCCGGATTTCTTCACCACCGATCCGGAGGGCTTCAACGCCGCCGCCGCGCGGGTCACCGCGCTGGAAGGCGAGCAGACCGCCCTGCTGGAGCGCTGGGAAGTGGTGGAGGCGCGCATCGCAGAGCTGGCCCAATTTCGTGAATAACCGCGAATAACCGGCGCGGGATGATATTTCGGGGACGCCCGCGCGGTCCGTCTGGACACGCGGCGTCCCCGTTCCTATCTGCACGGTTCGCCGTTGCGGGCAGCATGTCCGCGCGGCCGGACTTCCCCCATACGCAAGAACATGCATGCACCGGTCCCGCATCCGCGGGCCCGCAAGGATATCGCCATGTCCCAGACCCCACATGCCCCCGCGCCCCCGCGCCACCCCGCCCCCAACCCCGTGGCCCTGCTGCCGCTGGGCCTGTTCCTGGCGCTGTTCATCGGCACGGGGCTGGCCCTTGGCGCGGCCGGAACGAAAATGGCCTTCTACCAGCTGTCGCCTGCGGTGGCCATCCTGCCCGCCATCGCCCTGGCCCTGGCCCTGCGCGAGAAGGACCCGGCCACGGCGGCCCGGCCCGGCGGGCTGACCCGGCGGGTCAACGTCTTCCTGTCCGGCGCGGGCGAGATCAACATCGTCACCATGTGCGTCATCTACCTGCTGGCGGGTGGCTTCGCCTCGGTGGCCTCGGACATCGGCGGGGTGGAATCCACGGTGAACCTGGGGCTGTCGCTGGTGCCGCAGCGGCTGGTGCTGCCAGGGCTGTTCGTCATTTCGTCCTTCGTGGCCACGGCCATGGGCACCTCCATGGGCACCATCGCCGCCGTGGGCCCCATCGCGGCGGGCGTGGCCGCCCAGACCGGCATGGACGCCGCGCTGCTCATGGGCGCGGTGGTGGGCGGGGCCATGTTCGGGGACAACCTGTCCATGATTTCCGACACTACCATCGCGGCCACGCGCACCCAGGGCTGCGACATGCGCGACAAGTTCCGCATGAACTTCGCCATCGCCCTGCCCGCCGCCCTGCTGACCGTGGCGGTGTTCTGGCTGGCGGGCGACGCGGGGCGCGCCGCCGAACCCGGCGCCTATCGGGTGGTCACGGTGCTGCCCTACGTGGCCATCCTGGTCATGGCGCTTTCGGGCATGAACGTGTTCGCCGTGCTGTTCGCGGGCATCGTCATGGCGGGCGGCGTGGGCATGGCGGTGGTGGACGGCTACACCCCGCTGAAGTTCGCGCAGGGCATCTACAAGGGGTTCACGGACATGCACGAGATTCTCGTGCTGTCCATGCTCATGGGCGGCCTTGGCGAACTCATCCGCTACCATGGCGGGGTGGCCTGGCTGCTGGCCGCCGTGCGCCGGTTCACCGACCGGCCCGGCAGGCGGGGCGGGGCGTCCGCCCGCACCGGCGAGGCGGGCATTTCCGGGCTGGTGGCCGTGGCCGACCTGTGCACCGCCAACAACACCGTGGCTATAATCCTGACCGGGGGCATGGCGCGCGAGATTGCCGCCACCTCCGGCGTGGACCCGCGCCGCAGCGCCAGCATGCTGGACATCTTCTCGTGCGTGGTGCAGGGGCTGGCCCCGCACGCGGCCCAGGTGCTGCTGGCCGGGTCCATCGCGGGCATTTCGCCCGTGGCGGTGCTGTCGGCCAACTACTATTGCCTGCTGCTGGGCGCGGCCGGGGTGCTGGCCATCCTCACCGGGCTGCCGCGCGCCCCGCGCACGGCAGGAGCCGGGACAACAGGGGCCTGAGGCGGGCCGCCCGGTGTGCCAGACCGGTGGCCCAGACCGGTGCGCCAGACCGGTGCGCCAGTTGCGCGCGCAACCCGTTGAATTCGCAGGGCGCAGGAAGAAAATGCAAAAAAATGCACACGCCCCCCTTTTCAAGCCGTAAACCTGCCTTATTATCCAACGCGGTTGCCATGCACCGCCTCCGCGCCAGCGGGCGCGGGCGCGCAGCCGCACCCGGCGGCCGGAATCCGGCGTCTGCCGAAAAGCCACGATACATCGGGCGAGACGAATTTCGCCCCCCGCCACCCGGCGGGAGGGCGCGCGCGTGACACGGTCATGGCGCGCGGCGAGATGACCGCCCTTGTCGCTGGCACTCGCAGGACGCGAGTGCCAGCGACGGGACAAACAGCGATCACCTAAAGTTGGAGGACTAGTTGTCATGAATCTGAAGCCTTTGAATGACCGCGTTCTGGTGAAGCGCCTCGAATCCGAAGAGAAGACCGCCGGCGGCCTCTTCATCCCCGACACCGCCAAGGAAAAGCCCTCGCGCGGTGAAGTCGTCGCCGCCGGTCCCGGCAAGGTCGCGGAAGACGGCAAGCTCATCGCCATGACCGTCAAGAAGGGCGACGCGGTGCTGTTCAGCAAGTACGCCGGCACCGAGATCAAGCTTGACGGCGTCGAGCACCTCGTCATGCGCGAAGACGACATTCTCGCCATCATCGAATAACGCCCCGCGAACTCACGCACTTACTCCCGAGGAGGATGAATACAATGGCTTCCAAGGAAATCCTGTTCGACGTCAAGGCCCGCGAAAAGCTTTCCCGCGGCGTGGACAAGCTCGCCAACGCCGTGAAGGTGACCCTGGGCCCCAAGGGCCGCAACGTGGTCATCGAGAAGTCTTTCGGCTCGCCGGTCATCACCAAGGACGGCGTGACCGTGGCCAAGGAGATCGAACTCGAGGACAAGTTCGAGAACATGGGCGCCCAGATGGTGAAGGAAGTCGCCTCCAAGACCAGCGACATCGCCGGTGACGGCACCACCACCGCCACCATCCTCGCCCAGGCCATCTACCGCGAAGGCGTGAAGCTGGTGGCCGCCGGCCGCAACCCCATGGCCATCAAGCGCGGCATCGACAAGGCCGTGGAAAAGCTGGTCAAGGAACTGGGCACCCTGGCCAAGCCCACCCGCGACCAGAAGGAAATCGCCCAGATCGGCACCATTTCCGCCAACTCCGACACCACCATCGGCAACATCATCGCCGAGGCCATGGCCAAGGTGGGCAAGGAAGGCGTCATCACCGTCGAGGAAGCCAAGGGCCTTGAAACCACCCTCGAAGTGGTCGAAGGCATGCAGTTCGACCGCGGCTACCTGTCGCCCTATTTCGTGACCGATCCCGAAAAGATGGTCTGCGAACTCGACGAGCCCTTCATTCTCTGCAACGAGAAGAAGATCTCCAGCATGAAGGACATGCTGCCCGTTCTCGAACAGGTGGCCAAGATGAACCGTCCGCTGGTGATCATCGCCGAAGACGTGGAAGGCGAAGCCCTGGCCACCCTGGTGGTCAACAAGCTGCGCGGCACCCTCCAGGTGGTGGCCGTGAAGGCCCCCGGCTTCGGCGACCGCCGCAAGGCCATGCTGCAGGACATCGCCGTCCTCACCGGCGGCACCGTGGTGTCCGAAGACATGGGCGTGAAGCTCGAGAACATCTCGGTGGCCGACCTTGGCACCGCCAAGCGCGTGGTGGTCGACAAGGAAAACACCACCATCGTGGACGGCGCGGGCAAGTCCGACGACATCAAGGCGCGCGTGAAGCAGATCCGCGCCCAGATCGACGAAACCACCTCCGACTACGACCGCGAAAAGCTTCAGGAACGCCTGGCCAAGCTGGTGGGCGGCGTGGCCGTGATCAACGTGGGCGCGGCCACCGAAACCGAAATGAAGGAAAAGAAGGACCGCGTCGAGGACGCCCTGAACGCCACCCGCGCCGCGGTGGAGGAAGGCATCGTCCCCGGCGGCGGCACCGCCTACATCCGCATCTGCAAGGTGCTGGACGACGTGAAGCCCGCCGATGACGACGAAGCCGCGGGCGTGAACATCATCCGCCGCGCCATCGAGGAACCGCTGCGCCAGATCGCCTCCAACGCCGGCTACGAAGGTTCCATCGTGGTCGAGAAGGTGCGCGACGGCAAGGACGGCTTCGGCTTCAACGCCGCTTCCGGCGACTTCGAAGACCTGATCAAGGCCGGCGTCATCGATCCCAAGAAGGTTACCCGCATCGCCCTGCAGAATGCGGCCTCCGTGGCCTCGCTGCTGCTGACCACCGAATGCGCCGTGGCCGAAAAGCCCGAGCCCAAGAAGGACATGCCCATGCCCGGCGGCGGCATGGGTGGCATGGGCGGCATGGGCGGCATGTACTAGGCCGAAAGGCTGGTACGGCCTCCCGGCTGCTGCCTGGTTGCGATCACGGGCCGGAACCTTCGGGTTCCGGCCCTTTTCGTTGGCGGTACGGATGGTGGGGCCGGAGCGGACCATTCCGACTTGACGCGGGCCCGCCGCACGGGCACCACGGGGCAGGAGAGAGAACATGGAGCAACCGAAGCACACGGGCCCGGCCGCCGCGAACCTTCCCGACAGGGCGCTGCTGCTGGACTGGGGCGGCACGCTGATGCGCGTCATGCCCCGCTGGATGGGGCCGCAGCACGGCTGGACCGACGAGGAACCCATGCCCCACGCGGGCGAGGTGCTGCGTGCGCTGTCCGTCGGCTGGCGGCTGGCGCTGGCCTCCAACGCCTCTGAGTCGGAAGAGGACCCCATCCGCGCGGCCCTTGCCCCCATGGGCGTGGGTCCGCTGCTGGCGGGGGTGTACACGTGGCGCTCGGCGGGGGCGCCCAAGCCCTGGCCGCCGTTCTGGGCCCACGTGCTGCGCGACCTGGGCCTGCCCGCCCGCCGGGTGGTGATGATCGGCGACGACTGGACCGGCGACGTGTGGGGCGCCACGCAAGCCGGGATGTACGGCATCTGGTTCGACCCGCCCCGCGATGCTCACCGGGGAGGAGGGGCGCGCGAGGCGCGCACCGCCCCCCGCGTGCGCACCATGCGCGACTTCCGGGAGTTGCCGGGGTTGCTGGCTGAACTGGGGTTCGAGGCGTAGCCGCCGCCGGGTCCCCCGTTCCCTGCTTTCCGCCAATGCGAACGCCCCCGCCGGTTTCCCGTCGGGGGCGCTGTGTTCTGCTGTCTGGTCAGTCCGTATGGTCTGGCCGTATGATCTGGCCGCCGGGGCGCGCGGGCACGCGGGGCGGGGGAGTGGCCATGGGTTCGATGCGTGAAAGCCGGGACGAGGCGCCATGTCCGGGCCGGGCGCGCTGCCGGACGCGCCCCCCGAAGGTGCCGGCTACACCAGGTAGCCGCAGGAATGGATGATGTTCTTGCGCAGGGTGCGCCCCTTCCAGACCGCCTCGGGGCCTTCGCTGCGGATTTCCTCGCTCACGATGTCGCGCAGGTCGCGCATCTGTGCGTCGGTGAGTTGCAGGCGAGTCATGTCACCCATGAGCTCCAGCGGGTCGGACCAGCAGGTGGGCATGGGTTCGTCCTCGTTGTGGTAGAGGTAGTAGATCACACACTCGCCAACGGGCTGCAACTTCTCCAGAAAATCCTTCATCGTGTCTCCCTTTTTCCGCGAAGCCGTCCGGACTTCGCGTGGTCAATCCGCCGGGGGCTGGGCCGGCGGACCACCGCGCGCCCTTGGGCTGTCCACCGTGCCCGCCGGATGTTCCGGCTGGGTGATTCGGCGGCCCCCGTGGCGCGACGGCCTGTTAGCTGCATTTTTTTTCTGTGGGTGCGCAATTGGCCTGAAATCCACCCACATGCACCGTGCGGCCCCAGCGGCCTGCCGATGCCCCAAAAACAAAAAAGCCCCTCGCGTGGAGAGGCCGACGCCGCAAGCCCGCGATCATGATCCCGTGCGCTACACGGTCGGTGTTGGCACCTTGTCCCGACCGACGGCGTCACGTCAGGGCAGGTTGCCGGGCGGTCACAGGGCCGTACCCTCGCGCCTCTCTCCATGAATGGGGCATATCTAGCGGTTGAGTGCACAGTTGTCAATGGATGAACAGGAAATCAGGAAATACTTGTATAGTAAATTTTTCAATGTGTTAATTTGTGTAAAAGGTAGTCTCGTGTAGTACCACTGCTGAAAAAAATGTGGTTGCGCGGCCAGGCGGCCTTCCGAACGCCTTTACCCGGGCGCTCGTTGCCTTGGTGCACGCCCCTCTCCGTATGGTCAATCGGGGCGGTATGGGGTAGTGGTTCCTGCGTACCGCGCACGTAGCACAGGAGAGCCCGCCGCCGCATGAAGCTGTTCACCCGCACCCAGCAGATGGGCGCCGCCGCCCTGATCATGGCGGCCAGCGTCTTCGTGTCGCGGTTCATGGGCCTCGTGCGCGACAAGGTCATCTCCTACCTGTTCGGCGCCACGGTGGAGGCGGACGTCTACTTCGCCGCCTTCGTGGTGCCCGACTTCATCAACTACCTGCTGGCGGGCGGGTATTTCTCCATCACCCTCATTCCCCTGTTGTCGGAGCGCTTCGAGCGCGACCCGGAGGACGGCTGGCGCTTCTTCGCCGCCGCGTTCTGGTGGATCGCCATCGCCATCTGCCTGCTGACCGGCGTGGCGTGGTGGTTCGCGCCGGAACTGGCCCGCGTGGCCGCGCCGGGCTTCGACGCGCCTTCCACGGCCCGGCTGGTGCGCTTCCTGCGCATCATCCTGCCCGCGCAGGCGTTCTTTCTGCCGGGGGCGTGCGTCACCGCGCTGTTGTACATGCGCCGCCAGTTCGCGGTGCCCGCCATGGGGCCGCTGGTGTACAACGGGTGCATCATCGGCGGTGGCGTGCTGTCGTGGGCGCTGGCCCCTGCGCGCGGCATGGAGGGCTTCTGCTGGGGCGTGCTGGCGGGCGCCGCGCTGGGCAGCTTCGGGCTGCCGCTGCTGGCCGCCGCGCGCGGCGGCGGGGTGCGGCTGCGCCCGGTGCTGCGCCATCCCGGCGTGCGCCGTTTCGCCCTGCTGGCCCTGCCGCTGATGATCGGCCAGTCGGTGGTGGTGCTGGACGAGCAGTTCGTGCGCATCTTCGGTTCCATGACCGGCGAGGGCGCGGTGAGCCTGCTGAACTACGCCCGGCGCATCATGCTGGTGCCGGTGGGCGTGGTGGCCCAGGCCGCCGGGGTGGCCTCGTACCCGTTCCTGGCCGCGCTGGCCGCCAGGGGCGAGGCGCAATCCTTCGACGCCACCCTGTCCACGGCCCTGCGCAACGCGCTGGCGGTGATCATCCCCCTGTCCGCGTGGATGCTGCTGGCGGCGGAGCCCACCATGCGCCTGATCTTTCAGGGGGGCGGGTTCGCCGCCGCCGAAACGCTGGCCTCCGCGCCCCTGCTGCGGGTGATGCTGTGCGGCGTGGCCTTCTGGGCCGTGCAGCAGGTGGTGGGCCGGGCCTTCTACGCCCATCAGGATACGGTGACCCCGGCGGTGGTGGGCACCCTGGCCACCCTGGCCGCGCTGCCGCTGTACGTGCTGGCGGGCCACGCCGGGGCGCGGGGCACCCTGGGCGTGGCCGCGGCGGGCACGGTTGCCGTGGCCGTGTATACCGTGGCGCTGGCCCTTGTCTGGCGCAGGCGTCATGGCGGCGGCGGGCTTTCCGGCATCGTCGGGTGGGGCGCGAAATCGGCGGCGCTGTGCGCGGCGGCCGCGCTGCCCGCATGGCCCGCGCTGGCGTATGCGCCGCTGCTGGCCCCGGCCACCCCGGCCGGGCAGGTGTGGGGCGCGTTCCTGGCGCTGGCCGCCAGCGGCCCGGTGTTCGCCGTTGCGTACCTGTTGCTGGCGCGCCGCCTGGCCCCGGACCTGGCCGAGCCGGTGCTGTCCCGGCTGCGTCCGCTGCTGGCCCGCGTGACGGGCAGGCCGCGCGGGCGGCAGGACGGCTGACGGGGGAGACGTTCCGCACTCCCGAACAGCCCGGCCGCACACGTTCCGCGCCACGAAAAAAGCCCCTGCCGCATTTGCGCCAGGGGCTTCGCTGCTTCCGGAATCATGGGGCGAGGGTAGGGGCTGTCTCCAAATCAGGATTTTTGTTCGTTGGCAAGGAAAACGAGCCTGCCATGAGGGAGTGCGGCAGCCGTTAGGCGAGCTTGCGAGCCTTACGGATGGCGACCGCAACGCATGCTCTTATCGTATTTGACCGAGCCTTAGCCGTTAGGCGAGCGCATGGCGCGAGTCTTACGGATAAGGACAGCAACGCTATGACAGGCGAAGTTTGACGAAGCCAACGGGCAAAAAGACAATTTGGAGATAGCCCCTACTGTTCCAGGGCGCCTTCGCCCTCGTACATCATGCCGCCTTCCTCTTCCATTTCCAGGGTTTCCACCTTTTCCTCCAGCCATTCCAGGACGGCGCGGGCGGTGTGGTAGTTCAGCACCACCTTGGAACGGATGTGACGGGTGATGACCTTGAGGTTCTCGTCGTAGGGGGCCACCTCGTGGCCGAAGCTGCCGTCGGGCGCCACCAGGCGTTCGGAGAACGGCGGCATCTTGTCGGTTTCTATGTAGAAGCTCATCTCGATCTCGCCCTGCGGGTTGATGCCGCCCCACACGCCGTGGGCGTACTCCAGCCGCACGCCGGGATCGTGTTCGTATTCGTAGCGGATTCGGGTCGGGTATTTCGGGTCCTGACTCATGGACGCTCCTTGGGAAAGTATGGGGCTGGCCGGATCGGACGGAGTGACGCGCGTCAGCCGATCAGCGAAACCAGCGTGCCCTCGATGCGCTCGGGCACGGCCAGCGGGCTCAGGTGGCGGATATCGCCCTTGGGCGGGCTGTAGCCTGCCCGCTCCAGCCGCGCCCGCTCGGCGGCCGCATCGGCCTCCATGTCGTCAACGACGGCCTGGGTCTTGTCCAGCAGGGAAGGGGACGGCGGCGCCAGATAGGGCGGGCCGCGCCACGGCTCGGGCGGTTCGGACATGGCCCGAAGTCCCCCGATGCTCATCCGGCGTCCGCCGGGAAACTGCATGGCGAAATCCGTGGACATGCATGCCTCCGGGCTGTCCTGCTCCGGTTCCTTGGGCGCGCATTCTAGGGTAGTCGCGGGGTGAAGTAAAGGCGGCGCCATTCCGTGGGGCGGCGGCAACGGGCAGGCATCGCAGTGTTCCGCCGGGACCGGCAACGGAAAGGGCCATGACGCCGATCCGCGCCATGGCCCCGTGCATTCCGCATCCCGGTCCGGTCCGTGTTCCGTCCCGGCGGGCCGCGCTCGCGCGGCTAGTCGTGGCCCGGCTCGTACCCCGGCAGCACGATGGACGACGGCGCGCCCGCCGCGCCCGAGCCTTTGGGACAGTCCTTGAGCAAGGTGCAGATTTCGCAGCCGCCCTTGAACGGGAAATGGGTCACCACGGCGTAGCGGCGCGACAGGGTGGGGCCTTCGCCGCTGTAGGGCAGGCCCTCGGCCTCCAGCGCGGCGCGCAGCTTGTCGGTGGGCTTGGGGGCCGGGGCGCAGCCCACGTCCTCCACCTCGGGCAGCAGCATGTGCACGGCGCTCATGACCATGGTCTGGGCCAGGGAGTTGATGATGAACGCGTCGGAGGGGGAGGTCTCCCACGCGTTGTCCACGTCGTCCTCCACCTCGTTGTCCAGCCACACCGCCAAATACTGGATCTTGCCGGTGTCGATGCGCAGGGCGTGCAGCTTGTCCATCCAGGCTTCCCAGCGCTGCATCAGGCGGGTCATCACCTCGCCGCCGATGCGCGTCTCCTGGCTGGTGTTCATCAGCAGTTCCACGTCGAAGTAGGGCTGTACCTCTAGCTTTTCCACAATATGTTCCGCCATGTCCCTGTCTCCTGGGGGTGTGCTCGTGTGGGGCGTGACGCGGCGCGCCGGAGCGCCGCCGCGCGCTCGCGGGAGGCCCGAGCCGGTGCCCGCGCCTGTTTGGCGGGCGATGTCCGGCATCGTCGTGGACGAGACTTTGCGCGAAAGGCGCGGGGCGCGTCAAGACACAAGGGGAGTACAAGGGGGACAAGGGAGGGCAAAGGCATTCCGCGCGCGTCCCATGGTGTCTTCGGGGGCGCGCGGCGGCGGGCGAGTGGCGGTCGGCGGGTGGCGGCGGGGCGGCTACTGGACGAAGTAGCGTTCCATGAGAGTATGGCTGGTGGTGTCGCCGCCGATGAAGGAGGCCCCCACCCGCGTGGTGCCCTTGCCGCGCTCGTTGCGGGTGCTGCGGCAGCGCATGCGCACCGGCGGGTTGCTGTCGTCCAGGCGGAAGATCACCTCGAATTCGCCGTCGGCCAGCCGTACGTCCAGTTCGGAATTGGGGGGCATGCGAAAGCCCACGCCGTTCAGCGAGATATCGTACAGTTCCACGGGCTGGTAGCGCCCGTAGTGGCCGTCCGGCTCGGTGACGTACACCACCCCCGGCAGGCGGATGGGGTGGCGTTCGAAGGCGCGCCGGTCCGCGTCGTCCCGCGATTTTGCGTCGCGGCGCAGCAGGTAGCGCTCCAGCAGCCCTTCCACGAGGGCCGTCGTGGTGATGCCCATTTCTTCCGCGGCGACGTCGATGCGCTTCAGCAGGTCGTGGGGAACGCGAAGTTCGCGGAATCTTCTCATGGTGGATCTCCCGTGTTGTCCACAAAAGGCAGACAATGACGCTTGACGCCAAGATATGAAAAGTCCGTGCCATCCGTGAAGGCAGATCAGGTCAGTTTGACAAATTATCTCATTATAACAGAATGTTAAAATTGTTCTTCAAGGCGCGTTTCCGGCCGTGGCGGACACGGTGCCGGTCCGGCCGGACCGGTGTGCGTCCGGAGAAGGCGGACAGGGCCCCCCGAACAGGGGGCGGAAGGGGGGCTGCGGACGATGTAATGTTGTCCTGCGCAAATCTAGCCCCCTTTCCGAAAAAACAATGCTGTGGCATAGCATGCGGACAGCTACGCGTGGCGTGGTCCGCGTTGGTGGCACGGGGGGGGCCGCATCGCCACAGGGCGGTGCGGCTATTCCGGATGTTCCGGGCTCGGCCTGGCATGTCCGGGCGCGCATGACGTGCGGGCACAAGGCATGCGGCGCGGTGGCGCACGATCGGGGGCCGGCGGATGTGGCCGGCGGAAGGGGACCATGGCAGACGTTCTGGTGATCGACCCCACGCGACAGTACAGGGCACACCTTGTGCCCGCCGTCACCGCTGCCGGGCATGCATGCCGCGTGGTCTCCACCTGCGAGGAGGCGGTGGCCAGCGGACGCCGCCGCCCGTGCGACGTGGTGCTGCTGGACGTGGACACCCCCGGACCGGAGGGCCTGGCCTGCCTGCCGGAACTGGCCGCCATGCGCAGCCAGCCCGAGGTGCTGGCCCTGACGGCCGAGCGCGCCGGGTCCAGGGCGGAAGACGCCATCCGCGCCGGGGCGTGGGATGTGCTGCTGCCCCCCTTCGACGAAGCCACCGTGCGCCAGGTGCTGGAACGCTGCCTGTACCACCACGCCGCCAAGGTGGCCCTGATCGGCCAGGCCAATATCAAGCGCGGCGACATCATCGGCACCAGCCTGCAACTGGAACGCTGCCTGCATTCGCTGGGCGTGGCCGCCCGCACCGACACCAACGTGCTGATCCTGGGCGAGACGGGCACCGGCAAGGAACTGTTCGCCCGGGCCGTGCACGAGAACAGCGAGCGCGCCGGGCGCGGGTTCATCGTGGTGGACTGCACCAACCTGCCGAGCACCCTGGCCGAAAGCATCCTGTTCGGGCACGAGCGCGGTTCGTTCACCGGGGCCGACGCCGCCCGCGACGGCCTGTTCAAGCAGGCCGACGGCGGCACCATCTTTCTGGACGAAATCGGCGACCTTGACCTTTCGGTGCAGAAGTCGCTGCTGCGGGTGCTGCAGGAACGCACCTTCCGCCCGATCAGCGCCCGCAACGAGGTGCGCAGCGACTTCCGCCTGGTGGCCGCCACCAACTGCGACATCGAGGACATGGTACGGCGCGGGGCCTTCCGCAAGGACCTGTACCACCGTCTGAAAACGCGCATCATCCAACTGCCCGCCCTGCGCGAACGGCGCGACGACATCGAACCGCTGGCCCGGCACTACGTGGACCGCATCTGCCGCCAGCATCGTCTGGCCGCCAAGCAGATGTCGCCCGACTTCGTGGATGCGTTGCAGATCTACCACTGGCCGGGCAACGTGCGCGACATGATCAACGCCCTGCACTACGCGGTGCAGGCGGCCTTTGCCGAGCAGCGGCTGTACCCGCAGCACCTGCCGGTGGAGATTCGCGGGCACGTCATGCGCGCCCGGCGCGACCCGTCACCCGCACGCCAGCATGAGGAAGAGGAGCACCTTCCGGCGTCCGGGACATGGACAGGAGCCGGGGCCGGGGCCGGGGCCGGGGGCAACGGCAGCGGACCGGCGGCGGAACCCGGCTCGTACGGTCTGCCGGGAGCGCCCGCCTCGTCCGTGGCCTATGGCCCGCCCGGCCCGTCCGTGATGTCCGGCCCATCCGTAATGTCCGGCCCGTCGGGACCGCCGGGATTCCCCGTCCCGGCGGGCGCGGGCGGCGTCTCGGGGGCGTCGTCCTCCGCCCCGCGCGGGGTGCCTGCCGCCATGGCGGCCATGCCGTCCGACACCTGCCCGCCGCCCGTGGAGCGGGAAGGTTTCGGTTTCGCCAACGAGGTGTTCCCCTCGTTCCGCTCCGCGCGCGAGGTGACCATGGACCGCATGGAATCCGCCTACCTCATGGAACTCATCCGCCGCAGCCGGGGCGAAATCGCCTCGGCCATCGCCCTTTCGGGCCTTTCCCGCGCCCGGCTGTACGAGCTGTTGCAGAAGCACTCCATTTCGCTGCGCAACAGCAACTGACCCGCCATCTTTCTTTCTCCCCCCTGTTTTTCCGCCCGTGCGAAGCCGTACGCGCACGCCATGCGCGCGCCCACGGGACATGGTGACACAATCCGTGCCCCGCGCGCGACTTTTGGTTGACGGAAGGAGACAACTATCCGACATGTCCGTTATATGGCTCGAAAGGCAGGCGGCCGGTCCCGCCCCGGCCTGACGCCCTGACCTGGCGCCCGGCACGGTTCCGGCATGCAGTTGACGAGCACGTGTTCCCTAATGTTCGTGAGTGGTTGTCCGATAAGTGCAGTACACACTCACCTTGTTACCGTGCGAGGCGTGCATGAAACTGACGATTCTCCGCAAACTGCTCATCATGGTCATCTGTATCGTGCTGCTGACGGCGGCGGCCATTTTCGGCACGGCTCACCACTTCATGAAGCGCGGTTTCGCCGACGAATCGGCGCAGGCGGTGACCCGGCTGCGCGACGTGGTGGTGCGCAACATCGGCGACCGTTCCTCCAAGTTCCTGGAGGAAGTGGCCCTGGTGGCGCAGCACGCGGACTTCGTCGCCGCCGTGGCGGAGGGCAATGGCCCGCGCGCGGTGGAACTGTCCAGGCGGCTGATGCGCGACGTGGGGTCGGACTTCATGACCGTCACCGACGACAAGGGCAACGTGCTGGCGCGCGGGCACTCCGACAAGACCGGCGATTCGGTGCTGGACCAGGACACCGTGCGGCGCGCCTTGCGCGGCGAAGCCTCGGTGGGGGTCATCTCCGGCACTGTGGTGCCGTTCACCCTGCGGGCGGGGGCGCCCATCCGCCGGGACGGCAAGGTGATCGGCACGGTGGCCATCGGCACCTCGCTGGTGCGCGAGGGCTTCGTGGACGACCTGAAGTCGTTCACCGGCCTGGAGGTCACGGTGTTCAAGGGCGACACGCGCGTCATGACCACCATCGTGCGCGACGGCAAGCGGGCCGTCGGCACGCGCATGGACAACCCCAGGGTGATGGAGACGGTGTTCAACGCGGGCAAGACGTTCCTTGCGCGCAACGTGATTCTGGGCAGCGAATACGAGACGGCGTACTGGCCCATCCTGGACATGGAGGGCAAGACCATCGGCATGTGGTTCATCGGCATGCCCGTGGCCAGCATCATCGAGGTGCAGGACCGGGTGACCAATTCGTCGCTGGCGGTGATGGCGGGCGTGCTGCCGGTGATGATCGCGGTGGCCTGGCTGCTGTCGCGCGCCCTGTCGCGGCCCATCTCGCGCACCACCGCCTATGCCACGGCAGTGGCCGGGGGCGACCTGGATTCCGAACTCACCGTGCGCACCGGCGACGAGGTGGGCCAACTGGCCGACGCCCTGCGCTCCATGGTGGCCACGCTCAAGGACAAGATCGGCGAGGCCCTGGAGCAGACCCGCCTTGCGGGGGAAGAGACGGAAAAGGCCCGGCAGGCCATGGCCGAGGCGGAGGCCGCCAGCGCCCGCGCCGAACAGGCCCGGCGCGAGGGCATGCTGCACGCCGCGAGCGAACTGGAAGGCATCGTGGACATCGTGTCCGCCGCCTCGGAAGAGCTTTCGGCGCAGATCGAACAGTCCTCGCGCGGGGCGGAACTGCAAAGCCGCCGCACCGGCGAGACCGCCGTGGCCATGGAGGAAATGAACGCCACCGTGCTGGAGGTGGCCCGCAGCGCGGGCCTTGCCGCCGACACCGCCAACGACGCCAAGTCCAAGGCTGCGGCCGGGTCGGGCATCGTGGAGGACATGATCGGCGGCATCGGCGTGGTGCAGCGCCATTCCGAAACCCTGAACCGCGACATGGACGCCCTGGGCAAGAGCGCCGAGCGCATCGGGGCCATCCTGGGGGTGATTTCCGACATCGCGGACCAGACCAACCTGCTGGCGCTGAACGCGGCCATCGAGGCGGCCCGCGCCGGTGACGCCGGGCGCGGCTTTGCCGTGGTGGCCGACGAGGTGCGCAAGCTGGCCGAAAAGACCATGACCGCCACCAAGGAGGTGGGCGAGGCCATCGGCGGCATCCAGCAGGGGGCCAGGGTGAGCATCGCCCAGGTGGGCGAGACGGTGCGCGAGGTGGAAAGCGTCACCGGCAGGGCGCGCGAGGCGGGCCAGTCGCTGTCGGCCATCGTGTCCCTGGCCGATTCCGTGTCCGATCAGGTGCGCTCCATCGCCACCGCCAGCGAGCAGCAGTCCGCCGCGTCCGACGAGATCAACCGGGCCGTGGAGGAAGTGAACCGCATCTCCGCCGAAACCAGCGACGCCATGCGCCAGTCGGCCCTGGCCGTGAGCGAGCTTGCGGCGCAGGCCCAGAGGCTGAAGGCCATCATCGGGCAGATGCAGAGCGAGAACGCCTGACGCGGCGCGCCCTCCGGCGCGCACACGTGCAAATGAAGACCGGGATCGTCCCTGCGGGGGCGGTCCCGGTCATGTCTTGGCGGGGTGGCTTCAGGCTGGCGCGCGTTCTGCGCGCTTACGAGCACACGGCGTCGCCGTTCCGCAACTGGCGCAGCACTTCGGCCACCTCCGGAAGGCCCGCGTGGTTGCCGCGCAGCAGTTCAAGGCAGGCGTCCACCACGTCCGGGGCGTACAGCCTGCCGCTGCCGGAGGCAAGCTCGTCCATGGCCGCTTCCACGCAGTGGGCCGGGCGGTAGGGGCGGTGCGAGCACATGGCCTCGGCCACGTCGGCGACGCCCAGGATGCGCGCCCCCGGCAGCAGGGCGTCGCCGGACACCCCGTGCGGATAGCCGGAACCGTCCAGCCGTTCATGGTGCTGCAACACCATGCGCGCCACGGGGTGGGGAAAGGGAATGCTTTCCAGGATGTCGTGCCCGAACTGGGGGTGCTGGCGCATGAAGGCCATCTCGTGGGCGTCGAGCACGGTGGGTTTCAGCAGGTACTGTGCGGGGATGCACAGCTTGCCGATGTCGTGCAGCATGCCCGCCACCCGCACCGATTCCACCTCGTCGCCGGGCATGCCCAGCCTGCGGGCCATGGCCGTGGCCAGCACGGTGACCCGGGCCTGATGGGTGCCGGTGTAGGCGTCCTTCAGGTTGGTGACCCGCGACAGGGAATCCACCGTGGCCTCCAGCATCCCGCTGAGCCGGTCGTAGGCGGCGCTCAGTTCGCGGGTGCGTTCGGCGATGCGCGCCTCCGGACCGGCCCGGTAGGCCTCGTTCTCCGCCAGCAGGCGGGACCGCTCCAGGCAGCGCTCCACGGTGTGTTCCAGGGCGCCCATGTCTTCCACGGGCTTGGCCAGGTAGTCCCAGGCGCCCTCGCGCAGGGCGGCCACGGCATCGCGCAGCACGCCGGTGCCGGAAACCACCACCACCGGCGTGCCCCGGCCCGAGGCCGTGATGGCCCGGATCACCGAAAGTCCGTCCAGCACCGGCATGCGCAGGTCCACCAGCACCAGGTCCGGCCCGTGCTCCTCCCAGGCGTCCAGTCCGGCGCGGCCATCCCCGGCCTGGAGCACGCCGTAGCCGCTGTCCGACAGGAAATCGGCCAGCGAGCCGCGGACCTGCGGGTCGTCGTCGATGACCAGGATGCTGGGCGGGGTGGACATGGCAATTCCGAGGGGCGGCGGACCCGCACGGCGATGCGGGCTTGGCCGGTATGCCCGCCGGTGCGTCATGGTCCGGCGAGTATCGGGTATGCGAACACTAACAGGCTGCGGTACGCACCGCAAGGGGGTGGGGCGGGGCGGGGCTATTCCACGGGGCGGCGGCCCAGCACCCCGCGCAGGCCGGTGCACAGCCCGTCGTGCATGCACGGGGCAAGGTGCAGCACGGCGGGAAAGGTGGCGCCCGAGGCATGCTGGGCCTCGCAGGCCAGCGACGCGGGCTGGCCGTTGCGCAACGCCTCGGCGATGGCGGCGGCCATGCGCGGCCGCTCGTCCGGGGCCAGCAGGTCCAGCAGGCCCGCCGCCGGAGGCAGCGCGGCGGGGTCGATGCCGAACTGCGTCGCGGCTGCGCGGTTCAGCGAGCGCAGGATGCCCGCCGGGTCGGTTTCGAACACCGTGACGGACAGGGTGTCGATGAATTCGCGCTGGCGGCGGTCGTGCTCGCGCAGCAGGCGGTACAGCTCGAAGCTCTCGATGGCGTTGGCGCAGTGCTTGAGGATGAGCGACAGCAGCGAGAGCAGGATGCCGGAAAGGTTCTTTTCGGTGCGCGGCATGGCCCCGATGAACATGCCCCGCACGCGCGAGGTGGTGGCCAGCACGCTGAGCACCAGCCGGTGGCTGTTGTCCGAGGAATACACGGTGATGGGCCGGTTCTCGCGCACGGCCAGGGCGAACACCCCGGTCTCGATGAGCCGCTCCACCTCGCGTTCGATGGCCGGGCCTTCCTCGCTGGGGCGGCACAGGCCCAGCACGAAGTCCGAAGTGTGCTCGTCCACCAGGTAGAATGCGGTGACCGAGAACTGCACCAGTTCGCCGATGCGCGCCACCGCCTCGTCCAGCAGGGCCGAGGGCTCTTCCAGCCGGTTGATGCAGGTCTGGAAGTCGCCGAGGTTGAAGGCCATGTCCAGCACGTCGAGCGTGAACCGGGCCTGGTCTTCCAGATGGCGCAGCCGGGCGTGCAGGCCCGCGCTGCCGAAGGTGGGGTCGTTGCTAGTCATGCGTTTCCAGGAACCTGATGATTTCCAGCACCTGATATTCCATCTGGTTGGCCGTCTGCACCACCGCGCCGGGGGGCAGGGCCAGGGCGGCCCAGCCCTCGTCGGACAGGGGCGGCACCAGCACTTCGCCGCTGGTGCCGTGGCACAGGGCGTTGGCCAGCAGGTCGGCCACGGCCATGATGGCCGGCTCGCTGCTGCCGCTGGAGCGTTCGGGCGTATGGTGGCGCTGTACGTTGCGTTCGAGCGAGACCGGGCACTTCCATTGCCGCAGGATGGCCCCGCCCATCTCGTCGTGGGTGAAGCCGACGATGTCGCGCTCCAGCGAGCGCACCGTGGTCCCGCGCGAGCGGGCCTCGGCCAGCAGCAGCCGCCCGTGCTCGGGCAACTGCCCGTAGATGGCCAGCCGCCCCAGGTCGTGCAGCAGCCCGGCCACGAAGAACCGTTCGCCGTTGCCCATGCGGTGCAGCCCGGCCAGGATGCGCGCGGCCACGCCGCAGGCGATGGAGTGGGTCCAGAAGGCGCGCATGTCCACCAGGTCCTGCGGCACGCCCCGGAAGGCCGTGACCACGCTGACCCCCATGGCCAGCGACACCAGCTGGTTGGTGCCGATGATGGACACGGCGCGGGTGATGGTTTCGATGCGCGCCCGCAGCCCGTAGTAGGCGCTGTTGGCGATGCGCAGGAGGCGCGCGGAAAGGTCGGTGTCCTTGGAGATGATTTCGGCCGCGTCGGCGGCGGAACTGCGCGGGTCGTTGACCACCTCCACCAGGCGGTGGAACACGCTGGGCAGGGTGCCGAAGCGCATGTCCTCGCGCAGCACGGATTCCAGCGTCACCGGCCGGGGGGCGGGGTCGGGCCGCGCGGGGCAGGGGGCGTCGCCGGGGGCGGGGGGCCACGGCGCGGGCATGGCGGCAAGGCGCATGGCACAGTGGCGCAGCAGCGCGGCCACGTGCGGGTTGGCCGGGTCGTGCAGGGCGAAGTGGGCGCGGGTGCGCTCCATGGCCTCGTCGAAGCGGGCGGCCACGGTGGGCGGCATGTCGTCCCCGCCGTCGTCCTCGCCGATGACGGCGGCCTCGGTGACGCCCCATATCTTGAGGATGCGCAGACCGGCGGGCGACAGCACGTCGCCGCACTTGAACAGCAGGCGTCCGTTGCCGTCGCGGATGTCGTCGGCCACGCGCATGCCTGGCTTCAGGTCTGTGATGCTGATGCGTGTCATGAGGCTCCGTGCGGGGCTTCGTGCCTGGCCCGATGGGCTCGCCGCCAGTGTGGCGGTCCGGCTCGCCGCCCGCGCGGCGGCGGGCTGGCCGGACGTGTTCCGTCCGGTGCCGCCCGGCCCGGTGGCGGGGGGCGTCGGCGCGAAAGGGCGCCGGGGGCAACACGGACCCGAAGCATAGTACAGGAAATGACCGGGCGCATGCAACAGCATTGCCCCGCACCGCCCCCTTCGCCGCCGGTGGCCCGCCGGGGCCGCCTTGCTTCCCCTTCGGGGCGAGTTCTGATAGGTACGTGCCCGTACAGGGACGGGATGGGGGACCGGACGGGAGCCCGGCAAGGCCGCGACAGGCCCGTGCCCAGTCGCCGCCCGGCCACGCTCCGGTTCACGCCTGTCCGCCTTTGCCCGCGCGCGGTCCGCATCCGCCTCTTTTCTCCGGCCCGCCGCCGGGTCCCAACTCCCCTCGTCCCAAGGAAACCGAATGAATTTCAACATGCTGGACGCAGCCTTCCTGATCATCGTCGGGTTGTTCGTCCTGCGCGGGCTGTTTCGCGGCTTCGTGGAAGAGGTGGCGGGCCTGGTGGGCGTCATCGGCGGGTTCATCCTGGCCAACCGCCACCACGGCGACGCCGCGCCCCACGTGGCCAAGGTGGTGGGCGACCCCGGCTGGGTCAACGTCATCGCCTACGTGGGCGTGTTCCTGGGTGTGCTGCTGGTGGTGGCCATCGTGGCGCGCATCATCCGCAAGCTGCTGGTCATCACCTTTGCGGGGTGGCTGGACCACATGGCGGGCGGGGTCATGGGCGCGGCCAAGGGGCTGCTGATCTGCTCCATCCTGCTGGCCGTGCTGCTGCACTTTCTGCCCGACGCCGCCTTCGTGCGCGATTCGCGCGTGATACCGTACCTTTCAATGATCACCGGCTACGTGAAGACGTTTTTGCCGCAACAACTGTTCTGACGGACGGCGCGCGCCGGTCCAGATTTCAGGCGGACGGCGCAGGCCGGTCCGGCTCCCCAACCCCACCCCCAACGCCCGGCCGCGCCGGGCATCCGACGGATTGCAGACCATGAGCACCGAACCCGCGTCCCCGACCTCTCCCCAGGGCCTTCAGGCCGTCATCGACGTCATCGACCGCCTGCTGGCCCCCGAAGGCTGCCCGTGGGACCGTGAACAGACCCCGGAATCGCTGGCCGACTACGTCATCGAGGAATGCTTCGAACTGGTGGAGGCCATCCGTTCGGGCAAGGTGCACGACGTGCGCGAGGAACTGGGCGACGTGATGTTCCTGCTGGCGTTCATCGGCAGGCTGTACGCCGACAAGGGCCAGTTCACCCTGGACGAGGCCATGGAAGGCAACGCCGCCAAGATGATCCGCCGCCATCCGCACGTGTTCGCCGAAGGCGAATGCGCCAGCCGCGAGGAATTGCTGCGCAACTGGGAGCGCATCAAGCGCGAGGAGAAGGCCGCGGCCATGGCCGACGCGGCCGATGGCGATGGTGACGGCGACGGGAAGGCTGTATCCGCCGAAGAGACCCCCAAGGGCGTGTTCGACAGCCTGCCCAAGGGGTTGCCCCCGCTGGTCAAGGCGTATCGCCTGCACTCCAAGGCCGCCCGCGTGGACTTCACCTGGGAGAGCGACGAGGACGTGGAGCAGCAGGTGGAGGCCGAATGGCTGGAATGGCTGGACGCCTCGGCCAGCGGCGACAAGGAGCGCCAGGAGCAGGAACTGGGCGACTTCCTGTTCACCATCGTGGAACTGGGCCGCCGCAAGGGCATCAAGGCCAACGCCGCGCTGGACTACGCCACCCTGAAGTTCCTGCGCCGCTTCGAGGGCATGGAAGCCTTGGCCCGCGAGCGCGGGCTGGACTTCCCCAACCTTTCCTTCGAGGAAAAGGACGCGCTGTGGAACGAGGTGAAGGCCGCCGAAAAGGTCTGACGCCCGGCCCGTCTGGCCCGTCCGGCTCGTCTGGAGTGTCCGGCCCGCTGGCCCCGCGCATCGCCGATGCGGTGCGGCGGTGGCTGGCCACCGGGGTGCGCTTTGGTCCCGAGACCTGCGCATTTCTGGAAGCCCAACTGGACCTGCCCGGCCTTGCCGCCCTGCCGGGGGCGGAGGCCGCCGCGCGGCTGGCCCCGCTGCTGGGGGCCGCACCGGAAGGCCGGGGTGCGGGCACGGCCGGGCACGGCAAGGATGGAACCACCGACCAGCCCGCTGCCGACGCCGAAACCGCCCTCGAATACCTGTTCTATCCCGACACGGCGTTGCGCCTGACCGTGGAACGGTTGCTGGTCCATGCCGATTGGACCGCGTCCGAATCCGCCCCCGATTCTGTCCCTGACCCCGACCCCGCCATCGCGTCTTCCCTCTCCGCAGCGGTGTTGCGGTTGCTGCCGCCGGACAGCCCGGCCGTGCTGCACCTGTCCGAGACCGGTAACGAACCGCAACACGCCCCGCACGCGGCGCGCCTCGTGCTGCCCGTGCCCGGCTGGGCCATGGCCCAACTGGTGCGCCGTTTGCGGCTGGACCGGGCCATTCCCGCCGGTATCGCCGAAGCCGTGTCGCACGCCCTGCCGGAACCGCAAGCCCTCGCGGTGCGTCTGGCCCTGCGCGACGCCCGGTTCGAGCTTGCCGAAACCCCGGCCGTTTCCGCCGCCGGATACTCTGCGGGAACCGCCCGCGAATCCCGCCCCGATCTGGTGCTGCGGTTCATCCAGCGCATGCCCCCGTCCGACCCCGGCTACGTCGAGGCGTTGGCCCTGTGGCTGGACCTGCTGCACGACCTGCCGCCCGGCGCAAGCGCGCACGCGGCCCTTTCCGCCCGGCGCGAACGCCTGTCCCGAGCGGCGCGCGAGGCCGACGAGTTCACGGAACGGCTGGGCCGCCTGAACATGGAAATCCTGATGTTGCAGGGGGTGCACGCCCCGGCCCTGGACGCCGCCGAGGCGCGCCGCCGGGTGCGCCTGATGGACCGGATGTGCCTGGCCGTGCTGGGCCGCCCCGCCGCGCCGGACCCGGCGGAAGAGGGCATGGCCCCCGATGCGCCGTCCGGACACGATCTGGGTGCGTTCGACCCGGCCACGGGGCTGGACGACCTGATGCGCCTGCTCTCCTAGGTGGTGTCGTCACGAGCGTCCTTTTGTCCTCTGCCTAGCCGACCCGAAGGGCGCGAAGCGTGCCCGTTAGGCGAGCCTGCGAGCCTTACGGGCATCGAGCGCAGGGCGGTCAGAACAGTTTTTTATTCCGGTCGAGTACGAGAAGAGTACACTCCCTCCATAAAAAACTGTTCTTCCTTGGCAGAGAACAAAATTCCTGCTCGTGTGACACCACCTGGGCATCCGCGCCCGCCGCGGTCTTGCCGTCTCCCCGCAAAAGGTCGGGTGCGCCGCCACGGAAACGTTCCGCCACGGCGCACCCCGGTGCCCATTGACGCCCGCGCGTCAGACGGTGACGTCCACGTGCTCTCCAAGGCCGCGCACGGCCACGGAGGACTCGGTCTGCGTCTGTCCGGCGTCCCGGCGTTCCTGCCGGGGAAGGGCCTCTGCCTGCGCGGCCGCGAGTTGTTGCCCATCCTGTTGCATCAGGCGGGTCTGCTCCAGCACGTTCAGGATGCCCTCCGCGCCACCGGTGAACTGGTCTATCCGCATGGCGCACCTCCTTTCCGGGGGATGCGACACCCCGTATCCGTCCTATCGGCAGGCCCCGCGCTTTCCACAGGGGGGCGCACGAAAACGGATGCATTCCGCACCTGTCTTGCGTATCATCGGGCATGGCGCGATCCGGTTCGAGCGGAGTACGCGCCGCAACCGCCCGCCGTGCGGGCAGGCCGGGCAGGGCCGCAGGCAGGCCCTGCCCGCAGGGGAGGCTGCCATGATCATGCCGCAGAACGAGGCCAAGTTCCGCTACTGTCCCTTCCTGAAGACCAGCGACGACAAGATGCGTTTCTGCGTCGGCGCCCAGTGCATGATGTGGCGCTACAAGCATCCCCAGCGCAACGCCGAGGGCGACGAAGGGTATTGCGGGCTGGCCGGCAAGCCCGCTGGAGCCATGTAGGACCCCGGTCCGGGCCATCCGGAGGGCAGGCCACGGCCGTGCGCGCCTCTCCATCTTCCTGTCCACACCCACAGCAGCATCACCCACCAACGGGCACGCATCCATGAACACCACCCCGGGCAAGGGCAGCCGAGTCATCGCCTCGCGCAACCTGTTCTCGTACTTCCTCTTCCTGCTGCTGGTGCTGGCCTTGTGGCTGGCCTATCAACTGGTGGAATCCTTCCTGCACACCCTCATCCTGGGGGCGGTGTTCTCGGCCATCTGCTACCCGCTGTACCTGCGCTGCAAGCCGCTGGTGCGCGGCAGCTCCATCTTTTCGGCGCTGCTGGTGCTGACGGGACTGGTGGTGTGCATCGTCATTCCGGTGTGCGTGTTCGTGGCCCTGCTGATTCCCCAGGGCATGCAGACGGTGACGGCCATCAACAAGTGGCTGAGCGGCGGCGGCCCGGCGGCGTTGCTGTCGGAATCAAACCTGGAACCGTGGCTGGCGTGGGTGCGGGTGAACCTGCCGTTCATCGACCTGAGCCACATCGACTTCCAGACCAGCCTGTTGCAGCTTTCACGCACGGCGGGGCAGACGCTGATCCAGTGGGGCTCGTACGTGCTGGGCAACACCATGCTGTTTTTCCTGCACTTCCTGCTGCTGCTTCTGGTGATGTTCTTCATGCTCAAGGACGGCAGGCGCATGGTGGAAGGGGTCAAGTACCTGTGCCCCCTGCGCGAGGAGCAGGAGGACATGATCATCCAGAGCCTGCGCCGCGTGGCCCGCGCCGTGCTGGTGGGCGGGCTGCTGGTGGCCGTGGTGCAGGGCGTGCTGGGCGGCGTCGGCATGGCCATCGTGGGCATGCCCGGCCTGTTCTGGGGCACGGTGATGGGCTTCGCCTCGCTGGTGCCGGTGATAGGCACGGGCCTGGTGTGGGGGCCTGCCTCCATCTATCTGCTGCTGATGGGCCAGTGGAAGGGCGCGGTGTTCCTGGCGCTGTGGTGCTCGCTGGTGGTGGCCGGGGCAGACTCCATCCTGCGGCCGTACTTCATGCGCGGCAGTTCCGGCACCTCGGTGTTCTACATCTTCCTGTCCATCCTGGGCGGGCTGAAGACCTTCGGCATGGCGGGCATCATCTACGGACCGCTCATCCTCAGCTTCACCATGGTCATGCTGACCCTGTACGGCGAGGAATACCGCGACATCCTGGCCCCGCGCACGGCGGACCCGGCCAACTGCCCGCCGTGCCCGCCCCGTGCGGAGGCGGCTGCGGAAAACGCCGCCAGGGACGCCGCAAAGGCCCCGCCGGGCACGGGGGGCGGCGTCTAGCGCCCTCCCACGGAGCACCTCCGGCGGGAAACGCACGGATTGCGCACGCGCGTGGTCTCCTTGCCATTTTTCCGGGTTACCGGTAGGCCGTGAACTGGGCACGGCACCGCCGGTCTTCTTCCGGCCATGTATCGCAAACCGTCGATGTGGCGGGCTCCTGCCCGCAGGGGGAGACGTGTTGCGCGAACCTTCCGGTGCAGAAATTATCTCCGGCGCCTCCGAACCGCCTGCCGAACCGGAGCGTTCCGGCATGGCTGATATGTCCGGCATGTCCGGCATGTCCGGCATATCCGGGGCGCCGACGCACGCCCCTTGCGTTTCCGGCGATTCCCCGTTCGCCGGGCTGCCCGACCTTGCCGCCATGCTGGGCACATCCCCCACCCGCGCATTGCCGGAAGAACCGGCCACGCCCCCGGCGTCCGGCATGCCCGGCATACCGGGCGGGAACGCCGAATGCGCCGCCCCGCACGCTTCCCCGGTCCCCCGTCCTTCGCCCCATGGCGACCTTGCCGCGCAGTTCGGCACGGCGGGCATCGGCGTATGCGTGTTCGACCCGGCGGGCCAACTGCTGTACATGAACGGCCGCATGGCCGACCTGCTGGGCTGCGGGCCGGAGGACATCCCCTCGCTGTTCTGCGCCCGCATGGTGGGGCTGGAGGGCACGGCCGACGTGCTGGCGCTGTTCCTGCGCGTGGCCTCCGGCCAGGACGAGGGCGGCAGCGTGCGCAAGCGCTTCCTGCGCGGCGACGGCGGCACCATGCTGGCCTCGGTCACCCTGTACGCGGTGCATGACGCCCTGGGCTTGCCGCTGCACGTGGTGCATCTGGTCCGCCCGCTGGACCGTACGGATAGAGGCAGCGACCGGCCGGACATCCAGGCCCGGCGCCGCTTCGACGACGTGCCCTTCCCCGTGGGCTGGTCCGCCACCGATGGCGCCCACGCCCCCGGCACGGCGCGGCCCGACCGCTACCGCGCCGCACTGCACCTCATCGCCCACGCCACCCTGCACGAGCCCGAGCCCGACGGACTGGCCCTGGCCTTCGCGCGCATCTTCCGTTCGCTGCTGCCGGGCGAGCCGCCGCAACTGGTGGTCTACCCCGGCGACGGCAGCCGCACCGTGTACGCTTCCGCCGACGCGGCCGGGCGCAGGGACGCCGCACCCCCGTGCGACCTTGCGGCGCGGGTGTACCTGCGCGGCGAGACCGTGCGCGTGGACGCCGACGAACTGCGCGAACTGGCCGAACTGGGCGAATGCCTGCTGCCCGACCCCGTGCCCGCCCACTGGCTGGGCGTGCCGCTGCGCACCCGCACCGGCGAGGTGCTGGGGGCCATCGTGTGCCGGGTGGAAGGCGAAGGGGATGCCGACCGTGTTGACCGGGCCGAGGCGCAGGCCCTGCCGCGCCCCGCGCCCGCGCGGCCCCGGCCTGATTTTTCGGCAGAGGACCGCCGCCTGCTGGAACTGGTGTCCGGCCACGTGGCCGACGCCCTGGCCGCCCGGCGCGACCTGGGCCGCAGGGCCCTGGACGAGGTGCGCTTTCGCGCCTCGTTCATGGACGCGGTGGCGGGCATGGCCCTGCTAGACGCCGGGGGCAGGCTGCTGGCGGTGAACCGGGCCTTCGAGGCCGCCTTCGGCTATCCCGACGGCGTGCTGGCCGGTACGGAACTGCGCGACCTGCTGCCCCCCGACGTGGCCGGGCAGGCCCTGCGCGAGTTCGGCGGGCTGTGGCTTTCGGTGTCGGCCATCCGCGCGGCGGCGGGCATGGGCGAGGCCACCGGCGCCATGGTGGAGACCTCGTGGCCTTTCCTGCGGGCCGACGGCGAAAAGCGCTGGATGCAGCAGAGCCTGCGCATCCTGACCGGTGAGGCGGGCCACCCCCCGTGCGCGCTGTTGCAGGTCACCCCGCTGGAGGGCGGCAACGGCCGCGCCGGGCGCGACCCGGCCGCCCGCGACGAAGAGCGCATGACCCAGACCGCCTTCCACGACGTGCTCACCGGCCTGCCCAACCGGGTGCTGCTGCTGGACCGCGTGGAAAGCGCCCTCAAGCGCGCCCGGCGGCACGACCATTACCGTTTCGCCGTGCTGTTCCTGGACATCGACCGGTTCAAGGTGGTCAACGAAAGCCTGGGCCACCGCGCGGGCGACGAACTGTTGCGTCTGTTTTCCGACCGGGTGCTGCCCTGCCTGCGCGAGGTGGACACCCTGGCCCGCTGCGGCGGCGACGAGTTCGCCGTGCTGCTGGACGACGTGGAGGACATGGCCGAGGTGGGCACCATCGTCGAGCGCATCCAGGACGCGCTGCGCACCCCCTTCCCGGTGCACGACACCGAGGTGTACATGGCCGCCAGCATCGGCGTGGTGGTGCGTGCCCGGCAGTACACCTCGGCCGAGGACATCCTGCGCGACGCCGACCTCGCCATGTTCCGCGCCAAGGAATCGGGCAAGGGCCGCTACGAACTGTTCGACGAGGACGTGGTCCCCGCCGCCCCGGACAAGTTGCGCCGCGAGAACGAACTGCGCCGGGCCATGGAGCGGGGCGAGATAGAACTGTACTTCCAGCCGGTGGTCTCGCTGCGTACCGCGCGCATCACCGGACTGGAGGCGCTGGTGCGCTGGAACCACCCGGAACTGGGCCTGCTGGCGCCGTCGGACTTCATCCCCCTGGCCGAGGAGTCCGGGCTGATCTACCACCTGGACCGGCACGTGCTGGAACTGGGCTGCGCATCCGTGCGCGCCCTGCGCGAACGGGCCGGACCGGCGGCGGAATTCGCCCTGAACCTGAACATCTCGGCGCGCAGCTTCCGCCGCTGGAACATGGTGGAAAGCTATTCCGCCGTCATCCTGGAATCGGGCTGCAACCCGCTGGACGTGCGGCTGGAGATCACCGAAAGCCTGCTGCTGACCGGCGTGGATTCCGTCACCGACAAGCTGTGGAAGTTCAAGGAACTGGGCGTCTCGCTGGTGCTCGACGACTTCGGCACCGGCTACTCCTCGCTGAACTACCTGCGCCAGTTCCCCATGGACATGATCAAGATCGACAAGTCGTTCACCAGCCGCGTGCACGAGGAAAAGGCCGCCTACGGCATCGTGCAGTCCATCGTCAGCCTGGGCCGGGGCCTCGGCCTGGGGGTGGTGGCCGAAGGCATCGAACGGCCCGAACAGGCCGAAGTGCTGCTGGAACTGGGCTGCCTGTACGCCCAGGGCTTCCTGTACTCCCGCCCGCTGCCCTTCGACCGCATCGTCAAGGTGCTGGAACGCCGCTCCCCCCTGCCGCTGTCGGCGGGGTAGCAGGTGCAGGAATAGAGAAAGGCAAACGGGGGAAGGGACCCTTTAAAAAGGGTCTCCTTCCCCCGTACCCCCATCCCCCCAAACTTTTCAATTGGGGGTCCGGAAATATCTGCCCTTCTTGTCTAAAGGAAAGGGCGCGGAATGATCCGCGCCCATTTCGTTTTTTACGTCGTCCACGATGGAAAAGTTTTGGGGGGAGAGGGTGGGGGGCCGGGGGGAGGGGGGGGGGCCCCGTTTGAAAAAGGGGCCAAGCCCCCCCCCCCGGTTAATTTCAAAATATTTGGGAAACTCACGGGGCGCGCGGGGGCG